>JASHNW010000118.1 GCA_030041435.1 Acidobacteriaceae bacterium
AAATTGACGCGCCTCGAGGAAAACATCGCAGCAGTGGACGTGAAACTGACGCCCGGCGATCTCCGCGAGATCGACAGCGCCGCTGCACAGATCAGGGTGCAGGGAGAGCGCTATCCCGAAAACCTGGAGCAATTGACCGGTCGCTGAATCAGGAGGCAGGAAGCCATGGAGATCAAACAAAGCGGTTCTCAGGATTCGCGGAAGGGACCGGCGGAATACTTCACCGGCGCAGTGCGCGTCGACCCACTGTTTGAGGCGCCTGAGCCCGCGCGCGTGGTGGGCGCCGGCGTGACCTTCGAGCCTGGCGCCCGCACCGCCTGGCATACGCACCCGCTCGGCCAGACCCTGATCGTCACCTCCGGCTGCGGCCGGGCGCAGCGCTGGGGCGGTCCCATCGAGGAGATCCGGCCAGGGGATGTCGTCTGGTTCTCGCCCGGAGAGAAGCACTGGCATGGAGCCGCCCCGGCGACCGCCATGACGCACATCGCCATCCAGGAAAAGCTCGACGGCAAAACGGTCGACTGGATGGAGCAGGTGAGCGAGGAACAATACCGGTCGTAACTCGACAGATTCCTGACTTCGTGAGCGGCGACGGTCCGGTCAGAGGCCAACAGAGAGAGAATTCGCCCAGCAGAGGTGAGATGTGGCGCGCGGATTACCAGCCCATTTGGCTCATCCGCTCCAGGATGAGCCCGCTGTAGCGATTCATGCGCTCAGGCCGTCGCTTCAGCGGAGCCGGCAGAATCGCGGCCAGCCGCGCTGCCTCTTCGCGGTCGACCTTCCGGGCTGTGGTCCCGTCCCAGGTACGGCAGGCCGCCTCAACCCCATAAATCCCGGGTCCCCACTCCACCACGTTGAGGTAGAGCTCCAGAATGCGCTGCTTGCCGAGGACCAGTTCGGCCACCGGTACCAGGGTGAACTCCGCGCCCTTGCGCAGGACGGAGCGGCCAGTTCCGAAGAACAGATTCTTGACCAGTTGCTGCGTAAGGGTGGACCCTCCGCGGATGCGGCCGCCTTCCATATCGTTGTCGGCTGCCAGCTCCATCGCGTGCCAGTCGAATCCATGGTGCTGGTAGAAGCGCGCGTCTTCCGCGGCGATGACGGCGTGCTGGAGATCGGGTGAGATTTGGCTGAGAGGAACAAATTTGTAGCGCTTGCGATACGGCCTGCGGTGCATCGAGGCCTGCAGCCGCCGCTCGACGTGTACCGCGGTGGTCGGCGGGTCGATCCAACGGGCAGCCACAAGGCTCAGCGCGGCCAGCGACCATAGAAGCGCGATCCCGAGGCCCAGCCATCGAAAGACGGATCGGAGAAAGCCCTTCCGCCGCGGGCTCCTGGGGGCTCTGTCGAACTTTGCCTTCACATTTCAGAATAATCGCCGGCTCTGGGAAGCCCCCGACGTCGACCTGTTGCTTTCCCAAAGGAAATGCGCCATACTCCCTGTTGGAAACCAAAATGGGAAACGCCGGAAAGCAAAAAACGGATGTTCGCCAGGGCACGCTGATCCTGATGGTGCTGAAGACCCTCGACGTGCTGGGGCCCCTGCATGGATACGGCATTGCCCGGCGGATTGAGCAGATCAGCGGAGATCTGCTGGCGGTCAACCAGGGCACGCTCTATCCGGTGCTGCTCAAGCTGGAGCAGGAAGGAGCGATCGCATCGGAGTGGGGGCCCTCGGAGAATAACCGCCGCGCGCGCTTCTATCGGCTGACGCGCGACGGACGCAGGCAGCTGCTGAACGAGAAGCAGGAGTGGAACCAGACGGCCGCGATCATCGGGCGATTCTTCGACGCGAAGGCGGAGGACTTCGTATGAGACTTCCGGGAAGGCTCCTTCCGCGCATGGGCCGCACGGCGACGCGGCAGCAGTACGACGAACGGCTCAGAGAGGAAATCGAGCAGCATCTGACGCTGCAGGCCGCGGAGAATCTGCACGCCGGCCTGTCTCCGGCAGAGGCCCGCCGCCAGGCAGTTCTCAAGTTCGGCTCCGTCGAGGCAACCCGGGAAAACTACCAGGCAGCCATGGGCATGCTTTCCCTCGAGACCGGGCTGCAGGACCTGCGCTATGCGGTTCGCATGTTGGCAAAATCGCCGGGCTTCACAGCAGTCGCGGTGCTGACGCTGGCGCTGGGTATCGGGGCCAACACGGCGATTTTCTCGCTGGTCAACGCCGTGCTCCTCACGCCGCTCGCGTATGCCAACCCCGGCCAGATCGTCAATGTGTCCGAGACGAAGCCGAAAGCGGGCGTCTCCGGTGTGGGATTGTCCTGGCCGGCATTCGTCGAGCTGCGAGACCACAGCGGCGTGTTCACCTCGGTGGCCGGCCTTGCAGGCCATGCTCTCACGCTCACGGGACGCGGAGAACCGGCCGACATGAGCACCATCGCCGTGACACCCGAGTTCTTTTCTCTTTTCGGGGCAAAGCCTGCGCTGGGCCGCGCGCTGTCCGAGGCAGACGGCGAGCGCGGCGCGCCGCCGGTGGTGGTTCTGAGCGAAGCGCTGTGGCGCAGCCGATTCGGAGCCGACCCGAGGATTGCCGGCGCCTCGATCGAGCTCGATCAGCGAGCCTTCACGGTGATTGGAGTTATGCCGGCCAGCTTCCGGACGCCGTTCCTCAGCCAGACGGATCAGGTCTGGATTCCTATTGTCCAGGATCCGCTGTTCAGCCACTGGACGACGCGGCCGCCGTCTGATCACTGGCTCCCGGCGATTGCCCGGCTACGCTCCGGTATTTCGCCCGATCAGGCGCGTGCGCAACTGGAAACGATCAGCGCGGGGCTGGCCGGTCAGCTGCCTGCGGAGAACGGGTGGCAGATTGCCATCGATCCACTGCAGCAGGTGATCGTCGGAGATGTAAAGGCGCCGCTGCTCCTGCTTTTGTGCGCCGTTGGGCTCGTGCTTTTGATCGCGTGCGCGAATATCGCGAACCTGCTTCTGGCGCGCGCCACGGCGCGGTCGAAGGAGATCGCCGTTCGGGTTGCGCTGGGGGCGAGCCAACGGCGCATTGCCCGCCAGCTGCTGACGGAGAGCGCTATCCTGGGGCTGCTGGGCGGCGGCGCGGGGGTGTTGCTGGCGTGGTGGAGCGTGTCTGCGCTGGCTCCATTGTTCCCCGCGGAACTGACGCGGCTTCATTCCATCCGCGTTGACGGTTCCGTTCTCGGGTTTGCCCTTGCGCTGTCCCTGGCCGCCAGCCTGATATTCGGCCTGGCTCCTGTGCTCCACGCTGCCCGTTCCGATCCACAGGCCAATCTCCGGGAGGGCTCCCGCGCGGGAGACGCCAGAGGCTCGCAGCGCGCCCGCAGCTTCCTCGCAGCGGCGGAGGTGGCCGTCGCCATGGTTCTGCTGGTCGGCGCCGGACTGCTGATGCGCAGCTTTGCCAGGTTGCTGTCGGTTAGCCCCGGTTTCGCCACCGAGGATATGGTGAAAGCGGAAATCTCGCTGCCGCGCTTTCAATACTCCACACCAGAGCAGTGGACGGCCTTTGCGAACGAACTGATGACGCGCCTGCAGGCGAAGCCGGGACTGCAGAATTCAGCGATCGCCGCCCCGCTGCCGGTCCTGGATAACAGTGTCAACCTTCCCTTTGCCATCGCCGGCAATCCGCCGCAGGCGCAGGGCGCAGCGGATACGGCAGACTACGTTGCCGCCGGTCCGGATTATTTTGGCGTCATGGGCATCTCCCTGGTTCGAGGAAGACTGTTTTCCGTGGACGATTCCGCGATGACGCCGCCCGTCGCTCTGATCAGCGAAACGCTGGCCAGGCGTTATTTTCCCGGAGAGAATCCGCTGGGCCGGCACCTCGTTTTCGGATTTCCGCCCCATGGCGATGTTTCGCGGCAAATCGTAGGCGTGGTGGCCGATATCCACGATGTTTCCCTCGCCGGCAAGCCCGGTCCGATGATGTATGTCCCCTTCGCGCAGGCTCCGTTCTGGGGAGGCGAGGTGGTGGTGAGGAGCACTCTGAGCGCGGGCGCGATCGCAGCCGCTGTGCGCACGGAAACCCACAACATCGACAGGAATCTGCCGGTGACGGACATTGAATCGTTCCCGGAGGCCGTGCATGCGTCCGTGGCGGAGCCACGATTCCGCACCGTGCTGCTGGGACTGTTCAGCGCCATCGCGCTTTTGCTGGCTGCCATCGGAATATTCGGCGTCATCTCCTTTTCCGTTTCGCGCCGCACCCGCGAAATCGGCGTTCGGATGGCGCTGGGAGCAACGCGCGCCAGCATCCGGCGTCTGGTGATCGGAGAGTCGGCAAGGCTGGTGCTGTTTGGATTGGCGGCAGGCGTTCCCGCAGCACTGATTCTGACGCACTTTTTGTCTGCGCTGCTTTTCGGCATCGCTCCCACCGATCCGCTGACATTTGCCGGTGTCGCGCTCCTGCTGTTGCTGGTCGCGCTGTTGGCGGCGTACCTTCCGGCGCGGCGTGCGATGCGCGTCGATCCCATAGTCGCTTTGCGCTGCGAATAGCTTCGAGCCGGAAGGTCGCCGGACGCGCGGCTTCGATCGAAGGCGTTTCATGAAAGGGCGCGAAGGCCGGCCTGCGGTCGAGCCTGGGTTCGACCGCGGGCCGAGCCTTGCGTTATGACTGGGCCTGGGTTGTCGTCCTGACTGCGGTTATTGAACGGCCGGGAGCTGGCCGGCAATGGTCGTGGCTGCGGCGCTGCAGATGGGATGGCCCCATCCGCTGGCGCTGACGCCGATCTGCAAATTGGGGGCGTTCGTAATGTCGTAGACGATGTTGTCCGGGTGCGTGGGGTCGCCGCTCACGCCGGCCGGCACATAGTCGAGCGACAGGTTGTGGCGGGTCCGCCAGGCGATGTTGTGGTCGGCGCAGGAGGAGTCGCCGCTGACGCCGAGACCGCCGGCCAGCACGCCCTGGGAGTTATAGAGGCCGAGGCCGCCTCCAAAGACGTTCACACCGCCGACATGGCCGCCAATCATGGGGTCGTCGATCTGGCCGTACTCGGCGGGATCGCCGCGATAGGAGACGAACGGGTCAACGGGATTGCTGGCCTGCAGGCCGAAGAGGCTGCCGCCGGGCTGGGTGGCCGTGTACAGGTTGGCTGTGGAGAGCGCCAGTTGCGGCAGGCTGAAAGCGTTGGCGGTATTGGCTTTCTGCGCGGCGATGTTGCGGCTGCCGGGCCACTGCGCGCCGCGGTTGACGCCGGTGAAGGCAACCGCGCAGACCACGCCGTCACGATTGACGATGACGCCCCACATGTCGAGGTTGAAGCCGCCGTTATTCTGGGCGCGAGCGGCGGAGAGCGCCATCTGGAGCTGAGCGTGGGTGGGAAGTCCTTTGCACTCGGGGGGCACGCTGGGTCCTCCGCCAGGCAACGGCTGGGCGCAGGCGGGGAGACTCGCGGCGATGACGAGAGCCAGGGTAAGGGATTGGATCTTGCTCATGGGTTTTCCGTCTCTTTCTGGTTCGGGGAGCTAAGGCACGGCTCCACGTATGGGGATTCTGAGAGACGCTGTGGGCTTTGAGCTTCGTGCAGGGTCGCCGCGACTGGTGCTCGCGTCGGCTTGAGGTTTTTGGCTTCGGATTACGCTCTCTCTGAAAGTGCGGTAGCCACGTGGCTCCCGGAAACCGCCCAAACCCTAGCATCCGCGCGAAACAGAGCGCAATGGGGATGGAAGGACGGCGCAGAGATTTCTTTGCGCCGAGCCTGGCTTCAGTGCGGGGCTCAGCGCGCCTGGCAGGGTACCATGCCGCGGACATTACCATGGAAGTCCAACAAAACAAAGTGCCTGTTTGGCGATAGCCCCAAAATCGAGAGGAATTCCGACCTTCAATGAGCGATCAGACTCCGGTCACTTGCCTGGGTTTGGGGGGTGGTGCGGGGTGGTCGTTTCCTGCCCAGGAAGGCCTTGCCCTTCACCAGCCAGGCAATGCCGAAGGCCTCGAGGGCGACCAGTTCACAGCAGAAGATCGAGCCCAGGGGGCCGATGTGGGGGATGGGGTGCATGTGGTGGAAGAAGAAGTCAAACACCCCACAGACAGCCATGACCGTGCCGCACGCCAGGTAGACGGAGTTGCGGCGGCGCTTGTTGCGCGTAAGCGGACGGTCGCGGGCGGTAGTGCGGAAGAGCACGAGGCACATGAAGGCCAGGGTGGTGAAGAACGTCTCGGCCAAATAGTTGTGCGCAGCGCTGAGGGTGTGCTGGAAGGGGGTTCCGCCCCAGGGCGGGATGGTGGGGCAGAAGGCGAGGCCGAAGGCGCAGACAGCGGAGACGAAGCCGGCGACTTCGTCGCGCAACTCGTAGCCGCGGGCGCAGAGGTTAAAAAAGCCGATGGCGCAGAGGCTGCCGACGAGCACGTTGCGCATGGGCGTGTAGTAATAACCGCTGAGAGAGGTGGGCAGGGGGCGACGGCCGAGCCGCAGCCAGGAGGACAGCAGCACGGACCCGAACAGCAGGATCCAGGGCAGCCCGAGGGCGATCCAGCCGACGGCTGTGCGCAGCTCTAAGTAGGAGCGGACACGGGGATCTTTCGCTCGCGAGACAACGCGCATGGACGGTTTCCAGATTAGTCCCAATTTTGCGGGGCGCAAGCGAATTTGGGCTGCTCAAGGTACCCGGTGGTCACGATGAGGCGGTGGTGGGCCAGATCGGGAGGGTACCGGTATGGGACTCTACTTCTTTGATTTTTTCTGCACGTCGATAAACCGGCGGACGCGGTCGAGGGTGCGGGCCTTGCCGAAGACGATCATGCTCTCGATGAGCGGCGGGCTCATGGTGCTGCCGGTGAGGATGGCGCGCAGGAGCATGAAGTTTTCCTTCACGGACCAGCCTTTGGATTCGCCGAGCTGTTTGAGGGCGGGCTCGAGGGCGGCGTGGGTCCAGTCCGTCGCTTCGAGGACCGCGAGCTGCTCCGCAGCGAAGACGAGGGTCTCTTCTGGGGTGCGATTTTTGGGGAGGAAGACTTCGGAGGCGGGCTGGATGTCGTCAGCGAAGAAGAAGTGGGTGAGGTTGCCGAATTCGCCGAGGGTCTCGATGCGGGTCTGGATGAGACTGGCGATTTCGGTGAGGTATTCGTCGGCGAGGACGGTGGAGCGGAGCGTGGCGTAAAAATCCTGGAGCGAGAGCGCGCGGATATATTCGCCGTTGAGCCAGCGGAGCTTGGTGAGATCGAAGACGGGGCCGGCGGGGCGGATATTTTTCACGTCGAAATGCTGGATCATCTCAGCGAGGGTGAATTTTTCGCTGGCGTTGTTGATGTCGGCCGGCATGCCGCCGCCCATGAGGCCGAGGAAGTTGAGCATGGCGTCGGGAAGGAAACCGGCCTGGCGGTAATAAACGAGGGAGACAGGATTCTTGCGCTTGGAGATTTTACTCTTGTCCTGATTGCGGAGGAGCGGCATGTGCCAGAAGCGCGGGGCCTGCCAACCGAAAGCCTGGTAAAGGAGGACGTGCTTGGGCGTAGAGGAGATCCATTCCTCGGCGCGAATGACGTCGGAGATGCGCATGAGGTGGTCGTCGACGACGTTGGCGAGGTGGTAGGTGGGGAAACCGTCGGATTTGAGCAGAACCTGGTCGTCGACGTTGGTGTGCTCGAAGGTGATGGGGCCGCGGAGCTCGTCGCGGAAGGTGGTGCTGCCGTGGGCGGGGACCTTCATGCGGATGACGAAGGGCTTGCCGGCGGCGAGATTGGCCTCAACGTCGGTTACAGATAAGGTGCGGCAGGTGCCGGGGTAGCGGGCGGGAAGCTTGGCGGCCATCTGACGGCGGCGGACGGCCTCGAGCTCTTCGGCAGTACAGAAGCAGCGGTAAGCGGCTCCGCTCTGGAGGAGCATCTCGACGTGCTCGCGGTAAATGCCGGAGCGCTCAGACTGGCGGTAAGGTCCGAAGGGGCCGCCGACGTCGGGGCCTTCGTCCCATTCGAGGCCGAGCCAGTGGAGGGCGTCGAAGATCATCTGCTCGGAGGTGGCGACAAAGCGAGCGCGGTCGGTGTCCTCGATGCGGAGGACGAATTTGCCCTGGCGCTGGCGGGCGTAGAGGAAGTTGATGAGGCCGATGTAGGCAGTGCCGACGTGAGGATCGCCGGTGGGCGAGGGAGCGATGCGGACGCGGATTTCTTCAGCGGAATGGGGGTCGATTGCAGTCATTTGGGCTAAAGATCGATGGTAGCAGGGGGAGACAGCGGGAAGCGGTCCGTCGGTGGCTGGTAGCGAGTGATCAGGACCTGCCTGTCGACTTCCGATCTGGCGATGGAACCTTCACTCGTTCCTTCGATAAGAAGGCCGCGCCGTTATAGCCTCCGCGCGCTCCGCAGTCGCTCATCCTGCACATCCCGGTCGGATCCTGAAGCTGCACGCCGGCAGATGTCGGGACCACCTCGAAGACGCATAGTTTACCCTGGTCGTTCTGCAGCTGTTCGGCGAAGATGCCTGCGCGCCGGTAGCTGGCGACGCCCTGGTGGTTGCATTCGTGTCCGTTGTAAAACTCCAGGTGAACGCTGACATGGATGGAAGTGTCTGAGATGCGCTGGATCTCCAGCGTATCGGTGGACCGGAACTGGTCGCCCTGCACATCGCCGTTCGCAAAGGAGTGCCGATAGGTGCCTGCGATCGCCGCAATGGCCCGCTTCGCTTTGCCGGGATCGCCCGGCTCCGTGACCGAGGCTTTCCAGGCGGCTTTGCGCGCGTTCAATTCCTCGGTCGATCGAGCGAAAGCCTTTGCGAGGCAGCCTTCGGGATCCGGCGCCGCGTCGCAGGCCTTGAGAATCGTTGCCAGCTCCGCGCTCTGGTCCAGTCGCGGTGCGGCAAGATCCGAAACCTCCCAGACCAGGGGCGCCCAGGCGTGCTCCTGAGCAGACAATGCCCTGCTGGCACACAGGGCGACCATGGCGCGCCCCTCACCGGCAAAGCAGGCAGGAATGTCATCGGCGTAGAACGGTTTCCTCGACCGCAGCGCGTAGGTGTGCTCGAAGCTCGCACCCGGCGTTGCGAAATACGAACAATCGCCGGTCCTTTGCTCCACGACGATCGAAGGCGGCGTTGTGCCGGCCTTGTGCATCGCCAGAATACATTGCGCCTGAGCGCCGGAGCCGAGCGTGGCAACCGCTTCCGTGTCGCTCTCGACCAGCAGGTCGCCTTCCGCCTCGGCATGAAACGTCCGGCCCAGAACCTTGAATGAGACGTGGCACTGCTGGTTGGCGCAATCGGTCACGGACAAACCTGCGCCCTCATAATGCACGGCGATGTGCCCCGTGGCGGGTATGCGAGCGAACTGTCCCCATTCCCCTGCCCAGTTTGGAGCAGGCGCCTGTGCTGCGGCGGAGATGATCGATCCAGCGAGGAATATCAGCCCAATCGAAATGCGCATGGTGACGTTCATGGAAATGCCACTGTCTTTCGGTTTTGCCGGACGTATCCGATTATTACCGGGATTGACGGCGCGGCGCGAAACGGCCGCCTCCATCGCCAACCCGATGCCATGTCGATGATTCGCCTGGAGTCCCGCAGAAGGTGGCCCCGCGCGTGCCGCGTGCCGTTCGCCTGGTTTTTGTGACATGATTCCTGAACCATGAGTGCAGGTGAGGCTGGGGAGCATGGGCTGCATCGTCCGCTGGGGCCGGGCGACCTGGTGCTGGCACAGATTCTGTGCGTGGTGGGCAGCTCGTGGGTGGGCGTGGCCGGCGGCCTGGGGCGCGCGCAGTCGGTGGTGTGGGTGGCGGCGATGCTGCTGTTCTACGTGCCGATGGCGGCGTCCGTCATTTGCCTGAACCGCGCGATGCCGCTCGAAGGCGGACTGTATGTGTGGGCGCGGGCTGCGTTCGGCGACCTGGGCGGATTTCTGACCGCGTGGAATCTGTGGGTGTACGGGATCGCGGTGACGGCGACGATTATTGATGCGATCCCGACGGAGATTTCGTATTTGATCGGGCCGGCGGCGGCGTGGCTGCCGGAGAACCGCGTGGCGTCGCTGGTGATTGTGACAGTGCTGCTGGGCGCGATTACGGCGGCGGCGCTGCGCGGCCTGGAACTGGGCAAGTGGATCCACAACACAGGCGGCGTGGCGATGCTGATCGTCTTCGCCGCACTGATTCTGCTGCCGCTGTGGGCCTGGGGGCGGCATATGCCTTTCCAGTTCCGTCACTACTCGCCCTTCACTGTGGCGGCGCCGCCGTGGGATCTGCGGACGCTGGCGCTGTTTGGGCAGATGCTGTTTGGAGCGCTGTGCGGCCTCGAGTACATTGCGATTCTGGCCGGGGAGAGCCGCGATCCGGCGCGGGCGATTGGGCGGTCCGTGGTGATTTCGTCGCCGGCGATCTGCGCCATGTTCATTCTGGGGACGGCGTCGATTGTGGCGCTGGTGCCGCAGGGACGGATCGATTTCATCGCGCCGATTCCGCAGGCGATGCGGCTGACGCTGGGGCTGCGCGGGGTGGGGAACGTGGCGGCGATTGTGGCGATCCTGCTGCTGCAGCTGCGGCTGCTGGGGGCGACGAGCTACATTTTTACGGGCGTGACGCGGCTGCCGATGGCGGCGGGCTGGAACCGCCTGGTGCCGGCATGGTTTGCGCGCCTGAGCCCGCAGCGGCGGACGCCGGCGAACTCGATTGTGTGCACGGCAGGGCTGGTGTTCGCGCTGATTCTGCTGGCGAATATCGGGGTGCACGCGCAGGAGGCGTATCAACTGCTGACGAACGCGAGCCTGACGCATTACGAGGTGGCGTATCTGGCGATGTTCGGCGTGCCGCTGTTTGGAGCGGCGGCGCTGCGGCGGTCGCTGCCGCGGTGGCTCAAGTGGACTTCTGCGGTGGGATTCGCGGCGACGCTGTTTAGTTTCGGGATTTCGGCGTATCCGTTTGTGCGTGTAGTGAGCGCGCGCACCTATGCGATGAAGATTGTGGGAACGATAGTCGTGAGCAATCTGGTGGCAGTGGGGTTCTACTGGCTGCGGACGCGGGGCGCGGCGGAGCAGGAGGCCGTGGAGGCGGGCGCGGCGTGAAGAGAAACACAGTGGGTAGCGCCACGCGTTGACCAGGTCGTCGTCGACAGGCGCTGGAGCGCGCGCGTGATACGATTCTCCGCGAATCGCGACAGGAGAACTTCGCCGTGCCTGCAGCCCGCATTCTGCTCTTGCTGTGTTTTGTCTCCGGCGTAGCGAACGGTGTCGCCGACGCCCAGGCTGCACCCTCGGCGCAGGAGATTGCGGCGCAGCCGAACCGCGCGACGTATCTGCAGATTGCCGGGCAGGTGGACAGGGCGCTGCACGAGGATGTGCTGAACGTGTGGTTTCCACGGGCGATCGATCGGGAGCATGGCGGCTTTCATTCGCACTATGGACCGGCTTGGCAAACGGAGCCGAGCGATGGAAAGTTTTCGGTGTTTCAGGGACGCATGACCTGGGTAACTGCGCAGGTGGTAATGCGAGAGCCGGCGCTGCGCGAGCAGTATCTGCCCTACGTGCGGCAGGGCGTCGATTACCTGCAAAACACGATGTGGGACAAGCAGGACGGAGGATTCTACTGGGGGCTGGGCGACGACGGGCAATTCCTGCCGCAGTTCACAGATGGGAAGGACATGTACGGGGTCGGCTTCTGCATTTATGGGGCAGCGGCCGCGTACCAGGCGACGCACGACCCGCGGGCGCTGGCACTGGCAAAGAAGGGATTTGAGTGGGCCGATGCTCATGCGCACGACCGCGCGCATGGCGGGTACTACGAGTGGCTGGCGCGGGACGGGACACCGGTGGTTCCGGATGCGCCGGATGGGCAGGTGGTGCAGCCGCCGATTCCGATTGGGCCGGAGAACTACAAATCGATGAACACACACATTCATCTGCTGGAGGCGTTCACGGCCCTGTATCAGGTATGGCCGGACCCGACAGTGCGAGCGCGGCTGGAGGAGCTGCTGGCGATCATTCGCGACAAGATCAGCGTAGAGCCGGGAGCGATGAATCTGTATTTCACCAACGCATGGCAGGCGATTCCCGGGCACGATTCGTATGGGCACGACGTGGAAACCGCTTATCTGATGCTGGAGACGGATGAGGTTCTGCACGGCAAGGCGAGCGAGAAGACGGAGCGGATGGCGAAGATGCTGGTGGATCACGCGCTGGCGTACGGGTGGGACGCAAAGAACGGCGGATTCTACGAAGACGGGACGGCGTTCGGGCCGCCCGAGGACACGCGCAAAGAATGGTGGGTGCAGTGCGAGGGGCTGAACGCCCTCCTGCTGATGCACGAGCGGTACGGGAAGCAGAACCCGGTGTACTGGCAGCGATTCCTTGAGCAGTGGAGTTTTATCGAGCACCACACTATCGACGCGCAGAACCACGGATTGTGGAACATGACCGCGGCGGACGGGACGCCGCTGGTGCTGGACAAAGGATCGATCTGGAAGGCGGGATACCACGACAGCCGGGCGTTCTGGAATGTGCGGGACCGGCTGCGGCGGCTGGCGGCAGGGGACTAAGCGAGGAGGCGGCAGGGTCTCGGCTGCGGGTCGGGTTGTTCTGTATACTGCGACACACTACTCATTCATACCTCCTGGTTATTCGCTGCGATGTTCGGGCATCGTTCGCAATTTTGCTTTCGATCTTAGCTGTCGGTCGAGGAGGTAGCAGCGTGGCCAGGAAACTCGCTGTCACGATTGCGGGTGCAGTATCGCTGGGAAGTTACGAGTCGGGGGTGGCGTTCGAGATTCTCGACGCCATTGCGCAGCACAACCAATGGGCCGCGGAGAATACCCTGCCGGAGGAACGGATCGAGATCGATGTGCTGACCGGCGCTTCGGCCGGGGGCATGACGGTGTCGATGATCGCGCAGCGGCTGCTGTTCGACGGCTCGGCGATGGCGGATCCGTATGACAACCCACTGTACAACGCGTGGGTGCAGGAGATCGACATCACGAAGCTGCTGGCGCGCGGAACCAACGAGCCGCCGACACACTCCGTGTTCTCGTCGAACTGCGTGATTGCGATTTCGCAGAAGTATCTGACGGGCCGGTATGCGAGCACGCCCGTCCCGCCGCCCAACCCCCACGCAGCGCTGCCACTGAACGGCAGCTTGCAGCTGGGGCTGGCGATCTCCAACCTGAACGGCGTGGATTACCTGCAGCCCACGCGCAGCGGCGGCTCATTTGTATACACCGATCACCAGGATCAGCAGCTGGTGCCGATGGACGTAAAGTCCAGCGACCGGCCCGATCTTTGGGAGACGATTCGTGCGACCGCGGTCGCGTGCGGGGCGTTTCCGGTGGCGTTTCGGGTGCAGGACCTGCTGCGAGACATCACGGATTATCCGAGTCCCACGGTCGACCGAAGCCTGTGGAACGGCGCCCCCAGCCGCTACTTCGCGTATACCGACGGCGGGGTGTTCCAGAACGAGCCGCTGGGGATGGCGAAGAATCTGGTGGATACACTGCCGGGCGGACATCTGGATGCCGAGCAGCGGGGGTACCTGTTCGTCGCGCCGAAGCCGAAGAAATCTTCGGAGCTGCCGTACACCAACAACGCGAATGCCGATCCGAACACAGCGTTCGGCACAGCGAACGCGGTTTACAAAGCGCTGGCTGAGCGCGTGGCGGATTCCGTCTACGAACAGAGCGGGTTCCAGGACTGGATTGTGGCGGAGCAGGTCAATGACCGCCTGCAAAAGCTGGATAACCGCGCCGATGAGCTGCAGGCGATGTTTCAATCCGGGCGACTGACTGCGGCGCAGACGATCCCCGTCTCAAATGCGGTGCTGCGCGCGTTCTTCGCAGTGGACGGCGCGATGACTCCAGCCGCCATCGCGGCTCAGCAGGCGGCGCACAACCAGCTGCAGCAGCAATACTCGGTGGAGTACGCGAAGTTCGGAGCGGATGTGGCGACGGCGGACGCGTGGATCGACGCGGTGCTGGTGCTGGAGCTGGCGGCGGGACTGCACGAGAAAGAAGAGATGCTGATCTACGATTTCGTTGCCGATCCGAAGCTGCTGGCCAGCAACGGGCTGAGCGCGTTCGAGGGCTTCTTCGACGTTGCCTATCGCAAGCACGATTACGACTACGGGCGCAGCGTGGGGCAACAGCAACTGCTGGCGTACAAGGGGCAGGCGGGCGGAGTATTCGAGAACCTGCACTGGACGCCGAAACCGATCGATCCCATCGATCCGAGCCTGAACAGTCTGCAGATGGCGAAGGTGAACCCGCAAAAGCGGCAGCAGGCGTGCGCCCAGATTTGCAGCGCGGTGGACGATCTTCTGCAGGAGCTGGACGTGAATGCGATCGTCCGCAAATTGATGATGACGTTTTTTGTGAACAAACAGGTGAAGAAGCTGCTGGCGCTTTAAGCATGGCGCACGGAGGATCGCCGGCGCCTACTTACCCGCGCTTTCAGCCTGGGCTTCCTGAATGAGCGTGAAGAGGCGGCCGCGGTCGACGACTTCGACGAAGGGAGCGCCGCTGGTTTTGTTGGTGACCACCCAGAGGGTAGGGGTGTGCTGGATACCGACGCTTTGGCCGAGATCGTAATCGGCTTTGACCAGCCTGGCGAGGCGGCCCTGGGGATCGACAGCAAAGGGAAAGGCGAGGTGATGGTCCTGGGCAAACTTCACGGCAAAGGCGTGGAGGTCGTCCTGGGAGTGGATGGTGGGCTGAGCGGCGAAGGTGGCATCGCGGAAATCGTCACCGAGGCGTTGGGATTTGGTGTCAAACCAGCGCGCGTCAACGGCGGCTTCAAAGCTCCAGGTGTGAAACGGCAGCGGGAAGTCGTGGCGCACCCAGGGGATGTGGTACTTGTCGACGGCCTCTTTGATGACGGGGTTGGCGTTGGCGCAGTCGGGACACTCGAGGTCTTCGAACTCGACGATGGCAACGCTGGCTCCGGCGGGCGGATGGAGCGGGGCGGCATTACGGACTTCGGTGCGCTGCGACGTGGGGTTGGAAAACTGGGCGTGAGCTGCGGGTGTGAGGCCCGGTGCGATGAACGCGAGAGCGAACAGAGCTGGCGCACAGGCAAATGGCCAATCGGAAGCGCGGACAGAGCTTTGCATGGCAGTTGGACTCATTGTAGTGGCGGCCGGGGAGCGGACGTATACTGGCGGCGCCTGGGAGACACCATGGTCACTCCGCGGAGCTGGAAGTCGAGCGATGCAGCTGCGGCTGCGAGGGAATTCTTTGCCAGGGCGCGCCAGCCCGGGCCGCGGATGGCGGCGTTGCGCGAGCTGATGCGGGAGCTCTGTTCCGAAGATCCCTACGACCATCGTTGCGCGGCGGAGCTGGCGCGGCTGGTGAGCCGGCGGGAGCCGGGGATTCTGGCAGCGTACGGCGACGTGCTGGCGGAAGTGGCCGCGGAACTGCCGATGGAGGAGTTGCAGGCGCGGGGGTACGTGCTGGTGGCGGCAGCGCTGAATGCCATCACACGTACGCAGCGGATGCGTCTGGTCCGCCTGGTGCGTGCGCGGCTGGCGGAAGATCGCATTGCGGTGCGGGCTATGGCGCTGGAAGCCTTTGCGATTCTTGCAGCGAACGAGCCCGAGCTGCAAGACGAGGCGATGGCGATGCTGGAGGAGGCGCGACACAGCACCGATTTTGCAATGCGGGCGCGGGCGCGGCTCATGGCGCCGGTGGTGATGCGGGCGGAACTTCGCTCGTCGCGTTAGACAAAAGGCCATCCGTCTCCGGATGGCCTTTTCGCTTTTGCTTTTGCGGCGAAGCCGCGTGTCGCTGGACGCGTAGTCCCTAGTCCCCCATGACGGGTTCGCCAGCGGGTTCTGAAGCCCTGGCGGGCTTGGGCGCCGGCGCGATGGCGTCGATGCTGACGAGGCCTTCGACCGGTTTCTCGCCGAGGACGTGCTCGCGGTAGAGCTTGGCCATGCGGGCGTTCTCGGCATCCTGCTTCAGCTTCGCTTCGCGGGCGCGGAGCTTTTCTTCGCGCGCGTTCTTGGCGATGCCCAGTTTGTCGAGGCTGTTGTTGGCCGCTGCATCCACGTGCTCCTGGTTCAGGATCAGGGTGTGCTGCGCCGACTCCATGCCGACCCTCTTGCCGCCGGCGAAGATCTCATGACGCCCGTGCTCCTCGTACCACTTGGTGAGGGTGGCCGTCATGTGCATCTTCTCGATGATGTTGCGCCAGCCGATGCCCGTGTTGTAGGCGCAGAAGCTGATTTCGCCTTCCTGGGTCGCGTAGGGAATGATGCACTGCTCGGTGCGGCGGAAGTCGTAGTTGAACAGGTCCTGGAACCACATGCCGGCGATGAAGAGAAAGTTCCAGCGGTCGGCGCGGCGCTTTTCGATGTCGGCCATGGTGCGGTCGCCGGTCACCTTGCCGTAGTTGCGGCCGGTGGCCCCGAAGCACTTGTCGAACTTCTGCAGCAGGTCGACGATGCGGAAGTGCGTCGGCGACTTGCGCGGATCGTAATTGCGCAGCAGCGCCAGAGCCGCTCCGATCACGGAGAGGGTTTTGCCGCGGGCCGCGTCGTTGATCTTCGCCATGTCCTTGGCAAGACGGTCGGCGTTGAGGAAGGCGGTCACCGGAACGGCCTCCCTGGTTTCTTTATCGATCATCAGCGCCATGCCGATGCCGCAGTTCGGGTGGCACCCGCAGGAGAGCTGGCCCCACTCGTGGTTCGGCCCATGGACCAGGTCGGCCCAGTCGCTGAAGGTGCTCATGAAGCTGATGGGGAACCAGTCGCGGGTCGGCTCGCCGAGGCCGGTCTGGTTCTTGACGTCGTGGGCCATGTGGCTCAGTGTGTACCGCTGCGCCAGACGCCGCTCGTCGCTGATGCCTTCGTCGCGGCCGGTGAAGCTGACCGGCTGGAAGCTGAGGAAGTTGATCTTCTTGGGATTGTCGAGCGCGAACTGGATGATGTGGCCGACCTGCTCGTTGTTGATGCCGTTGATGATGGTGGTCACGGGAACGATGTCCACGCCGGCTTCGTGCAGGTTGTGAATGGCCTGGAGCTTCACGTCGAACAGGTTGCCAACCTTGCGGTGCGAGTTGGCGGCGTTGCCGATGCCGTCGAACTGGAGGTACGCATAGCGCAGACCGGCTTCAGCGGCGGCGCGGCAAAGCTCTTTCGATTTCGCGAACTCGATGCCGTTCGTCGCGGCCTGCACCGAGTTGTAGCCGACTTTGCGGGCGTAAGCGACCGCGTCGAGGAAGTACGGGGAGAGCGTGGGCTCGCCGCCGGAGAACTGGACCGACATCTGACGCCGCGGCTTGATGGTGATGGCGTTGTCCAGCATCTGCTTGATCTCGTCCCACGTGAGTTCGTGGACGAAACCGACCTGGTTGGCGTCCATGAAGCAGGGATCGCACATCATGTTGCAGCGGTTGGTCAGGTCGATCGTCAGGACCGAACCGCGGCCATGAGTGACCGTGGAGGTGCCGTGATTGTGCAGTTTGTCGTCGTTATGGGCGCGGATGTCGCGGCCGGGGAAGACTTCCTCGAGGTGCCTGAAGAAGGCGGTATCGATGGACATCACGTCTTCAAAGTGGCCGTGCTTCGGGCAATCCTTCACCATCAGGATCCTGCCGTCGCGCTCGATAATCTGGGCCTTGATTTCGCCGACTTTCTCGTTGAGCAGAATCTCGTGCGGCAGCTTGCCGTCGATGATCTGCTGGCGGATTTCAGGCACGCACTTCGGACAGAGCGAGTCGGTGGTGCGCGGCCAGCCGAGAGGCGGCTTCTCCTTCTGCCAGGATTTCAGCAGCGGCTTGTCCGACCATTTGGGCGTGAACGAGGGGTTGGGGCGGATGCTGTTCAGCTTTTCAAAAACGGACCAGGCGCCCTGGGCGGCGATGGTCACCGCGCGCTCTGCGTATTTGACGGCTTTCGACATTGCTGAATTCTCCTGGTGTTGCGGGATGACCGGGGTGGGGTACCTGGCGCACAGATAAGTTGTTGCACTACCAGGACTTTACCCTTACCACGTTAGATGAGAAATGAACCGGGGAGGAACGGAAGATGGCTGAATGGTGAAAATCAGGCTTCAGGCGGGGAAAGGGGGGTGTGAACGGGGGGAGCGGCGGCAGAAATGGAAGGAACCATGGCGCCGGATCCAGGCGAGGCGGCGCGCTGAGGGCGGGCGGTGCGACAATCGGGTGGTGCCAAAATCCGTGCGTGGAAACGAGTTCCGCGCACGGCAAATCCGATCGAAGGAGAGTGACGATGAAGCGTTTCCTGATGTACGCAGGCCTTGTCGCTGTCGTGCCGTTTTTGATTCAGCCCTTGTCCGCTCAGCAAAAGAAGCCGCCCGCCAGCCCGCCGGAGACGGCGACGGCAACGATTGCGGGCAAGACCCTCACCATCAGGTATTCATCGCCGAGGGTGAAGGGCCGTGAAGGGCAAATTTTTGGGCCCGGCGGCCTGATTCAGCGCACGCACAAGGAGTACCCCGTCTGGCGCGCGGGCGCCAACTCCGCCACCGCGCTGCACACCGATGCCGACCTGACCATCGGCAACCTCACCGTCCCGAAGGGCGACTACACGCTGTTTGTGGATGTCAGCAATCCCGACCAGTGGACGCTGATCGTGAGCAAGCAGACCGGGGAGTGGGGCCTGGCGTACAACGCCTCCTACGATCTGGGCAAAACGGCCATGACCATGAGCAAACCGCCCTCGATGGTGGAGGATCTGACCTGGAGCATCACCGACGAAGGTGGCGGCAAGGGGACGATCACGCTGGCGTGGGAGGACCACTCGGCATCGGTTGACTTCACTGCACGGTGAAGCAGGAGAGCGAGCGGCTCGCGGGAAGACGAGGGTTGCAGCCTTCAGGGCTGCAACCCCTTGTTCCCCGGCGGCCTGAGTCGCCGGAGTGCAAAGCCGGCATGATTGCCGCTGATGTGGCGGAGTAGCTGTGCTGGGTAAGTTCCATGGGCTGAACCAGGGTTGAAGCTGGCAGGACGCGTGCGCGTGGTGGTTCGCAGGGCACGGCGCAGTTCAATCGAGTGGGCGGATTATCAGGCGTCCCTTTACTATGGTTCAGGAGGGTCTCCGCTCGCATGGTTTTCCGGAAGTCCGTTTTATGCAGTCTGCTGTTGTGCGCTGTTCCGGCGCTTTTGGTTTCGTCCGCTGAGGCGCAGAAGGCGCTGAAGAATGACGATATCTCCGTGGACGGGGTCTTTCAGTTCACGCAGACCGTGAGCGGGAACGGGATTACCGATACGCCGAGCAAGTCGGGTGGGGGCGAAGTCGCCTTCCGGCACAGCTACCACTGGTGGCTGGGCTACGAGGGAGCGTACACATATACGCGCTACCACGAGAGCTACACAGGGCAGCCGTTCGGCGTCCAGCACAATCAGCACGAATTCAGCGGGTCGTATTACGTGCATGGGCCCACGGTCCTGGTGCAGCCTTTTGCGCTGGTGGGTGTGAGTGCGGTGCTGGAGTCGCCATCGCTGAACGGCGGGCAGAATGTGTCCTACCAGGCACGGCCGGGGGTGAACTTCGGGGCGGGCGTGAACGTGCCGCTGCTCACCTCGCATATCGGGTTGCGGCTGGAGTATCGCGGGGTGTACTACAAGGCTCCCGATTTCGGAGAAAGCGATTTGACCACCAACGCGTTCCGGGTGACATCCGAGCCGTTGGCGGGCGTGTATATCAAGTTCTAGGGATTAGGGATTAGCGTCTGGCTGATCGGAAGGGAAGCCGCGTGGAGTGCGTCTTTTGCAGAATTGTCGCCGGGAGTATTCCTGCGAAGAAGGTGAAGGAAGACGAGCAGATGCTGGCCTTCCACGACATCGATCCCAAGGCTCCGACGCATATCCTGGTGATTCCAAAGAAGCATCTCGCCTCGCTGGCGGACGCCGGCAGCGGGGACCACGCCGTGCTCGGCCATCTGCTGCTCAAGGCGGCCGAGGTAGCCCGCGAGCAGGGCCTGGGCCGCGGCTACCGGATCGTCATCAGCACGGGACCGGAGGGCGGGCAGAGGGTCGATCATCTGCATCTGCACGTGCTGGGCGGACGCCAAATGCACTGGCCACCAGGGTAGACGGCAGCCGATAGCGGGTAGCGTGGACCGGATAGGGCATTGCCACTCGGGTGGGCCAACGGGGGGCGCGCGTGGCTTGGACCGAATTGCCGCAATCCCGCATCCCGCTGTTGCCAAACAAGGTAAACTTGATAGAAGAGACCGGTGTGCTCAGGCTCACTAAAAAAGCCGACTATGGGCTGATGGCGCTGAAGTTCCTGGCGGAGCGTCCGAACGATGCGTCGTTGAGCGCCAGAGACATTGCCGAGGCCTACCACATTCCGCCGCAGTTGCTGGCCAAGATCCTGCAGCGGCTGGCGAAGGTGGGCATCCTGCGTTCCCATGCCGGAATGAGCGGGGGATATTCGCTGCTGAAGCACCCGCGCGAGATTTCGGCCTTCGAGGTCATCCACGCCATTGACGGGCCGCTGTTTATCACGTCGTGCGGACCCAGCCACAGTGGATGCGATCTGACCGACAGCTGCACCATCAAGGAGCCGCTGGCGCGGGTGAACGACTCCATCTCCGGGCTGCTGCGGAGCATCAGCATCGCAGACCTGGCGGAGCCGGCGGCGGACGCGGCGCACCCCAGGGCAGTGCAGGAGCTCGTGAACATCCGGGTATGACCGGCGTGGTTGCGGCGAGCCGCAATGATAAGGCCGCAAATGAATTTGCCCATTTATCTCGACAACCAGGCGACGACGCAGATCGACCCGCGTGTGCTCGACGCGATGATGCCGCACCTGACCAGCGTGTACGGAAACGCAGCCAGCCGCAGCCACTCCTTTGGCTGGGCAGCGGAGCAGGCAGTGGAGACCGCGCGCGCCCAGGTGGCCAAACTGATCGGAGCGTTGCCGAAAGAGATCGTGTTCACATCGGGCGCCACGGAGAGCAACAACCTGGCGCTGAAAGGCGTGGCGGAAGGCGCCAGGGAGGCACATCCGGAGCGGATCCCGCACATCGTGACGCAGGCCACGGAGCACAACGCCGTGCTCGATGTCTGTCACTGGCTGGAAAAACAGGGCTGCCGGATAACGGTGCTGCCCGTGGGACCGGACGGGCTCGTGGACCTGGAGGCGCTGCGCAGCGCCGTGGATGACGACAGGCCGGTCTTGATTTCGGTCATGTTTGCCAACAATGAGGTGGGGACGATTCAGCCGGCACATGAGATCGGGGCGCTTTGCCGGGAGCTGGGCGTGCTGTTTCATACCGACGCGGCGCAGGCGGCGGGCAAGGTGCCGATCGATGTAAGTCGTGATGGGATCGGTCTGCTGTCGATTTCCGGACACAAGCTGTATGGGCCAAAGGGCGTGGGGGCACTGTACGTTCGGCGGCGCAGCCCGGTAGCCGAGCAGATGCACGGCGGCGGGCACGAGCGCGGGATGCGGTCCGGGACGCTCAATGTTCCGGGCATTGTGGGCCTGGGCGCGGCGTGCGAACTGGCCGAGGCGGAGATGAACGCAGAGGCGGCACGGCTGGGCGCGCTGCGCGACCGGTTGCGGGCGAAGCTCGAGACCAGCCTCGACCGGGTTCACGTGAATGGATCGCTGGAACATCGGCTGCCGGGAAATCTGAACATGACATTCGAGCACGTGGACAGCGAGACGCTGATGATGGGGCTGAAGGACGTGGCGGTCTCGAGCGGGTCGGCGTGCACCTCGGCGGCGATTCAGCCTTCGCACGTGCTGCGGGCGCTCGGACTGGACGAAGAGGCGGCGCACAGCAGTCTTCGCTTCGGGATTGGGCGCTTCAATACGGAAGAAGAGATCGACTTTGTCGCCGAGCGGGTGATCGACGTGGTGCGCAAGCTTCGGCAGCTGTCCCCGGCGTATGCGGAGATGACCTGAGGGCGCGGCTGCGCTGGCGCCGCGAAGAACTCCCATTTCTCATCGCCGGCTTACCTCGATGTTTTCTTCGCACATCGCAGGCGCATACCAGTCATCGCGCGTCAGGGGCAGACGGCTGCTGCCACGGTCGGGACGACTGAGTAATGTCTGATAGATGGCGATGTCTCCCCGATGAAATGCCGCCGCCGATCCTGCTGTATACAGCAGCCAAACGCGATACGTGGCATCGGAGACGTGTTGCAGCAGTGTGGCGGCGTTTCTCTGCAGTCCGTCGACCCAGTGGCGCAGGGTGAGCTCATAGTGCTCGCGAAGATTCTCCACGTCCCTCACTTCGAAGCGCTCGGATTCCGCGGCCTGGATGACCTGGGTGAGCGTGACTAACCGGGCGTCGGGGAAGACGTAGCGGTCGATAAAAGAATCCTTCCGCGGCGGCGAGGCAGGAGCGCGCGCAATGCCGTGATTGAGAAATACGCCGCCGGGCTTCAGCACACTATGGGCGATGCGGAAATACCGGCGCAGATTCTTCAGCCCCACATGCTCGACCATGCCGATGCTGGCGATTTTGTCGAAGGGTGGATTCTGGTCCTGCAGCTCGCGATAATCGCGCAGCTCGACGGCGCAGAGGTCGCCGAGGTTCGACTGCTCAATGCGGCGTTGCGCGTGCCTGGCCTGCTCGCGGCTCAGCGTAATGCCCCGCGCCTGTGCACCATGTTTGCCGGCAGCGTGGAGCACGAGGCTTCCCCATCCGCATCCGATGTCGAGAAAACGCTCGTATGGCTGCAGCCGGAGCTTGCTGCAGACCAGAGCGAGCTTCTGCTCCTGGGCGATGTCGATGGTGTCGTCTGCGCTGCGGAAATAAGCACAGGAATACGCCAGCGTTTTGCCAAGCCAGGGCTGGAAGAATTCGACCGGCTGATCGTAATGGTGCGCGATGGAAGACCGGTCTCTTCGCGGAGAATGCAACGACCCGTGCGTGACGCGGCGCCGGACGCTGAAGATCGCTCGCACGATCTTTTCCCTGACCCGCTGGCGCAGGCTTTGTGGGCGCTGCAGAACGTAATCCGCAATGGCGAACACCGAGAAGATGTCCCCCTCAATGTCCAGTTCCCGGCGAATGAACGCCTCAGCGAGAGCGATCTCGTTCGGTTCCGAGATCAGAGCTTCGAGCGCTCCCGGAGTCTCCAGGACCAGGGTGCAGGCCGGGTGCATCTGAGACGACGACTGCCATTGCCAGCCATCCCACAGTCGAATGGCGAAGGAGGGTCCCTGATAATCGTGAAACAGAGCGTCCAGCGCTGGGCTTCTTTGTTGGAGGGAACCGAACATGGCGTAGCCCACCTCCCTTTCGCATGGCCGAGCGAATTATAACTTCGTTCTCTGCAAAGCTCACTGCTCACGATTAAAACTTTGGCCTCCCCCTCGTCAACTTCGAGGTCCGGCACGCGGGAGCGGGTAGTCTTTGCAGAGCGCCATCATGCGCTGCAGAGATGTGACTTCGCACGGCAAGGGAAATCTCTGCCAGGCTGCAGGAATCTCGGTGGACGCATCTTCGCTCGCGGAGGGAGACTTATTCCGCCTCGAGAATGACGCACTTCAGATATTCGGTCTCGGGGATGTTGAGGACGACAGGGTGGTCGGCGGCGGCGCCGCGAATTTCGAGCAGGCGCACACGGCGGCCGGCGTCGCCGGCGGCGGCGCGCAGAGTCGCAGTGAAGTCGGCGAGCGAGACGTGGTGCGAGCAGGAGCAGGTGACGAGGCGACCGCCGGAGCGCAGCATTTTCAGCGCGCGCAGATTCAGTTCGCGGTAGCCGCGCAGCGCGCCTTCCACAGCGCGGCGGGTTTTCGCGAACGCGGGCGGGTCGAGAACGATGGTGTCGTAGACGGCGCCGGCGTCGCTCCAGTCGCGGAGCAGATCGAACGCGTCGGCTTCGACCCAGTCGACTTCGGCGGAGCCGAGGGCTGCGCGGTTGGCTTCCAGATTGTGCTCGGCGACTTCGAGAGCGGCGCGGGAGACATCGATGCCGGTGACGCGAGAGCAGACGCGCGCCAGGTGCAGAGCGAATCCGCCCTGGTACGTGCAGACGTCGAGGGCCTCGCCGTGGGCGTGGCGAGCCGCGGCGGCGTAGTTTTCACGCTGATCGAGAAACGCGCCCGTCTTCTGGCCGCTGGCCGCGTCGAAATGGAACTCGAGCCCGTTAAGGCGGAAGACCGCGCTGGTAACCGGCTGCGCAGGGTTGCGCGCGTAAAGGGTCGCTGACGCGGGTGCGCTCAGGTGCTCCAGTTCGCGGATGCGGGGGTCTTCGCGTTCGAGGATGGTTTCGGGATCGAGCGACGCGCGGAGGGTCTCGGCGACGGCGGTGCGGGCGACGTTGGTGTCGAGGGCCTTGTGGCGCAGCTGGACGACGATGAGGCCGGCATACTTGTCGGCGGTGAGGCCAGGGAGCTCGTCGGCTTCGCTGAAGACGAGGCGGCAGGCGTTGTTGTCCGCATCGAGCAGAGACGCCCGGCGCTCTATGGCGGTACGGATGCGGGACTCGAGGATTTCCAGCCACGCGGGTTCGGCGGAGATGAGATCGCGCGAGATGAGGCGCAGGGCGATCTCGGACGCCGGACTATACAGCGCGGTGCCGAGCAGCCCGCCTCGGCGGTCGCCAACGGGCAACAATCCCGCATTGAGCTGGTCCAGGGCATCCGGCCACTCTTCGACATCGGAGCGGTAGACCCAGACCTGGCCGGCGCGGATGCGGTCGGCGGCGCGGCGGGAGACAAGGGCGGAGCCGGGAATGACGCGGGCGGGGCCAAGGGCGCCAGGCGCAGCTTCCGGACCCTGCCGACCGGGCCAGGGACGAGCCGCGCGAGGGCCCGAGTGCTTGCGGCCAGGGTTGGAGAGCTTTCCGGATTCGCGCCTGATTTTGGCTTTGTGTTCGCGTCCTGGATTTTTCGGCATCGGACAGGCCCTGAAGCATCTTCGCACAGAGAACAGGAACGGACTTCGGGAAACCTGCTCCCTGGCGGCCCGTTCATGCGCCTGCCGCAACTCCCGCCTATAATGGGTTATGGCGAGTGTCCAGCCACCTGCGCTCTCCGTCGAGCGGGTCCCTGACCTGTTTCCGGAAAAGTTTCGCCAGCTGCTGGACACGGTCCGCCGCAACCGCCCCTCCGACGACGCCAACATCATCCGTCAGGCGTGGCAGTTCTGCCTCGAACACCACAACGGGCAGCTGCGCGCCTCCGGCGAGCCTTACGTGCTGCATCCGCTGGAGGTAGCGCTGGTGCTGGCGGACATGAAGCTGGACTCGACGGCGATTGCCGCGGGCCTGCTGCACGACGCCGTGGAAGACACCCCGGTGACCACCGAGGACATCGTCGCGAAGTTTGGCGAACAGGTGGCGCACATCGTCGATGGCGTGACGAAGATCGACAAAATCCAGTTTGCGAATCGCGAAGACCGGCAGGCGGAGAACGTGCGCAAGATGTTGCTGGCCATGGTGAGCGACGTGCGCGTCGTGCTGATCAAGCTAGCCGACCGGCTGCACAACATGCGCACGCTCGAGCATCTGTCTCCGGACCGGCAGCGGTCCATCGCGCGGGAGACGCTGGACATTTATGCGCCGCTGGCGCACCGGCTGGGCATGGGCAAACTGCGCGGCGAGCTGGAAGACCTGGCGTTCCGCTACGTGGACACGATCACATGGGACCAGCTGCACGAGGCTGTGGAAGCACGGCGGTCTGAAGGCGAGCAGTTCCTTTCCGGCGTCGAGGCGCTGCTCTCGGAGAAGCTGCGCGAGAACAATATCAAAGCGCGGGTGGAGTGGCGCATCAAGCGGCTTTACTCGATCCACCAGAAACTGGTGAAGTCGCAGACGTCGATCGATCAGGTGTACGACCTGCTGGCGCTGCGCGTGATCACAACCAGCGTGCAGGACTGCTACGCGGTGTTCGGGATCATCCACAGCATCTGGCGTCCGGTGCCGGGCCGCATCAAGGACTTTATCGCCATGCCGCGGCCGAATTTGTATCAGTCACTGCACACTACTGTGATGGGTGAGGGCGGGCATCAGTTCGAGGTGCAGATTCGGACCGAGGAAATGCACCGCATCGCGGAAGAGGGCATCGCGGCGCACTGGAAGTACAAGCAGGGCGGGTCGCCGGTGAGCGCGCGCGACGAGCAGCGGCTGGCGTGGGTGCGGCAACTGGTGGAGTGGCAGCGCGACATGACCGATCCCAACGAGTTTCTGTCGACGCTGAAGATCGATCTGTTTCCCGAAGAGGTGTACACGTTTACGCCGAAGGGCAAGGTGGTCGTGGTGCCGCGCGACGGGACGCCGCTGGATTTCGCGTACACGATTCACACCGAAGTGGGCCACACCTGCGTGGGCGCGCGCGTGAACGGGCGCATGGTGCCGCTGCGGACGAAATTGCGCAATGGCGACATTGTGGAAGTGATCACACAGAACGGGCACACGCCGAGCCGCGACTGGCTGACGTTTGTGAAGAGCTCGCGGGCTCGCAATAAGATCCGGCACTGGCTGAACGAGCACCAGCGCGAGCGCGCCATCGACATTGGGCGGAAGCTGCTGGAGCGCGAGGCGCGCAAGTACAAGATTCCCCTGTCGCAGTTCGAGGAGTCAGACTTCGCGCGGCTGGCGGCGGACTACAGCCTCGCAACGCCGAGCGATCTGATGGCGTCGATTGGGTTTGGGAAATATTCGGCGCGGCAGGTGCTGAATCGCCTGGCGCCCGCGCTGATGCATCCCCAGCAGGAGCCGGAGGCTGCGCCGATTACTCCGGGAGCGGATGCGGTGCGGAGGGTGGCGGCGAGCAGCGGATCGGACTCGCTGGTGGTGGAGGGGCAGAACGAGCTTCTGGTATATCGGGCGAAGTGTTGTAATCCGATTCGGGGCGAGGAGATCATCGGCTACGTGACGCGCGGCAAGGGCGTGGCCGTGCATGCGCGCAATTGTCCCAACGTGCAGAACCTGCTCTATGAGGCCGACCGGCGGATTGCCGTGGAGTGGGCGCGGACGGCGGAGGAGAAGGCCGGACATCCACAGACCTATCCCGTGAAGCTGACGGTGCACTGCGACGACCGCGCCGGGATGCTGAAGGAGATCACGGCGGTGATCAGCGACGGCAACGCGAACATCCGCACGGTGGAGACGCATCCGGGAGATGCGGGCGACGCTCAGATCGAGTTTGTCATCGACGCCGAAGACGTGCGGCACCTGACGCTGCTGATCCAGGGACTGCGGCGGCTGCCGGGTGTGCGCGATGTGACGCGGTCGCAGAAGCTGTAGGCGTTAAAGACCGCTATCCGGAGTGGCCCAGCGCGCGGGCCCTTGCGAAATTCTCGTCGGCTTCGGTGGTCCTGCCAAGCTTCTCGAGCGCCACGCCGCAATTGTACCAGGCAACAGCCAGCTTAGGATCGATCTCTATGGCCTTCCGGTATTTCGGGATGGCCTCGTCATATTTGTTCTCGTGATCGAGTGCGCTGCCCCAGTTGTTCCATGCGGCCGCGTCACTCGGGTTGATCTCGGTTACCTTCTGGAATTTCACTGCAGCCTGGTCATATTTCGTCTGGCTATCGAGCGCGCTGCCCCAGCCGTACCAGGCAGTTGCGCCATTCGGATCGATCTCGGTCGCCTTCTGGAATTTCGCAATGGCTTCGTCGTATTTCTTCTCGTAGTAGAGGGCGAGGCCCCAGTCGCTCCAGGCGGCCGCGAAATCTGGATCGACCTCGGTTGCTTTCTGGAATTTCGCAATGGCTTCATCAAGTTTCCCTCCCTGATAAAGCTCGTCGCCCCAGTTGTCCCATGCAAGTGCGTAATTTGGCTCAATCTCAAGGGCCTTTCGGTATTTCGCAATCGCTTCATCACCTTTCTTCTCGTCATGAAGCGCCGCGCCCCAGTTGTTCCAGGCAATCGCAAAATTCGGATCGATCTCTGTGGCCTTCTGATATTTCGCGATCCCTTCGTCATATCTCTTATTAAGAACAAGTATGCGGCCCCAGTTGGACCAGGCAAGCACAAGCCGGGGATCGATTTCGAGAGCCTCCCGGTATTCCGCGATCGCCTCGTCGTACTTCTTCTCGTCGGAAAGTACGTTGCCGATCAGGTTTGCGGCGGCGGCCCTGTAGAGCGGCCCCGCAGATCGATTCTGAAGAATCTCTCCTGCAAGCCCAGTAGCCTGGTCATAGCGACGATGTTGCTCGTCGTAACTGCCCAGCACGTACGGATTCACCTGCCCGAGAGCGGCCTCTGCGGCAACTTGCACCAGTCCATCCACATCGTCTGCGGAAGCATTCTCGCTGACCGCCGGACTCAGCTTCTGCCCCTCCGTCACGAAAATCATCACTCTGGCTGTTCGCTTCGCGGAATCCGTGCCGGTGCCCAGGGAAGAGGCAGGGAGGAAGACGATGACGCCTCCAATATGCCTCGGGTAGACCCCGAATACAGCCCTTGTCATCTCGACAACCGCTTTCAGGTCGAACCGCGTCCCCGGAACCTCGATGCTCGGGGGCGAGTCTGGGACCATCGTGAGTTGATCCTTCTTCATGATGGTTCGCGTCGACGTCTCGATCTGCCGCATTCTATCGCCAACCAGAGCCGCCATGGCCTCCGGCGTCAGTCCGGATTCGCTCAACTGTTTCGGAACGATAAGTGGGTCAATGATCAGAACGTCGCGCGTGACCTCTCGCCAGATGTAGAGGAGCAGCGGCAAGCCGAACGCAGCCAGCAACACGCGGGGGATGGTCGTCGCTTTCCACGCCACCAAAAAGACCTTCCTGACTTTGATCCAGAGCCGCCACCTCGGTGTTCTCCCCGGTTTCCGGGAGCGAAGCTGCGGGATGTGGCGTCCCCATCGGGGTCGGACCGGTCTCTTTCGGCCTGGCAACGCAGACAGCTGGGCCATAGTCGTTCTCCCAGCGAGAAATGGGCTCCAGTGTAAACACACACGGGCAAAAAAGTAAGGGATTTATTTGACCAGGCTGCCTTTGCGTAAGGGGCGGAGGAACTCGGAGTTCTACTTACCTCCGTGGGCTCTTACCACCACCTCAATATTCCCGCGCGTCGCGTTCGAATAGGGGCAGACGCGATGAGCCGCCGCGGCCAGTTCCTCGGCGCCAGCCTGGTCCTGCTCCGGGATGGTGACGTCCAGTTCCACGCGCAGAGTAAAGCCCTCTCCCTGACCTTCATCGAACGGGCCCACGCCGACGCGTGCTCGCACCGTGACGACGCCAGTCTTCTTGCCGGCCTGCTGGGCCATGTATTCGACGGCGCCGCCGAAACATGCCGCATAGCCCGCACCAAACAACTGCTCGGGATTCGTCTTGTCGCCGCGGCCGCCCATTCCAGGAGGCTGCGCCAAATCGTGATCGAGCAGCCCATCGGAGCTGCGCACATGGCCGTGGCGCGCACCCTCTGCGGTTACATCCGCCGTATATAAGACCTTCATGGAACAATTCTCCTTTTCAGGTTGCTGTATTATTTGTAACTGTTACGATTTCTTGTTCGACTGCCTTACTGTGGGTTTGTCTCCCCCTTCGACCGTCTTCAGGAACGTTTCCAGCTCTGACGGCAGCGCTGACTGCAGCCGGAGCGGCTCTCCGGTCATTAAATGTGTGAATTCGAGCTCGGCGGCATGGAGGAAGTTCCGACCGAGGGCGAGGCTGTCGCCAGCGCCTTCGCGTTGCAGGCGGGCGGGCGCGCCGTAGAGGGTGTCGCCGACGACAGGATGACCGATAGACGCCAGGTGGACGCGAATCTGGTGCGTCCGGCCGGTCTCAATGCGGACCGAAAGCAGCGTGAATTTTCCCCACTGCGACGTGATGCGGCGCACTACGGTGTAATGCGAGACGGCAGCGCGCGCGCCGGATTCGCGACGGGTGGTCATGCGGGTGCGGCGGATCAGATCGCGCGCGATTGGCGCGTCGATGGTGCCTGTGTCGAGCTTCAGGTGGCCGTGAACCAGCGCGATGTAGGTCTTGCGCATCTCGCGGCGGGAAAACATCTGGGCCAGGCGCAGATGGGAGGCGTCGTTGCGGGCAACGACGATCAGGCCGCTGGTTTGCTTGTCGAGGCGATGAACGATGCCGGGCCGCAGGTCGCCGCCGGTGGTGGAGAGGGTGCGATAGCGGTGGAGGAGAGCGTTGACGAGGGTGCCGGATTCGGTCGCTCCGGCGCCGGCGTGGACCATCATGCCGGCGGGCTTGTCGATGACCGAGAAGGCGTCGTCTTCGTAGACGACGCACAGGGGAATATCTTCCGCGAAGGCCTTCAGCGGCGGAGGCACGGGATCGCCGACGACCTCGACGGTTTCTCCTCCGCGCAGGCGATGGGAGGCGCGGGGGGACTTGCCGTCCAGGCGGACCTTTTCCTGATCGATTAGGAGATGCACGCGCTCGCGGCTGACGCCTTTGAGTTGCGCGGCCAGCCAGGCGTCGAGACGCTGGCCGGCGGCTTCCGATGGAACGGAATATGTACGCGTCATGGTTACCAATGGCCGTCGAACTGGCCCGGTCCGGCCAATCTGTCAATCCACGCCGGGAGATTGGGCTGGGGCGGCGGAGGGGGTGGCGCGTCGGGCGGGATCCAACCGCGCTGGACGAGCCAGTTGCGCAGGAGCATGGGCCAGGTGGAGAGCGGCACGATGGATCCGCAGAGGCCGCAGCCGTGGTTGGCGTAGTCGTAGATGTGGAGTTCAGCGGGAACGTGATGTTCGACGAGCGCACTGTAGAAGTCGAGGCTGTTGCGGACGGGGACGGTGGGGTCGCTGGTGGTGGCGAAAAGGAAGGTGGGCGGAGTTTCGCCGGTCACGTTGAACTGATTTGACAGCGCATGTGCCAGCGCTGCGTCCGGGTCCGTACCCAGCAAAGCCTTCCGAGAGCCAGCATGCGCCTCCGGAAGCTCCATGCTGATGACCGGATAGGCCAGCACCAAAAACGCTGGCCGCGCGCAGTTGATCTGCGCGCCTCCCACCCTATGCGCCTCGCCGGTACACAGCGTGCCCAGAGTCGAAGCCAGATGTCCGCCCGCCGAAAAGCCCCACACGCCCACTCGATTCGGATCGATCCCATATTCCGCTGCATGCTCGTGGATCAGCCGCAGAGCCTGTTCGCCGTCTTCGATGGGAGCGGGATAGCGATAGGGCGCCACGCGATAATCGAGCACGAAGGCGGCGACGCCCTGGGTGTTGAGCCAGCCGGCGATCTGCACGCCTTCGTGTCCGATGGCGACGTGCTCGTATCCGCCGCCGGGTATGACCAGCACGGCGGTGCTGGTGGAGCGCTTCTCCGGCAGGAAGGCGTACATGCGCGGCTTGTCGGCCTCGCCCTGGCCGAGCGCTCCGGGTGCGCCCTGCGGCCACAGATAGACAGGAGCGGGTATGCCGGAGGGCAACTGCTGCGCGTGGACAGAAAGGCCAGGACCAACTGCAAGAAGCAAAGCGAGTGCACAACCCTTCATATGCCTAGTATAGGAATTCTGCCGGAGAGCCTGCGCAATGGTGTGCTCATTCGCACATCTCCTCGAACAATTCCCTCACCTGCCTGCGGGCCTGCGCGAGGGCTTTGCGTCCTGCGGAGGTTGCGGTATAGACCTTTCGATGATGGCTGTCGACAAGGCGCTTTTCCGATCGCAGCCAGCCGCGGCGCTCCATGCTGTGCAGGAGCGGGTAAATGGTGCCGGGGCCGAGGCGATAGCTGTGGCGGCCGAGTTCCTGAATGATGCCAAGACCGAAGATCGGCTCTTCCGCCGCGTGATGCAGCACGTGCAGGCGAACGAGTCCGATGTAGAGTTCCTGATTCAGTGCACTGATCGGTCGATGTCTTCTCATAGAGATTACTGGAGGTCCCGGGCATTATGTGCCATTGATCCGGCCGCAGGCATGGCTGAAGGAGACCCGCGACGCCACACTTCGACAATCGCGCCGGAACAGGCGAGCAGGTAGAGAGCTCCGAATCCCATGCCGTGGATCATCGTCCAGAGTCCCCGTGCCGTGATTTCCATCGTGCAACTCCTTCTCTGATTCCCGCTGGCTACCGGAACCCGCGGTGGCTCGCTTCCTGCCACAGGAACGCATGGTCAGCATCAGGCTTTTTGTCGTCTTTGCCCCAGGTCCAGTACATGCCGACGTAGGCGTAGTTCTCGGTCTGGCCGGCGATGGAGTGTCCGTAGCAGAACAGGAACTGATGGTTGGGGTTGTGTTTAAAGTGGTAGACCCCGCCCATGTCAATTAGGGTGGAGGCTTGTGTTTGCGCCGCGGCGAAGCCCTCGCGGCCGTGAGAAAAGACCTCTCCGCCGAACTCGAGGCGTTCGCCGAAGGTATATTTCAGCAGGAATCCGCCGTAGGGGAAGTTGCGATAGCTGGTTTGGGGAACGACAGTTTCACCCGCTCCGCCGTCGAGGAGCCAATTGCCGAAGTTTTTCTGCAGCCAGACGGGAAGCCGGTACCAGACCTTGCCGACACCGAGCCCTTTGGAATAACTGCCGGTCGGCAATTCGAACATGGTGAAGGTGCCAACTTGTGGAATGTACTTCGTCTCTTTGATGTAAGCAATCTTGGCGCCCAACTCCATATCCGTGAGGCCAAACCCGGTAGGTCCGGCTCCGCCGGGAAGATAGACAGGATCGTTGGATGGAGCCACCACCCCCCAGGGGAGGATCGCGTGCAGCTGGACGCGTGGAATGGCGCCCCAGTTGAACTCGAAGGCCGGGCCGGTGGAATCGATCTCCGCCGTGGTTCCGTCGACGCCGCCGAAAATGTAGAACTCGTAATGATGCAGGTCGACCGGCACGGGATCGTCGATCTGGTACGGAGGCCCCTGGGCCCACAAGCGCGGAACGGCGACGGCGAATAGAAAGAGCAGGACCAGTCTCGGCAGATTGCTGGCGGACTTCATCGCGGGCGCTCAGGAAACACGAGGATCACGGCCAGGCGGCTATCTCCGCAGCCGGAAAAACACTGCGGAATGTCACAGGACCGTTGCCCGAATTGCCACTGATCCTGTAATCGAGATTCGATAATGGCACGGAAAAACCGGACCGGTCAAACGGAGCAGGCTCAACGGCGCACTGACGTGGGAGACGAACTCCGTTATGACGTCTGGACGGCTGCCGGTCGCTGCTCCGGCATTTTGCGCAGCCAGAGCGCGCCGCCGGCGAGAACCCCGACTACTGCCAGGACCTGGGGCAGAGAGCATGCGCCGCCGAGCAGCCTGACTTCGTCACCGCGAAAGAACTCGACAAAGAAGCGGCACAGGCCATAGAGAAAGAGCCAGGCGCCGGCCACTTCGCCGGGACGCCTGCGAGGCATCCACAGGAGCAGAGCGAAAATGGCCAGCGAAGCGGCCGCATCGTAGAGCTGGACGGGATGCAGCTTGTCGCCGAGCGGCGTGCGGTACCACAGCCAGGCGACGACGCTGCGATAGGTGACGCCCCAGGGGAGAGTGGTGGGCCTGCCCCACGCGAGTCCGCCGCAGAACGCGCCGATCTGGTTAACGGCGAAACCGAATGCAACGCCGGGAGCGGCAATGTCGGCGGTGCGGAGCAGCGGCAGGCCTTCAGCGAGAGCGTATAGGACGGCAGCCGCAAGGCCGGTGGCTGCGCCGCCGACGGCGATCCATGCGCCGGGAACGGCGGCGAGGCCAAGAACCCAGAACGGGTGCAGGCGGAAGACGCGCATATTGGCCGCGATGAGCAGAAGGCGGGCGCCGAAGAGCGCGGCGAGGATAGCAATGAGGCCGAGGTTCCAGACTTTGTCGGCAGCCAGTCCGCTGCGTCGAGCCAGCCAGACGGCGACGCCCAGCGCGCAGAGCAGGGCCAGTGCGGTGAAAACGCCGTACGTGGGGATGGCTAAGCGGCCGAGATGGAAAAGCAGGGGATACACGCGTCGCGGAGGGACAGGCGGGGCACAGAAAGAAGAACCGACCCGCGCGGCCGTGGGACGATGCGCTGGTGAACCCGTCCTAAGACGGTGGGAACTCTCCGCGGCTCTTTAGGCATTCCGAACTGGCGGACACTGCACACCGAGCCGATTGTCGAGTCGAGCTCCCTGTTCGCATGAATGTAGGTTCATCCAGCGTTGACCGTCCTCACCTGCTTTGCAGGCCGGTCTCTTGACTGGATGCTAACCATCCCGGACCCTTTTGGCAAGCCGGTGGCGCACCCAGCCGATTTAGCGGATTTTCCGCTTTCCCAAAACCATTCGCTCCCTTTCTCTGTCTCAGCCCGGAACGCAATCGGCACGGTCCAGCACCGCGCCGACACGCCCATCCATCAGTTGACCGTGATCGTCTTCTGCGCCTGATAGACATTTCCGTTGGCATCCCACAGCTTGAAGACAATGTCATAGGTTCCGCTGGAGAGGGTTTGCCAGGTGTCTACGTACGAAGTCCCGCCGCCGCAATCGCCGCTGCTGTTGCAGCCCTGACTATTCACCACGAGGTTGCCGTTGATGTAGAGCTGGGCTGCGGTGGGAACCCAGGCAGGATAGCCGTTTGCCAGAATATGCACCGGCGAACTGCTGCTTGTCCCCGAGGGCAGACAGATGTTGGCCGTTCCCGCTGCAGCGGGACACGCCGGACCCGGTGAGCCGTTGTACACAGTCACGTGACGGTCGGATCGGAAGCTGACCCCCTTGTTATCCCACGCCTTGGTGACGAAGAAGTGCGTCCCCGGGTTCACGGCAAAGGACCGATCGAAGCTGCTGACGTCTCCCGAGTACACTTCCTTGTTGTTGATGTATTCCTGCAGAGCCGTCACTGTATTCGTGTCGTACGTGGTGGCTTTCAGCCAAACCGGGCTGGCGGAATACGTGTTGTCGACCGGCTCGCAGACGGTGACGGTGGGACTGATTTGGCCGGTTGTGCAGGGTGCGCGAGTGCCGCCGTTGATGTAGATCTCCGTCTGGGCATCGCCTGGCAGAGACATGGCAAAGTCCATCATCCCGTCACGGTTCCAGTCGCCGGGCACCAGTCCGCCGAATCCATCGGAGGATGCGGCCCAGATTTCCGGTTTCTGCACGAACGACCCATCCGGCTGCCCCAGCCAGACGTACAATTCCGCTCCGCCGGTCCCGCTGGGATTGGTGACGGCCACGATGTCACCGATGCCGTCTCCGTTCACATCGACCGCCAGCGGCTGCTCGCCGGGCTGTGCGCCGTTATAGCTCACCACCGTGCGCTTGTAGGTCTTGTTGCCTCCCTGGCCGTAGAAGACATCGAATCCCGCACAGCTGTTATATTGCGGCCCTTTGTCGGGATTGTTGGTCGGGACGGGATTGCAGGTGTAGGACACGATGATGTCCGCCATACCGTCCTGATTCAGGTCGCCGACGCCGAGGTCGACGGCGTTGACGTAGCTGCCGAGTTGATCCGTGGTGAATGTGCCGCTCCCGTTGTTCCACAGCACATACGCGCCCGTTTGCGTCACCGCGGCCAGGTCCGTAATGCCGTTGTCGTTGATGTCGCCGGAGCGGACCCGGAGGACATCGGTGTTGGCGGCGAGGGTCACAGTCCTGGCGAGCACGAAGCTGCGTCCGCCGCTATTTTTGAAGAGCTCGATGTTGCCGTCGATATCGCCCACGGCAACGTCGAGGTGGCCGTCGCCAAAGAAGTCGCCGACTGCCAGCGTGCGCGGAGACGCGGTGGTCGCGACCTCAACCGGCGCCTGAAAGGTGCCGTTGCCGTTGCCGAAGAAGACGGCGAAATCTCCCGTGATATCGAGGGCGACCACGTCCAGGTTGCCGTCATGGTCCATATCTGCGGCCGCCAGATCGAGGATCGTGTTGTGGACCGGGCCGACGACCTGCGGAGGTTGAAAGGTACCGTCGCCGTTGCCCAGCCGCAGGGTCAGCTCGTTGGCGCTCTCGCCGCCTCCCAATACCAGGTCGGGCTTGCCGTCGTTGTTGAAGTCACCCTGCGCGATGGTGAGTCCGTTGTAGACACTATAGGTGTCGCGATTGAGTTCAAAGCTGAGTGTGGATTGGGCGGAAAGCGTTATAGTCGTGCCGAGAAGGACGGTGGCCAGCAAGAGACAATACCGGGGCATGTGTGGGAGAACTCCTGGACTCCGAAATCGTGAGGAATGGCTATTCGCGATGTCTTCACTGAGCCCGTGCAGGGGACCGAGCCATCCTGCATCGGCAGGGAAAAGGCACAGGCAGTCGACCTGCACCCTCCCAGTCAGCCTTACTGCACCGTGATCGTCTTCTGTGACTCGTAGCTGTTCCCCTGGTTGTCCCACAGCTTGAAGACCAGACTGTGGTCGCTGCTGGACAGATTCTGCGACGTGTCCACACAGGAGGTCCCGCCACAAATCGACGCTGATTTCTCCGCGGCTGGGCAGGCCGGTCCCGGAGTTCCGCCCGTGACGACAAAATCCGGCTTGCCGCCATGGTGCAATCGCCGGTAACAACTGCGTTGAAGGTATAGGGATTGCTCGGGGCGGGGTAGGTATCGCGGTTCAGTTCGAAGCCGGGGGTGGAGTGTGCGGTGAGTGTCACTGTCGTGCCGGGAACGAAGGCGGCGAGCAACAGGCGATGGCAGGTCATGTTTGGGAGAACTCCGGGGCTCCTGCGTATTACAGAGCAGCTTTTGAATGCGCCGGGTTGCTCAGAAGCCTGGAAAGTCGCAGAGGATACGGTGGGGCTATTCGTGGTGAAGAGCGGCCATGGGATGAATTCCTGTGGCGCGCCACGCAGGAACGTAGCAGGCGGCCAGTGCAACCACTCCCAGCACCAGGATGACGATGCCGTAGGTGAGCAGATCGTCGACGCCGACGCCGAACAGCATGCTGCGCAGAAAACGCGTGAGGATGAGCGCTGCAGCCAGGCCGACGATAACGCCGGTAAGGGTGAGGCGCAGTCCCTGAGCGAGGACCTGTCGGAAGATGGCTGCCTTCTCGGCGCCCAGTGCGATGCGGATGCCGAACTCGTGGGTCCGCTGCCTGGTTGTATAGGCGACAACGCCGTAGAGGCCGACAGTGGCGAGTAGCAGCGCCAGCACTCCGAACGAACCGGCGAGATCGACCGCGATGCGCTCGAAGACGTTACCCATCTGCATGTTGGCCTGGAGACTGGTTACGTCGAACAGTGGCAGGTCGGGATTCAGGCTGGCTATCGTGCGCTCCACCGCCGCGGCATATGTGAGCGGATCGCCGGCGACGCGCAGGTGCAGGATGGTTTCGTTGCGGTAGCTCTGCCAGAACGATGCCAGCACCAGCGGCGCCGGGGCGTACACCAGCCTCCGGTACTTCCCGTTGGCCGCCACGCCCACAACGGTCAGGCGGAGGCCCGCGATTTCGATGCGCCTGCCAAGGGCGTTTTGTCCGGGCCAGTAACGATCGACAAAAGCCTGGTTGACGATGGCGACTGGCTGCGTGTCTGCCTTGTCGTCGTCGGTGAAATCACGGCCGGCGAGGAGCGGCGTCCGCAGGGTTTCGAGGTAGTTCGGCCCCACGCTGCCGCGATCTGCCTCCATGGATTCATGCGGGTGCGGAACGTAGCCCTCCGGCAGAACGCCATCGGAGTGAATGGTGAAGCTGAGGGGCGAGAAATCGGCGAGCGTGGCGGACTGCACGCCCGGCAATGCGCGAAGCCGCGTCAGCAGTTCGTGATCGAAGGCGATGCCCTGGGCGGCACTGAACTCCGTGGGGCCGAGATCGTACGAGGCCAGCAAGACGTGGCCGGGGTCAAACCCCACATCGGAGTGGGCAGCCGCACTGAGGCTGCGTACGAGCAACCCGGCGCAGCTGAGCAGGACGAGCGACAGCGCAACCTGTGCGACAACGAGGCCGGAGGTGAGACGCGACTTGCCGAGGCCCCCGGATATGCTCTGCGCTTCGTCTTTCAGCACGGGCAAAGGCGAGAGATGCGAGGCGCGGAGCGCGGGGACGATACCGGAAACCGCGGCGGTGGCGATGGACGCGAGAATCGTGATGAACAGGACGTTGAGATTAACGCTTCCGTTGACGGTGATGGGCAACGAATTGACGGGCAGAAAGGCGGCCAGCAGGTGGGAAGTCCAGAGGGTGACGAGGAAAGCGACCGATCCGCCAGAAAGCGCGATCAGCAGGACTTCAGCCATCAGTTGGCGCACCAGCCGCCAGCGGCTGGAGCCGAGGGCGAGGCGGATGGCGAATTCACGCCGCCGCGACACGCTCCGAACCAGCAGGAGGTTGGCGACGTTCGCGCAGGCCAGCAGCAGTAGCACCGCGGCCAGCGCCATCAGCATGGGCAGTGTTCCCGCCAGGTAGACGTTGGCGCCGAAAGGCGAACGCCACAGCGGGTCCGTAGAGAGCCGGTTGTTGCCCTGGTGCGAGGTCGCGTACTGCGCGGCGATCTGCTGCATCAGGCGATTTAGCTCGTCTTCCGCCTGACGACGATCGACGCCGGGGCGCAGCGTGCCGAGGACGTTCAGCCAGGAGACGCCGCGGTCGTCCATCCAGCGAAAGCCCCAAACCTGGCGGGCCATGCCCAGGGGAATCCAGACATCGGCGCGCAGTCCACTTTTGCAGCCCTCAAAGTCTTTGGGAGCGACGCCGACGATGGTGTAAGGATGGCGGTTGATCTCGACGATGCGGCCGACGACGGCCGGATCGGCGCCGAAATGGTTGCGCCACAGGTCATAACCGAGGATGACTTCCGCCTGCCCGGCAGCTTCGGTTGCGTTCGAGGCCAGCAGGGTGCGGCCGAGAAGCGGATGGACGCCGAGGACGTCGAAGTAATTCGCGGAGACCAGCGCGCCATAGATGCGTTCCGGCTTCCCCGTCCCGGTGATGGACATGAAGTCGTCGTGGTAGGCGAGCAGGCCGGTGAGCGTTTTCGTGTTGTCGCGCAGATCGACGAAATCGGGATACGAGAAGGGCGGGCTCGGGTGCTCGCTGCGCTCTCCGCGCTGGATGGTGACCATGCGATCGGTGTGCGCAACGCCGGGAATGGGGTGGAGCAGAGTGGCGCTGATCCAGCTGAAGATGGTGCTGTTGGCGCCGATGCCGAGGGCGAGAGTGCAGACGGCGAGGAGGGTGAAGCCGGGGTTCTTCCAGAGCTGGCGCAGGGCGTGGCGGATTTCCTGGAGAAGGCTTTCGAGCGGCATGGCGGGCCTCGCCCGAAGGGGCGAGCCTTTCGTCGCCAGGGCTGGCTGGGCCGAGTCCGACCCAATACTCTACCGCCGTGTCCGCCGGGCGACGGTGACCGCCGTCACGGAAGCGGGTTGAAGCGCCTGTGCACTAATGCACGCCTTTGCTCGGGTCCCACGCACCTTCGAGCTTGCGCACATAGAGGATTTGCCCGATGTGGTAGGCGTTGTGTGCCGCGACATGCTCCACGAGCGAGGCGTTGGCGGCCAGTTTCTGATCGTCCGCCGACTGCACGGCGGTCTCCCAGTCGCTCATCACCTGATTGAGCTTCTTCACCAGATCGTCCCACTGTGCCGCGCTGAAGTCATTGAAGGTTTCGTCGTTGTTCCCGTCGAACGCGCCTGGTTTCTGCCCGTTAAACCGAAGCAGCGCACGCGAATCCCAGAACCAGAGATGGTACGCAAGTTGTCCCACAGAATGGCCGCCATGCCCAGGGTTCCAGTTGGCCTGTTCGGGCGTCAACCCCTGCACTGCAACGCTTGCCGGGACGAACCAGTCTTCCTGGTCGTGCGTGGTGTGCAGTTCCTCCAGCAGAATGCCGCGCAGTGTAGTGGGCGGCTGCTTGCTCTGCGCACTGGCGCCGAAAGGCAGACTCAGAAGCAGGAGCAGGGCGATCCTTTTCATGGCAAAGTCCTTGCGAAGCGATGATCCGCAGACTATACCAGGCTGCCGCGCCCCGACGCCATAGCCGCTTCCCCGGATTCTCGCGCTCCTTTTCGAGGCAACCGGCATCGGGGCAATGAGCGTCGACACGCACGCTATCGGATGCTCGTTTTCCCCCTTTGACCCGGCGACCGGCGCGGACTAGACTCCGCTCAACGAAAGGCAGCGAATATGTTTTTAGTGATGCGCACGATCGCGTACGGCACGCTTTTCGTCGGGCTGCTGCTCATTTATCTGCCCGTCCGTGTCCTGGCGTGGTCAGGAATCAACCGGCCCGCGGGGATGGCAGCGCCGCAGATTGCGGGCATAATTGTGGCGACCATTGGCGCTGCGCTCACGGCCTGGTGCGTCGTCAGCTTTGTGAGCATCGGCAAGGGAACGCCGGCGCCGTTCGATGCGCCGCGCCGCCTGGTGGTGCGCGGGCCATATCGATTCGTGCGCAACCCGATGTACATGGGCGCAGCCCTGGCGCTGGCCGGAGCCGCGCTCTTCTGCCAATCCGCGGCACTGCTGCTTTACTGTGCCGGTTTTCTGCTGTTCTTCCACGCCTTTGTGATTCTTTACGAGGAACCGACGCTGCGCCGGAAGTTCGGACCGGATTACGAGGCGTATTGCCGGCATGTGCGGCGATGGCGGCCGGGGATGGACGCGACGGCGCAAGGCTGAGACTACAAGCCCAGCCGAGCTTTGAAGGCGCGCACCCGATCGCGTGCAACGGTCAGGTCGCGGCCGTCCTTCAGGCGGACGTTCAAAGCGCCTCCCGGGAGCGATGTCACCTCCCGGATGAAGGCGAAGCTCACAAGAGTGGCGCGGTGGATGCGCGCGAATTTCCTGGGATCGAGTTTCTTCTCGAGTTCCCCGATGGCGTGGTCCACGCAATACGCCTTGCCTTCGGAAACCGCATAGGTGAGCTTGTCCTCAGCGTAAAAGTGGGAGACTCGATCGAGGTCGAGGAACCAGAGGCGGTCGCCCAGACGCGAGGCGATACGGTCGGGATAATCCGGCCTGCCGTCGCGGCTTGCGTCGCGCAGCGACTCGGTCATTTGCCGGATCATTGCCTGCAGATCAAACGTTGCGGGCTCCGCCGAGGTTCGCAGCCGCTCGATTTTATTCAGAGCTCGATCCAGAGCTTCGGGCTCAATGGGTTTGAGGAGGTAGTCGACGGTGTTCACCTGAAATGCCTGCAGGGCATATCGGTCGTAAGCCGTGGTAAAGATCACGACGGGCTGGCTGGGCAGTTGCGCCAGAACCTCGAAGCCGCTGAGGCGCGGCATTTGAATGTCGAGGAAGCAGACATCCGGCGGGCTCTGTGTCAGCGCGGCCACGGCGTCTTCGGGGACGGTAGTGGCGCCGATGACGTCTACGCGGCCGGTCTTCTCGAGAAGACGCCGGAGGCGCTCGAGGGCGAGGGGTTCGTCGTCCACCAGGTAAGCACGCAGCTTCATACGCGCGGCACAATCATCTCGACGACAGAATAGCCGTCCCTGCAGGAGATGTTCAGTCGGGCTTTGTCGCCGAACAGTGCATCGAGCCGCTGCACGAGCTTGTCGAGACCGTGGCCGGCGCGCATGGAAGTCAGGTCGAAGCCGGGGCCGGTGTCGCGCACTTCGATCCGCACGCTGCTGTCCTCAGTGCGCGCCGTGACGCCGACCTCACCCCCTTCCGGCCGCGGGGTGATGCCGTGTTTCACGGCGTTCTCCACGAGCGACTGCACTGACATGGGGGGCACGCCGGTTTCTTCCAGCGCGGCGGGCACGTCCATGGTTCCGCGCAACTTGCCGCCGAGGCGCACCTTTTCAATGTCGACGTAGCTTTCCACCATCGCCATCTCCTGCCGCAGCGGAATCAGGGGATGGTCGCTGGTATCGAGCGAGGCGCGCAGCAGGGTTGCGAGGCGGCCCACAATCTGCTCGGCGCGGGCCGGATCGACGGCGATGAGGGCGCTGATGGAGTTGAGCGTGTTGAAGAGGAAATGGGGATGGATCCAGGACTCGAGCGAACGCAGCCTCGTCTCCGCGGCCAGCTTGCGCGACCGCTCGTCGGCGATCTCCTTTTCGTGCAGCTCCTGCTCCATCGACTGGACGCGCGCCAGCAGCGTGGCGTGGGTCATGGCGCCGAGGCCGAAGACCAGCGCCAGCGGGACGGCGAAGCGGAGGGTGCCGTAGTAGTCCGGCCAGAAGCGCTGCGGGCTCGCGGCACCCAGCGCTGTCAGCAGCGCCTGCGCCGCCAGGCAGCCCCCGACGGTGAAGACCAGGATCCCCGGAATCACCACGATCCACGGCGGAACCTTGCGGACCATCAGCCGATCGATCAGCCAGCCCAGCACCCACATCGCGAGAGCGCTGGTCAGGTTCGCGTAGACAAAGGTGAAGGCCAGAGTGTGCAGCACAGTAGCGGCGGTGCGAGCCGGACCGACCATGAAAACGATCAGGTCCACCACCGCCACGGCAATGTTGGTCCACAGCAGGGAGAACGTCCATTTGTGTTTGAACGGGGTTACTTTCGCCGTCGTCATGAGCTGCCTATTCCTGCGGGTTCAGCGCTTCCAAACTGCCGGTGCGGAAGACGCTGAGAGGCTGGGGAGCGGCCTGGCCGGGCAGCTTCATTTCCCCGGTGACTTCCTCGTAGATGGTGGCATATTCAATTTGCTTCGTCGCGAGCGACACCCAGATCTCACCCCAGTAGTCGCTGCGGCCGTCGAGGGTCATACCGCCGCTGGCAATCTGCACCGGGTTGAAAAACGCACGGTAGTCGATGAGAGCGCAATCCTGGCCGTTTCGCCGCGAGCGCCCCACCCATTCGAGCACCAGATCATGGTTGTGAAAGGTGCCCACATCCGGCATCTTCACGTCCTGATCCAGGCCGGCGTGCAGCGGCTCGTTCAGCTTCAGCTGGTCGAAATAATTCTGGCCGAACATCTCGAACATGCCCGTATCCCAGACGAGGTTACGCTCAAGAACCGCGGTAGAAGGAAATGTTTTGAAGAAATCCGGACTCATGGTGTCGTCAAGGGCGTCGCGATAGCGGAATCCCTCCATGTAGCTCTGCGGCTGCGGCGCCGGGAACGGAGCCGTGGCGCCGATTGCCGTGGCAACACCGACGTTCTTCCACATCACTTCGCCGTTCGGCAGGCCGCGGGTGTAATCGCCAGTAACGCGCTGGCGCTGGATGATCTGGCCGGTGCTGTTGGCGGTGTTGTAGTCCACCGTAAAACGGTAGCTGCGAGGACCAGCATCCTTCACGGCGAGGCCATGCGGCAGGTCCCAGGTTTGCTGAGCGGACGACTGTGCGGGCAGAGGCTGGCCAGCGAGGCCAAAGGCTGCCCATACAGCAAAAGAAGCGATTCCGAATCGTGTACGCATTGCGTGATCCCTCCCAGTGCGCAGTGTGGTCGGGAGCCAGGATGGATGCACGCGATAAGCGACGAAAGGCAGGGATTCCGGATGGCAGGCATTGGGAGCGGGATGAGGGGTGGGCCGCCTGGCGCCTTGCGACGCTTCGCGGGGACGGATTACCCCGCCTTACGCTCATCCTCGTCTTCGAGGACTTCGTCGAGCAGATCGCTGAGAGAGTGGGCGCGGCTGCGCAGGGCTTCTGCATTGTCGCCAGGAGCCGTCACGGCGTCGTAGCGGTCGGTGATGCGCACCAGTTCATCGGCGATGTTGAGCGCGGCAAGCACCGCGACGCGCAGTGAATCCACGGTACGGCCCTGAGCCGCGACGGCCCGCATCTTGGCGTCTACCATCGATGCCAGCCGCTCCACATAGGCGCGATCCGTCCCGCGCAGCCGATACGTCTGATCGTAGATATCGACGCTAATCGACTGCATATTCGGAGGGCTCATGTTGACTCACGAGGTAATTTCATCCAGCTGCTTCAGCAGCCGCTCCACGCGCTGGCGCACCTGGTCGCGATCGCGCTCGAGGCTGCGCACCTGGTCCTGAGCCTGGGTCAGCAATGCGTTCTGGGCATCCATCAGGCTCTGGACGCGTGCGGCGTTCTCGTCGGCCTGCTGGCGCGCAGCTTTTTCAGTTTTCACAACCTCAATAGCGCGAAGAATCCGCTGTTCCAGCGCGCTGAAGTCGTCCACTTGTGCGGCAACGTCCGATTCGTCCAATATCAGCGTCGACATTAAAGCTCCTCGTACAGCAGAATTTCAAGGGTATGGGCGCAGTATAGCGCTGTTTGTAAACTACACAACCGGCAATTCAGCCACGTTAGGGGTAACCGGAGTGCTACTTTTCGGGCAGCCCGGCGCCGGTGGCCGCGAGTTACGGTGCAATTTCCTTCCGTTTCGACCCCTGAAAAATCTCCTCGTTTGTACCTGGACGCCCGACGTCACCCTTGTGCGAACGGGCGATGCGGGCGTGGACACCTTTCCCCGGCGACGGAACTTTCTCGTCGTGTCTCCCAGGCGTCTGTGATTCAGCCGGTCCACGCCGAAGTTGCTCAGCAATTTCCGGCCGCGGATGGTTTTTGTCCCGTAGGTCCATGGCTGCCCCCTTCATCTTCAGGAGAGTCTGCAGGAGGCGCACCTGTTGCCTGGGGGACCGGGAGCGGATTGAAATCCGAGCCGTCAGCGTACGCGCACCAGCAGCCAAATCAAGAGCCCGATGAGCACGAGCAGGAGGACTCCGACGGAAATTGCAGCCTTCTTCAGGGTTGACTGCACCGAGCGAACATCTTCAACCATCTCAATGTTTTCCGTCACACTGCGCTCCGATGCCTCGCGCGCGCGCGTCATTTCCTCTTCAAGGCGCTTCATCTGCGAGAGCTGGTCCTGGAAGACCATGCGCAGATCGCGCTGGGCGACTGCCAGATCTCCCATGCTCTGCTTGAGCTCGGCGGTGAGGGCCGGGGAAGGCTCGGGATGGCTCATCTCCAGCAGGCGGGAGATGTAGGGCAGCAGCACGCGGAACTGCAGCAGGGACTTCCACATCGGGTTGTGCTCAAGCTCGTGCACCGAATCGCCAAAGACGGAAACCTGCTCGAGGTCCGTGTACTCCTGCGCATTCGCGTTCTTCGGTCCGGCCGGTTTTTCGTCGGTTGCCAGAGCGATGAGCCTGTCGACAGCCGATTCGGTAGCTTTACTGCTCATGGGGATGCTGTTCCTTGGTCCACTATAGACAATCGAGCGCCACGCTCCGAAGACTTTTTTCGCGCTGAGGAATCCGATGGTTAAGAAAGCTTCGACATCCGGCAGTAACTCGATGGTTATGCACCGATGAGGATGGTCCTCCATCTGCCGCAGCGTGCTCCGGGGCAGGACTCGAAGCGGCTCGATACGCTGACCGTGCAGCCGGTATCTGCTCTCATGCGCGCTCGGTGCTGCCTGCAGCCTGGCGCAGGGCATGGACCACGACGCGCAGCATTTCCTCTTCGGGGGCGGGCTTGCCGGTCCAGATTTCGAACTGCCGCGCACCCTGGTGAACGAACATTTCCACACCGGTGACGACGGGCAGCCCCTTTTCGCGCGCCATGCGGATGAGGGGTGTATCGATGGGGTTATAGACCAGATCGAAGACGAGACGGGCGTTGATTTCGTTCGGCTCCAGCAGGTTCACCGGCTTGACGCCGCGCATCCCGACGGGCGTGGTGTTGACGATAACGTCGAAGCTGGTCTTTGCCAGCAGCTCTTTGCGGATGGTCTTCGCCTTCGCCTGGCGCGCCAGCTTCTTCGCTGTCTCAGCCGTGCGGTTCCAGATGAAGACTTCCGCACCCTTTTCGGCCAGGCCGAAGACCGCGGCACGCCCGGCGCCGCCGGCTCCAAGCACAAGGATCTTTGCGCCTTTCAACTGCAGGCGGCGCTCCAGCGGGCGCACGATGGCGGCCACGTCGGTATTAAAGCCGTAGAGCTTGCCATCCTGCGCCCGCACGACCGTGTTGCAGGCGCCGATTTTCTCCGAGAGCGCGTCCGTCTTCTCCAGATGCTTCAGAATCTCGCTCTTGAAGGGCATGGTGACAGCCAGGCCATGCAGCGGAACCTCCCGCACCAGCGTGAGCAGATCGTTGAGGCGCGTGGTCTGCAGCGGCAGAAAGACGGCGTTCACGGTCTCGCGGCGGAACGCCATGTTTTGCATGAGCGGCGAAAGCGAGTGGCGCACCGGATTGCCGACGACGCCGTAGACTTTGGTGGACGCGTCGATTTGATCGATGCGCCAGGCCTCGCGCAAGGTGCGCGCGTCGATCTGCCCGGCGCCCGTTTCCTCGCCGGCGTGGGCCGAGGCAAAGGTGAAAACGCTGCCCGCGCGCAGGCCGAGAACGCGGCTGATCGTTCCCTGGTCGCCCATGGAGATACCGATGAGTTCGGCCTCGTCGCGGCGGCGCTCGAGGAAACGCATCATCGTGACGTTGTCGGTGAGTGTCTTTGCGGTGGAAACGATCTTCGCGAACTCAGGCTGGAACGGTTTGATGCGGTCGAAGATTTTGTCGAGATCTTTGGTGCTCTCGAAATCGTGATAACTGATAATGAGCGCAGCGCCCCGCGAACGCAGGTGCTTCATCTGAGCAGGCTTCAGGTGCTCGGCGGTCTGCAGTTCGATATCGATGAGGTGACAGCCGGCTACCGCGGCCTTCTCCAGCACTTCGAGCTCGGCGGCGATGTTGCCCTTGAATTTTCCACCGGTGGCGACACGGCGGCAGGTGGCTACAGCTGTGACTTCGCCGCGCTCATAGAGGAAGGTCTTAACCTTCGGGATAATCGCCACAGGATTGGGAAGGTAATCGAGGCGGAATTCGACGAAGTGGTTTTCGCGCACGATGTCTTCGGCGTTGCGGAGCATCTCGGCAGGACTCGCGCCGGTGATGGCCACGCAGATTTTGCCAATGCGTGAGCGGATGTAGTGAGCCGTCATCAGCGGGCGGTCCGCTGCGCTGTGGCCGTCCGAATTCACAGTCCCGGTTACCGGGCTGGCGGGCATCGGGGCGGGGGTGTCCGGGAGTGTGACGGTATGACGTGCCATGCGTCCGCGAGGTACGGAAATACCCTCTCCAGCTACCGGTTTGGCGGTCCGGGGCGTGCTCATTCTGGGCTCCGCGGCCCGTTCTGCAATCGTGCCTGCCTTCATAGCCGCAATTGACGCATATTAAAGGCCTTTCGTCTCCGTTGCAAGGGCTATTCGATGCCGGCGTGCATCAGGCTGCGTATTTTCGAGGTAGCGTGGCCTGCGCAGCGCCCAGGGATGGAGAATGTGACCCCAGTAACCTGACTAGTTATTCATAATGAGCGGGATCCCTGGATCCGATCCCATATCCGCCTCGATCTGGCTGGAACGCGGACATTACAATGGCAGCGGCGCATGAAAAAAATCCGGGTTGGCATTTTGTTTGGCGGGCGCAGCGGCGAGCATGAGGTTTCGCTGCTGTCGGCCGCGTCGGTCTTGAAGGCAATCGACCGCACGAAGTACGAGGTGATTCCGGTCGGCATCACCAGGCAGGGCCAGTGGGTAACGGCGGCCCATGCCGAGCGCTTGCTGGCGGGAGAAACTCCGATCCCGGAAAAGCATCTGCGCGCGGGCGATCCGGAGACGACGATGGCCGCCGCTGTGCTGCGCAGAGGCGAATCGGTGATCGTGCCGCCGGTTCCCAGTGAGGCGCTCGTCCCCTTCGAACGGGACGCACGGAGCGTGGTGCCTTCGAGTCCGGATCACGTACTGAGCGTCGACGTTGTTTTTCCGGTACTACATGGAACATTCGGCGAAGATGGCACCATCCAGGGGCTGTTTGAGCTGGCTGGGATTGCCTATGTCGGGTCGGGTGTGCTGGGGTCGGCAACCGGGATGGACAAGGACATAATGAAGCGGCTGTTCGCATCGGCGAAGCTGCCCATTGTGAAGCACTTGACGTTCCTGCGAGGGGAATGGGAGAAGAGTCCGAAGAAGATTCAGGCACGCATCGAAGGTGGGCTGCAGTATCCCGTTTTCGTGAAACCAGCGAACCTTGGGTCGTCGGTGGGCATTAGCAAGGCGCACAGCCGCACGGAGCTGGGACCGGCCATTGGGCTGGCCGCGCAGTTCGACCGGAAGATCGTGGTCGAGCAGGGCGTTGGAGGCGGCCGGAAGAAGGCGCGCGAGCTGGAAGTAGCAGTGCTGGGCAACGATGCGCCGGAGGCGTCCGTGGTGGGCGAGGTGGTTCCGGGCAAAGAGTTCTACGACTACGAGGCGAAGTACCTGAGCGAGGGTTCTAACCTGATCGTGCCGGCGAAACTGACGAAAGCGCAGACCAGGCAGGTGCGAGAGATGGCGATTCGCGCCTTTCAGGCCTGCGATTGCGCGGGCCTGGCGCGCGTGGATTTTCTGATGGACCCGGGAAAGTCGGGACGGATCTTTGTGAACGAAATCAACACCCTGCCGGGCTTCACCTCGATCAGCATGTATCCGCGCCTGTGGGCGGCTTCGGGTGTGGCGTACCCGCAGCTGATCGACCGGCTGATTCAGCTGGCGCTGGAGCGGCGGGCGGACCAGGACCGGAACAAGTATTCGCTGTGATCCGGCGTGTGACCGCCGCAAAGCCGACAGACTATCCATCTGCGCGCACACATGCCGAAGAAACCGCAACGCCTCCGACGGTGTCAGAATAGGAGGAACGGTCTTCTTGCCTCTTCAGGTGGTCGAGGACTGAAAGGAGTCGTGCGGAATGACCCTGCTGGATGCTCCTGCATTTAATGCGCGCAAAGCGCATCGCAATCATGTTCTCTCGATCACGGCTCTCGTGGTGGTTATTGTGGCGGCCATCGGAGGGTATCTGTGGTTCCTGCAGACGCCGTGGCAGCTCTGGCACTGGCCGGCAGATCACAAGATCAACAACTTTCTGGCCAGGGTGGAGAGCGGCGATCTGCAAAGAGCATTCGGCCTGTGGAACCACGACCCGAACTGGCAGCAGCATCCGCAGCAGTACCAGCCGTACAACTTCGATGAGTTCCAGAAGGACTGGGGGCCAAATAACCAGGATTACGGTCCGATCAGGAGCCACAAGATCATCATTGCTCATCATGTCGGCAACGGAGTGATCATCGGCGTGCTCATCAACGGCCAGAGCAAGGCGCTGTTTCTGCGCGTGGACGACAAGACCGGCACAATCGGATTTTCGCCGAGCGAGCTTTACTACGGGCCCTCGTAAGCGAAGTCCTAGAGGCTGTTATTAACTTTCCCACGACCGGCGCTGGGAGCCCATTTTTCTCAGTTCGAGAAGCGAGGAGCGACAAATACCGGGTGTATCTTAGCGACGAGCGACGACGAAATGGGGAAAATGGGCCCCAGCCCTCTGGGTTGCGGGGAAAATCGGGCCATACTTCATTCTCGCCCTCGACGGTGGGCCCGCCACAGCCTTCGGGCTCGGCTTCGTCTGGCCCGATTTTCCCTCGCAACGCCGGCCGCGCGAAAGTTAATAACAGCCTCTAAGCTCCGGCGATTTCCGGACTCTATGCTCCGTGCTCTGAGCTCTGTGCCCTGTGCTCTGTAACGCCTTCTCGAGG
>JASHNW010000119.1 GCA_030041435.1 Acidobacteriaceae bacterium
GGCTCGCACCACTTGGTCCAGGTGAGCCTGAATCTTGCCTTCGTCGATCTGTACCACCGATCCCAGCGCCTTGCTGTCGTTCCCTGCCGCTTCGGTTGGCTCCATCTTCCGTCCTCTGAAGGTCTTGCTCCTCCTGCTTGTACAGCCTTCCAGAGCCCGGCTCAAATCAAAATGTGCGAAAAATAGCCTACGTTATCCATTAAGGGAGCAGCCCTAATCTCAGCTAAGCTCCCTTGCGCTCCTGCCCCGGCATCCATAATCTATTGGCTTTTAAGCTGGTGCGTCTTTTTGAGAAGCGTCAACTGACGTGCACTATGTCTGGCATCTCAAGCACATGAATAATGAATGGGCAGCGCGAAATCCCAGCTATTGAAGGCGGTGCAGCACAGTGACCGGAACGGAGCCGTCGGGTCTCGGCGCAACCTTCCAGGAAAGCTCGCTTCCACTCATCTCATAAGGGCGCACCTGTGTGGTGTCATCCTGATTGGGAAAGGAAGAACGATCTATGTGGAAAACGATCGTATGTTTAACAGGGTCCACGCTGTATGTTCCGAAGTGGACGCTCGTACTAAGAGAGGCTGCTTTGTACTCTTCGGCGGTTCCCTTCAATTTATCTCCGGAGGAAAACTTCAGACGCTCTGCACGATAGATTTGAACAGAGTAATGGCCATCGGAAGTAAAGATAACAAGACCGTGCGGATTCGCTCCGTAATCAGAAGCGCGCGCACCGTCTGGAAGTATCTTGTACGCTCCGGTCAGAGCCCACGTGCCGACAATGGAAGAAGATTGCGCAGTAGCGGCGAGAGTCGCCATGCAGAGAAGAGCGAGAAGCGAGAAATGTCTGATCTTCATGCGGCAACTGTAGCAATCAACCAGGAGCGGCACAATTTGATTCTTCTCAACGCATCGTTGAGCGCAATTTACGTTTCCCCGCCTGGCTGGCAGAAATGTCGATGACGCCGTTGTTCTTATGCGCACGTGCCTTCTGAGTGGAGTGGGATGCCAGAGCCAACTTAAGCGACTGTGAGAGCAGGGCGGCCATGCGATCAATAGCCTTGCTGTCAGAATGTGCGCTTCGTTGCAGGGTAACAGGCAACTGTCCAAGTTCAGGCAGACCATAAAGCGAACCAGATGCAATGAGGCCGTCAGGAAGATTCAGCACGGTACGCGCCGTGACACCAAGGCCGCCAAGTAATGAAGCCCAAAGACCATCGAGGCTTGGACTGCTGGAAGCAATGCGGTACTGTATCTCCCTTTCATCGAGATGCCTGATCGCGCGCCTGCGGAAAATGCACTGCGGGCCAAGTGCAGCTAAAGGCAGGGGCTGATCCTGGGGCAGAGCAAAGCCCGATGCGGCAATCCACACAAGATCAAGATGACCTGCGGTCTGTGCTGCGGCACGGCCTTCATGGCCAATGACAACTGCAAGATCAATCTGTGACGCCTCAACCGCGTCGGCAAGAGCAGCGTTCCCTTCAATGCGAAGCTCTATCTGCATCCGTGGATAGAGTAAGGAAAACTGCGATAGAACCGACGGTAGAATCGAGGCAAAATCCTGCGTACACCCCAGGCTGATATTGCCCGCAATGCTCGTTCCCTGCATGGTGTCCAGCAACTCATCGTTGAGCGCAAGAATACGACGCGCATAATCGAGCACAACTACCCCAGCTTCCGTCAGAGCCAAATTGCGCCCATCTTTGCGGAAGAGGACAATGCCAAGATCATCCTGAAGGCGCTTCATTTGCAGGCTAATCGCTGAGGGCGTGCGGCCGAGTTGCTCTGCAGCCTGCGCCAGACTTCCGAGTTCCTGGGCTACAGAGAGCGTGCGGAGAGTGTCGAGATCGAGGTTGGTTTGCACCGACATAGGGTGTGCGTAGTTTAAATGGTCGAATCCTTCAGGGCGCTATTGGCCGTCGCGAGATGGAAATGTCTTCCCGCTGGTTCTCGATTGCTGCTCACAGGCCAATGCGCTCATCGACTTTCGATTGGCGTGGGAGGGTGGGATTCGATTCGGGAGACGAGGTCTCGTTCCGGCGGCCGGCCTTTACGTGGTGAGGCGGACTAGCTGCTCGGCTTCGATGCGGGGGCCGAGGATGGAGACTTTGGGGACCTGGCCGCGGGCCATGGCTACTTCGTCGCATTTGTAGAGGCGGGGGCAGTTCTGGCAGTCCTTGAAGATCTTGTCGGGCAGGGCGGCGCGCTCTTCGACTTCGCGGAATCCGTAGCGGAAGAAGTAATCGGGAATGCGGGTGAAGAGGCAGACGCAGCCGACGCCGTGCTGCTCGGCTTCGGCGAGAAGCGCCTGGAGGAGCTCGCCGCCGACGCCGTGGCTCTTCGCTTCCGGGCGGACGACGATGGAGCGGACCTCCGCGAGGTGGGGGCCGTAGAGATGCAGAGCCCCGCAGCCGAGGAAGATGCCGCCTTCGGATTCGGCGACGGTGAAGTCGCGTACGTTCTCGCAGATCTCGGCGAAGGGACGGCGGAGCAGGGTGCCGTCGTGGGAGAGGCTGTTGACCAGCTCGTAGATGTTGGTGGCGTCCTGAAGGCGCGCCTTACGCACCAGCATGCGCGGCCTCCTTCTCGTTGAGGGGGACGGAGCTGTGGCGCTCGGCGAGCGATTCGACCCGTTTCCGTGCGTCTTCCAGGGCGGTGCGGACGCGATTTCGCGCGGTGCCGCCGAGGACGTCGTGGCAGTCGAGCGTGGCTTCGAGGGTGACGGCGGGGAAAAAGTCTTCGGCGAATTCTTCGCCGAACTGGCGCAGCTCGGCGAGGGAGAGATCGCCCAGCTCGCACTTTTTATCGAGACAGTAGCGGACCGCGTTGCCGATTTTCTCGTGGGCTTTGCGGAAGGGCACGCCCTTGTGGACGAGATAGGTCGCCGCGGCCATGGCGTTGAGAAAGCCGGTCTGGCAGGCGGCGCGCATGCGGTCGGTGCGGAACTGCAGGGCGCGCGTGAACGCTGCGAGCACCTGAAGCATTTTGAGCGACTCGCCGGTCGCGGCGAAGACCGGCTCCTGGGTTTCCTGCATGTCTTTGTTGTAGGCCAGCGGCAGACCTTTGAGGAGGAGGGTGACGGTCTCGGCTGCGCCGTGGATACGGCCCACTTTGGCGCGGACCAGCTCGGTGAGGTCGGGATTCTTCTTCTGCGGCATGGCGCTGGAGCCGGTGGAGAACTGCTCGGGCAGATCGACGAAGCCGAATTCCGCGGTGGAGAAGAGGGTGATTTCTTCGGCAAAGCGGCTGGCGTGGAGGGCGATCTGGGTGAGGACCTGGAGGTATTCGAGGACGAAGTCGCGGTCGGAGGTCGCGTCGATGCTGTTGGCGGTGAGCGCGGTGAAACGGAGCTCGCGGGCGGCGATGGTGCGGTCGAGGGCGAGCGTGGCGCCGGCTACGGCTCCCGAGCCGAGCGGGCAGACGTTGAGGCGGGCGAGGCAGTCTTCGAGGCGCGAGGCGTCGCGGAGCAACATTTCGACGTAGGCGAGGAGCCAGTGGGCGACGAGGACGGGCTCGGCTCGCTGGAGATGAGTGTAGGAGGGCATGACGGCTTCGCCGGCGGATTGGGCCTGTTGCAGCAACTCCTGTGCCCATGCGGTGAGCCGGCCCAGCAGGTCGCTCACCTGGTGGCGAATGTGGAGGCGCAGGTCGGTCGCGATTTGCTCGTTGCGGCTGCGGCCGGTATGGAGTTTGAGGCCGAGGTCGCCGATGGCTTCGGTGAGGCGCAGCTCGACGAAGTGGTGGATGTCTTCGGCCTGCGGATCGTCGCGGACCCGATCCAGCTTTGTTGAGTAGTCGGTGCCGATGGCCTTCAGTGCGCGCACGATCTTTTCGCACTCATCGTGCGTGAGAATTCCGGCGGAGCGGAGGGCGAGCGCATGCGCGCGGCTGGCAGCCAGCTCCTCCCAGAGCAGCTGCCAGTCAAAGCGGATGGAGCGCTGCCAGTGGTCGAAGAAGGGATCGGGAGCGGCGCGAAAGCGTCCAGCCCACATCTTGGTCGGGTGTTTTTCGTTGGACACGAAATCAGGCATACCCTCTCGCTATTTTCTTTCCTCGGCGCTGCTCACCGTTTACGCAGAATGACTATGCTCTTATCCGCGATTGCCTTATTGAACAGGTCAGGGCTCTCTACTAGTGACTCCATCGCGTACCGAGTTTGGGCGCTGTCTGCCAATTGGAAGAAGAAACAGCCCCACATTGAGCAAAGCAAGAAAAAGGTGAAGTCGCTGTGAAGGCCTTTGATGACCCAGAAAACTATGCAAGCGACAAGGAGTAAGGCTCCGGAGGAGAATCGTTGGCGCAGTGCAAATAGTTGTGGAGCGATGAAACTTGCAATAGGAATTCCAATCAATAGCCACCAATTGCGTTCGTGGTATGCCCAGAACGGGATGATCAAGAGAGGTGCGGCCAAATACAAAGCCGCAAAAAAACTGAACATGGATTTCCGGACGCCGCTAACCAGTGTTATCGGCTCTCGACCCACGACTTTGAAGCCAGTTGTCTTGTTCGCAACGCCGGCAACAAATTCTTCATGAGTGATGCTGTCTGTGACATCGATGGGGATATTGTGGAGCTTGTTGTACTCCTCCATTACCTCGTCAATGGTCTTTCCGTCGTTACTCATTGCTTGCCCCCGGAGTCATTTTCCTTGGCGCTGCCCAAAAGGGGCATCTCGGAGCCTTTGCTCAGAGTGATGAGGCCGCTGTGAGCGTAGGCGATGAGCTTGGCGCGGGTGTCGGTGATGTCGAGGTTGCGCATGGTGAGCTGGCCGATGCGGTCGCGCGGCGAGAACGCGGAGTCGGTCTTCTCCATGCTGAGGCGCTCGGGGTGGAAGGTGAGGTTGGGCGACTCGGTGTTGAGGATGGAGTAGTCGTTGCCGCGGCG
>JASHNW010000120.1 GCA_030041435.1 Acidobacteriaceae bacterium
CCGCCTGCCACAGCGTCGCAGGCAGTTTCCCCCGCCCCGTGCGCGCGCTCCTGAACTGCTCAAACTGACGCTCCAGCTGGATAACTGAATCCGGAACAGCAGCCTTCCTGGGTCTCATCGTCAGCCGCCCCTTCAGCGACTGACTCAACCTACCAGCCCCGCCCCGCTCAAATCATGCACCCTTGCCGAAAGGACACGCAATTTCGAACAGGAAGCGGTCGTTCTCTGCACGTGGGAGCCAACCTATGAGTCTGGCAGGGCAACAGAAGAGCTACACGAGATTCGCTGGCTCTATACGGCCCTGCACATAATGTCGCAGCGACTGACGGTTGATGCTTTGCTCGTCGCTGCGAGGTCGAGACTCTTAATCCACTTGTCGATAACGAGAGGCTTCATCGAGCGAATCGGCGTGGTGCCCCACTGGAGGGTCAACGTAGCGAGTGAGCAGATACTCGCTCAGAGTCCGCGTCGAGTGTCGCAGCGCAGGCAGATGTTCGCGGCGGTAGAGTTCGCAGAGTGTACCGAATCCGGCGCCAACCTTGCCCCGCTCGGTCATGCTGTTCTGTTGGATGACTTGTTGTTCAATCGCTTTCCGAACTGAGGCCTCGGTCGGATACTCGGATGGGTCGAACGTGAGGCATTTTCTGACGGCGCTTTCCGTTCAGTTGCTCGCTGAAGCGAACTTCCCATGCAAAGCCGTTGGCCCGGGATACTCGCCGAATGCTACCCTTTTGATAACGCGCTCGCCTGATCTTCATTCGGTCCTCTTCGAAATTGGGACCAAAATATCAGAGTGAGTTAAAGTGAGTTGGTGATGGCTGCCGCTCCTGCAACTTGTTGATTCTAAACGTGGCCCCGTAGCTCAGGTGGATAGAGCAGCAGTTTCCTAAACTGCGTGTCGGAAGTTCGAGTCTTCCCGGGGTCACCAGCTCTCCCTCTGCGTCCCGCTTCCTGACGCGTTCCGCAAACAGACTCATCGCGCCCGCACATGGCATTGCGTCGGTGGGAACGCCTCCACTTCCCGCACATTCGTAATCGTTGCTGTCACGGAACCAGCCGGCCCTCGCCCTCCTCGAGCACCCAGAACGGCTCAGCGCCGGCCCTGTCGCCCAGCGCCAGCTGCAGCCGATCGACGGGGTCGGTTTCGCCGTCGTCCGCGAGAGCGAAGGTGCCGAAATGAATGGCCAGAGCGACGGATGCTCCCAGCATCGATTGCGCCTCGACCGCCTGCTCCGGCGTCATATGGACCGGTCCCATGAACCACTCCGGCTCGTAGGCTCCGATCGGCAGCAGCGCGAGCCGGATGGGGGAGAAGCGCTCAGCGATCGCTTTGAACAGAGGAGCGAAGCCGGTGTCTCCGGCGAAGTAGACATTGCCGGATGGCGTTTCCAGCATCCAGCCGCACCACAGCGTCCGGTTTCGATCGAACGGATGGCGGGCCGAAAAGTGCTGTGCCGGAACGCAGTGAACCATCGTCCCCTGCCATGGCTTTTGTTGCCACCAATCCATCTCGCGCACCCGGCGAAAGCCCGCGCGGCGCAGCATCCTGGCAACGCCGAGCGGACAAAACACCTCGGCATCGTGCGCGGCAGCCAGCCGGCGCAGCGTTGGCAGGTCCAGATGATCGTAGTGATTGTGGCTGATGAGAATGCAGTGGATCGCGGGCAGGTCTTCGAAGCGAATGCCTGGATCGCGATGACGCTGCGGACCCATAAAGCTCACCGGGCTCACCCGCCGCGACCAGACAGGATCGGTGAGAATGTTGCATCCGTCCGTTTGCAGCAGCACCGTCGCGTGGTTGACGAACGTCACGCGCAGCGATGCCCCCTCTGCCTGCGCCGGCGGCGGCGGCCCGGGCGTGGAGGGAATCCAATTGCGCCATGGACCGATTTCTCTGTTTCGCATCCACTGCAGCAAATCGAGAAAGCCGTGCTCGGGAACCCCGGGATTGAAGAATCGTCCGTCGCGAAAATGCTCGACGCCTTCGCAGGTCTCACTCGGACTGGCAACGCTGGCCGGAGAATCGAACATAGTACAAGGATGTCCATCACGCGAAATCGATGCACTCCCGGGCGCAGCCGCCTCGTCGGGACCCGAGTAACCCGATCCCTCCTTGCGCCCAGCATCGCCGGCGAACTTACGCCAGGCCCTCTTCCCCCGGAAGTTATCGAGCCAGGCTACCAATAATAAGCCGCTTCCACTCTTGGCGTGCCCGCTTCGCCGTCAATGACCTGCGTGCTGAGCACTACCTCCATATTCTTTTTGGCGCCGGCGAACTCGCGATTTTGTCAGCCGCAGCGTTCACCTTCGCCGCGGTGCCGGTGGGCGACTACAGCCTCACCGTCCATCGCGTCGAATGAGCGCTGCTGTTCCGGAGTCTCAGCAAGAGGACGTGTGCCAACCCGCGGTGTATCTTGTTTCATGGCAAGTTTCCATGGCATCGGAACAGGACCCACTCGCTCCGCTGCTCCGGCAGGCCCACCCTGGATACTTCTGCAATTGTTAGTTCAGGAATGCTCATGCGCTTTGCTTCTTCGTTTTTCCTGCGTGTTGTCATTGTTCTTTCCCTGGCCGTTTCCTTCGCGTCCGCGCAGCAGGCGCCCGCGCCTGACCCTGTTTTTGTCCTGCCCGGTGTAACCGAATTCACCTCCCTGCCGAACGGAATCGACATCCGCGCCGGCGCAGCCCACGAGCAGATCGTGGCGCTGCGCGACGACGTCGTCCGTATCCGCGTCAGCCGCACGGAGGCCTTGCCGGAGGACGCGTCCTGGGCGGTGCTCGCCGGCGCACGCGCAAGCCAGGTTCCGGTCACGCCTCTCATCCGCGGATCGGCAATCGGGTTCGCCACCAAACAGCTCCGCGTCGCCGTCGATCGCACTACGCTGGAGCTGACCATCCGCGATGCGGACGGGAACATCGTGCAGCAGGATGCGCGGCCGATCGTCTTCCACGGCGATGCTTTTCAAA
>JASHNW010000121.1 GCA_030041435.1 Acidobacteriaceae bacterium
CTCAAGGGTGCGGAATGTGGCACTCTATCGGCTGAGTTCACGGGTCTTCACGTGAGCCTGAGTGTCCAGAAGCTGCCTTCTGCCCACGCCACCCATTTTCACGCGCATCTTGGAGACCCTCTGGTGCGAGTCTATGAGAAGGCCGCTGAATCGCTTCACGAGCCGCTGCTTCCACCTGCGCCCGCGGCCCCTATGGATTTGCTTCGTTACCGGACAAAAGACGGAGAATGGCGGCCGCCGTTGTCTGTGCTCGAAACTCCGCTTTGGGAGGCACTTGCCGATGGGATGACCCGGCACCTCGGAATTGACTATCAGTTGATCGTTCGGATCAACGCAAAATGGGGGGTGGCCCCTTCCCCGCAGATGACTCCCCGTCAGCTGCTGACTGCGTTTGGCTTCGATCCGGGCCAGTTTTCCCTCTATCGGCACGACAGCAGCGAGTTGCTGCCTCCGGACACGCCGCTCCACCTCCACCGCGGCGAGCGCTTCGAAGCTCAGAAGGACGGGCGCTACGGAGGGACCGCAAGTCCCTCCGCAGTTCCGCGCGGCCTGCAGCGCATTGAGGATGACGTCGAGCAGTTGAGGCTTAGCGGTGAGACCGCGAAGCCCGTCTCGAACGGTCAACAGCGGTTTGTTGAGGCGACAATCTCCATCCCGTCGCCGCCGTGGTCTTCTCCCTCTGCTCAGATCCTGATTGCCATTCCGTCAAATTATCCGACCGGCGGTTTGGATGCGTTTTATCTGGATCCCGCTATTACCATCAACGGAGCAATTCACCGCGCCCAGGCCGCCGAACCGCTGCCCGGCAAAAAATGGAACCTCATTTCTTGGCACTACTCGTCAAAGCGCCCGTGGAATTACCGCGCCGATGATCTCCAGTCACACATTGCGCATTGCAGGGGCTTCTTCCTGGAGCGCGGAGTGGTAGCCGAATGAAGCTGAGGATCGCGGAGTCTCACTACGACAAAATGCGGAGTATTCTCGCACCGTCGTTCTCGGCCGGAAAGCGGGCGCGGCCAGAGACAGGTTGTATTCTCCTCGTTGCCCGAAACGAGCACCCCAGAAATCCTGCACTACTTGTGGCCGATGTCGTCGAGCCAGCGCCAGGTGATTTCGATCGCCAGAACGATTCCGCGCTTTCTTTCTCCAGTCGATATCTCCGTCGTGCTCTTCTGGCCGTTCGTAGGCGCGGATTGGCGGGATTCTTCACGGTCCACACCCACCCATTGTCGGATCGCACTGTGGGGTTCTCTGGCTACGACAATGCGAATGACCCAGAATTGATGGCCAATCTTTTCGATCTCCAGCACGACGGAACATTTGGCAGCATGGTGGTCGGGAAGAGAAGCATGAAAGCGCGCCTTTGGACTCCCGACCTTCGTGCGCTGGATATGGGCGAAATGATAGCTATTGGTTCCCGTTATCTGTCGATTCCGCTGAATGGAGTTTGCGAGGAACGCCTTCCTCAACCTGCAGCGATCTTCGACCGAGGTCTTGCAATCTCCGGCGCAGGCGCGCTCTATCAGATGTCCCGCATGAGGTTCGGGATTATTGGAATTAGCGGGACCGGATCTCTGCTTCTCGAACTCTTGGTCAGGGCCGGTGCCGGGACGGTCGTGCTTTTTGAATTTGATTCTATTGATGAAGCCAATCTAAATCGCATTCTCTACAGCCGGCGCAAAGATGTAGTTGGGCACACCGATAAAACGGCACGTGCGAAAGAGGTTATTGAAGAGACTGGGATGCCGACCAAGGTGGAGATCATCGAAGGTGGTGACATCCGGGACGCATCAGTCGCGGATCATCTGAGAGGTTGCGACTTCCTGTTTGGCTGCGTTGACCGGGAGTGGCCGCGCCTGATTCTATCGGAGGCCGCATACCAATATTTGGTGCCTCTCATCGATATGGGAACGGAAGTCGGCCTAGCATCTGACGGTACGGAATTGCAAAGTTTGGATGCCCGCGTTTCCTATCTTGTTCCCGGTAATCCTTGCTTGTCATGTGCGGGACTGGTCACAAGTGAGGGGCTTCGCCTTGAAGGTCTCTCCGAGGAAGAACTGGAACGCACCATCGGACTAGGATACTGCAAAGACATTCGCATGAAGGCCCCCGCAGTCATGGACCTAAATATGCGGGCCGCATCGCTGGCAATGTTGCTCCTGCGGCATCTTCTTCAGCCCTTCATGGCAACGCCTCTGCCAACAAGCATCCACGAAAGCCTGACAAATTTCTCTATCAAAACTCGCTTCGAAAAGTCGGATCTGGAATGCCTAATTTGCAATTTGCAAGAGCGACTGGGGTCAGGCTCCCGATTCAGATTGAGCACCAGGGAAGAAGCGCCCGTGTCGGAACCCGGTTCACCGGTTAGAGGGAATGAGCAAGTCCTAGCCCCAAGCCCGGTTCGCGCTTCAATTGGCTGATTGGCATTGCAGACGTCTTGCCCATATCCTTGCTAAGATTTTCTGCGAGCGCGGCAGCATTGTTGGTAAAAATCTGAGCGTCGTGTGAGGCTCGCGAAACGGAAACGTAAGCAAAGCGACTACCGATTAGCTCCGGGTGAACTTCGGTGTCCATATTCACCAGCACGCGCTCGGATGTAAGCCCTTGCGAGCTATGCGATGTCACGGCATAGCCGTGATCGAAGTGTGGCATCCGTTTCGGGTCAAACATCACCGATCTCTCCTTGCCACCATCCATGCGAACGGTTATCTTCCCGTCTCGGTCGATCTGCTGAACCGTGCCAAGGTCACGATTAGCAATGCCCAATTCACGGTTTGGCGCCGTCCATTGAAGCCGGTCGCCGATGGCAAACTCCCGCTTGATCTCCCGATAGGCGCTGATGCCGCGCAGCCGAGAAGGGTCGTAGGTGACCTGTTCGCCGGTTGATTTCCGCACGGTGAGAAGATTGTCTTGGGGGTTCGTTGCAACGACCTGGGCATAGCTGCCACGTTCGATGCCGTGTTCCGTGCTGCCACGGACGTAATGCAGAACTTCCCCGACTTGATACCGCGCGGCCCAGGCCCTATCCGCGCCGGTCATATCGGAGCGCTGCGTGAGCACGCGGAACGTGTGGTCCTGTTTCTGCAGCACTCCGAGTCTCTGCAACTCCTCGCGCACAGCCTGATTGATGGCCCGACGCGAAGCATTGTCGGGGGAGACAATGATGGTGTTTTCAGGCAGGGCGACATAAGCCTTGGCGATGGCCGCGATGCGCTCCTGCGGGTCTACAATCTCTGTGACCCGTCCCTGCTGCTGAAGCATCTGAAAGCCGACTTCCGTTTCATTCTTGGACAGGTGCTCGACGGCTTTCAGTAGTTGGGGATCGCGCTGGCGAACAATTTTGTCCAGTTGTGCAGTCTGCATCCCGGCCTGCTGCAACTGCTCAAAGGGCTTTCCGGCATCGACGCCCTGATGTTGCCGAATGTCCCCAATGAGCATCACCTTATCTTCCGGACCGATCTTGCGGAGAAACTCCCGTATCTGCCGTGTCGATGCCAGGGAGGATTCATCGACCAAATAGAGGTGTTTCGCTACCGGGTCGGTGTTTCGGCTGCGAGCGAGAAAGCCTTGCAACGTATCCGCAGAAATGCCCGCGTCGCGGAGCTGCCGCGCAGCGCGAGAGGTCGGGGCGAAGCCCTCGACCAAATAGCCATTCCGTTCCGCTCCCTCTCGCACCGCGGCCAGACTGGCGGTCTTGCCAACTCCCGCGCTCCCTTGCAATCCCTGTACCTGGTCGCGAGAAGTAAGTATCTGTTCGATAGCGTTACGCTGCGCCTGATTGAGCTGCGGATGTGCCTCAGTCAGCGGAATGGCCTGCTCAACAGACATGAGTTGTGAAGCGCTACCCTGGCTGTGGAGGACTCTCTGAATGATGTCGTTTTCAGCTTTGATGGTTTGTGTGGTGGTGAACCGCCGTCCTGAACTGTGCTTCTCATTGGGAACGACGCGGAATTCGCCGGAGGCAACGCGAGCCTCGAAGCTCGTGCGGACATCCGGGTACGTTATCTCACCCATACCCCGGCGCAAAGCATCGACGAAGATGGCGCGCTCGTCCATCACGGCCTCCCGCTCAAAGCTGCGATCGCGGGCAAAGGTCAGCGCGGCGTGAGCCTGCTGTTGGCGCTCGTCTGCCGGTCGCTCCTGGGTCCGGCTCTGCCGCCGCATACGGGCTGCGGACACAACGTTGTCAGCCTGATTTCCAAACTCAGCGGCAATCTGCCGGTGAGCAGCCAGCACTTTGGCGGGAGAGAGAATTTGCTTGCCATCGCGGGTATTGTGCGCGGCAATCTGCGCGGCCTCCGGCCCGCTGAATCCGCTCCGGGCGACGGCCTCGACGATCTGCTGGCGGCGCGGGCTGGAGGCATCGAGGTACTCCTGCGTATAGCCCTTGATCTCCGGTGCGCCGCTCTTGCCGGATTCGATCTCGTAGCCAAGAGAGCGGAGCTGATAGGTAAGGTGCGACTGATAGATGGCGGTCGCGTAGCTCTGCGACTCGAAGAAGCTGCGTTCCTGAAGCGCGCCCATCTGCCCGTTTTCGCGTTCGGTCATATTGAAGATGACGACGTGGGTGTGGAGCTGCGGTGCGGCGTAGCCATCGACGGGACGGGCGGTGTCATGCTGAAACTTGGCGGCAACAAACTGCCCGGTCATTTCGGCGGGACGATTGCCGCCGATGCGGGCCTGGGTGTACCGCTCCAATTCGTTCAGGGCGACGGTGACGGCCTGCTGGTGGGCTTCGCGCACATGCTCATCGCCGCCGACGAGCGCAGTCAATGAGACCGATTTGGGCGCGCTGAACGTGGCATCCCATCCGGCGCGATGCTCCACCGGAGCAATTGTCTTGCCCCCCTCAGTCTGGTACTCATGCACCTTGCGATGGCGAACCAACTGCTCGCCAGTCCGCGGATGCTGGCCTTCCGACAGCCGAGCGAACTCCGCGGCGTCGACGCCGCCGGCCAGGCCGAACTTCTCGGCCATGCGGCCGTGCCATTCTCCCTGAATGGTGTCGTTCTGTTTCCAGTAGTTCTGCTCGGCGGCGGTGAACTCTTTGGCGTGGTAGGTCTGCGCCTGGGTTGCCGAGAGCGGTTTGGAGATGGTCAGCATGAGATTCAATCACCCTCGCAGAATCAGGTTTTGCGTGTCCTCGGCATCAAGGCTAATCGCAGGCTTCGGTTCGATCTGTTGGACCGTGGCGATGCCATCGGTTTGCAGCGGAGCGGAGGGCTCCGGCACCTGCTGCAAGTCGGCACGGGAAGCCTCCGCTGGGCGCATCCGTTTCGGGTCAAAGGGGAGTTTGTCGTCGGCGCGCTCGCGGAACTCGAAGCCGCTGGCGACAACCGGCATATCGAAATACGGGAATGAAAACCGGGTGACGTAATTCTGGTACTTCATATAGGCGTGAAGATCGGCGAGGCCGGAGATTTCAGACTCCAGTACCAACGGCTCGACCTGGCGGTCGAGAGCGAAGTTGCGGCCTGAGCGCGTTCCGTCAAAATGGGTCTCGCGCAGGCGTTCCACCTCGACCTTACCGATGAATTCGCTCACCCACTGGCCTGCTTTCGGCTCTTTGGTTGTGAGCCAGATGCTCGTGGCAGGCTGCGACAGCATCACCTCGGCTAGGTGGCCGTACAGATACTCAAGCTGGGCCTTGCCCTGAAAGCCGAGTACGACTGGATTCCGGCTTTTGCGGGCTTCCGTGATGGCGGTATGAAGCTGCGGCAGTTTCTGCAAGCTGGCCAGCTCGTCAATCACAAACCAGACACGTTTCTGCGTCTCGGTCGGTTCATTGAGCAGGCGTAATACGAGCCAATCAATCCATAGGCTCTGCAAGGGGCGAAGGGCTTCCCGCTCTGCGGGGAGCGAGGTCAGGAAGATCCAGCCCTCGC
>JASHNW010000122.1 GCA_030041435.1 Acidobacteriaceae bacterium
TACAGCCCCATCGGCACGGCACGATCCGCATGCCCCGCGGCTTCGGCTAACTCATCCAGATATGCGTTCAGCCGCCGCTGCCGCCCCTCGGCCACTCCGGAAGATGTCCTCACCGGGCCAGGTTACTGCCACCCCCATCTGAGAGCCAGGAAATTCCGGGGAACAGGAATCAGACTTATAACACAGTAGTACTAGAATTGAGCGCCCGGCACCGTTGAGTTCGACTAAGGCGCAGATTCCGTATCGAAATTGCGCTTGATAGAGAGGTACCGCTCCACGCTCAGAGTTTTCCACTTGACAGCGGCGATACCTTCGCAGACGGAGGTGTTCATGACCCTCGCAGGTCAGATTCGCGCCTACGCAGTGAGACGCTACATCCAGCCCACGCGGCGTACGGCAGCGCAGGTACCCGCAACCGTGACCAAGCAGGAGGCTGGCGATCAGGATGATCTCTGCTGCCTCTGGGGGTGTCGAGGTCACGTCCGGAGGACTCTACAGCCGCCAGAAAATCGGTAGGTACTTACCCTTCCTCCGTTGTCGATTCGCGTAATGCCACGCCCACATGTCGTACAGGAGTGCGGGGACAACCAGCCATCCCAGATGCAGCCTGATGAGCAACATCGGTACCACCGCGTAACTCAGTCCGAGGATGCCGAGGAACGCAGCGACGATGCCCATCCCGCGAACGGCGGCAACCACGGCTGTATCCCGAATAGGCGCGTGGTTTTTTGCTTTCCCCGCAGGCAGAGCCGGGAGAAGCTTTCTACGCACGAAATCCTTCGAGTTGGGATCGAATCCTTCGGAATGCCAGTGAATCGACAGGCGGTACACATACCCTTTGCGGTAGGACGCGATGCGGATGAAGTCTACAGATTGGCTTCCATCTTTGCGGAGTACACGAATCACTTTGGAACCGCACGGGGGAAGGCGCTTGAGATTGGAGCGACGAAGCGAGTCAGGGGACCAGAGTTCAACAACACCCAGCCGACCGGTGGGTCGAAATAGTCGCGGTACTCCGCTGTCGCAAGCCGTCCCGTCCTCCCATCTCAATGGGTCTTCGCCGTTGTCCCATTCGATCACCCGGCTACCGGGCGGAAACCGGGTGCTTTCGAACGTCGTCATCTCATCAGTCCCTGGCTCCGCATAATTCGCAGCAGAAATCGATATTGTGCGTTCCAGCCCTTTAGGCCCATGCGGCGGAAAGCAGTTCAGCCTGCTCCAAAACCGTGAGCGTGGCTTTCTCCTGTTTGTCCGGCGGATACCCATACTTTCGTAGAATCCGTTTCACCAACACCCTGAGGTGCGCCCGCACGTTTTCCCGCACCGTCCAGTCGATCGTGGTGTTCCGACGGACCGTGTCAACGAGCTCCCGGGCGATGGTCTTGAGCGTCGGCTCACCGAGGACCTTTACGGCGCTGGCGTTCACTTCCAGCGCATCATAAAAGGCTACTTCGTCGTCGGTCAGGCCAAGTTCGACGCCCTTGGCGGCCTCCTCACGCATCTGCCTCGCAAGTCGCTGTCATTGAACGGCGGGTTGGCAAGGACGTAGTCGGCCTTGAGATCGGGGTGCTTGTCGGCGTGGAAGGTGTCGCCGTGGGCGATCTGCGCGTCGATGCCTCGGATGGCGAGGTTCATTTTGGCCAGCCGCCACGTGGTGTAGTTCGACTCCTGCCCGTAGATGGAGATGTCGCCGATGCGTCCGCGGTGCGCCTCGATGAACTTCTCGCTCTGCACGAACATGCCGCCGGAACCGCAACAGGGGTCGTAGACGCGACCTTTATAAGGCGCGAGTACTTCCACCAGGACACGGACGACATGGGAGGGCGTGTAGAACTGGCCGCCCTTCTTGCCTTCGGCGCTGGCGAACTGGGAGAGGAAATACTCGTAGACACGCCCGAGGATGTCTTTGGCGCGGGAAGCGTGGTCGCCGAGTCCGATATCGCCGACCAGATTGATGAGTTGGCCCAGGCGCTGCTTGTCGAGGCCCGGGCGGCCATAATCTTTCGGCAGGACGCTCTTCAGGGAGGGGTTGTCACGCTCGATGGCGGCCATGGCGTCGTCCACCACGGTGCCGATCTTCGGCTGGGGCGCGCTGGCCTGAAGATGCGACCAGCGAGCTTCCTTCGGGACCCAGAAAATGCTGGCGGCGCGGTACTCGTCCGGGTCTTCAGGGTCGGCTCCCTGGTCCCGCTGAGCCTCCAATTCGGCGTGCTTTGCCTCGAAAGCGTCGGAGATGTATTTGAGGAAGATCAGGCCGAGGACGACGTGCTTGTACTCGGCAGCGTCCATGTTGTTGCGCAGGGCGTCGGCGGCAGCCCACAGTTTGGACTCGAACCCAATGGCAGTACTCGTACCCACAGAACAGCGTCCTTCCAGCGGCAGATTTGTGCGGAAAGTACTGTTGTACGTCGGGCGGAGCGGGGAATCAACTGCGAAACGGAGCCAATCCCGTCAGGCAGGAGTCGGCGCGTGCGATAACACGCACGGGGGATGCGGACGATCCAGAAGTGGGCTACATTTAGGTCAAATTCGCTAACATTGTGTTTATTCTTGCCACGTTCACCAATCGACGCCCGAAAACGTGCTGAAGGCGTGCGTTTGTTATGGCCACGAATACGACCACTCCGATCGACGAAACACTCCGACCAGTCCTGGAACAGGTCCGGAAGGACCTGCTCGATTTCGGGATGCGGAATCCGCTCCTGAACTACAGGCTCCTGAAGTCAAAGGGACTCGAAGGCGTGCCCCTGGACCCAGCACCTCTCTTTGAGGCTCTGGTCAGAGAAGGGCGAGAGCTTCGGTTCATGCCCGCTCAACAGGGCAACGCGAAGGATCGGCAACTGATTCTTCGAGGTGACCGTGGAACCCAAGGGGCGAGCGATGAAGCTTGGCGCAGCCTGCCCGCGAAACAGCAGGGCTTCTGGGCGACCCATCGATTCGATGGCGACGATTTCATAGCAAATCACAGCCCGCAAGACCTCGACAAGCGACTGCTGGCCACCTACTACGCAGCGCGAGCCTCCATTGAAGAGCAGGGAGTCAACACCTTGTTCCTGGCTCTGGGCATGCTCCATTGGCGGGACCCTTCTGCGCCAGAGGATGAACATCGCGCCCCGCTCATCCTGATTCCCATAGAACTTGAAAGGCAGAGTGCCTCAGAAGGCTTTCGGCTGCGCTATTCGAACGACGATGTTTCTCCGAACGTTTGCCTGATCGAGTTTCTGAAGCAGTTCAACGTCAAGATTGAATTGCCGACCGAGGATGAGGATTTCGATCTCGGGCGATACTTTCAGCGCTTCAGCGCTGCGATATCGATCGCCTCGAATTGGTCGGTCGATACAGAGTCGGCGGTCGTGGGTTTCTTCTCCTTCTCTAAATTCCTGATGTATCGCGATCTCGATCCTGCTATATGGCCCGCGACCAGTGGGCTCCTCAATCATGACGTACTGCAGAGACTTCTCGGCGCGAGTTCCTTTGCCGGTGAAACCAGCACGTTCTCTGACGGCGATTTTCTTGACGACTTGCCGAACCAGGCCGATCAAATGCACGTCATGGACGCGGATAGCACGCAGACACTGGCATTGCTGGACGCGAGCAGCGGCAAGAGCATGGTCATTCAGGGACCGCCGGGCACAGGGAAGTCGCAGACAATTGTTAATCTCATTGCTCTCGCCCTGGCGCAAGGAAAGACGGTTCTCTTCGTCTCGGAGAAAAAGGCAGCACTGGATGTCGTGAAGAAGCGCCTCGACAAGTGCGGTCTTGGGAACGCTTGCCTCGAACTCCACAGCAACAAAGCCAAGAAAAAGGAAGTCGTTGCAGAACTGAAACGAATGATGGACCTGGATGTTCGCGGTGCGTCGCCGAAAGCCGCAGACCGCCACGCACTGCAGGAATCTCGTACAAAACTCAACGAGTATTGTCACGCTGTCAATCTGCAAGCCGGGCCCTCTGGCGAACGGTTACACGACCTGTTTGGCAAAATGTTGCCGGTTCTCGATCGGCTCAAGGGGAAGGAGATTCCGGAACTGGAGTTGTCTAGGTCGCTCCAATGGTCTGATCTTGAGATCGAGCGGAATCGAACGGCGGTTGAGAAACTGCAGTCTTCCTTGAGTCGCGTTGGCGTTCCTCAGCAACATACATTTTGGGGTTCGCAATTGCGAGTCGTACTACCAGCGACTCAGGAACGGCTACGCCAGGCGTTGCAGCAGATGGTGTCCATGACAAATCAGTGCAGACAGGACGTAGCTCACCTTGCTGCATTTCTGGGCTCCGACATGCCCTTGTCGCCGAAAATGGGTACGACACTTTGCGAAAATGCGCAGCGATTGCTTTCGGCTCCGCCTGTCGAGGGGCTTGACTTAGAGAATCCCGCCTGGCGGAACGATTTCAAAGAGGTCGCGAGCGCCCTAGATGCCGGTGAAAGTCTCTCCGGAATTCTTTCGAACTGGTCGAACCGGTTAACTCCCGAGGCGTGGTCAGCCGACGTTTCAGCGTTGCATGCTGACTTGATGCGCCATCGGGCGAAGTGGTGGCGCGTCTTGTCTCCCGATTGGCATAAGGCCAAGCGACGGTGCGGATCACTGGTCGTGGGGAAGTCTCCCAGGCAGCCGCACGAGCTAATTGAAATCACTTGTGCGATTCGAGATGCGGAGATGTTCCGGGCGAGGATCAGTGCTCATCGTCCCCTGCTGGCAGATTTGTTCCGTTCCTATTGGTTGAATGAGCAATCCGACTGGTCGAAGCTAAAAGCCCAACACGATTGGGTGGGCGACGCTTTGGGTGTCAGACAGTTGTCCCCAATACCCGCGTGGGGGCTACGGTTCATCACAAATTGTGAAGATCGGTCTCCTCTGAAGTCCGCCGTCGCGAGAGCAGAACAATCCGTTTCCGAGTACGAAGAGAAGAGGAAATCAGTCTGCGTATTTCTTAAGTGCGATGATTCGGCGAGTCTGAGTGCTACAAGCGCAGCGGATCAACCGTTCGAACAAATCGAGGGGAAGTGGAAAACGGCTCTCGAAACAGTTGGAAGCTTGGCTGCACTCGCCTCTCACATGCAAGCGAGTGATGAGTGCCGCTCTGTGGAACTCGACGACGTAGTGGACTTGGCCAATGCCTGGGAATTTGGGGCTCAATCCCTTGTGGACGTCTTCGAGTATTGGCGTCTATCCGGTCTCATAGATCGAGCATTTGAGCGGTCACCCACTCTCGCCTCGTTTGAACAGTCATCTCATTCCGAGTCAGTAGAGGTGTTCCGCCAACTTGATATGCAGTCGCTCCACTGGAGCCGAATGGCACTCGCGCAGCGCCACTGCGCTTCGATTCCATCGGCGAATACTGGAAATGGTCAATTGGGATACCTCCGAATGATGTTCGAGCGTCGAACCAGATATCCTGCCATCCGCAAGCTTATCGAGAACGCTGGCCATGCCATCCAGGCCTTTAAGCCTGTCTTTATGATGAGTCCTCTCTCCGTAGCGAACTTTGTGCCACCCGACTCTCTTCGATTCGATTTAGTCGTATTTGATGAGGCCAGCCAGGTGCGCCCTGCGGACGCTCTGGGTGCAGTCGCACGTGGGAAGCAGGCCATCGTCGTCGGTGACAGCAAGCAGCTTCCTCCGACGAGTTTCTTTGATTCACTGGCAAGTGGCGAAGAGGAGGACGATGAGTCAGAAGGTCCGGCGACTGACATCGAGAGCGTCCTGGGACTCTTCTGCGCACGAAGTGCACACCAGCGAATGTTGCGATGGCATTACCGCAGCAGGCACGAATCCCTGATCGCCGGGTCCAATCATTTGTTCTACGACAATCGGCTGGTTGTATTCCCGAGTCCCGACAAGCGCAAGAGTGATTTGGGGCTCATATTTCACAAGCTTTTAGAAGCTCCCTACGACCGATCTCGGACACGGACGAACCCCGTTGAGGCTCGAACGGTCGCAGAAGCGGTGATGACGTTTGCCGCCGAACAACTCCAATTGCCCCCTGAAACTCGCCTCACACTTGGAGTGGCGACGTTCAGCGTGGCCCAACGCGATGCTGTGCTTGATCAGTTGGAAGTTCTGAGACGTGCTCAACCGGCGCTGGAAGAGTTTTTTGGAGGACCACCCCACGAGCCCTTTTTCGTCAAGAACCTCGAAAATGTGCAGGGCGATGAGCGCGATGCCATCTTTATTAGCGTCGGATATGGTCGAACGAGGGATGGATATCTTTCGATGGGCTTCGGGCCGGTCAACCGCAGTGGCGGTGAGCGTCGCCTGAATGTCCTTTTCAGTCGCGCCAGGAGGCGGTGCGAGGTATTCACGTCCCTGTCTCCTGACGATATCGACATAAGCAATAACCCGACCGGAGGGCTACAGGCCTTCAAGGCTTTTCTGCAGTATGCCGAGCGGGGCCAGCTTGACTTGCCAACTGCCACAGGTCGAGGGCCAGATTCCCCCTTCGAGGAACACGTCGTTCAAACCCTCCAGCACCTTGGATATTCGGTGGAAACGCAAGTGGGTTGCGCGGGATTCTTCATCGATATTGCTGTTCTCGATGATGCGGTGCCGGGCAAATTCCTGCTTGGCGTCGAATGTGACGGTGCGGCCTATCATAGTGCGCGCTCGGCTCGGGACCGTGATCGACTGAGGCAGGCTGTTCTCGAAGACCTAGGCTGGCGGCTTCACAGAATCTGGTCAACCGCTTGGTTCCGCGAGCGAGATCGAGAGGTTGAGCGGCTTAAAGCAGCCATTGAGGCGGCGAAAACCAAGGCCACCGCTCCATCGCAGCCTGTAAGCCCGGCAGAACTTAAGGCTGATCTTGATCCCGAGACGCAGGCGGATGCTAATGGTGAAGGGGTGGCAGATATTCAGCCTATCCCAGTGCGAAGCGATATACCGAAATACCAGCTTTGTCGCATGGAAATCGGTTTGCGTGGAACTGAGTTGCACCTGATTGCGACCTCAACTCTGATTGAATGGTTGTTTCGAGTTATCGAGACGGAAGGGCCCATCCATTGGCTGGAGGCTGCCCGGCGGATTGCAAACGCCGCCGGGGTTCAGAGGATCGGGGGGCGCATCCAGGACTCGTTCGAGCGTGCGTGCAAAGCCGGGGCACGGAACGGGCGATTCGTTTCCGAGGGAGATTTCCTCAAGAGTATCAATTCGAAGCGATGCCCGATTCGTGACCGCTCGGAACTGCCTGGACAGATGAAGCGGCTTTCACTCGTAGCCCCCGATGAAATTGAGGCCGCTATCGAGTATGTAACGGGAGAGAGCTACGGTATCAGTTTTGATGATGCCGCAATTGCGGCCTGCCGCGTGCTCGGCTTTGCCCGCGTCACGGACGAAATGCAAACACTCGCAGAGCGCCGTCGCGACTCGCTTCTTGCCCGGGGCCGTCTTGAGCAGCGGGGAAGCATGCTCTTCCTGGGTGAGCCTCTGCTCAACCATTAAGGTTCGGATCGACCGAACCGGTTTCTCGCAGCCAGACAGCCTGAATTACTGTCAAACCGGACGACCGCAAGACCGCAATGAGCAAGCGAGACAAACTCGACGCGATCGCATGAGAAGTCATGGACCAGAAGGTCCCCAGCAGCGGTCCGCCTGCCGGGCTCGCCTCCAGCGGTCGCCCCTCGAACTACGAGGAGCTTGCCGAACTCTCCGAGCGCTGCGACCCCGAGCTTGCTTGGAGTCTTGGAGTGAGTTCCTGCACGAGTTCTTCAGCTACAAGCAGGCGAGCTTCTTCTCCGTGCCGCCGCCGTGTTACTTCAGCCCGCATCGCCGCGCCCTACGCCCTACTCGCCGGAGTGGCCGAGTACCTCTCGGAACGCTACGGCCTGCCTGTGCCGGAATGGGTGCACGAGCCCGAGAACACCCTGTCGGAGCTTTGGGACCCCTGGGAAGACCTGTGCCCTGACATGGAAGAGACCCGACATGGACGCATCGAGCGCTCACCCCCGGGCGTTCATCAAGCGCCGCGTCGTATATGAGGCTCGGAACCTGATCACTCTCTGATTGCGAATGAAAGGCCGGGCGCAGTGCAGCGACACTTCCGTACCCTGCATCGAGACGCCCAAATCAACTGGCCGACACAACATTCTCCCAACGCCAGACGGAGCGAAGTTTAGCTCGATTTAGCTCGAAAAATGGGTAGAAGAGCGGGAAAAGAAGGGAATCCGGGAGACTAACGAGACTCCAAGAGCGTCTCGCAATCCACTGAAATTCAAGGAATTTAGCCGATTTTCGAGATTTCGCTTGACAAGCTGGCGGAGAGAGAGGGATTCGAACCCTCGATAGAGCTTTTCAACCCTATAACGGTTTAGCAAACCGCCGCCTTCAGCCTCTCGGCCATCTCTCCGCGGTTTTCTATCAACAGTTTAGCATGTGCCTTGTCGGCACCTGCTGGCCAATTGCTGGACATGCTCTCCAGCACCTCCACCGTCGCCTGCAAGCGCTCCATCGCCTCGACCACAGAGGCATCGAAGGTTTTGATGTAGCGCTCTTTAGTGACGTGTGGATGCGCATGGCGCAGAATCCTCTGCACGGTCTTTTCATTGGCCCCCAGCGCGTACAGGTTGGACGCAATCCCGCGACGGAACCCGTGCCAGCCGTACCACTGGAGCCCGATGGCCTCGACCGCGGGACGAATCACCCGCTGCGCCAGCTTGTCCATGTCCATCCTTTCGCCGTTGCCATGGTGGAACATGACCCCGGTGATGGGGTGGTACATGGACGCGCGATACGCATCGAGGATCGTCGCCAGCTTGGGGATCACTGGAACCGGCTGGCGGCTCGCGCGGGTCTTGGGCTTATTGACAAACTCCCGCCACGCCGAGCGATTCACCGACAGCTGCTCCACCGTATAGTCCGGCCATTCCAGCCCTCGCAGTTCGCCCTCGCGCAGCCCGGCCAGGGATGCGGTAGCGACGACTGCCTGGGGAAGCAACGGCAGGACGTTGAGAATCCGAAGAATCTGCGCCAGGTTGTAGGCGTACGTTTCCCCCGACTCACGTGCGCTGTTGGGGATCAGTGCGCCCTGGACCGGATTGGCTCCATCGAACGCGCCTTCATTCTTGGCGTGCGTGAAGATTCCGCTCAGCACCGACTTAATGTGCTGCAGCGAACTCTTCCTCAGATTGTGTTCGCCAGCAATCGCGCGAAGCATCCTGCTGGCGTGCACGGTTCTGAACTCGCGCACACGAATCTGACCGACGCGGCCCGACATGTGATTCTCCCAGATCTCCCGGTATCCCTTGTGCGTGCTGGCTCGCGGTTCCGTCTGCGCCCACGGCAGGTAAACGGCCTCGACAAACTCCAACAGCGTCATGCACTCGTCGGCGATGACCTGGCCCGAATTCACCTTCTGCATGAAGGCAATTCGCACCGGTTCAATCTCCGATTTCGTCGGGTAATCCTGCATACTGCCCAGGCGTTTACTTCGCCGCTCGTATTTGATCGAACCGTCTTGCTGCCGGCGTCGCTCGCGGTAACGCACGAACCACGCACTATGTTCTGGATACAGTTGCCCTTTTTGATAACGAACAGATTTGGTCATTCAGGTCTCCTTCCTGACCGGTTTCTGTTCGCGCCCACGAGCTGACGATCAAGCCATTCCCGAAGCACACTGCTTCCCCATGGGAAATTGATGTAGCGTCCCAACTTGTAATGAGGAATGGGATCGCTAGTTCTCTTGGGGTTGCTTCGGGACCGTACCCAGCTTTCGGGTACACCGAGCCGTTTCGCCAACTCAGCCGAGTTTATCACTTCAGTTTCGAGTTCGACCGCCTCAGCTCCTCGCATGGTTAGCGCAGATCCCATGACCCTATTTCCTCCCGGCCTGTGTATCCGGGCCGGTACGGCCCGGCGAAGTGTGGAAATCTTGGGGCGAATTCAGTTCTCAGTCAAATGGGTGCTGATTGCCACCTCCCCGTGTGACCGGCGCGATGGCTAAGTGCCTGCCATGCAAGGCACACGCGAAGATCGCGACAGATCGGTCTGTTCTGTAGAGAGATGTGGATATGCGAACGCTTGACCTCGCGGCGGCGCGCGGGATCTGCCGGCCCAGTCCCACCGGAGTCTCACTGTTGGGCCCGCATGGGACGGTGGTACAAAGGGATCAGCCAATGAGCTGCGGAGCTGTGGTGATGAGCAACGAGTTCGACATGGAATCCGAGTGGATCACCGAGCTGGGAAAGGCGCGCAGCGACGAATATACGGAGAAGATTCTTGCCTTCGTTCAGGAGCTGGAGAAATCGGCGCCTGAACCCTTTCTGCCTCTGTTGACGGATCTTGCCTTGGCTCGCACTCTGATCGTGCACCTGGTCATCCGCTACGGGCCGGAACGAGGGATGGCCGAGGCACGGGACGCTTTCGAAAGCACGCTCGAACAGATGAAGCCCCTGCTCGAAAGAATGAAATCTCGCAAAGGACCTCCCCCGCAATGAAGAGACTCATTCCCTCGCTTCTCCTCCTCCCGGCCTTCGGCCTTTTCGCATGGCAGCTAACCGCTTGCAAGAAAGCGCCGACTCCTCCGACCGTCGAAGACGCGATAGCCGTTTGGAGAGATACACATGCCCACCCTCATTTGAGTGACTTGATTAGTCTCAAGAAGACAAACGGCCAAATGCAGGAGTCAAACGGATCCTACGTCTATATTCTCTACTATCAAGCAGTTGAGAAAAGCGTCGTTCGACTCGGCAACTCGCCGCCGGGGACAGTCGACGAATATCAAGGCAATTATCCGTTTCAGCTGACGGAAAAAGGCTGGATGGGGCCCGACAATCACGTTTACCCATTGCATTGAGGTCGTGTGGCCGCTGGTAGCGGTTTGACCGAAATCCGAACCTCTTCTACGCTCTCTCCACGAAAGCGATCCCCGGGAGGTCGGAGCGGATGCTTACGTCACCATCAGAGGTTCTCGCTGCGCTGGAGTTCGTACGCTACTTCACAGATCTGAAGGTGGTGAGCTTTCGGCAGGCGTGCACAGATCAGAAGCAGTATCCCTGTGCGACCCAGTAATGCCAGTCCTCGATAGCCTGGCAGGTTGACTTATCGGGGTTAGTGGCAGTCAGTTGGGAGAGTGGGACCGCCAGGTTCCGATCCTGCCAGCGGATCATCACGAGCATGTCCTGGGAGCAGCTGTCTTCAGATGCCATACG
>JASHNW010000123.1 GCA_030041435.1 Acidobacteriaceae bacterium
GAAAAAGGCGGCGCCGACTCCATTGTGCTGGCCGCGTTCCAGAAGGACGTGCCCATCTTCTGCCCCGCCTTCAGCGACTGCTCCGCGGGCTTCGGCCTCGTCGCCCACCAGCACAAGCGCCAGGACAAGCCGAAGGTTTCCATCGACTCGGCGAAGGATTTTTACGAGCTCACCCAGCTCAAGATCGCCAACCCCACCACCGGCCTGCTCATGATTGGCGGCGGCGTGCCCAAGAACTTCGCCCAGGACATCGTGGTGGCCGCGGATATTCTGGGCAACGAGGCGCCCATGCACAAGTACGCCATCCAAATTACGGTGGCCGATGTGCGCGACGGGGCGCTCTCCTCGAGCACGCTGAAGGAAGCCAGTTCGTGGGGCAAGGTGGACACCACGTACGAGCAGATGGTCTACAGCGAGGCGACCCTGGCGCTGCCGCTGATCGCCGGCTACGCGTGGCACAAGCAGGCCTACGCGGCCCGGCGCGAGCGCCGCTGGAGCCGGATTCTGGAGCCGGTAACGGCCTGAAGCCGCCTCCCACCGAATCAGACGGTCCGGTTGAGCAGTTCCGCAAGGCGAGACGGAGCCCTCTTCAGGCCGGGAAAACGTTTGCATCCCGCATAAACTAAGGGTATTCTCGCAAATGCATTCGAGTTCTCCCCCATCGAGCGCTCGAGGTAGTTTGCTATGCGGTTGGCCTTGAGAGTGGTTGGCTTGCTCTATGTCCTGAGCGCGGCCGTGGTGGGAGCTCTGTGCTGGCGGGCATTCGCGTTGCGGGCGAGAGCCAGGAGTGTGGGCAAGGCCAGGAAACCGGACAACGTGATTCCATTTGAGCGCCGTCCTCCGAGGGCGGTGTCGGCCGGCAAGATCGAGCCGGCCAGCCGGCTTCGCTAAGATTCTGATAGGAAAAATCGGCTCAGCCAGGCCGCTGTCAGCCAGCCTGTTTTGCCCGCCCTGGGCGGGTGGTTACTGGCGTGTCGGGCTGGCCAGGCGGCCAAATCCGCGGCAGCGATGGCTGCCGTGCTGTTTTTACTTTAGGTAACCACGGTCATCCCCTATACTTTCCGGAAACCCTGTGACGGATGATGGAATACGTTGGGGGCTTTACGGAATCGTAGTTTGAGCCGATTCGCCCATTCCCGGAGCATCACGCGCGCCTTTGTCATTGCCCTTGCCTGTTCACTGGCCGGGGCCATCGTGCTGGCGCGCTATGGCAGCGATACCACCGCCGCCGATCCGTGGATTTTCTGGTTCGCCACCTTCTGGACCATCGCGCAAACCACGCTGATTGCTGTGGCGCTGTCGACTTTTCGCTCGGCGCTGCGCCAGAGCCAGGCGGAACGGCAGCTGCAGAGCGTTGCGCGCCTGCACCGCAGCATCCTCGACTCGGCCGGGCCGGTCATGATTGCCTGCGACCTGTCGGGGCGCATCAATCTCTTTAACCCGGCTGCCGAGCGGATGCTGGGCTACCGCGCCGCTGACGTGCTGGGCAAGCTCACCGCAGCGGATCTCTTCCCGGAAAGCGAAATGGTCCGCGTCGGCGAGCAGCTGTCGGCTTCTCTGCCCTCGTCCAAGCCCCACCCTGAGGTGCCCCCGGAAACCGCAGATCAGCTGCTGCCGTATGTGCGTTACGTCGCCAGCTTCCCGGCCAGCCGCGTGCGCGGGTTTGAGATGCGCTACCGCCGCAAGGACGGCAGCACCTTCCCCGCCATGGTCTACCTGTCGGCGGTGCGCTCCTCCGCCGGGTCGATCGACGGCCTGGTGTCGGTCGCCGTGGACTTGAGCGCCACCCGCCGCGCCGAGTATGCCCTGCGCGAGAGCGAGGAGCGGTACCGCGACCTCTTCGAGAACTCGGCGGAAATGATTGCCACCCTCAGCCCGCGCGGACGTTACCTGTACGTCAACCCGGCGTGGCAGACGCTGTTTGGCATGGATTCTTCCCAGTTCGAGAACCTCATCGGATTCGAGTCGGCGTTTCCTCCCGAGGTGCAGGCCGAGGCGGCGGCGCTCTTCCACAAAGCGCTGCACGGCGTCCGCGTGGAGCGCCATCCGCTCCGGCTGCAGAATTCGGCCGGCGAAACCGTCGAGGTGGAGGCCAGCCTCAGCTGCCGCCGCGAGGAATCGGGACCAGTCTCGGTTCGCTGCACCTTCCGCGATGTCACCCAGCAGAACCGCCGTGAGCGCCGCCTGCGCATCCAGCTGGTGGTGAGCCAGATCATCGGCGAAACCACGTCGGTGGACGAGGGGTTGACGCGGGTGCTGGAGGCGCTGTGCGGCACCTTTTCCAGCGACTTTGCCGCCCTGTGGACGGTGGACGACGCCCAGCATCTCATCCGGCCCCGCGTCACCTGGTATGCGCGCGGGCGTTCCAGCGAGGATTTCCTGCGCGAGACCCACGGCCAGGTTCTGGCCCGCGGCGAAAGCCTGCCCGGAACCGTGTGGTCGCAGGGCAAGCCCTGCTGGATTTCGGATGTCCGCCAGGATCCTGCCTTCAGCCGGCGCGGCACCGCCCGGTTGAGCGGTTATGTCTCCGGCTGGGCGGTGCCGGTGCGCGTAGGCAACCAGGTCATCGCCGTCATCGAGTGCTTCTCCCGGCAGCTCATCCGCGAAGATCCCGATCTGCTCGCCACCGTGGAGACGGTGTGCGGCTCGGTGGGCCAGTTTATGGCCCGCGCCGGGCAGGAAGCGCGCCTGCGCCAGCTGGACCGGCAAAGAGCGTTCATCCTCAGCTCCGTCGCAGACGGCATCATCGGTGTGGATTCGGCGAACCGGATCGCCTTCGTCAACCCCGCCGCCGCCGGAATGCTGGAGTATCCGGAGTCGGCGGTCATTGGGCGCGACGTCCACGAGGCCCTGCATCCGCCTTCCGTGGGCTGCGGCGCCGGCTGTCCCACCCGCCGCGCTATCCTCTCCGGCGAGAGCGCTTCCGGGCAGGATGTCTACATGCGCCAAAGCGCGCGCAGCTTCCCCATTGAATTTGCCCTCATGCCCATGATCGACGAGGGCCAGTCGGTGGGCAGCGTGATCAGCTTCCGCGATATCAGCCAGCGCTATGCGCTCGATCACATGAAGGACGAGTTCATCTCTACGGTAAGCCACGAGCTGCGCACGCCCCTCACCTCCATCCGCGGCGCCCTCGGCCTGCTGCAGGCCGGCATGCTCGGCAAAGTAACCGACAAGGCCTCCAACCTGCTGCGCATCGCTGTGGCCAACTCCGACCGCCTCGTGCGCCTCATCAACGACATCCTGGATCTGGAGCGCATGCAGTCCGGACGCGCTCCCCTCACCTTCCGCATGATCGCCCTCGACGAGCTGGCCCGCCAGGCCATTGAGGCCATGCAGCCCATGGCCGACGCCGGACGCGTCCATCTGCTCTGCGACGTGATCGTCCCCGCCCCGGTGGAAGCCGACGCCGACCGCATCCTGCAGGTGCTCACCAACCTGCTCAGCAATGCCATCAAGTTCTCCCCGCCGCAGTCGATCGTGCGCGTCAACATCGGCCGCTCCCCCGACGGCGTAACCTTAAGTGTGGTCGACCAGGGGCGAGGCGTTCCTGCGGATAAGCTGGAGAGCATCTTCGATCGTTTCCAGCAGGTCGATGCCTCCGATTCCCGCCAGAAGGGCGGCACCGGACTGGGGCTCGCCATTTGCCGAACCATCGTGCAACAGCACGGCGGCCGCATCTGGGCGGAGCAAAACGGAACCCAGGGCTCGATCTTCCGCGTCTTCCTCCCCGACCGTGCTTCGCTCTCCGCTTCCGGAGAAGAAGTTGCCTCCGGCCACTCCGGATAGAGAACGGGATGGAACCATGCCACGACGCATTTTGATCATCGACGACGAGGACGACATACGCGAGGTTGCGGCCCTGAGCCTCGAAACCGTGGCCGGCTGGGACGTGACCATGGCCGGCTCCGGCGCCGCGGGCATCATCAAGGCGCAGGAACTGCTTCCCGATGCGATCCTGCTGGATGTGATGATGCCGGTGATGGACGGGCCCACGACCTTTCGCGAGCTGCGCTCCCGTCCTGAAACCTCGCATATCCCCGTCATTCTGCTTACCGCCAAGGTGCAGGCTGCCGATCAGAAGCGATTCTCCGACCTGGGCGTCGCGGCGGTCATGTTCAAACCCTTCGATCCCCTGGCGCTGGCCAAAGACATTGCCGCGGCGCTGGGCTGGAATGACGAATGAGCGATGTCGCCGCCCTCATCGCCGCCAAACTGACGGAACTGTGGCGCACCAGCCGCCCCGCGATTCTGGAGCGGGTCGCCGTGCTGCGCGCCGCGCACACAGCGCTCACCGCCAACCCCCGGGACACAGCAGCTCGCCGCGCCGCCCGCGAAGCCGCGCACAAGCTCTCCGGAGTGCTGGGCACATTTGGCCTGCCGCAGGGCAGCGAAATCGCCGCCGCTCTTGAGCACCTCCTCCAGTCCGGCAGCCCCCTCACCCCCGCCGATCTCGCCTTCCTCGCCGGCCAAACCTCCGCACTCGACGCCGTCATCGCCTCCAGAGACCGGGACTGAGCAGACGGCGCTGAGCGGACGGTTACAGGCCGCCCACAGGGGCCATCGCCCCGTTCACGCGCCCTGCGCCCGGCTCTCAGAGCACAGCGGAACCCACTGGCCCAGCCAGGCGTCAGGTTCCCTCGGCCAGCGCGGGTAGCCTCCGGTCACTGCGGCGGCAGCACGAGTCCGTCATACAAGCCGCCAACAATGGCCCCCACGATGAACGTAGCCAGAACGATGTAGCCCGCTTCAATCACGAGCAGGTCGTGAGGCAGTCTTGCGATGCCGTACCAGTTCGCTGCCACCACGGCCCCGCAAAGCAGCACGGACATCAGGACGCCCGCCAGCACGCCCTTGCGATGACACACGGCAAGGAGCCACGCGACTCCGTAGGCAAAGAGCAGACAGGCAGCTGCGCTCAGCAGGTGCGGCGAATTCCACCACACGATCTGTTTCACTTGCGCACGAGTGAGTCCAAGGGCATTCATCCATGGCGTGCGGAACATATATTGCGCATGCCAAACGGCTCCCAGGCACCAGGCGGCAAACGCTGCCAGAACAATGGGGAGGTGGTGGATCGGCTTCGTTCCCGCCTTCCCTTCGCCTGGCGTGTAGGGTTCTGCCTCAACCGCCTGGGACAGGCACCCCTGAGCGCACGTCGCGCGTTCCGGCCAGCGCGTGCAGTCGGACAACCGCAAATCCGGATGTCCATGCATCCCTGTCGCCGCCGCATGCCGGACATCGATGTTGACGGCGGCTGGTTGCTGGTTTTCGGGGCATGCAACGGGTCGACTGCCGGAATATCGCCTGAAAATCTCACGCCGCCACAGTGCGGGGATAACCAGAATCAGGGAAACGGCGGCAAGGCAGAGCACGAGCCAAATGAGGAATAGCATGGCCCACCTCTTTTCGACCAGAGTCTGCGCCCTCGCCGCGGTTCCTTCAGTGATGGCCGTCACGACTGCCGGATGAAGGGGAATCGGCGAAGCCGCCAGGCGGAAGCAGCGGTACGGGCCGACTCGGCTGCGCACGTTCCCAGCTGCGCCGAGGGCCTTATGTGCGCGGCGCAGGAGAATCGGGAGACTTCGTTCGCTCGCGATTTGCGGCAACAGCAGTTGGAGAGGTTGGTCGCTCCCGTGGCACTGCCGCGCGACCCCACTTGCTGTTCCGAGCGGCCAGCGAGGAAGACGGTAGAAGCGCCGGGTTTCAACCCGGCGAATAGCCGGCGCCTTAGGATGAGGGCCTTCAGGCCCGGCCGGGGCTAAAGCCCCATTCCTTTTGCGGGGCTTTGGTTCCACGGCCTAAAGGCCGTGGCGTTCTCCGGGGCCTCGCTTCGCGAGGCTCGATGTGCGGCGGGAACGAATTCGTCGCTAGATCAATTGGGGCTTTCCAGCAGCCTTCAGCTTCTCGTTGAATTCTTTGATCCGTTTCGCCTGCTGGGCAGGCTTGACAAATTGGAAGTCAAAAATCGATTGCAGTATTTCAATGTTCCACTCGGCTTCTCCCGGCTCTACGGGCAATATCTCTCCTGTGACTGTGTCCTTTTGCGGATGGGCCGCAAAGTTTCCAATCTGTCGCACCGCGTGAAGTTGCTCAGCTATGTAGGAAGGAGGGTTCTTCGCTGAGATGAAGTTCTCAATTTGCTTTTGCAGGTCGCCACCGGTCGCGCCGCCGTAGCTGACAAGAACGTGTTGCAAGCATCGGCGGCTAAGCGCAGCCGAGGCTTGAGCACTGATGGGAAGCACATTGCATGCTTCCGTGAAGTCTTTCGCAATCTCCTCCGGAACGTCTACTGGGCAGAAGACAGTTTCCCTTTTAGGCCACACGCGTGTATTCAGCACAGTTGTGCTGAACATGGCCGGTACGCCATTACTGAACGTCGGGTGTCCTGAAACCAGGTTGATGACGACTTTTCGGCATTCAGGGCAGCGATCGGCATCCGCGGCCCATGCCTCGTCATTTGTGTGGGCCTTCAGAAAGACCCGTTGAAACTGGAACTTGACACCTACATTGCAGTGAGGGCAGATCATGATGGGTCTCCTTATCTGCCACGCTGCTGTTTCAAGTATTCGCTGAGGGTGTCGGCGCCGGCGTCGTCGAGGACGGTCCCGAGCTGCGCGTCGCTGCGCCAGCCTTCGGCAAAGTCGTCGCCGTAGGTTTGGCGGAGGGTTCCCACCAATGTGTTGCTGTGCTTTTCGCTGATGCGACCATCGCGGTCGCGATGGCGATTATCGAGGTTGTCGCTCATTTGAGACTCCGTTTCTGCGGTTGAGGTTATGGGCCGATGACGGCCCATCCCTCAAAACGGAGCTCTGAGTCGCCAAGTAGTCAATCAGTCAGATCTGACAAGGTGTCTCCGTGTCATTGGCTGTGACTTCGAATTGTTGTTCGTGAAGAGGCGGGAGTTCTTATTCCCGGCTCTTCACGAAAGGCCCCGGACGGCCAGTCCGCCGCCGGAGGCAAGCTTTTAGCTGCACCCGCTAGTCGACCCACAGCTCATGCACCTGTAGCAGCTTCCGTTTCTCACCATGATGGCGCCGCAGGTGTGGCAGCTGGGGGCGTCGCCCATGTCGTACATGCCGCGCATGGCGTCCGCCGGATGATAGATGCCGCGGTCCTCCACGCCGGCGTTGAGCGGATAGCGTGTAACGTCCAGGGGATTCGCTTCGACCTCGGGAGCGATGCCGCCCTGGGGTGCCGAGGCCGATCCCATGCCGCGCGTCGGCGAGTGCTGCTCGGGAGCGAGCATCGCATCCGGGTCCGCGACCGGTGCGGCTGCCGCCGCCGGCGGCGCCAGGTTCGCGAACAGCGACAGCTGCTGGCCGGAGAGGAAGCGCAGCTGCAGCCAGCGGAAAATGTAATCCATGATCGACTTGGCGAAGCCGATCTGCTCGTTGCCCGTCCAGCCGGAGGGCTCGAAACGGGAGTGCGCGAACTTCTCGCAGAGCACGCGCAGCGGCACGCCGTGCTGCAGCGAGAGCGAGGCCGCCGTGGCGAAGCTGTCCATCAGGCCCGAGACCGTCGAGCCTTCCTTGGCCATGCGGATGAAGATTTCGCCCGGCTGGCCGTTGGGATAGAGGCCCACGGTGATGTAGCCCTCGTGCCCGGCGATGGAGAATTTGTGGGTGAGCGAGGCGCGCTCCTCGGGCAGGCGATGGCGCACGGCGCGGGGCGGTGCGTCCGCGTGGTCGAGCGAGTTGGGCTGCTCGCTCTGCGCGATCGAGGCCAGCGCGGCGGTGAAAGCAGTGCTGGCCGCGACGATCGACCGCGACGCCACTTCCACCTTGTCGGCCAGCTTCCCTTCAAGTGTCTTCAGATCTCCCTCGGCGGCCTTGTGCCCGGAAGCGATCGCCGCCAGCACGCGGTCGGCGGTGGTGGTCAGCTCGGTGCTGGCGCCGGCGCCTTTGATGTCCTTGGCCTTCGCGCCGTCGGAGACGTTGAGCGGCTGCGCGCCCTTCGATCCGTCGCGATAGATGGCGACCGCTTTCAGGCCCAGACGCCAGCTTTCGAGATAGGCCTCGGCGATGTCGTCGAGCGAGCAGTCGTGGGGCAGGTTGACGGTCTTCGAGATGGCGCCAGAGAGGAACGGCTGCGTGGCGGCCATCATGCGCACGTGGCCCATGTAGTGGATGGAGCGCGTGCCCCTGGCCGGCTTGAAGGAGCAATCGAAGACCGCTAAGTGCTCGGGCTTCAGTCCGGGCGCGCCTTCAATAGTGCCGGTGGCGTCGATGTAGCTGACGATGGTATCGACCTGCGCGTTGTTGTAGCCGAGCTTGAAGAGCGCCGTGGGCACGGTGTTGTTGACGATCTTGATCATGCCGCCGCCGACCAGCTTCTTGTACTTCACGAGTGCGAGGTCGGGCTCGATGCCGGTGGTGTCGCAGTCCATCATGAAGCCGATGGTGCCGGTGGGTGCGAGCACCGTGACCTGCGAGTTGCGGTAGCCGTGCTTCTCGCCGTGGGCGAGCGCCTGGTCCCAGCAGTCGCGGCTGGCGGCCAGCAGGTCGTCGAACTGTGGGACGGCGAAGGTCTTGTCGCCCGCGGTGCGCGACTTGCCGATGTTATTCACTTCCGCGCGGTGCATGCGGATGACGTCGAGGAAGGGCTCGCGGTTGACGTAGTAGCCGGGGCAGGCGCCGCCGTTGTCAGCATTGGCGCCGGCCGTGCGCGGCGTGGCCGAGGCCAGCGCCGGGCACTTCTCGGCAATGCGCGCAGACTGCAGATACGCCTCGCCGCACATGATGGCGGTGAGCGTCGCGGCAAAGTCGCGTCCGGCATCGGAGTCGTAGGGCAGGCCGAAGGCCATAAGCAGCGCGCCCAGGTTGGCGTAGCCCAGGCCCAGCGGGCGGTAGTCGTGCGAGTTCTTCGCGATAGCTTCCGTCGGATACCCCGAGTTATCGACAAGGATCTCCATCGCGGTGATCATGATGTCGATGGCGGCGCGGTAAGCCGGGATATCGAACGTGCCCGCCGGAGATACAAACTTGAGTAAGTTGAAGCTGGCCAGGTTACATGCGGAGTTATCGAGGAACATATACTCCGAGCACGGATTCGATGCGTTAATGCGGTCCGTGTTCTTCGACGTGTGCCAGCGGTTGATGGTCGAGTCGTACTGCATGCCGGGATCGCCGCACTGCCAGGTAGCCTCGGCGATCTTCTTCATAATGTCGCGCGCCTTGTAAGTCCTAACCGGCTTCTTCTCTTTCACCGTAGTCGTGGTGAATTCGCCGTCCTTCTCGACGGCGCGCATAAACTCGTCGGTCACGCGGACGGAGTTATTCGCGTTCTGGAAGAAGATAGACGAGTAGGCTTCCGAGTCCGGGCCGGAGGAGCCGTCGTAGCCCTCGCGCATCAGCGCCCAGGCCTTGGCTTCTTCCTTCGACTTGCACTCGATGAACTCGACGATGTCGGGATGGTCGACGTTGAGAATGACCATCTTGGCGGCGCGGCGCGTCTTGCCGCCGGACTTGATAACGCCGGCGAAGGCGTCGAATCCGCGCATGAAGCTGAGCGGGCCGGAGGCCGTGCCGCCGCCGGAGAGATTCTCCATCGATCCGCGGATGGAAGACAGGTTCGTGCCCGTGCCCGAGCCCCACTTGAAGAGCATGCCCTCGGTCTTGGCGAGGGTCAGGATCGAGTCGAGCGAGTCCTCGACGGCGTTGATGAAGCACGCCGAGCACTGCGGCTTGCGGTAGCCGGTCACGGAGAACTCGACCGCGCAGCTGTGCTGGTTCCAGTGCCAGTTTTGCGCGTCGGAATTGGGCTCCAGCCGGTCGCAGCCCACGTTGAACCACACGGGCGAGTTGAAGGCGGCCTTCTGCGTGACCAGCAGGTGCACCAGCTCGTCGTGGAAGAGGGCTGCGTCTTCGGGCGTGGCGAAGTAGCCGCCGGCCAGGCCCCAGTCGCGGATAGTCTCCGCTACCCGGCCCACCAGCTGGCGGACGCCGCTTTCGCGCTCCGGCGTGTTCATCTGGCCGTGGAGATATTTGCTGGCGACGATGTTGGTCGCGGTCATCGACCAGTCGACGGGGACTTCGACGTCCTTCTGCTCGAAGATGTTCTTCCCGCCTGCATCGGTGATGGCGGCGGTGCGGCTCTCCCACTGGACTTCGTCGTACGGCGAAACGTTGGGCCGCGAGAAAGTGCGGGGGAAGCGAAGAGCCGGTGTCGTGGTGTCATGGCCGGCGCCGTGAGCGGCAGTCGGAGTGGAGGCGAGAGTGGCGGTTTTTCTGGTTGCCTCGGCCATTGGTGTTCCTTCCTTCTGTGTGATGTCTGACCCTGCGTCGATGCTGACTCTTTACCCCCCTGCTCGCCAGCCCAAAACGGGGCCAAAAACTAAAAATCGCGACCGGGAGCTGAGGGGGGTGCTCCTGGACATCCGGTCGCGGAAGAACGACAAATCCTGAAGCCGGTGGCGGATCGAATTGCCGCTTCGGTCCCCTGCGGTTACTCCCGTACCTGCCTCAGGACGGGGTCCGCGACTAGCTGGCCGGTGCGAGAATTCTCAGAGCCGCAGATGGGAAAGTAGCTCTGTTAATGGTGTGTGTCAAGTGCAAACCACAACATCTTGTATTTTAGATGCGTTTCGGGGTATCGAGGATCGCAATTACCCAAACGGGGTGTGGACAACTTTCAGCAGCCGCGCTAAAGGCGGGATTTGGCTGGATCTGGATGGGGTGGCCGGGCGGAATTTAGGCACTGACCGAGGCCGGAGTCTTCGGCCCAACCGCCCCATACTGCGAGGCTACGCGCCGGTCGGGGCGGGAACAAGGCGCGGACTGCACTAATGTTGGAGCAAAAGATGTGGACCGGTGTGGGAGGGGTGGAAAACAGGGGCAGAAGTTAAGATGGGGTGCGGCGGATCAGCCGTCGCCGATTTCACCGCGTCAACACGAACTGGGTCTGCGCGTCGCCGCGATCTGGCTGCCTGCTATGCCGGAGTCCCGCTGGACGCGGGGGCATGTAGGAGCCCGGTTCCGCGCCTCCTCTCCCGACCAACGCGCCTGGGTTCCAGCCTTGCCGACGCACGCTCCCCGTGATTCCGACGAGGGGAGGCGATCCATGCCGCAGGCAGCCGCCACCTTCGAAATCGGATAGGCCGTCTCGCATTACAGGATTAGCCGCTTCCTCTATTTCGGGAACCTTGTTTCTACCGGTTCCAGCGACGCTTCCGAGTGGCGCATAACGGTCGGCGACCACGCGGTCGAGAAAATTATGGAGCTTTATGATGAATCGCGGTACTGGGGATGGTGGTCCACCTGGAGTACGGTCGGGCCGGACGGTGGCGTCTGCTTCACGCGGGACCGGAGCATCCAGGAGATCTACGCGCTGCATTTGAGCGAGAGGTAGCAGGAGGCGTGCGGGCGCGCATGGCAGCCGGAGTCTTCAGCCCAGCCGCTCCACGCGAGGGGCCTGCGTGCGAGAGTGGGACGGAACAAGCACAGCGCAGGAATGGTGCAAAGTTAGTGGCGGGAGGTGGGCGGGGTGGAAAAGCCGACGCCGCCATCCCCTCGCGATCAATCAATGGTCACGGAGGCTTACGATATGGTGAAAATCCGCAGCGTTTATGCACAGGGCGGCAGAACTACAATGCGTTCGCTGAGGGAAAGGCCTCCGGGTTCCGCAGCACCGGTGTCGACGCCGGCGAGATGCGAAAGAGAGCGGAATTCCCTGGCTGTGGCTGAAGGCTGACGAGCCCGATTCCCTGTCTGCCTGCGCGCCCCATCGCGCATCGATCACGGCGCGCCGTGTTTACTCCAACCAGCGCGGCGTCCACCCGCGAACTTCGCCATATCTCCATGCTGACCTGGGATGGGCTCTGCGCACAGGAGAAGAGCCTATGTTTTTCCATCGTAAAGAACTGATCGTTCCCATTGAAGTCAAGAAGCCGGATCCGGTATTCGCGCAGTTCATGCTGCAGCAATTTGGCGGCGCGACCGGCGAGCTGACGGCTGGACTGCAGTACTGGGTGCAGTCGTTCCACTGCCCGAAGCCGGGCATTCGCGAGATGCTGCAGGATATTGCTCTCGAGGAGTTCAACCATTTGGAGGTAGTGGGGCGGCTGATCGAGGAGCACACCCGCAACGTCGAGAAGACGCTAACCGAAGCAGATGAGAAGACAATTTTCGCGCTGCGTGGCAAAGGCCCCCATCTGGTGGACGAGCGGGGCGTGAGCTGGACGGCAGCGTACATCAACGAGGGCGGCGATGTGGTGCGCGATCTGCGCGCGAACATCGCAGCCGAGGCAGCCGCGCGGGAGACGTATGAGATTCTGCTGAACCGCGCTCCGGATACGGGAACGAAGATGGCGCTGCACTATCTGCTGACCCGGGAGATCGCGCATACGAAGATGTTCATGAAGGCGCTGGACTCGCTGGGCAAACTGACGGATCCCGTGTTCGGGAACGTCAAGCCGGACGAATCCGTGAACGTCTACTATCATCTCTCGGCCAACGGCGCGCCGCTGCGTGGGCCGTGGAACCAGGAGCCGGAGTTCACCTACATTGCGGATCCGGCGAAGGTGCTGGAGCAGCAGCATGAGCTGACGGGAGTGGGCAAGCACTAAACCACGAAACAAACACAAGCCGACATAGCCAGCGCCCCATTTTCCGCAAGCAGGAGGATCGCGGAGGGTGGGGCGCTGGCGATTTGATTCGAAGGGCAAAAGGCGCGGGGCTTTGGGACAACGCGCCGGAATGGTGCAAACCCTGTGGATTGCTGTGGGAGGGGTGGAAACAAGGGGTCAGGGGAGATCGCACATCGAACCAGGTGGCATGCACGGAGAGCGCTTCGACTGCCCGCAGGCGCTAGAAGACTTTCGCGAAGTTATAGTTCCAGTTGCCGCCGTGTCCGGCTCCCCAGGCATAGTAAGTCTGGACAATCATCTGACCGCGCAAACGCGCAAACGCGCCAAATCCGGCGTCCTGCCGGAAATTGGAGAAGGCGAGGTTCGCAGCCGAATTCCCGACCGTCCCGGCATCGTAGAGGACAAACACGCCCAGCGGATCGTAGACCGGCATCCCATATTCGAACTGGACAAGGTCCAGGTCGGGGCCGCGGAAGCGGTAGTCGTTCCAGCCCCGCAGCGTGACGCGCGAATCGATATCTCTTCCGCCCAAAGTGGGCTGCAGATAGAAAGGAACCTGGTCGCCGGAGCCCGCCTGGGTGAGGACGAGCCGCAGCCGGATATCGAACTGTCCAAAGTCGCATTCGCCGCGTTTCTTGTTTCCCTCGCAAATGTAATTGAGCACCGGATGTTGAGGCGCGGAAAAGTGATTGCGGATGATCTCATGCAGGTCCATTTGTTCGTCGCCGGCAAATTCAAACCATCGGTACGCATAGGGCGATCCGTCTGTCGGGTGTTCCCAGTGCAATGTTGCAGCGTTCCTGAACGAAAACAGCAACAGCGGCTGGAAGTGCGGATCGTTCTGGTCCGGCAGTTCGTGGAATACTCCGCCGGCGCGCGGGGTCCACAAAGTCTGAGCGCCCACCGCATTGTGGAAGTAGACAGGCTGATCCTGAATCCCGGGAGTGACAGAAGCGGGAAGATTGACGGCGACTGCGTTGGCGCTGGTATCGCGAGGCAGTGTGGCGCTGTGGACTTCAGACGCTCCTGTAGCCGTGAGCCAGCGGGTGAGGGGAAACTGAGCCGCCAGGTCGAAGGCCGTGTCATCCTGCGCAAAGACATATTGTGTGTTGGGAGAAGCTGAGCCTTCCCCATAGTAGTAAAGGGTCTTGACGCTGCGATGCCAGGGCGCGATCTGGATCCGCATGCGCGAGATGGTATGGAGTCGGCCCAGGGTCAGGCCATCGGGCACCCTGGTGTCGGCCTTATAAGGGAGCGCGGGGACCCAGTCGATTTCTCCTCCCGTGAACCAGGAGCCGTTGGTCGTGATGGCCCCCGTGACGCTCATGTCGAACAGGTATTCTCGGTTCCCCGGTTCGACGCCGCTGATGTTCTTCACCAGGACCAGGCCCGGACCGAAGCCGTTGGATGGAGGCAGGGATGCCAGCGTGAAGTGGTACTTGTTTTGGCTGAAGATGGCTTCGGTGCAGGCGATGGCCTGGTGACGATCGTCGAAGAATTTAGGGCACGAGACGCGGATGGTCTGGCTGAGGGCGCAGCTTGCCAGCGCCCCGAAAATCGTCAGGACAAGCAACGGAGCAAGCCTTCTCATTGCGCGCCTCCGCTCTGCCCGAACGCGGCTGCTGCCTGCTGCATAAACTGCGTGGCCTCCGTCGATGAGAAGCTCGGGCCCAGTGGCGTGGGAACCGATAACCCCGCCTGCTGCAGGCTGGACTGCATCGCCTGAACCATTTGCACCATCAGATCCGTCGGCTGCCCCGTAGCCGGCGGAGCGGTGGGCGGCGCATCTGCGGTTCGGAAGGGATCGGCCACCGCATGCATCGCCGGCACCACTCCCGCCTGCTGGATGGCTGTGTCGGCCGCATCGCGTTCCGCCTGGCTCAGCACCAGATCGCGCGCCATGGCAATGGTGCCGTCGGACGCCACCGGTTCCGGCAACTGCACCGTGTCGGTGCGGATTTGATCGTCGGCCAGGTTGGCAACGTTCTCGAAGGTCAGCGCCTGCGCCTCGCGCCAGTTGAAAGGAGTCTGGTCGAGGCAGAAGAGCTTGCGCACCGTGGCCACAATCGAACAGTGATCGAACTGCTGGCGCAGAATGGTTCCCGCCTGGATTCTGGGCGAGACAAAAACCGCCGGCACCCGAACCCCCAGCCGATTGAACGTGAAACCGAAATCTTTGGTCGGCGGGATGTCCGGGTATTGCGGATCGCGCGTCAGCGTCGGCGGCGTTACGTGGTCGTAGATGCCGCCGTGCTCGTCGTAGACGATGAGCAGCAGCGTGTCGTTCCAGTCCGGACTCCTGCGGACCGCATTGTAGACCTGCGCAATGAGCGTCTCGCCGGCGTCGACGGCAAAGTCGGGATGCTGGCTGCTGGCGAAGAGGCCGTTGACGGGGTCGTCGTCGTAAATCGGCTCGATGAATGTGTATTCCGGCAGCAGGTTGTCGATGCAGTCTTGCAGGAATCGCGTGCGGTAATCGAAGAATTTGTTCTGACGCCGGGCCAGATAGATGTTCGCCATAAGAATGGTGGAGCCGCTCGAGTAAATGCGGTAATCGGCGTCGTTATTTGGATCGTCGATGATCTCGAAGATGGTCTTCGCGGTTGCCGGAGCGAGCACGGCGTCCTGCGTCAGCGAATCTCCCGACGAGGCGGCATGCGTAAACAGGCGGTTGGGAATTGTCGAGGCCGGGACCGAGGAGAACCAGTGGTCGCAGATCGCATACTGTTTGGCGAGCGTCGAAAGCACCGGCAGTGATTCCTGATGAAAACACTTCATGATGTTTTCGCCCTGAACCGGGTTGTTGCTGACCGTTGCGTAGTTCTGCACAAACCCCTGCATCTTTTCCTGACCGGTATCGGTTCCGTCGGAGTTGCCGAAGATCTGCCAGTTGATGTCCTGGAATTCGTGCGACGGGTCGGGATTCAAGTCGTTCAGCGATCGCGCATTCGGGCTGACGCGAATCGGCGAACCGCCGTCCGCAGCAACACTCGACTCATCCCCGTCGAGTCCCTCAATGGGATAGTCCGCCGCCTTCAGGTATCCAAGCATGTGGTCGAAGGAGCGGTTCTCCATCATCAGAACGACGATGTGCTTGAAAGGGCTGGCCATTCGTACACCTTCCTTGCGGGATTAGGTATGGCAGCAAATCGACGCTTCGTCGGGGAGTTGTTCTGTTGGGAATATCACGGAGGAGGGGTCGAGCACAACCGCTATCGCAATTCCTGAGTCGGCAGCTCCGGGTTCTCCTCGGGATTCACTGCCCGCTCGTCTCGTTCCACAAAAACGCCAGCTCGTCGGCCTGGTCCTGGACCAGCTGCGTCAGCGACACGCCGGCTGAGTGGCCGCCCTTGATCGAGTAGTGCAGCACGATGGGGCGGTCGTCGCCGCCCCCACTCGTTTGGTTCGCCTGCATCAGCGCGGTCATCTTCCTTGCGTTCATAGGGTCGACGCGGGTGTCGTTATCTCCCGTAAAAAACATGATGGCGGGATACTTTTCGCCGGGGTGGACGTTCTGGTAAGGCGAGTATTTGCGGAGGTAGGCGAAGTCCTTCGGATTTTCCGCGTTGCCGTATTCCGTAGTCCACAGCCGGCCGAACTCGAACTTCTGGTAGCGCAGCATGTCCAGCAGCGGATAGCCGCACCAGATGGCTCCAAACAAATCGGGCCGCTGCGTCATGGCCGCGCCCATCAGCAGGCCGCCGTTGGAGCGTCCGCGGATGGCGAAGTGCGCAGGCGAGGTGTAGTGGTTGTCGATCAGATACTCGGCCGCGGCGAAGAAGTCGTCGAAGACGTTCTGCTTGTTCTCAAACATCGCGGCCTTGTGCCACGCCTCGCCGTACTCGTTGCCGCCGCGCAGGTTGGGCAGCGCAAAGTAGCCGCCCTGCTCCATCCACCAGGCGTATTCGGGATCGAACGCCGGCAGCATGGGCAGGTCGAATCCTCCGTAGCCGGTCATCAGCAGCCGCGCCTGCCCGTCGCGCGCAAGGCCCTTTTTGCCGGCGATGAACATGGGGACGCGCGTGCCGTCCTTCGACGTGTAGAAGACCTGGGTCACCTCGTACTGCGACGAGTCGAAGGGGACCTTCGGCGCGAAGAAGACGTCGGTCTTCCCGGTTTTAACGTTGTAGCGATAGATCGTCGGCGGCGTGATGAACGACTGGAAAGTGTAGAAGCCCTCCTTCTGGTTGGGGCGTCCATAGACGACCGTGCCCGAGCCGATGCCGGGATAATGCAGCGTGCCGGTCTGTTTGCCGTCCAGTGTGTAGATCGTGGTCTCGGTTTTCACGTCGTGCAGGCGCGAGACGAAGAGTCTGCCGCCGACGATGCTGCAGCTGTCGATGACGTCGTGGCCCTCGGGCACCACGGTCTTCCACGCAGAGGTCTCGCCGCCGGGGAAGGCCTCCACGATACGCGTGTTGGGCGCTTCGTAATCCGTCATCAGGAAAAAGCGGTCGCCGGTGCTGAGCAAACGCACGTGCGCCTGGACGTTATAGACCAGCGGCACGAAGTCGCTCTGCGGCCTGCGCAGGTCGCGGATGAGGTAGTCCTCGCTGGTGGCCGGAACGCCGTGCGCGATGCTGACGATGAGCCAGTGGTGATTGTCGGTGACGCGGGCGCTGACCAGGTCGAGCTCGCCCAGATGCTGGCCGCGGTACTCGCCACCGAAGATCTTCGTGTCGTCTGCCACCGGCGTGCCGAATTTGTGGAACCACACGTCGGTGCCCTGGTGCGTGAAGCGCGCGTAGTAGAGGCCGCTGTTGTCGGGGTTGAGGCTGATGCCGGAGTAGCGCGCGGAGGGCAGCACATCGGGCAATTCTTTCCCGGTGCGGACGTCGAGGATGTGCACCGCCTCCTCGTCGGCGCCGCCCTGGCGGATGCCGTAGACGAGCAGATTGCCGTCGTCGGAGACGTCATTGATGCCAACGTTGGTGTTCTGGTCGGAGCTGAGTTGGGTGGCGTCGACGAGCCGCTGATTCTGGCCGTCGAAGCCGGCGCGCATGTAGATGGAGGCCTGGTTCTCGTCGGCCAGCCGCCGGGTAAAGAAGTATCTGCCGCCGTAGATCGAGGGCATGGAGTAGCGGTCGACGCGCTCCAGCGCGGTGAGCTGCGCGACGATCTCGGGGCGGTTTTTGATCTGGTCGAGATACTGCTGCGTATAGGCGTTCTCTTCGTCGATCCAGGCGCGCGTTTGCGGGCTGTGCGCATCTTCAAGCCAGCGGTAGGCATCCTGAACCTTGATGCCGTCGTAGTCATCGGTAACGACGTTGACGGCAGCCACCGGAGGCGGCGGAAGAGTGACGCCGTTGTCGCCGTGGATCTTGCCGTCGGGGCCGGGCTGCTGCGCCTGCATCACGGCAGCCGAGGAACAGAGGATGAGGAGAAAAAGCGGAGCGGCGACGCGGCGGGCAGCGGTCATGCGGAGATCCTCATGCGAAATGTCGGAAATGCGGGAACGGCCAGTGTAGCGAAGTTCAGGAATTCCCGGACGCCCCGTCGCTCCAGAACGCATGCGTGCGCGCGGAGATGCGCGTGGGAAACTCGCGATAGATGGCGTTGAGCGCGTCAAAGAGCGCCTTCGATTCGGCTTCGAGGCCGAGCAGCAGCGTGGAGCGCAGGATGCGCGTGATGCGCAGGTGATTGTGGTTCATCGGCCAGAGCCAGTTCTGCGCGCGGACCGCGAAATTCGGCGCGCGGACAATAACCGCAGCGGCGGCGCCCGTGTCCCACGCCAGGCCGTAGAAGCGCAGCATGCGGTCGAACGATTGCCGCAGCCGCTCGCGCATTTCCCTGCTCGCCTGGAACGCCTCGATGGTCGCCACATCGAGCGTCGGCGCCGACGGGTTCGCCCCGCTGCGCTCGGGCAGAGGAAACAGCCACTGGATGAAGTCGTGGACGTCTTCGAGGCGGTCGTCGTCCCAGGCGAGGATCTCGGCCAGAGTGCGGCCGCGGTCGTCGCGCGCCCCGTCGCGGTAGAACGCAATCAGCGGATTCGCCGCAGGGTGCGTCATTGCGGATGCGGTTTACAGTAAAGCTGCGCAAAAAGCTCCCGCGGCACTCCGGATTTTCGCCCGGGCGCGATGCGGGAGCCTTTCGCCGAGCCCCTAGACCTGCGCGGCCACCGGTTCGGGCTTCGCGTTCGTCACCGGCTTCGCGTCGCTCGACTTCTCGTTCGCACCCGGCTTCTTGATGTCGATGCCGCCCTTGAAGAACGCTCCGTCTTCAATGGAGATGCGCTGCGCAGTCACGTCGCCGGTCAGCGAGCCCTCGCTGCGGATGTCGACGCGGTCGCTGGCCTGAACGTTGCCGCGCACTTTGCCGAGCACCACGATTTCGCGCGCCGAAATATTGGCCGCCACCTGGCCGTTGCGGCCCACCGTGACGCGGTTGCCCGCAAGATTGATGGAGCCTTCGACCTTGCCGTCGATGTAGAGCGACTCGGAGCCGGTCACTTCGCCTTTGATCACCAGGCTCTTGCCAATGGTGGCCTGTTCGCCGCTGGAGGCGCTGGGGGCGGGAGGAGCCGGGGCCAGACGCGCGCTGGCGTCAAAACTCGGCGGTGCCGGCGTCGCGGGACGCACGGGCTCGGGGCTTTGCGGTCCTGGGCCGCTTCCGGGCTGGTTTGGTTTCCACATAGTTACAGATTCCTTCCTTATCGAGAAATAGATGAATTGGCCGCCCTGCCACTGGCCTGCCGGAATCGTTCCCCCGGGTCCCAGGCAGAACATGTGCAACGCCGACCCTCGTCCCTCCGGAGCTGGTGCCTCCGCGCAATGCCGCCGTTACCTGCATCTTAAACATGTTCGAGTGAATTGGCATCCTCATTGTGCTCCTGCTGCCTGTGGAACTCCGGGCCTCGCCTCACTTTTGCCAGCTCCGCCCACCCGGACGGAGCATCTTTTCAAATGCGGACTCTCAACTCGGCGCTGCCGAAGGAACTGAGCGGATGGAGGATGGACGATGACAAAACTTGCTTTGTACGTCACATTGAAAGCCAAACCCGGCAAGGAGGCCGAGGTCGAAGCCTTTCTGAAACAGGGCGCAGAAATGGCGAAGAAAGAACCGGGCACCGTCACCTGGCACGCCATCAAAGAGGACCACGGGCAATATGGCATTTTCGACACGTTTAACGACGAAGCCGGCCGCCAGGCGCACCTGAACGGCGCGATCGCCAAAGCGCTGACGGCCAAAGCCGGCGAACTGCTGGCCGAGCCGCCGAAGATCCACAAGATCGATGTGCTCGCGGTGAAATAGCGCCGGTAGCCGGCGGCGAGTCACCGAAGCTCAGGCCGAGCGGGCTGCGATGAAGAGGGGCGCCGGTCGCGTACCATCGAGCTGGACACCGGACCAGAGATGACGGACCGCGAACTGCTGGATCACATCGCGAAGCTGCCTGGCGGGCGCGCCGGGTATAAGCAGCTGGTGCGTGAGCTGGGCCTCGGGGGCGGCCAGGAGCGCCGCGTGCTGCGCGAGCAGTTGGGGCGGCTGACCGGCCTGCGCAAGCTCGCGCAGATCGATGGCAGCCACTGGTCGATCCCCAAAGCGGAGCCTGCCAAGCCTGCCCGTGGCGCGGACGCTTCCCTGGGCCGCGCAGTGCGGCGTGACGACCTCGTCGCTGGCCGCCTCGATCTCCATCGCGATGGCTACGGTTTCGTGCGGCCCAATCCGCGCGAGGCTGGCGGGCGAGCGCCGGTCGACGAGGACATCTTCATCCCTCCCCAGGAAATGGCCGGCGCCATGCAGGGCGACCAGGTGCTGGTGGAGCTGAATCCGCCGCGCTTCGACCGCAACGATAATCGCCGCTCCGGCCGCATCCTGCGCGTTCTCACCCGCCGCAACTCGACCGTCGTCGGCGTCTTCCACTACGCCCGCCGCGACCTCGCCCGCGGCCATTTTGTCGTCCCGTTCGACGAGCGGATGACCCAGCCCATCGAGATCCCGTTCGGCATGGAGATGCCCGCGGCGAGCGAAGCGGCCACGCCCGGAGTTGCCGGCGAGCCGGTTCGCCGGGGTGGAACGCCGCATCGCGTGCTCGGCGCGGAAGCGCAGGCCGCCGCGCACCACGACAATCTCGAAGGTTTGGTGGTCGATGTGGAGATCGTCGAGTGGCCCACGCCCACGCGTCCTGCGCGCGGCCGTGTGATTGAAGTGCTGGGGGCGGAGGACGAGTTCGGCGTCGACGTGGAGATGGTCATCCGCAAGCACCAGTTGCCGCGCGTCTTTCCCGATGCGGTTCTCGACGAAGCCCGGCAAGTCGCGTGGCTCGACCCGAAGCTGGTCGCCGCGCGCCGCGATTTTCGCACCCTCCCCATCGTCACCATCGACGGCGAAACCGCCCGCGACTTCGACGACGCCGTGCTGGTCCGGCATCGCGACGATGGAAACTGGGAACTGCAGGTCCACATTGCCGACGTCGCCCAGTACGTGCGCCCCGGCACGCCGCTCGACCTGGAAGCGCGGCTGCGCGGCACATCGGTCTATTTCCCTGACCGCGCCATCCCCATGCTTCCCCTTGAGCTTTCGACGGACATCTGCAGCCTGCGGCCTGACGAAGATCGCCTCGTCCTCTCCTGCCTCATGCGCATGGACGCGCAGGGTGACATTCTCGGCTACGAGGTTTGCGAAGGCGTCATTCGCTCGGCGCGGCGCATGACCTACACCCAGGTCCACCGGATTCTGGAGGGCGACCCGGACCTGCGCGCGGAGTTTGCCCCGCTGGTGCCGGAGTTCGAGCGCATGATCGAGCTGGCGCGCATTCTGAACCGCAAGCGCGAACGCCGCGGGTCCATCGATTTCGATTTGCCGGAGCCGCTCATCGAGTTCGACGAGTTCGGCGCGATGAAGTCCGTCACGCGCTCCGAGCGCAACTGGGCCCACCGCCTCATTGAGGAGTTCATGCTCTCGGCCAACGAGTGCGTCGCCTCGTGGCTGCAGAATCTCGGCGTGCCGTCGCTCTATCGCATCCACGAGAAGCCGGAGCCGCGCCGCGTGGTGGAGTTCGAGGAGATCGCCGCGGCCTTCGGCTACTCGCTCGGCATCGGCAGTCTGCCGGTGCAAACTTTCCGCATAAAGGGCGAACGCCGCGAACAGCAGGCGCGCCAGGATCGGGGACAACGCGGCGGCCGCTCGCCGCGCGGCTACGAAGTGCCCGGCGACATTCCCGTCACGCCGCGCATGTACCAAAAGCTCACAGAGAAAATCGCGGGCAAGCCGGAAGAACGCATCCTTTCCTATTTAATGTTGCGTTCGCTCCGCCAGGCGCGCTACAGCGAGAAGAACGAAGGCCACTTCGCGCTGGCCGCTCCCTGCTACACGCACTTCACCTCGCCCATCCGGCGCTATCCGGATCTGATCGTGCACCGCATCGCCAAAGCGCTGCTTGCCGCGGGCGTCGATGGGCACGGCGTGCTGGCCGCGGGCGAGCCGCATGCGAGGAGCTCGCCCGCACAGAGAGAGGCGCACGAACATCCCGCGCAGGCGCCCTGTGAGCCTCTGGACGAGCAGTCCCTGGCCGCCATCGCCCAGGAATCCAGCGAGAACGAGCGGCGCGCGGCGGATGCGGAGCGCGAGCTGGTGGAGTGGAAGAAGATCAAGTTCATGCGCGACCGCGTGGGCGAGGCCTTCAGCGGCATGATCCTGAACGCGACGAAGTACGGCCTCTTCGTCGAGCTGGACGATCTCTTCGTCGAAGGCCTGGTGCCCATCCACACGCTCGGCATGTTGGACAACGACCGCTACGCGTATCGCGAAAACACACGCCAGATTATCGGCGAGCGCTGGGGACGCAAATTCTCCGTTGGCGAACGCATCCGCGTGGTGCTCGATCGTGTCGATGCCGTCGAAAAGCGGCTGCAGTTCTCGATTCTCGACGCGGACGAGGTGCAGCCGGCAAAGACAGCGGGCGCGGGAGGGCCAGCGAAGAGCAAGAAGGCGCGGCGCGAGGAGAAGAAAGCGAAGGCCGCACGCCAGGAGGCCGCGGCACAGGCCGCCAGGGCCGCGAAGAAGGGCAGATTCCGGGCGCCGAAACTCAGCAAGCTTCCGAAGCGCAGGAAACCCTGACGCGTCTCCGGATGGTGGGTTGCGCAGCACCGGTCACTGGGCGGGCATTGCCGGACACAGCGACAGATCCGTTTGCGGGAAGTCGTTTCCCTTGGCAAGCAGCGGCTCGCCGGTGGACTTCGCCAGCGCATAGACGAAGCAATCGCCCAGATTCAGTCCGGCCGGGTGTCGGCCTCTGCCATAGCGGCGAAAGGCGGCGAGGGCGCGCCAGGCAAGACCATGATCGACTGGAACCACCTCGATCCGGATGCGATCCAGGAATAGCTCGAAATCCCGCACAGCGTCCGTCCCCAGGCGAGAGTCAAGAAGCATGCCCGTTTCGACCACGGAGACCGCGGAAATGAGGCGAACGTCAGCCGCCGCAATAAGGTTGGCAAAGTACGCGCATTCCGGCTCGTCCAGAAACATGGCGACGACTGCCGAGGAGTCAATCACCATCAGGAAGGCAGTCCATTCTCGTCATAGCCGATGATCTCGTCGTCGCTGCGATGATCGAGCACAGGAAGCGCGTGGACGCGGGTGAGAATTTCCTCCAGATCGCGCCGAACCTGCTCGTTGTCGCGGCTCCGCTTCAGGCGTTCCAGACGCTCCTCGAGGGACTTGCCGATGGCCTCGGTCATCGTTTCGCCGGTGAGCCGGGACACTTCCCGAACGAGGCGTTCGGTTTCGCGATTGCGGATGCTGAGCGGCACGAAATGATTCCTGCCTTAGTATATACAATTCCTCATTCGTATATACAGCCCGCTCGCTGACCACGGAACCGGGGCAGCCGTACTCCGACGGGTGATTATCGCGGTGCGCGAAAGACCACCCTTCCATCGCCGACCGTCAGCCGCACGCGGCCCTGCATCTCGGTTCCATCGAACGGCGTGTTTTTCGACCTCGACCGGGAATCCGCCGCGTGAAACACCCAGCGCTCCGCGGGTTCGAAGACCAGCACGTCCGCTGCCGATCCGACGGTCAGTGCGCCCCGGCCCGTGAGTCCCAGCGCCCGCGCGGGTCGGCTGCTCAGCAGCGCCAGCACTGCCGGCAGCGGCATTTTGTGCTGCACGTGCAGGAGGGAAATCGCCAGTCCCAGCGCGGTCTCGAGGCCGGTGATCCCATTCGGCGCGCGGTCGAATTCCTGTTCCTTCTCGTGCGCCGCATGGGGAGCGTGATCCGTCGCAATGGCGTCGATCGTGCCGTCCAGCAGGCCCTCGATCATCGCAGCGCGATCCGCTTCAGCGCGCAGTGGTGGGTTCATCTTCGCGTTCGTGTCGTAGAGGCCGATGCGTTCCTCGGTCAGCGCAAAGTGATGCGGCGTCACTTCACAGGTGACGTGCAGGCCGGACTTGCGCGCGGCGCGGACGGCATCGAGGGCTTTTTTCGTCGAGAGATGTGCGACGTGCAGGTGCCCGCCCTTCACCTTCTTCAGCAGGGAGAGGTCGCGCTCCACCAGCCCCGACTCGGCCTCCACCGGCATCCCGCGCAGGCCCAGCCGAAACGCCAGCGCCCCGGCGTTCATGCTGCAGCCGCCGGTCAGCCGCGTGTCTTCCGCGTGCTGGATGACCGGCAGCCCGACCTTCGCCGCCGAGCGCAGGGCTTCCAGCATGATGCCATCGCCGAGGATCGGCTTGCCGTCGTCGGTGACAGCAACCGCGCCGGCATCCTTGAGCGCGGAGTAATTCGTCAGCGCCTCGCCCATCGATCCGAGCGTGGCGGCGGCAATCGGAAACACCCGCGCCGATGCTCCCCGATCCGGCGCCTGCATCCAGCGCGTAATCTCCGGCGAGTCGTTCACCGGAATGGTGTTGGGCATCGCGCAGACGCTGGTGAATCCGCCGGCGGCCGCAGCGGCGGTGCCCGAAGCAATCGTCTCCTTGTATGCCTGCCCCGGCTCGCGCAGGTGCACATGGATGTCGACCAGGCCAGGAGCAACGATGAGTCCCTTCGCGTTGAAGACTTCCGCGTCCGGCGCCTGGATCTGACCGGGAATCTCCATCGCCGCGACTTTGCCCTCGCGCAGCAGAACGTCGCGGACGGCATCGAGGCCACTGGCCGGATCGGCCACGCGCCCGCCACGCAGCAGCAGATCCTTCATCGGCGGCCGCCTTTCTTTTCTCCGCTGAGCGCCCGCGCCACCAGCGCCATGCGGATGGGCACGCCGTTGTGCACCTGCTGCGCAATGGCCGACTGCGGCCCGTCGGCCACTTCGCTCACCATCTCCATACCGCGAATAATCGGCCCCGGGTGCAGGATCACCGCCGTCGGTGCGTGCGCCGCAATCCTCTCCGCGCTGGCCTGGTAGCGGCTGCGATAGTCGTCGAGGTCGATCTGCAACCCGGCCAGCCGCTCCGCCTGAATGCGCAGCATCATCACGATCTGCGACTGCTCGAGCGCTGCGTCAAAATCGCGCTCGATCGCAATCCCCGGCATCATTCCCGCCGCCGTCTCGGGCAGCAGCTGCGGCGGCCCGCACAGAATCACCTTCGCGCCCAGCCGCGGCAGCAGCAGCTCATTCGATCGCGCCACGCGGCTGTGCAGAATGTCGCCGCAAATGGTCACCGTCACGCCGCGCAGGCATGTTTCCGAGACGGCGGCCGCGCGCACGCCCAGGTGCTGCAGGATCGTTCGCAGGTCGAGCAGCGCCTGCGACGGATGCTCCGCCATGCCGTCGCCCGCATTCAGCACCGGCAGGCCCGTCGCCCGCGCCAGCAGATACGGCGCGCCGGAATACGGGCTGCGCAGGATGATGCACTCCGCGCCGAGGGCCTTGAGGGTGATGCCCGTGTCCTTGAGCGACTCGCCCTTCTCGATGCTCGAGGAGAGCGAGCTCACCAGCGTCGTGTCCGCGCCCAGCGCCTTCGCCGCCAGCTCAAACGAGGTCCGCGTGCGCGTGCTCGACTCGTAAAACAGCAGCGCCACGCGCCTCTTGGCCAGCCGTTTGGCCCGCCGCAGCGGATCCTCGCGCTCCAGCGCGTCCGCCGCCATCAAAATGCGGCGCACCTCGGCCACCGAAAAATCGTTCGACGAAATCGCCGACCGTGGATGGATGGGTCTCTCAAAAAGGGCTGGCTGAAAAAAAGGAATTGCGGAGGGTTTTTGCCGGGCCTTGCGGGATGGATTCCTGGTCTGCGCCATCTCCCCGAGTCTTCTTATCTGCGCCGCCGAAAATGACTGGCGGTCTCAAAATACGAAACCTGCTAGATGCGCTCCACCAGCAGCACCTGCTCGTCGTTGTCCACTTCGCGCAGCTTCACTTCGATAATCTCGCGCGACGACGTGGGCACGGTGCGCCCCACAAAGGTCGCCTCGATGGGTAATTCGCGATGTCCGCGATCGATGAGCACCAGCAGCTGCACGCGCTCCGGGCGTCCATGATCGAAGAGCGCGTCGAGCGCCGCCCGAATCGTCCGCCCTGTGTACAGCACGTCGTCGATCAGGATCACGTCGCGCCCGTTGACGTCGAACCCCAGCGAACCCGGAGCGACCACCGGGCGAATGTCGCGCGTGGAAAGATCGTCGCGATAAAAGCTGATGTCGAGCACGCCGGTATCGATGGGATGCTTCTCGATGCCGCCGATGAGCGTGGCCAGCCGCTCGGCGATGGGCACGCCCCGGCGCTTGATGCCCACCAGACCGAGATTGTCCGCGCCGTTGTTCTTCTCGATGATCTGGTGCGCCAGGCGAACCAGAGTGCGCTCAATCTCTGAGGCGGACATGATCCGCCCCTTCTCGCGCAATTTCGGTGCATCGGCGGTCTGCAACTCTGACATAGCGGTAAAGGCGATGATACGAGGCCTCGCCCCGCGCCGCAAGCACTTGCGCAGCCCCGCAATTCGCAGGGTGTTTGAACGCTGAACGCTGACCGCTGACGGCTGTCTTAAAGGCTGCGCTGCACCCGCGCGCGCATGGCCAGGATGCGCCCCGCAATCGCCCCGCCGGTCGCCGCAAACAGAACCATGGCCAGCGACATAATCACGACCGTGGTGAGCTGGCTCGCCGCGTGGCCGTCGGCAGAAAGCAGGAAGGTCGAGAATGTTCTGAAGGCATGGATCACTTCCGGAGGCTGCGGGCCCTGCTGCGCGCTCTGCCTCACCCAGTAGTCGATCTGTTCCTGCGCCGCGGCCTGAAACAGCCGATCCATCGCCGGCCCCTTGTGCAGCGCGTAGCGTTCGATCAGCATTTGCACCGACCACGCGGCGCTGGCCATAAACGCCGAGGCCGCGCCCAGCAGCGCCCCCACCCGCCAGCCGATGCGTCCGTCGGTGAAGCCGGCAGTGCGCCGCCGGTAGAGCGCGATCGCGGCGAACCCGCCCCCGATGGGAAACAGCGAACTGGACCGCGTGAGCGCCGACAGCAGACCTACCGGTATGGCCACCAGCAGCGACACCACGATCGCCGCCCGCCACTGCACCGCATGCGGATCGCCGCGAAAGCGAATCTCCGGCTGCTGCTGCACCGAAGAATCCGCCGCCTCGACGCGCAGCTGTTGTGCCCCGCAGTGCGGGCAAAATCCATCTCCCTCGTGCAGGGGATTGCCGCAGCGGTGGCAGAGCAGCTCCATGAATTGACCCTATCGCACGCAGCGTGCCAGCGCAATGCACACGTCGACTTGTGCACCAGGAGAGGAGCGGACGCGCGTCGCGCATCCGGTTATCGTGCGCCGTCGGCGCGCACAGCAGAGCCAGGGTTCGCGGAAGTTCAGTCGCTGGTTTTCGAGGAGTTATCCACCCCGATCGGCAGTTCCAGCTCCACCAGAGAGTATTTCGTGCCCACGCTCGTGGTTTTGAACGCGACGATGTGCTGATGGTGCATCGAGCCGGCGCGCAGCGTCAGCCCGCTGTCATCGTCGAAGTTGTTTCCGCTGCCGTTCATTTGCACGTGAGCGTGCTGATCCTCGCGGCACGTCAGGCCCTCGCTGGTCACGGTGGGCGTGCCCACCGCCTGATGCCCCTCGCACTGCAGCACGTCGCCATATCGGCCCATGGCGTTCTTATAGAACGCGAGCACTTTATCCTGCGGATCGTTCGTCAGGTAGGTCACCACCTTGACGTGCAGTTGCCACTTGCCAAACCCCATGTGCACGTCGGCAGAGCGGTCGCCCTCGCTGTCAGGCGCAACCTGCGCACCCGGATAGACCGGCAACCCGAGGTCCGCGGCCGTGGTCTGGTCCGAGCGCACGTGCAGCCCGCCCAGCGGCGTGTCGATCTTCACGTTTTTGTCCTCGCCGTTTTTCCCCTTGTCCACCTGGACGTGGCAGCCGGCAGTGGCGAGCAGCGCTGCCGACAGCGCTCCCAGAATCATCGCCTGCGGCATAAACCGGATACGCATCGCGCAATTCCCCTTGCAGGAACAATACGCCCGAAGGCAGTCCCCGGTTCCGCAATCTTCACGTCTGCAATTGACGGGACGGAACCGACTCCTGACCGCGCCGGCTTCAGCCGGCTTCCAGCGCCCGCTTCCTCATCAGGGCAGGCAACTGCGGCAAGATAGCCCGCGGAGGCGCGGCCAGCATGCTGGGAATCTGATCCATGGCCAGAGGCCGCCCGTACAGCCAGCCCTGCGCCAGTATGCAGCCCACCTGCAGCAGCATGGCCTCCTGCTCCGCCGTTTCCACCCCTTCGGCCAGCGTCGTCAGGCCCAGGCTCTTGCCCAGCCCCACCACTGCCGAGACAATCTTGCGGCTCTCCGGCCGCAGAGTCATCTGCTGGATAAAACTGCGGTCCACCTTCAGCTGATCGAAAGGCAGCGCCAGCAGGTGCCGCAGGCTCGCGTATCCGGTGCCGAAGTCGTCCAGCGCCAGGTGGCAGCCCATCTCCTTCAGCTCCCGCGCAATCGTCAGCGCCAGCTCCTCGTTGTCCAGGATCGCGCTTTCCGTAATCTCGATGATCAGCCGCTCCAGCGGCAGCCCGGCCACCTCGGCCGCTTCCCGAATCTGCGTGGGCAGGCTGCGAAAGCGCAGCTGAATCGGCGAAACGTTCACCGCCAGGGTCAGCCGCCCCGGCAGCATCGCAGCCGAGCGAAATGCCTTGCGCAGGATCTGGCGCGTCAGAATCCCGATGATCCCGAGTTCTTCGGTGAGCTGAATAAAGTTTTTCGGCAGGATCAGGCCGAGGGTGGGATGGCGCCAGCGCGTCAATACTTCAAACCCCACCAGGCGGACCGACCGCAGGTCCACCACCGGCTGGAAGCACGGCACGATTGCGTCGCTTTCTACCGCGTGCCGGACCTCCGCAAGGTTGACGAGCATGGGGGGATCATACCTGGCCAGGAACGAGAACTCATAACCTATCCGGGGTATCTCTCCCCCACGAACGGGTAGGTATCCCGCTTTGAGATTCCCTAAGTAACTCCTTTAGTAACTTTAAGTTGCAAAAGACGCCTTCCGGGTAACTTACCTTGGGAACCGGCAGCCTCGTTCCCTGGCGCTGAGGCGTCGACACCCTGAAAACGGCCATTCGCGCGAACAATGGACCCATCGAAAATCGCGGCGCTGCACAGAATTGGGACAGCCTCTAAGCCCCCCGGCCGTCGCGGAACACCCGCATCGAACGCCCGCCGAGGATCACCTTTTCGCTGATCTCTGCCGGAGCGAAGGGGTCCTCGATATTCTCCGTATTCAGCACCTGCGTCCACGCCGTCGCGGCCGGCGCCGCGGGCAGTGTGAACTCCACTCCGTCAGGGGCCGCATTCACCAGCATCAGGAAGCTGTCGTCGATAATCGGATGCCCGTCCTCGTCGGTAATCTGCAGCGTCTTGCCGTTCAGCAACAGGGCCAGCGCACGGACCCAGTGGTTGTTCCACACTTCGTCGGTAAGCTCGCTGCCGTCGGTGTTGTACCACGCAATGTCGCGCACCACCGATCCGCGAATCGTGCGGTCCTGGAAGAATTTGCGCCGGTGCAGGTTGGGGTGGTTGCGGCGCAGATGGATCAGTTTCGAGGTGAACTCCAGCAGCCGCCGCTGCGATGCATGCAGCTTCCAGCAAAACCAGCTCACCTCGTTGTCCTGGCAGTAGCCGTTGTTGTTCCCCCTCTGCGAGCGCGCGATTTCATCTCCCCCGGTCAGCATGGGCACACCCTGCGACAAAATCAGCGTCGCCAGAAAATTCCGCATCTGCCGTTCCCGCAGCTTGTGGATCGTCGTGCTCCTCGTCGGCCCCTCCGTCCCCATGTTCCACGAGTCGTTGTTGTCGGTGCCGTCCGTGTTCTTATCGCCGTTCGCCTCGTTGCGCTTCTGGTTGTAGCTCACCAGGTCGCACAGCGTGAACCCGTCGTGCGCGGTCACGAAATTGATCGACGCATACGGCTTGCGCCCGTCCATTTCGTACAAATCCGACGACCCCGTCAGGCGATAGGCAAAGTCGGACAGCAGGCCTTCGTCGCCCTTCCAGAAACGCCGCACCGTATCGCGATAGCGTCCGTTCCATTCCGCCCACAGCACCGGGAAATTCCCTACCTGGTAGCCGCCTTCGCCCACGTCCCACGGCTCCGCAATCAGCTTCACGTCGGCAATCGTCGGGTCCTGGTGGATGGTGTCGAAGAAGCTCGACAGCTTCGACACCGCATGCAGCTCCCGCGCCAGCGTACTGGCCAGGTCGAAGCGGAAGCCGTCCACGTGCATCTCCGTCACCCAGTAGCGCAGCGAGTCCATCACCAGCTTCAGCACCTGCGGATTCATCACGTTCAGCGTGTTGCCGGTGCCGGTGTAGTCCATGTAGTAGCGCGGATTGTCGTCGACCTGACGGTAATAGGTCGTGTTGTCGATGCCTTTCATCGAAAGCATCGGCCCCATGCGGTTGCCCTCGCAGGTGTGGTTGTAGACCACGTCGAGGATCACCTCGATGCCCGCCCGGTGCAGCGCCTTCACCATCTGCTTGAACTCGGTCACCTGCTGCCCCATGTCGCCCGACGAGCTGTAGCGCGCCATCGGCGCAAAGTAGCCCAGCGTGTTGTAGCCCCAGTAGTCGCGCAGGCCGTGCTCGACCAGCCTCCCTTCGTCGATGAAGTGATGCACCGGCAGCAGCTCGACCGCTGTGATGCCCAGCTTTTTCAGATAGCGGATGCTCGCCTCGCAGGCCAGCCCCGCGTAGGTTCCCCGCAGCCGCTCCGGAATGGCCGGGTTCAGCATGGAGAAGCCGCGCACGTGCACCTCGTAGATCACCGAGTCGGCCAGCGGAATCTCCGGCGGGCTGTCTCCGTTCCAGTCGAATCGCTCGTCGACGATGACGGATTTCGGCACGCTGGCCGCCGAATCCTGGTCGTCGCGCGTCAGATCGTCGCCGGATCTCACGTCGTAGGGAAAAATCGGCCCCTTCCAGTCCACCTCGCCGGTGATGGCCTTGGCGTAGGGGTCCACCAGCAGCTTCTTCGGGTTAAAGCGCAGCCCCTGCTCCGGCTGCCACGGCCCCTCCACGCGGAAGCCGTAGCGCTGGCCCGCCCTGATGTTGCGGATCAGCCCGTGCCACACAAACGCGGTGCGCTCGCGCAGGCATACGCAGTCGGTCTCGTTGCCGGCCTCGTCGAAGAAGCAGACCGACACCCCGGTGGCGTTCTCGGAAAAAATTGCGAAGTTCGCTCCTTTTGACGTGGGTGTTGCGCCCAGAGGATAGGGCTTGCCAGGAAGTAACGTTCGATCCATTGCGGGCTGTCTCTCGTGTTGGGGGATTTGTGCAGACTCTTCGAGCAGCAGCGTCGATTACATCAGATGCAGGAACCGCGTGCGCAGCACCCGAGCGGGCCGGCCTCAAATTGTCCGGGGCGAATCGGCAGGGTCCTCCGGCTGGCGCGATTCTCCTTGGCCGGCGGCAAGCAGAGGAAATCGCGAAAACCTGCGCCCCTGCCGCGGTGCGTGTCTGCGTTGCCACGCGCGATGGCTCCGCCAGCAGGATCCGCAGCGTACCCTACCCGCGCTGCCGCCCCCTCATGAACAGGATGCGCGCCCCGGCGAAGCGAGATGGCCACCCATTCCGGGCGAATCGCGCTTCCTCCGGACCTCCGAATCGCCTCCGCCTGCTTCCTGCCTTTTTGTCGCAATTGCAGTTTCGAGAGTAGAGTCGAGGGGAAGAAAGAATCGTCATGACAGCCAGGGTCCTCATCGCAGCCTGCGTGCTTGTGCCGTTGCTGGGCGGGTGCTCGTCCGCCAACAAGCCCACCGACGAAAACTTCACGGCGGCGCTGAACAGCTACTATCAGACGCGCAGCGACTGCCTCTTCCCGCAGGGCCGGCAGTTCCCCTATGAGGTGGCGCCCGGGCCCACCGCAAAGCAGGGCAAGGCGCAGATGGACGCGCTGACCGATGCCGGCATGTTCACCCGGCTCGAAGACCGCGATCTGCACGTGGATTCCTATTCGCTCACTCCCATCGGCCAGCGCTACGGCCCCCGTTTTTGCTATGGACACCGCCAGGTCACCGGCATCGTCAGCTTCACGCCGCCGGGCCCGCGCAACGGCTTCACCGAAACCGACGTGACCTACCGCTACACCATGACCGAGGTCCCGGTGTGGGTTAAAACGGACGCGATCCGGGCGTCCTTCCCGCAGGTGGCCAAAGACCTCAGCGACGGCCCCACCGACCAGATGACCCTGGCCAGCGCCGGCGCAGGCTGGCAGGTGCCGCAGTAAACGGAACGATCCATCTGCAATCCCGCGGCGCCTCAGGTCTCGGAGCCCATGAATGCATCGACGAACTTCTCCGATTTAACGCTGGCCCGCCGGCTGGAGCGAGCGGAAGGTTACGCCTGCACGCAGTTTGCCGCCGCGCGCGCCCGCATGGATCCCAAAAGCGGCTCGGCGTGGACGGAATATGCGGGCACGCTGCTGGCCTTCGACGGCGTGGAGGCGCCCACCACGCAGAGCTTCGGTCTGGGCCTCTTCGCGGACCTGACCCCGGCAATCCTGGACGAGACGGAAGCGTTTTTCTTCAGCCGAGGCGCGGCGGCCGTGCACGAAGTTTGCCCGCTCGCGGGAGCGGCGGCGCTGCAGCTGCTCTGCTCGCGCGGTTACAGTCCTATCGAGGTTAGCAATGTGCTGGATCGCGCCGTCACCGAGCCGGAGGCGCGCATCCCAGGACATATCCAGGTGCGCGTGATCGAGCAGGACGAGGCGGCGCTGTGGAGCAGTGTGAACGCGCGCGGATGGGCGCACGAGCATCCCGAGCTGGAGGAATTCATCCGCGGCATGGGCACGCTGTGCGTGGCGCGCGGGCACAGTCCCTGCTTTCTGGCCGAGATCGACGGCGAGCCCGCCGCTGCCGGCGCGCTGGTGCTGCACGAAGGCGTGGCCCTTTTCGGAGGCGCGGCAACGGTCCCCGAGCGGCGCAGGCGCGGCCTGCAGGCGGCGCTGCTGGAAGCGCGCCTGCGCTACGCTCACCAGCACGGCTGCGATCTGGCCATGATGGTCGCCGAGGCCGGCAGCCCCTCGCAGCGCAATGCCGAGCGCCAGGGCTTTCGCGTAGCCTACACGCGGATCAAGTGGCGGCGCGAGGCGGAGGCATCCACGCAGTAAGGCTCACAGTCGGCATTTCCGGACGACTGCGCCCCTCGCAAACTGAGTTTTCAGGGATTCTTTTGAATGGTCGGGACGGGCAGATTTGAACTGCCGACCCCTCGCACCCCAAGCGAGTGCTCTACCAGGCTGAGCATAAACCATTCTAGATAAATGAGTTGCACAATTCACCTCCGATTTTTACCCCTCGCGGAGGATGATTATGCAGGCCCGTTTTGAGCAGTTCATTCAGGAGCGGAAGTACCTCACCAACGTCACGGAAGCCACCGCCCAGTGGTACACGCACGCCTTCAAGTGGCTGGACACGGACGCACCCACACAAGAGGACCTCAAGGCTGCCGTGCTGCGGATGCGGGAAAAGGGACTGAAGGCCACAGGCTGCAACAGCGCAATCCGGGCGCTCAACTCCTACGTGCATTGGGCAAGCGCCGGGCCGGATGTGAAGTGCAGTCCCGCGTGCAGGCACCCCAAGATAGCCCAACTAAAAGAGCCGCAGTGCATCCTGCCCACGTTCTCGGACAAGCAAATCCGTTTGCTGGTGGATTGGAAGCCGAAAGAGAGGATTGAGCGCCGACTCCATTTGATCGTGCTGTTCCTGTTCGACACTGGGGCGCGTATCGGGGAAGTGCTGAAGCTGCGCGTCTCCGACCTCAACCTTGATGACTTGCTCGTGACGCTGGACGGCAAGGGACGCAAGCAGCGAATCGTGCCATTCAGTTTTGAGCTGCGCAAGGCACTCCACCGCTACATCACGGAGTACAACCGCAAACCGGACTCTCTGCTCTTCGCAACGTCCGGGGAGACTGAGCTGGGCCGCCGCAACACATTGCGCGACGTGAAAGCCCTCTGCAACTCGCTGGGATTCGCCCCGCCACGGCGCACGCTACACGCCACCCGGCACACCTTTGCGACCGGCTATTTGCGCCGGGGCGGAAACGTCTTCGCGCTACAGCGGGTGATGGGCCACTCGGACCTGGAGACCACGAAGCGATACGCGCACTTGACCACGGCGGACCTTCAAGCCGTGCATGAGCGCGTAAGTCTTCTCTCTCGGTAACCGCTCTACAAGGCCGCAAGCGCGGGCGCTGCAATTTCTACGAATCCATTTCTCGCCAAAGTGCCCGTGCTCGCGAGTCCATAGTACGCAAAATGATTCGCCTGTCTTCAACCCCGAAACCGTTGAATTTCGCTCTCTGGAATATCGCCAGTACAAAGTTCGCAGCTTCCGCACATCGCTCCACGAGGCTGGTGAGCCTTGCGCCGTTAGCTTCTTCATAGACGATCTTCTCCAGCGCAGTTCGCATCTCCAAATCGGAAACCCTACGCCCGTGAATCCCCGCGGAAAGCTCAGCATACAGGTTCTTCATGCGAGCGAGCGCATCGAATTTCGGCTCTGTCTTCCGAAAATCGGGGTGCTCTTTTGCATATTGCAGCAGTTCCTCCATGGACAGATACCACTTCTCTTCCATGTTCATCAATGCGTATTCAACAGGGTGATCTGTGAAGTATACGTGCCGCAAGGTATTTTCTAAGATGCCGCGCATCATTAACTTCGATGTCTTGGAGTAACCCATAAACACCTGTGGCAGAACTTGCAGGGAATCGGATGCAATCTCTTCGATAAATGCAGACCCGTGCTCAGGGAGCTTCCCGAGTCTGAATCGCCAAAGTATCAGGCTGTAAGTTGCTCTGTGGATTTTCTTCGCATTTTCGACTGTGGCAGCGCTCGGAGTATGTGGCATGATTCCCCGCGCCTGTAAATACTGGAGAACGTTGTCGAAGTCAGCAGCAGTCGCAGGGACCGGCCTCTTAGCCATCGTTAAAGCTCGATCCCCTTGATTATTTTTTCCCACTTACTGAAAAAGCTTTTGCGATCAGCAGTTTTTTCTGGCTTTGATTGCATTGCTTCACGCATAGAAGCTTCAAGGCTCTGACGCGTTTTCCGATCTCTTGTCTCTAGATACTCTATGATCCGTGACGCGATGTCGCCCCGGGACATTTTGTCATATCGGTAATGGCTCATCCCGGGGAGTACCCTGCCTGCAAACTCGGACAGGTCCGAGTTGGAAGGGAAAAGCCGTTTATCTCGCAGCATGTCGAAAAGGTGCATTGATTCAGAGCCGCTGCGCGGTATCGCTGTAGACTTGCGATTACCTTCTGGGGTTGTCCCGGTGTCTGCTCGCTCTGCAAATCGCAGGTATTCGTCCAATATTGGAACGAATGCAGGAAACTCCTTCGAGGCAACGCTGCGAAAATTTACAAGGTCCTCCTTCGAATACGCAGCAGTAACGTCCACTACTTTGCGAAGAAAGAGTAATAAGCTTCGATGTTTTCGATCTTGGACCAAAATTCGCTCCTCAGGTTCGCGCCACGAATTCGCTTGTAATCTCGCGAATTTGACGCGCCGCCTTGCAATTTGAGTTGTACAGGAAGACAGGTTCGTGCCTATCTACCGACTTGGCAACATCCGTCGCTTGGCTGAGAAAGTGGTTGAAAACTTCGCTCTTGCGGTTTTTGCGAAGATCATCCATGGCGTCGCGCATTGCTCCCGGGAGCGGACCTCGCACAAGCGTGAAAACAAGGCCGACCTTCTTAATTGCAATTCCTGCATCATCGCTATATTCCTCTAACCAGCGCTCAAGAAGGGGCAGGCCCACGATGGAAAGGGGGTCGGGCTTTATTGGCACAAGATACTTGTGGCTCGCCAAGATGGCGGCTTGCGTAAAGATTGAAATAGTTGGCGGGCAGTCGATTATCACGTAGTCATACGCAGTAGCTTTTTCATTCAGATAGTTCTTTAACTTCGATTCTGTTCCGCGCTTAGACGTCTCTATCTCGATAAGTGACAGGGTTGATGGTATAAGGTCTAGCTTGCCGCGCCCGGGGCCGCCGTCAAAAATTGAGCATGTGCAAGCGCCCAGGCTCATCTTGCTTTTATCGGTTGGTTTGGCTGCCCCAGTGACCGTATTTACCGAGCCAGGCTTTTTAGGCATGAATATCTCTTTGAGCGTTCCCTTCTTGGGGTCACCCAAATGTTGGATATATGCCTTTGTGGACAAGAGATACTGGGATGCGTTGAACTGCGGGTCGCCGTCCACGATTAGTACGTTGAGCTTGTGGAAGTACGCCAAACCGTATGCGACATTGACGGCCAGAGTTGTCTTCCCAACTCCGCCTTTCATGTTCATGAAAGAAATGACCTGCATCGTCCCGTTCACCCCGATGATCGGTTATCTACTTCGGCGGGTGCTTCATGGGGATTATACATGGAGGGGAGGTATCCCTCGTGGAATCTGAGTATTAGCGGATGATTGCGGGGCCGCGGCGGATCGCTTTCAAAAAGGGGCGGAATTGACGCCCCCGTGCTGCGTTGCCGATGGCTGACGCACCACCTGGGGAGGGGTGGGTAAAATCTTGGCGATGTCCCCTGGCTAGAGCGCCGCAACCCATAAATTTACACAAACAAGTATTTTCCCGAATTTGGAACTTTGGCGTGGACCGGCCTGGTCCGTATCTCTATGAAAGCATATAACTTGTGGTCGCTCCAGCCTAGGCCCATTCGCTGTGTGTGCTCGGCTTCGGCGTCTCAGGACCCGCTTTTGCCATTACTTCTTCAATCTCCCGTGCCAACTCTTCATCTTCGGGCCGCCACAAAAGCAATGAAAACGTCCGTCCGGGGAAGTACGGAGACACGCCCCACAGCCGGATGCGAATGCCCTGTCCGTGTAGCTTTGCGAGGACCTCCGCTACCGCACCCTTCGCTTCATAGGGCTGGGAAATAACCACGCGCGATTTATATGTGCGAACGTGATCGAAGCCCGGCACGTCGCGGAGGTCAACAGTGATGCCTTTGCTCCAGTAGACTCCCAGTGCGTCCGCAAGCCATTTTGGAACGCCATATTTCAAACCCTTCAGCATACCGTCCCCCTCACTCTCCTACTGCCGTGGGTCGCGGGACGCCAACACCCACTATAAGAGAGTTGGTATGTTGGCGTTGATCCCACAACCAAACAAACCACTGTCTCCCTAACGGGAGAGACAGATGGTTATGTCTGTATTTGGCGCGTTGTTATGCTGCCATTTCCGCCGTTGGCTTTTTCCATCTCAAACTTGCGCCTCCGCACCCATTCAGAGGACCGTTTGATGTCGTGCTCCTCCAAGAGTTTCGAGAGCTTTACTGCGGAGAGCAAGTGATTCGCTTTGATGAGTGCCGTTGCCGCTTCGTCCTTCCCGTCCTTGTTGCCCTTGAAGCCCTTCCGGCCTTGCAGAGTGACCGCGCACGTTTCGGGGTCCGCAACGATGTGTAAACGGCAATCCGGGCTGCCAGTGACTTCAAACGGCTTGGACTCAAAATCCCGTTGCTTGAGGTTCTCCAGGTAGGACGGGGACTCGTAGGGTTTTGTGGCGTCCTGTAACCGCGTACCCCAACAGCACGCGAGAAACGCGCCCATATCGCCGGAGCCGCGCATCGCATTCTCCAGCGTCATGGTGTCACCGCTGTCCTTCGGTGAATGGTGCAACATCACCACTGATTCCGCGCCGTCCCGCAAAAGGGCGAAAATGCCATCCGCGAACGCGCGCACGTCCTTTGAGCTGTTCTCGTCACCCTCCAGAAAACGGATGGCAGTGTCCAGGATGACCACGGACCCCGGCAACGCGGGCTTTAGTTCTTCCGCGTCCAGTTTTAAGGTCCCGTCAGCGCTGAGCGTGCGATAGAACAGCGTCTTGCCCACGTAATCCATCAGCCCGATTTTCTTCAGCCGGTCGGTGAACGGCCCAAGGGAGACTTCTGGGCACAGATAGAGCACGCGCTCCGGTTTCTTGACCACGGCAAAATGGTCAAACAGCTTTTCTCCGGTGACGAGCGCATGAGCGACATTCAGAGCAATCAGGCTCTTGCGTTCGCGCACAGGACCGGCAATCGCGGTCACGCCCTCGCGCTGCAAGAAGCCGTCAATCAGGAACGTGATGGGCGGGGCATTGAGAGCGTCTTCCTTGCTATGAAAGAGGCTGCGCCAATCAGCGGGCACACCGGGCGTTTGCGGGGCACTTGTGACCTGCCCGATTGTTGCCACCGGCACAGCATCGTTCACAAAGGAAAATCTGCGATTGGGTAAGCGCAACTCAAGCTCTGCATGAAATTCTTTCCACCTCTTCGTTGAGCAGCGATGCTTGCAGTCAAAGCCGTAGCCACCACCCTCCGTGTACACAACGCACGTGGAGGTGCCTTCGTTCTTGTTTTCGTGCTCATCAGCCCACGGGCACTCAATGGGCCGGTACCACTGCTTGCCCTTGTTGAACCAGTCGCCCGTGGTACTCACTTCGTAGGTGTCAAGGAAGCGGTCCAGCAACTCGGTGTGCCGCTGGGTCTCCTCGCTCATCTTCTGTGCGGCTCCGGCTTTGGGCGCGCCTGCCAAGTCGCAGAGCCGATTGAGCAGTACATCCGGCATGGCAGAGATGGGACGCCACGTCGCCAGGTAGGGCTTGCCGCAAGGGTGAATGCTGCCAGGGCCGGTGCAATACACGCGATGCTGTTTGAACTCGAATAGGTTTTCCTGGCCCTCGCGTGACACGGTCATGTTTCCGGCGCGCCGCGTCCGCATGGTCTGCCGGAAGATGTAATAACAGCGGTTGTCTCGTGCGCCCACGCGGGCGGTGTCCCACACTTCCGGCGGGATGTCCGCACATGCTATCTTGAGGGCCGCGTCGTCATCGGTCTCAAGGAAGCAAAAGTTCTCATCAGGTGATAGTGCAACGTTGGCATTGGGTTCCGCGTCCGCCCACACACGAAGCTGGTCTGCGTCCGTGGTGGCGGCGTCGAAGTGGTCAAACCCATCCGAGAGCTTTAGCGGGCGCTTGGACTTTGGTATGAGCGGAAAGACACGGAAGCCGCGTTCCGCAAGTAGTGAAGCCGATTCCAGAAAGAGACTCATTCCTGTCCTCGCACGCATTTGAAAGTGGAGAAGTCGATCTTTGTGCCATCGATGCGGGTCAAGTAAAAACAGCGTGTGCCGTATTCGGCGGCCTCGACTGTGAAATGCCGTATTCCCATGCCGGTTTTCTCAGCGGCGCGGGGATGCCGAGACAGGAGCGCGCACAGAAACGAATGATCCGGCCCCGCAATCGGAGTGCTCAGCGGCTGGCTGTGAAGCAAATCCTTAATGAACTCATTCGCAGCTTTCTGCGACTCAAAGCGGGTGTCACCAATTGTAAGCGGTTTGCTCCGCATCTCTGTTCCTACCTTTTGTGTGCGGCGCGCATCGGGGGCAAGGACTGGCCTAGTGTCCAGACGGGCACGCCTGCGTGCATTATCTGGGCAGCAGGGAGTCTTCTGAGAGGTCGGGGCTATGTTCGCTGCCCAAGTGGTAATGCGGTAGTGCCGGTTCGGGATTCGGCCCTAACCGGCGTCATGCCGTCGTGACGTGCGTCACCGACAACGTTTGCAAATCGTTCGCTGGCGCTCCTGCCTCTGTCTTCAGCAAAACTCGCCACGAATTGCCCGGCATCTCAATATCCCAACATGGGTTATTGTTGCGCCTCTCCTAAAATCACGACGAAATAGCTATGCGGAGAACTGCCGCCTATGAGCGGTTCCGATCCCTACTCGTGGAAGCGCGGCGGCGATCCGGCCTGACTCAGTGCCAGCTCGCTGGGAGGCTTCGCAAGCCCCAGTCATACATCTCCAAGGTCGAAACCGGCGAGAGGCGGCTGGATGTCATCGAGTTCGCGGAATTTGCAGAAGCGCTGCAAATCGATGTTGCAGCTTTCCTCAAGAAGATTGCCAAAGGTTCCCATGACCGACGCGAGCAAGATCGCAAGCCGAACAGAGGCTGAAAACAAGAGCATCTCTGAATTTTTGTCCAAGTATTTTGGGGCAGATTTCGAGCCCACACCAGCGCGCGACGAAGAGCAGAGGTTGATTACCTCGATCCTCGCGTATGTGGAGGGACACTTCGACGGCACATGGATCAGGGAGGAAGCTCCAGGAACATCGATCCGCAAACGGACCGTAAGACCGACCAAATACGTGCTGGGCCTTGCACTTGATTTTGCCATCGTCGCGCAGCAGGTGCTGTCGGCGAAGAAACGCGACAATCGGTTTTCCCCTGAAATCAGCTTCTCCGACATCGAGAAGGACTACCAAATATTGACAGCGCGTGGCGGCACGGATGCAAACACGCTCACTTTCAAGATAGGCGATTCCGAGTTCGGTATTAGGACTGTAGAAAATGCCGTGGTTGACCTTTTCCACGGCAAATTAGGTCGGCTGAAATACCCTTCTGCCTACGGGTACAACACGGGGCAATGGCGGAGACATCGAGCATTGCTGACGCGATGCTTCTCATTATCCAAAGCCGGGAGATACCATCTCTCCTCCAAACTCTTTGATCTGGCGTTGCGAAAACTCGCCGCAAGCAATACGAGCTTCGCAGCGCAGCCGCCCAGGGTGTTTGAGGCGATTGTTGAGCGGTGTGAACGAGCCGCAAAGGGAGAGAACGGCGGGTTGCTCTTCCAGGGCATTGCCTATGGATATCACTTTGCAGACAATCCGATGCTCGCGGTTGTCGCGGACAAAGTTCGCACAGGAAGCTCACGCCAGCGGCGCTTTGGAGACATCGACTGTTATTACGGGCTTCAACTCGAAATTGCAGCCGAAGTCAAGGATTACGGCGTCAAAGCGAATGATCAAGAGTTGCTGTCTTTTGCGGAGCGGTGCAACGATTTCGCGGTCCCGTTATCGATTGCCTTTGTCCATGAAGCGTCTGACGACGCGCGTTCAACCCTGAGCGGCAGGGGGCTGACGGTGATTTCTCGATCCGACCTCCTGGCAAAGATCAAGGGCTGGGATTGGCAAAAGCAGGAACGCGCAGTTCATGGCCTGCTGCACTATCTGAGTCACATAGAGCAAAACGAGAACACAGTGAGGAGGGTACTCGGCTTCATCGAGTCGGTTGACCCCTACCACCCGTCCTTAAACAACATAGACGTAACCGCAGAGTTGAGTGCGGTTACCGCTGACGCTACCGATTGCAATGCGCCTCAGTCATAGCCATGGATACCGTTTCAAAACTGGTTCGGTCGCGGATTATGGCCGCCGTTCCCCAACGGGGAAATCACACCACAGAGACGCGGTTCATTCAGTTCCTGAAAGCATCGAAGCTCTCGGGTTGGCGGCGAAATACAAAGATTTTCGGTAAGCCTGATTTTGCATGGCCGAAGAACCGTATTGCGGTCTTTGTTGATGGCTGCTTTTGGCACGGGTGTCCGAAGTGCTGCAAAGCACCGTCCACAAACCGTGCCTACTGGGAAGCAAAGTTCACACGAAATCGACTTCGGGATCACCTCGTCACTGTCACATTACGGGAGCAGGGCTGGAAGGTGTTCCGGTTGCGCGAATGTGACTTGCAGAAAGAACGGGGGTCTCGTCTCCAAAAGATGCTAACGATGCTGAGTGGCCTGCTCAATAGGCAAGGTGCAACTGCGGTGTGCTCTCGTCGACAGAATGTTCAAGCGCCGTCGCGGGCTGCATCCGCACTTCCACGATAGTCTCGGGGCGATTTGACGCGTATGCGTTCAAGATTTCCTTCCCGATGCAAGAAGCAAGCAACGGGGGAACGGCATTTCCTACCTGCTCGTACTGAGCCGTGCGGGAACCGAGCACAATGAAGTCATCATCAAAGGACTGCAGCCTGAGTCCTTCGCGAACCGTCAGCCCCCTGTCCTGAGTTGGATGAGTAGCGCGTGCCGACGACGGCTTTCGCATATTGGAGGTGACGGCTATCGCAGGCTTCTTGCTGGAGAGTCTAGCGTAGCTATTATGAAACCCGCTCTTGGGTTGCAAGGAGTCCGGAATCGACTTGCGATTGCCGCCGTCAGGAATGTGCCTCAGAATCCGAACCAAATCAGCGGGGTGGTTAGCAGCTTCGTGATTGTGCAGCGTGGCGGCGTTTTTTCGTCGCGCTCGCTGGTAGTCGGACTGCGGTTCGTGAGTGTACCGGTCTGTTGACTCACCGGAACTCAGTGCCGGAAGATCAAAAATCGCTTTCTCAACAGATACATATTGCTCGCGGAGTTTCGAAGGAAATCCAGGGGCACTGAGGCCGTCAAGCCACCCCATGAAAAATGCCCTCTTGCGCAGTTGCGGAACACCGTAATCTGCTGCCCTCAGAAGGGATGAGGCCATGTGATAGCCGAGTTCTCCGAACGAACTAATGATCGAATCGCGAACCGCTCCCTTCTGCATGAGGAGAATGCCTTCAACGTTCTCCAGCAGAATGTAGGCTGGCCGCAATTCTGCCACAAGTGAGTAGAAATGCCACCAAAGCCTGTTCCTTGGGTCCTTTTCATCGCGCTTACCCACCGTGCTGAAACCTTGACAGGGAGGGCCGCCAACGATCACATCAATTTCCTTCGCCTCGACTGAGAAGAAATCAAGGATGGATTGCACGCTAACGTTGGTAAGGTCGGCATTCATACAGCGAGCGGGGGCCAAATTGAAATCAAAAGTTCGTTGAGCGCAATCCCAGTGGTCGATTCCGCCGACCAGCCGCAATCCCGCTCTCTGCAATCCGAGGCTCATGCCTCCGATTCCGCAAAAGAAATCCAAGAATTTTGGTGGCTGCTGGATCACCGTGAAACCTTATCCTCTGCGCCGGAGTTTATCATCGGCTCCGAAGTCAGAAGGCAAGCGCAAATGTGGAAGACGCCGCCAAAACAGAGTGTTTGAACCGCGTCGGTACTCGGTTCCAATCCGGCACACGTAGGCCAGTGGTGCATTCGCGGGAACGAACATCCACACAAAACTGCTTGCGGTCGGTTTTGGCTCCGTTCTCATCAGGTTGGACCCGAGACGACGCACATCGCGGCATTCCACAGCATCTTTTGCGACTCATGTTTGCGGAAGCCACGAGTAACGTGAGGAGGGCGAAAATTCGTTGTAATTTTTGACCCCTCGCCTTAGGATGGGCGCTGGGATGGGGAATCGTGCAAGTTGTTGATTCTAGAAATGGTCGGGACGGGCAGATTTGAACTGCCGACCCCTCGCACCCCAAGCGAGTGCTCTACCAGGCTGAGCCACGTCCCGACATACCGCAGAGGTCTGCTCCCCAAGTCTACCACCCCGCCGCCGCCCCTTTCCCGCACCTCCCGCACCTCCCTCAGACCGGCCAACCCATCCTGCCTTCAGGCCCATCGGCGCGGCTCTGCCCCGCTGGTAACCGCGTAACTCACGCTCACGGTGCGCGTCTCTGCCCCCAACGGGTATGCGCTGACACCATCGAGGCATTTCTTTCCTGATCCCTCCCTGCCAAACTTGTTGCGAGATCAGGATTCATCCGGGCCCTGCTGAAAAGAGTCAACCTGCTCCCGGCAGCGCCCGGTATCGTCCATTGAACGTTTTGGAGACCCTTTATGAGCAGCGCTTTTGTCGATGAAGTTGGTTTGTCATCCGTCCCCTCCGAAGCCATGCGGGAATTAATGACCGCCGAAGCCCAGCGCTGGCGGGAAATGCGGGAAGATACGCGCCGCAAGATGGAGGAATCTCCGTTGAGCAAGCTGGCCGACCGGCTGGTGCGCATGTTGCGCCGCTCCTGAACGCTCGGGGTCGTCCCCGTGAGCGGCGCCCCGCGAGGGGATTGGCATGGCCCACGCGTGGAGCACGGTCTGGCGGTGGGGAACCCGGCCGGGCCCGTCGCGGCCATCCAATCCCCTCAGCTGAACCATGCGGCCCGGAAAGTCCGCGCAGCACCGCCACCACCCGTAGCCGCCTGCACGCGACCCACCCGCTCGCCCTGCCAGGCGTCGCGACTCATCACCGAACGGTGCCGGGCCAGGCTGTCTGATTCCTTCCTTCCCTCCCCGGTCGCTCCCTCCCATTCCTGTCGAACGATCCTCGTCCAGCCCCTCCCTCGGCCCTCATCCGTTACCATTCCCACAGAGAATTTCTCCGCGGAGGGTCATTTTTGAAACCACGCTTCCTTTTCATCCTGCCTGCCCTGCTGGCTCTGGCCGCCGCCCCCGCGCTGCGCGCCGCCGACGCCCAGCCCACCCGCGCAACTCTGCCCAACGGCATGAAGGTGGTCATCATTCGCAACACCCTCGCGCCCGTCGTCACCGTCGAAGCCAACTTCATGGTGGGCGGCGACGAAACGCCCGCCGGCTTCCCCGGCATGGCCCACGCCCAGGAACACATGGCCTTCCGCGGCTGCCAGGGCATGACCGCCGACCAGACCGCGGCCATCTTCGCCCTGCTCGGCGGCGACAACAACGCTGACACCCAGCAGAACATCACCCAGTACTTTGAAACCCTCCCCGCCGCCGACATCGACGTCGCGCTCGAGGCCGAGGCCGCGTGCCTCCGCGGCGTCGACGATTCTCAGGCCGAGTGGGACCATGAGCGCGGCGCCATCGAGCAGGAAGTGGCGCGCGACCTCTCCAACCCCACCTATAAATTCGTCAACCGCCTCAACGCCGACCTGTTCGCCGGCACCCCCTACGCGCACGATCCGCTGGGCACGCGCGACTCGTTCGACAAAACCACCGGCGCCATGCTGAAGGACTTCTACGAAAAGTGGTACACGCCGTCGAACATGATCCTGGTCATCGTCGGCGACGTCGACCCCGCAGCGACGCTCGCGAAAATCCGGAACCTCTACAGCGACATCCCCAGCCACCCCCTCCCGCCGCATCCGGCCATCGAGCTGCAACCGGTCAAGTCGGAAAGCTTCACCCTCGACAGCAACCTGCCCTATGTGCTCGGCTTCGTCGCGTGGCGCATGCCCGGCACTGACTCGCCCGACTACGCGGCCATGCAGATCCTCGGCGACGTGCTCTCCAGCCAGCGCGCCGATCTCTACGGAATGGTCCCCGCCGGCAAGGCTCTGGCCGCCGAGTTCGGCCTCGCCGAGACCTACCCCAAAGCCAGCGTCGCCTTCGGCCTCGTGGCCCAGCCCGCCGGCGTCGACACCGCGCCTGCCCTCGATGAAATGAAGCAGATCATCGACCGCTACGCGCAGAACGGTGTGCCTGCCGACCTGGTGGACGCGGCGAAGCGCGCCGAAATCGCCCAGGCGGAGTTCCAGCGCAACTCCATCTCCGACCTCGCCTCCGTCTGGTCCCAGGCCCTCGCTGCCGAAGGCCGCAACTCGCCCGAAGAGGACGTGGACGCCATCCGCAAAGTGACGGTCGACGATGTGAATCGCGTGGCGAAGCAGTATCTGCTCAACGCCAACACCATCACTGCCACGCTCAAGCCCGTGCCCACGGGCGAGCCCGTCGCGGCGAAAGGCTTCGGCGGCGCCGAGAGCGTCACCTCCGCCCCCACCAGGCCAGTCGTACTGCCGGAATGGGCCGCGAAACCCCTCGACACCCTCCAGGTTCCGGAGAACTACCTCCAGGTTTCCGATACGAAGCTGCCCAACGGCATCCGCCTCATCGTCCGCACCGATACAACCAGCCCCACCGTCACCGTGATGGGCTCGGTGAAGCATGAAGGCGATCTGCAGTCGCCGCCCGGGCAGGAGGGCGTTGGCGACATTCTCGACGGCCTCTACTCCTACGGCACCACGTCGCTCGATCGCCTCGCGTTTGCCAAGGCGCTCGACGACATCGCCGCCAGCGAGAGCGCCGGCTACAGCTTCTCCGTCAAAGTGCTCAAAGAGTATTTCTCGCGCGGCGTGCAGTTGCTCGCCGACAACGAACTCCATCCGGCGCTGCCCCAGCAGGCGTTCACGATCACGCAGCACCAGACCGCGCAGTTCGTCGCCGGCAATATGAAGAGCCCCGGCTACCGCACCGATCGCGCTATCGACGTTGCACTGCTGCCCACTGGCGATCCCGTCCTGCGCGAGGTCACTCCCGCCACCGTTTCAAATCTGACCCTCGCTGACGTGAAGCAGTATCACGACGCGACCATTCGCCCCGACCTCACCACCATCGTCGTCATCGGCGACGTGACCCCGGACGAAGCGAAGACGGTCATCGAGAAGTGGTTCGGCAACTGGGCCGCAACCGGATCGAAGCCCAACACCACGCTGCCCCCCGTGCCCGTCAACAAGGCCAGCGCCGCCAACGTCGCTGACCCCGAGGCGGTGCAGGATTCGGTCACGCTCGCCGAGCAGATCGACATCAACCGCTTCAGCCCTGACTACTATCCGCTCCAGCTCGGCAATCACGTGCTCGGCGGCGGCTTCTACGCCACGCGGCTCTATCACGATCTGCGCCAGGTGGCGGGCTACGTCTACAACGTCGACGTGGGCATGCACGCCGACAAGACCCGCGCCAGCTACTCCGTCGATTACGGCTGCGATCCGCCCAACGTGTCGAAGGCGCGCGCGCTCATCGTCCGCGACCTGAACCAGATGCGCACCGAGGATGTGTCCGCCGCCGAGCTGCATCAGGCGAAGGCCCTGCTCCTCCGCCAGATTCCGCTCAGTGAGTCCAGCGAGGACGCCGTGGCCGGCGGTCTTCTCGGACGCGCCGACATGGGGCTGCCCCTCGACGAGCCGATCGTCGCGGCGAAAAAATACTACGCGCTCACTGCCGACGACATCCGGGCGGCCTTCGCGAAGCACGTCCAGCCCGACGATCTGGTCCAGGTGGTCCGCGGGCCCGCGCCGCAGTAAGACAGGAGTCTGGTGCGCGGCGTGATCCCGCGTCGCGCACCCGGTTCACTTTGGGACTAGACTTGTGTCCATGGGAGGTTGCTATGGATAAGCCTCGCCACCCCCAGGTCGTTCGTCCCTGGAAAACCCGGCAAATCGTCATCGGCAAAGCTTTAGCGCTGCCTGGCCGAGCGGTGCGGACGCGCCGCACCCTGGCGCGCAATCCCAAACACGGTTAGGCAGGTTGCGTCACAGCCGGACAAGGGTGCCGCGCGCCCGCTTGCGTTCTCCACAATTTCGCCCGAAATTGTGCGACGGCTGAACTCATTTCGTTATACCGTAGGCTTACGTCTCACAAGGAGGTCCCCCATGGTTTGGGACGTGTCGTACACCTGCGATATCTGCGGCAAGGAAAAGGGTGAGGCCAATCACTGGTGGATGCTCATGCTCGGCGACGTGCCCTGCTTCGAAGCCGGCCAGCCCAATCAGCGCTTCACGATCCTGCCCTGGAACGTCAACGAAAGCCGCAACTCTGACATGCGTCACCTCTGCGGCCAGGGCTGCGCCATGAAAGCTCTCGAGCGCTTCATGACCAACCGCACCATCGAAATGGAATTGGCGGAAGTGGAGTAGCTCCCCTCGCCGCTTGAAGGAGCAAAACGACAAGAGCAAAACGACACGGCGCCGCTCGCGATCAGCGGTGCCGCAATCCATCCTGACACGCGGACACAGACGAGATCCGCGAAGCCGCCGCCAGCCACAGCCCGGATTCCGACCCCCTGATCGACGACTTCTTCTCCGGATTTTAAGTCCGCTGCATCTGCCGATAAACTGCTTCTTATAAGCGATATACACTATCACCTTTAGAGACAATGTAAGTCAACATGAGGTAGTGTCCTAATTCGCCAATTAGGACACTACCCAACATGAAAGTTTTGGCGACTTTAAGCCAAAAAGCCTTCTCCCCGGCGCAGCCGAAACGGCCGCTTTCATTTTGCGGCTGGCCGGCTCGTCTCCGAACCGGCCCCGCAAGGCGGCATACTTCTCCACCGGAAGAATGCCGCGTTATTCAGCCGGAGTTGCCGCCGGCGTGGAAAACGAGTGGCAAGGGCAGGGCCGCGCGCATATTTAGCTCTTGCCCCTCGACGTTTTGCGTGCCCCCGACTTGCGGCTCTTCTGCTTCCTCTGTGCGAGGTCGGAGCCGGCCACACTCCGCACCGCAGCACTCGTGCTCACCCGAAGCAGTCTTCCCGCTTTGCTCGCGTCTTTTCTGGAAGTCGTCATCTGGTCTCCTAGAAGGATTGTGAGGGCGGCCACGAAGAACAGGGCCACCCCGGTTGCTTATTTGAAATACTCGTGACTCTCGATGTGGATCGCGAGGTATTTCGCCTTAAAACGGACGTGCTTTCCACAGTGGTTGCACGGCGGGAAAGGCTTGCCGTACACGCAGGTAACCTCGTGGACCTTGCTGTGCTCGACGTCATGAATCACTGTGTAGATTCCAGACGCTCCGCAGTTCTCCCCAGGCTTAAAGACGTCCCCTACATTCACGGCCATTGAACACCCCGTTTCCCCGGCTCATTTATAGGCCAAGGCTGGCTGGGCCGCCGATCCGAGCGGGGCTTGCAGGACGCCAACATCCACGGGATAATTGGCGCGGCTACGAACTGCAAGGCGAGTAGCGGGCGGAACGTTCGCCACTAGGCCAGCCAAGGCTGTCACCTTGGCTGGCCTCCCTATTCCCCCCCGGCTGCCGCTCTCGCCCCCACCGCTGCGCTGGCGACCCGGTTGGCGATGTGATATCGCATATAGTATCACGGCTGCCCAGGGAAGGCCGCGATTGCAGGCAAATCTTTCTGCAACTCCTAGACATCTGATATCATCTGTAGTATTGTTCTCGTCTATTAGGCACGATGGATGCCGCACTCGCGGCCACGGAGGGAGACACGATGGACCATCTTGAACGGGAAATTCGTATTGTGGGGCGAGTGCGCAAATGGCATCTACTGAAAAGGTACGGGACCGAATCGCCGAAATAATTAGCCGACCCTACGGCGTTCGGTATGAAGAAATTAAATGGGTTATGGATCAACTGGGGGCAACGGAGAGGCCGTCCAAGCACGGTCAACTGTTTCGCCTGCGGAGCCACAGGATCCTCATTAACGAGCACAACAGCGGAAAGAATACAGTCCCAAAGTATTGTGTCGATGATTTCAGAGACCTAATGATCGAATTGGGACTCTACTGACTGGGACGGAGCGAAGTCATGTCTAAAAATCTGGAAGAATATCTGTGCCTACCCTACACGATCGTCCTGCGGCGAGACCGGAGGGACGGAATTGTTGTCGCCCGCATCGAGGAGCTGCCGGGTTGCTCTGCCCATGGCAACTCAGAGCAAGAGGCACTCTCGAACCTTCACGACAGCATGGTTGATTGGATCGGAGATTCCATTGAGGCTGGTGATCCAGTTCCGGAGCCGGCGGAGGAGGTCGAGCTGCCGAGTGGAAAATGGCTCCAGCGGGTCCCGCGATCATTGCATCTGAAGCTAATCCATTTGGCTGAGCGAGAGGGGGTCAGCTTGAATCAGTTGGTCACGTCGACCCTGGCCGAAGCCGCCGGGGCAAAGGTGCAAGCCTATTCGGTGGTATTGAACCAGCTACCCCAAAGTGTTGGCCAATCATATGGGGCGGCTTCGGCTCCGATTACATTCGGACCCATCCGGTACAACTATGACATCAGGGGCGAAATAGGGCTCACCCATTTTTCGCTCGAATCAGAGGCGTACGTCGAGCATGTAATCGGTGTTGCGCCGAAAAAGCCAGCCCCAATGCCCGGAGGAAGAGGGATGTATGCCGAAGCGTAGCCGCACGGCGCGTACGAGATCTGACGACCGCTATTTGGACTTTATCAAAACTGTCCACCTCGCAGGCACGGGCATGGACAAGTCGTCTTTTAGCATCGATCGGGAGAAGCTTGCAGCTGAAACCCCAGACGCGGGAACGCCATCGGCCCAAATTACGGGGCGCCACGAAATTGCCAAACAGGACGCCGCGGCCTTTGTCGTGCTGGGGCATTACGACATTAGAATGAAGAGCAAATCCGGAGCCGAGGTGGGAGAAATAACCTGCACTTTGAGTGCTCTCTTCTCGCTCGATGCCGAAGCTGAGCAAGCATTTGTTCAGCGTTTCGCAGAAAACGAGGCGCGATTCGTGTTCTGGCCCAATCTGAGGCACTACGTTGCGGATAGCACCTATCGTATGGGGATTACTCCGATGCTTTTGCCGCTCACGTCGGAGTTTTCGCCGCCACGGAAGGAAGAGAGAAAATCCAGAAGCTTGCGGAGGTGACTTGGGTAACATGGGGCCGTGCTAGCCCCCAACCCCAACTTCCGTTCCATAGGAGCGTGCAGGCTGCGGCGACTGCGCGACATCCTGCTGAACGGGAGAGACCACCTTCTCCGCTTTATGCGCACTCTCGCGGGAGACATCCCAGCTTGCGTCCTACCGGAGCAGCTCTTCCAGCGCCGTGCTCAGTTCCGTCTTCTCATCGCGATACTTCACGATCGCCGGCGTGTAAACGCTCAGCCCCCACTCCTGTCCTTTGCCCTTCATCAACGCCCGCGCGCCGGGAACCACCACCGCACCCTCGGGGATGATCAGCGGCCTCTCCCCCTCGGCGCGCAGCACCTCGCCGCGCACCACGTCGTATACCGGCGTCCCGCGGGTCAAAATCGTCCCCGCCGCCAGCACCGCGCGGCTGCGCACGATGGTTCCTTCGTAGACGCCGCAGTTGCCGCCCACCAGCACATCGTCTTCCAGGATCACCGGGCTCGCGTTCACCGGCTCCAGCACGCCGCCCACCTGGGCCGCCGCACTCAGGTGCACGCGCCTGCCCACCTGCGCGCAACTCCCCACCAGCGCGTGCGAGTCGATCAGCGTCCCCTCGTCCACATACGCGCCCACGTTCGCATAACTGGGAGGCATCATCACCACGCCGCGTGCCAGATACGCCCCCGCGCGCACCGAAGACCCGCCCGGCACGATGCGAATTCCCTGCTCCGGCGTGAATCGGCGCGCTGGAAACGTATGCTTATCGACGTACGGAAAGGCGCTCGGCTGTCCCGGCTCCGTGGCGCCTTGTCTGGCGCCCCAGCCCTTTTGCTCGCCGTAGAAAAAATCGCTCAGAACCTGTCGATCCTGCGGATCATGGGCTGCGCTGTGCGCTGCTTTCTCTTCCGGGGTCCGCTCTTCGTTCCAGCCCACGTCCCACGACGCATCCCGCGCCCTCGCCGCCGACGCGTCCGAACCCTCCAGCTGCCCCAGCCGGAACCCCAGCAGGATTCCCTGCTTCACCCATGCGTTGACCCGCCAGCCCGTGGGCGACGCGGCATCCGGCTCCGCCGCCCGCACCGCGCCCGCCTCCAGCGCATCGCGCAGCTCGAGAAACGCCACCATCGCAGCAGCATCGCCCACCGCCGCCGCCCCTGCCGCAAAATACTGTTCGATCTTTTCCTGAAGACTCATCTCTGAGCCGAGTGTATCAACGCTCCGGGCGCAGACTGTATGCTGGCCACGAACCAGACGAGCCCATGCCCCGCCGCACCCCATCGCGTACCGTCCCCGGCGAACTCGCTCTCATTGAGTCGATTCGCACCAGGGCTGCGCGCACCGATTCTCTCTCGAGCGCCCTGAAAATCGGCATCGGTGACGACTGCGCCATCCTGCGCCCCAAACCCGGCCACGACCTCTGCGTCACCACCGATTTCTCTCTCGAAAATGTCCACTTCCACCGCGACTGGCATTCGCCGCAATCTGCCGGGCACCGCTGCCTCGCCCGCGGCCTCAGCGACCTCGCCGCCATGGGCGCCGAACCTGTGGCTGTCTTCCTTTCGCTCGCCCTCCCCGCGCACACACCCGCCGCCTGGGTCGAGGATTTCCTCGACGGCCTGCTCGCCCTCGCCGCCCGGCACCACGTCCCGCTCGCCGGCGGCGATACCGCCCAGTCCCCCGCTTCCAATCGAAACCACCCCGGGCTCATCGCCGCCGACATCGTCGCCGTGGGCCAGCTGCCTGCTCGCTCCCCGCGCCTCCGCTCCGGCGCGCGGCCCGGCGACGCAATCTACGTCACCGGCGCGCTCGGCGGGTCCGGCGCCGAGCTCCTTTCCCTGGCGCGCAACCCGAAGAAATCCCGCAGCTTCGCCGCTCCAAAAGCCGCCGCGCCCGCCCACCCCCACCTCTATCCCCAACCGCGCCTCGCCCAGGGCCGCCGCCTCCGCTCGCTCGCTCACGCGATGATCGACATCAGCGACGGCCTCTCCACCGACCTCGCCCACCTCTGCCGCGCATCCGGCCTGGCAGCGGAACTGGATGAAGCCGCCCTGCCCATCCACCTGCTCGCGGTCGCGGCCCAGCGATCCGGCCTCGCGCCCTCCGCGCTCGACCTGGCCCTTCATGGCGGCGAAGACTACGAGTTGCTCTTCACCGCTCCACCCACCGCGCGCATTCCCCGCAGCATTGCCGGCGTGCCAATCCACCAGATCGGAACGATGCGTCCACCCTCCCGCCGCCAGCCGCTGATTGTGCTGAGCACCTGCGCGAGCCAAAAAATCCCCATCGCCCCCGCCGGCTGGGAGCATTTCCGGCCTGAAAATCGCACAAAATAGACAAACCGTACAATTTGTCTATTTTGTCCATTTTGTGCTATTCTTCAACCCATGCGCACCATCTCCGCCACCGAAGCCAAGCAGAACTTCGCCGCCGTCCTCGACAGCGCGCAGCGGGAGCCAGTCCTGATTCGCCGCCATGGGCGGGAGGTCGCTGCGGTCGTTTCTCTCGAAGAATTTGAGCGCATCCGCCGGGCGCGCATCGTGAAATTCCAGCGCTTCTGTGACCGCGTTGCCGCCAGGGCAGCCGAGCGCGGCATGACAGAGGCCGTTCTTGAGCAGCTGCTTTCCGAGGACGATGCAGCAGCGCCTGGTCATTGACACGAATGTGCTGATCAGCCGCCTCCTAAGCGCCTCGGCCGTCCCCGCCCAGGCTGTCCGCAGAGCGTTCGATCATCACCACGTAATCTTCTCCGAAGCGACTATGTTCGAATTGGCGGACGTACTGGCGCGTCCTAAATTCGACGCCTGGCTTTCGCTGAAGGAACGCCAGGACTTCGTCGCGTGGCTCGGAGAGGTGGCCGACTTCGTCCCCATCCTCCACCCCCTGCGCGCCTGTCGCGATCCGCGCGACGACAAGTTTCTCGATGTCGCTGTGCACGGCGCGGCGGATGCGATCCTCACCGGCGACGCCGATCTGCTGGCCATGCACCCCTTCCGCGGAATCGCCGTCCTCACGCCTGCCGCGTGGCTCGCCGCCCAGCCGCCTGCCCTCTGACCCTTCCGGCGGGTCTGACTACTTCCCGTTCGCGTCCCGCGAGATCCACCACAGCACTTCCCCGAAGACCTTCCACTTCGACGCGTTGCTGATGTCCAGCGGCGGATACTTGTGGTTCGCCGAAATCAGCAGGTCCGCCCCCGCCACCCGCTGCAGGCGGGCGATCTTGAAGCCCAGATCGCGATGCGATACCACCGTTAGCCGCTGGTGCAGGCGGTCGCGATCGGTCTCGGCTGTATCCACGAACACGATCGACTCGGGCGCGATCAGCGGCGTCATGGAATCGCCGCACAGGTGCATGCCGATGACGTTTTCCGGGTGCGGGCACCAGCCCAGCGGCGCCAGCACGATGTCTTCCACCTCGGCCTGGGAGAGAACGACGTTTTGTTTCGGGGCGATGCGGTCGCCGAACGCGGTTACGTTCAGCACCGGGATGGCGACCGCGTTGCCCTCGATGGGCCGCGACGGTTTCGCGGCCACGATGCGGAAGTCCTGCAGGCGCGTCCGCAGCGACCCCAGCACCCGCCGCAGCCCGGACTCGGGCATGCCGGAGACGTCCATCCCGGCGCGCTCCCAGAAGTATGCCCCCTCCCCAGTCCTCGCCAGGTTGCCGAGTGCCACATAGGTCTGCGCCGTCGGCTCATGCTTTCCCTGGATCCAGCGCGAAACCGTCGCCGGAGACACCCCCAGGCGATCCGCCAGAGCCGATTGGTTCATTTTCAGGTCCCGCAGCAGACGCCTGATTCGATCCGACCACTCGTGGGTAGGTTGCTGTTGCACTGCCATGCACACTCCGCTGCGTCTCGGGGGCCCCTTGCACTCGCGCAATTGCGCTAAAGAAATCAATAATTTAGCGCGGTTCCGGGTATCCTAACAGGAACCACAACGCATCCAAAGTAGTCAGCCCGAGGGGTTGCCGGATCGTGCGCTGCGGCGGTCTGGTAGCCCGAGAGTCAGGGCCATTCACGCAAGGGATGGGCAGAGCGGAACGCTGTCTCGGAGTTGGTTCGCCTTGCCAACTTTGGCGTTCATGCCTGACCCAGGGACATTGAGATGCGGTGCAGGGTCAATAGGTCAGGTGCCGCCGCATTCAATAAATGCCCCGCCTTCCCTGCGTTCAGCCTAAACCCGCCCTGTAATGATCGACCAGAGATACTCAGGTCTGCGCACATGCCCGCCGGGAGGCAGTAGTGAACGGTAAAGATGGAAACCGCTCGATTCTGATCGTGGACGACGAACCGGAGGTGACCGAGTCGCTCGCCGCCATTCTTCAGCAGTACGGTTACAATGTGCGCGTCGCGCAAACCGCCGAGCAGGCTATCGGGGCCATCGCCGACTGGCAGCCGGATCTCGCCATTGTGGACGTGGTGCTGCCGCAGATGAATGGCATCGATCTGGCTGTCACCATCCGCAACGCCCACCCCAACTGCCGCCTGGTGCTCTTCTCCGGCCAGCAAACCTCGCAGTCGGTGCTCGAGGAGGCGGCCAAAAAGGGTCACCTCTTCGAGATTCTCGCGAAGCCGGTGCACCCTCTGTTCATGCTCGATTACGTGTCCAGCCGCCTGGCCGGGCGCTTCCGCGGCGTCGCGTAGCGTCTGTCGACGATTACGTCGGGTTTCCCGCGTCGTCGCCGCAGTACATCAGTCCCGCGTTGCCCCCTCAGGGCTGATCCGGGGGGCTGCCGCGCGCCAAATCTCCCGTTTACTCCACCTTCCCGATGTACACCCCATAAGGGCCCAGCTGGATCATGTCGATAGACAGCGGGTCGGGCGCGCCCGGGGTCTTCAGCAGCGTCTTCACGTGAAAGGTGCTCACGCCCTGGGCGGTGAGGTTGAAGCTCACGGTTTGCGGCTCAGCCGTGAAGTTGCAGGCCACGATCACCGCTTCTCCGTCGCGCGATTTGCGCAGCCAGCTCAGGACGTGCTGGTCCGTGGGGTTCAGCATGATTTCGTCGCCATCATGCAGGGCTGGATCGGCTTTTTTGAGCGCGATCATCTTCTCGTACCAGTCGAGCATCGAGCGCTGTTCGCTCTCTTCCGCTGCGACGTTGACGGTTTTGTAGCTGGGCGGGATAGGCAGCCACGTCTTCGCCGCCGCCGAGAAACCGGCGTCCACGCCGGCGTCCCACTGCATCGGCGTGCGCTCCCCGTCGCGCCCTTTTTCTTTCGGCCAGCCGCGGATGCCGATGGGATCCTTCACGTCCTGCTTGCGCCTCGGCGGCGTGGTCACCATCCCGATTTCGTCGCCGTAGTACATCATCGCGGTGTCGCGTGAAGCGAACAGAATCGTCGCCAGCACCCGGCCCACGTCCTCCTTGTGATCGTTCGTCACCCAGCGATCCCAGCGCTTGTTGTCGTGGTTGTCGAAGACAAACAGCGGCATGTTGCCGTCAATCTCCGTCTCCGCCTCGTTGATGCGCTGGCGGAAGCGATCCACGTTGAGGACATCGACGCCGTTGGGCGGGAACCCGACTTCCATGTCCATGGGCAGGTCGAGCTCGTCGTTGTTCGTGCCGTACATTTTGCGCAGGTCGTCGACGGAGCGGAGATACGTCTCGCCGATCAGGATCACCTTGCGGCCTTCGGTCTGGTTGGCCACCTGGCGCAGCTCGCGCAGCACATCGTTCACTTCGGGCAGATTGTCGGTCAGGTTGGTTTTCACCACCTTGTCACCGTAGGCGTTGATCAGCGGCTTGCCGTCGGGGCCGAGCACGTAGTCTTCGTCCCGATCCTGCGGATCTTCAAAGAGCGAGGTGATGGCGTCGAGGCGGAAGCCGGCCACGCCGTGCTGGATCCAGAAGCGCTCCACGTCGTACATGGCCTTGCGCACGGCAGGGTTATTCCAGTTCAGGTCCGGCTGCTGGATGTAAAAGCGGTGGTAGTAGTACTGCTGCCGCGCCGGGTCCCACTGCCACGCAGATCCGCCGAAGACCGACTCCCAGTTGTTGGGCGGCTCGCGCTGGCCGTCGACCATCTTCGGATCGTGCCACATGTACCAGTCCGCTTTGGAGTTGTCGCGGGAGCTTTCCGATTCTTTGAACCACGGGTGCTGGTCCGAGGTGTGGTTCAGCACCAGGTCCATGATGATGCCGATGTGCCGCTTATGCGCCTCTTCCACGAGGTGGTCGAAGTCGGCCAGCGTGCCGTATTGCGGATCGATCGCGTCGTAGTCGGAAATGTCGTAGCCGAAGTCGACCTGCGGCGAGGGATAGATCGGCGTCAGCCAGATAGCGTCGATGCCCAGCTTCTGCAGGTAGTCGAGGCGCGAGGTGATGCCGTTCAGGTCGCCGATGCCGTCGCCGTTCGAGTCCTGGAAGCTGCGCGGATAAATCTCATAGATGACGGCGTTCTTCCACCAGTCGCGGTTCTGGTGCGCGGGCTGGTTGAGCGAGTCGGAGCTTGCCTGGCTCTGCTGGGCGCTGAGCGTGGCGGCAGGAACGAGGAGCGCGGCAAGCGCGAGGAACGCGCTCGTGAGGCGAGCTGCTTTCATTGTTGTTCTAACTCCCAAAGAAAATCTGCTGCGCGTGCCGCTCTCTTTGCCCCTCCGTTTTCGCGCGGGGTCGCGGGGCGGCTTTTTTTCGCCCAGGGGGAAAAGCTAACACAACACCGCCCGCAGGTGTCGGGGTTGTGGGAAATCGCCGGGCGCCCCACATCCCTGGCGTAGGGATGTGGGTGTTGGGATGCAAGTGCCAGGGCGCTTACCAGGCAATTTCCGGCGGGAAGAATTCCGCAAACAAGTCGTCGTAGTAGGGTTTCATCTCCGCGAGCTTCGGCTTGGCGTGCCCCTTCGAATACAAATCGTATTTGTTGAATTCGTTCACCCAGCCGAACATCGCGACATCCTGATCGTTCATCAGGTGCCGGTACGCGCCGTGCTTGTGCGCCGGGTAAAACGAGTGGTAGCGCAGCATGTACAGCGCTTCGGCGGGCAGATAATTCTTCATCGCTTCGTAGATGTAGCCGTCGTGGCCGAACGACATGTGCACCCGATCGAGCCCGCAATTCGGCTCGTACACGCCATATTTCGTCGAGTACACCGGGTGATGCAGATCCGGATTGCGCGCGAAATACTCCGGAAACACGATGTCCTCGGAATAGGCGCAGCCCACCGGGAAGGTATCGCCCACCACGCCCCACTGCGGCTCGCCCCACAGGCACAGCACCTTGCCCAGATCGTGAACGAAACCCGCCACCACAAACCACCGCGGATGGCCGTCGGCGCGAATCGCCTCCGAAGTCTGGAGCAAATGCTCGATCTGCGTCAGATCCGTGTCCGGATCGCTGTCGTCCACCAGCGTATTCAGAAACTCCGCCGCCTCCCAGATCGACTTTTTGCCCTTGTTCAGCCCGAAATATTCCTTCTCCTTCGCCAGAACGTAGTCAAAGGTCTGGTTCTCGTGGTTGAGCCGGTAGAACTGCGCCACGCCGGGATTGGCCTTCTCGTCGTATTGCCGGAACTCTTCCTTCGACTTTCCCTCCCGATAACGGCCCTTCAGAAAGTCATCCCACTCTTCCATATCGGCGCCGAGCGGTTTCTCGTGTTGCGCTGCTGTTCCCATAGCCGTAACTCCTTTGGAAAGCTCTCCGGAATTTGACGTTATCGATAACGATAAGCCGATGGGGACGGGTTTGGCCAGAATGCCGGATGAATAATTGAGCCCCCGCACGCGCTCGCCTGTTGCCTCCCGTCAGCCCTGAGGCTACGAGAAATCGGTCCTGCGCCAAAGGCGGTACGTTCCGACCGCGAGGACCAGCAGCAATGCCCCGGTCAGCAGGGCCAGCCACAGGCGATTGATGCCCATCGAAGGCACCACCGCCGTCGCCGCAAAGGCGGCAAAAAAGGAAATGGCGACCGCCATGATCAGGTAATCCCACCAGCGGCGCCCGCCGCCGGTGTCCGCCTCGATGCCGCTCATCGCACGCAGCGTCTGCAGGTAATCCAGCCGGTAGCGATCGCATTCGCGCAGAATCGCGTCGTTCTGCGATGTGTGCTCTTTGCCGGTAGCCGCGCCGGATCCAATCAGCGCCGCTCCCGCGATCATGATGATCGATCCTCCCACAACCAGCAGGTCCTGGGCGCGCGTGGCTCCGCGCAGCTCTCCGAACACCAGCGCCGCCCACGCCAGTCCCCACAGCTGGTTCGTGTTCGTCAGCGGAATGCCCCGGCCAATGCCCACGTACTTCGCGGCAAATTGCTGGAACAGATCGCCGACCACCCACACAAAGCCGCCCAGGAACAGCCAGAACAGCAGCCCCCGCGCATGCTCGAGCTCCCCGGAAATCCTCGCAATTCCTCCTCCCAGCGTGACCGCCAGGATCGATACCGTCAGCAGTTCCCCCACCGTGAAGGCCGTCACGAACGAGAGCGGATTCATGCCGCTGATATAGGCCTTGCGATAGGGAATGTACATCGTCCCCCATAACAGGCAGGCTCCCAGAGCAGCCACAATCCCCTGGGCTGCGTGGGCTCCGGCGTGGTGAACGCCATGCATGCTGCTGAATCCCAGCATCGTTGCGGCGATCGCGATGGCCACCGCTCCCAGCACCACGCGAACAATCACGGATCGCCTTGCGCCCTTCAGTTCACCGAACAGCAGCCTGGCCCATACCAGCCCAACCAGGGCGTTGGCGTTCCACAGAGGAAAGGCAATCGCCAGGCCAACGTCGCGAATCGCGAAGACGGTCAGCGTGTTCGCCACGGCCCACAGCGATCCGGCCAGCAGCGCCCATACGATCAGGTGCCGCTTGCTGTTCAAATCCTGAAAAACGTATTCCGTGCCCTTCAGCAGGGTGGGGAACGTCCACCGCGCAACAAAAACTCCGGCCACCATACAAAGCGAAATGGCCCAGGGCGAAAGCCCAATGGTGACCAGCTTCACCGGAGCCTCCGCGGCTCCCAGCCACGCGCCTCCCACCAGCCCGCAAAGCACCCCCAGCCAGTGCAGGGATTTGAGCTCTCCCTGCGCGGACGCAGCATCGGCGCGCCTGGGCTCGGTCACCGGTTTCAGTTCCATCAGCTGAGAACCACGAGCAGAATCACGCCGGCAATCAGGACAAAGAACGGCACGAGGAATTGGGGGTCGGTGACCACGGCTCTCAGCATAGGAAGTATTGTCCACGATTTGTTCCGGCCGCGGGCGAATTCTGTTCGCAGGCGGGCCGCCGCACCGTCCCTGTACTCTGTAGGGCATGGAGAAGCTGTCCCATTACGATGAGGCGGGCGAGGCGCGCATGGTCGACGTGAGCGCGAAGGCGGCAACGCGGCGCCAGGCCGAGGCGTCGGCCTTTGTCGCCATGTCGGCGCGGGCGCTGGCGGCCTTGCCGCACAATCCCAAGGGGAATCCGCTCGAGGTGGCCCGCATCGCCGGCATCCAGGCGGCCAAGCGGACCGCGGAGCTGATTCCCATGTGCCATCCCCTCCCGCTCACGCATGTCGATGTGCACACGGAGGTTGCCGACGGCGGCATTGCCATTCGCGCAGCCGCGGCGACGACCGCGCAGACCGGCGTGGAGATGGAAGCCCTCACCGCTGCCGCCGTGGCGGCGCTCACCGTCTACGACATGTGCAAGGCGGCTGATAAAGCCATCGTGATCCGCGAGGTGCGGCTGGAGCGCAAGACCGGCGGAAAGAGCGGGGACTGGGTGCGCCGGCCCTGACGCGCCAAGGTCCCGAATGACCTGATGACGCCGGCGCAAGCCTCCCGCCCCTGCGTCCGGAACAGGTTACGGCTTTTTTCTTCGCTCCCTGCGCCAGCCTGGATGCCGGTCCTGCCCAGGCATCCGCCCGCCATTTCGCGCCATCTCTGTTATGGATGTCTCTGCGCCCGTCGTGTCTGCCTGCTGGCCAGGGAACATCAGAGGCACGTCCAATTTTGTCAAGGATCGAATCCCCTGATGTCCCATGTCCTGGTAACGGGCGGTGCCGGATTTTTCGGCGGAATTCTGAAGCGGCACCTGCTGCGCCAGCGCTGGCACGTCACCAGCGTGGACCGCGTTCCCGACCCCAGCTGGCATCCCCACCTGACAAAGATCACCGGTGACCTGCGCGATCCCTGGCTGCTGAACTCGGTCTTCCGCCGCGCCCGGTACGACGCCGTCTTTCACTGCGCGGCGGTGGTGGCGCACGGCATGGATCTGGACGAGGACGACCTGTGGACCTCCAACGTCAACGCCACCCGCATGATCGCGGCAGCCTGCCGCAGCTACGGGGTGCCCAGGCTCATCTTCACCTCGACCAACTGCCTGTGGGCCGGCAGCGTGGGCCACGCCATTCGCGAACAGGAGATGCCCGATCCGGCTGAAATATATGGGCGCTCGAAGCTGGCCGCCGAGCACATTTTGTGCGGGTACGGAAAGGATCTTGAGGTCGTCATCCTGCGCTGCCCCACCATAATCGACCGCGGACGCCTCGGGCTGCTGGCCATCCTCTTTGAGTTCATCCACGACGGCAAAACCGTCTGGATCGTGGGCGACGGCAGCAATCGCTGCCAGTTCATTTACGCGGCCGATCTCGTCCGTGCCTGCATGGCGGCGGTGCGCCCCGGAGTCTGCGACATCTTTCATGTCGGTTCAGACGGCGTGCAGCCGCTCCGCGAACTCTTCCAGGCGGTCATCGACGCGGCCGGCAGCGCATCCCAGGTGCGCTCGCTGCCCAGGACAGCCTCGCTGGCCGCCGTGCGCATAGCGCATCGGCTCGGCGTCTCGCCGCTGGGCCCGTATCACTCCAGCATGATCGCCGAGGATTTTCTCTTCGACACTACAAAAATCAAACAGCGCCTGGGCTGGCGGCCCACGCTCACCAATGCCGAGATGCTGGTAGAGGCGTACCGCTGCTATGCGAACCGGCGTGAGGAGATTAACCAGCGGACGGATGTCTCCGCCCATGCGCAGGCCGGGCCCATGGGCGTCATCCGGCTGCTGAAGTGGGTGTCATGAGCCGGGCCATGTTTGCCAAATCGTTTGCCAAATCGTCTGCCAAAGCGTCTGCCAAAGCGCGCGCCGGTTCGTCCTTGCCGGGCCAGGACCCCGTGTGGGAAGCGCTGGCTGAAGGGGCACGCCGCACCGGCACCGGGCCTACGCGGCTGGTAGACTGGCTGCCCATGGACGAGCCCGGGCCGATGCTGGTCAGGGAACCGCGCAGATCCGGAGCCTCGGGGCTGGCCGCGCGGCCCTGGACGTGGATCGAGAGCCTGGTCCTTGCCGCATATGCTTTGGTCGTCGCCCTTGGCCTCACCTGGCACGAGCCCTGGGCCGACGAGGCACAGGCGTGGCTGCTGGCGCGCGATTCCGGCTGGTGGCACATGATGCTGCACGGCATCCGCTACGAGGGCTCGCCAGGGCTCTGGCACTCGCTGCTCTGGGTGCTGGTTCGCCTGCACGTCAGCTATGCCGGCATGCACTGGGTGTCGGCCGCTGTGGCCGCGGCCGGCATTTGGGTCCTGCTGCGCTACTCTCCCTTTCCGCTCCTGCTGCGCATTCTTCTTCCCTTCGGCTTCTGGCTCGCCTATCAGGACGCGGTGGTGGCGCGCAGCTATGTGCTGTTCGCCGTGCTGGCCTTCACGGCCGCCGCCATGCTGCGTAGCTGGATGCATCCTGGCGCGTACCCGAAGCTTCCCCGCCTCTTCGGGCTCGCTGCCGTGCTGGGACTGATGGCAAACCTCTCCGTGCATGGCTTTGTCGCCTCCCTGGGCTTCGCCCTGGTGGCCCTCGCCGTCCTGCGGCGAAAATCCCGCGCCGGTGTGCCCGCACGCTGGGCCCTTCCGGCCCTGGTGCTGTGCGCTTTCTGGATCGTCGCCGTAGCCACCACGCTGCCCACCAGCGACCAGAGTTTTATTGCCGGCAGGAATTTCGAGAAGTCCATCGCCCGTGTTGAAGCCATCGCCGGCTACCACCGGGCGGCTGCGGACCACACGATGAACGTGACCGAGCGGAACGACGTCCGGCCCGGCGAACTGACCCCCGCAGGCCCCGACGAGCACAATTGGACCGCCCGCCAGGCCCTCTGGCACAAGGTTGCGCGGGTGCTGGCGCTGGTCACCTTCCCCCTGTCCAATTTCCGGATTCTCGCCCTGCTCGCATGTGTGCTCGCGCTCCTCCAGGCGTGGCGGACGCGAGAGCGTCCAGGCCCGGTTGCGGTTCCCGTTCCCTCTGCCGCGCCGGCGCCGCTGGGATGGGTTGGCCTTCTGCCCTGGGCGCTCATGGTGCTGGTCTTCACCTCGCTCTACTTCTCGCCCCGCCACGCCGGTATGCTCTGGACCGCCTTCCTGGCCTCGCTGTGGCTCACCTGGCCCACCGTCCCCGCCGCCACCAGGCGCGGGCAATGGCTGCGGCATGCCACCGTAGCGGCCCTGGTGCTGGTCGCGGCGGATCAGATCTGGTGGACCGCGCACGCCGTCTGGGCGGATGTTCACCGCCCCTACTCCGGCGACCGCGCCATGGCGGAGTTCCTCAGGAAGGAACCGCCGGGCACGCGTATCGCCGGCTTCTACTACTTCACCGTTGGTCCGGCGGCGTGGTTCCGCCACGCCATCTACTTCAACCAGCCGCACGCGTACTGGCTGTGGAGCCGCAACGTGCGCACCACGCAGCAGGCGCCCGCCACCATCGCCACGCATCCTGACGTGATCGTGGTGGGCCGCATGCAAGAAGGCCTGCGCGACGGCAATATCAGCGACGACTGGGTGAAGCCGGATCCCCCCAGCCTCAGTCCCTTCTCGCTGGGCGATCGCTATCGGATCATTCCTTATGCTGAGACGCAGGGCTATCGCGTCACCCACAGTTTCTGCGGACACTCCTTCATGCGCGACGGGTGGGCGGAAGAACTCTGCCAGGTGGCCCTGGAGCCGCAGCGATAATCGCAGCCGCGCATGGATTCCGGGGTATCATCGAACCAGCAGGCAGACTGGACGGTCGCTGCCGCCGAGCGCAAGCCAGGCGGTAGAGGAAAGTCCGGACTCCGCAGGGCAGTGTGCCGGATAACGTCCGGGACCTGAGCGTCAAGGCTCAGGGACGGCTAGTGCCACAGAGAACATACCGCCAGGCCGGCAACGGCAAGGTAAGGGTGAAAAGGTGCGGTAAGAGCGCACCGCTCCGGCGGTAACGGCGGAGGCAGGGTAAACCCCACACGGAGCAAGACCAAATAGGGAACGAGCCGGCAGCAATGCCGGCACGCGCCGGCCCGGCGCGTCAGCCTCGGACGAGGCCCCCGCGCGGCGCAAACTGCGCGGGGTGAAAGTTCCGGGTAGGTCGCTAAGGGCGTTCTGCTTCGGCCGAACGCCGCGAGCGCGCGCAGCAATGCGCCGCCCAGAGGAATGGCCGTCCTCGACAGAATCCGGCTTATAAGTCTGTCTGCTCGTCACCGCATGGTTCCGGCTCTCCGCACCGGAGGGCCGGGCCGCTTCACCCCTCTCCCCTGGCCGCCTCACCGCGCGCCGCATCCTCCGCGCCGCGCCAGGGACAATGCCTGCATCCCGACCCGCAGCAATATCCACGCCGCAGATGGTAAGCCGCCGTGAACACCACATACGGCCCCTCGCGATAAAAATCCTCGCCCTCCACGAGCGGTCGCTTCTCCGTTTCGGAAACCGGCTCAGGCAAGAGCGCCGCCTTCTGCCTTCTGCGCGCCCCACGCGAAGGCCCCCGCCACGGGCATTTCGGCGATCTGCGGCTCTGCTTTTGTCTCCGGCAACGGAAAGGTAACGGTGTTGCCCGCAATGCACGCCGGGCTTTCTCCCGGAATCACCACCCCCACCAGATTCATGGGGTCCGCCGCGGCCATCGTCAGCGGCGGCATCTCCTCGAGCGTCCGCGTCCGCCCCGCCCGCAGCGCATCCGCCGCCTCCGGCAGCGCAAATTGCTCCCCGCCAAACCCCGACACGAACCGCCCCCCGCGCACCACGCCCCGCGCCTCCAGCCGCCGGAACATCCCCACCAGTTCCCGCCAGGCCGGCACAGTGGTTTCGCGAGCGAGCCCGTCGCGCAGCACCACGCCGTAGCGCCGCAGCAGCATCCGGCACGCTGACTCCACCTGCGCATCCCGCCGCACCGCAGCCTGGGCGGCCGCCTCCGCGTCCCCGCGTTTCGGCCCGCCAAACTCGACCGGCGCTTCCGGCTCCACCAGCAGCGCCCACCGCCCCGCCGCATTCCGCGCCTTCGTCTTCCCGCCCGGCCCTGCAAACGCCCGCTTGCGCCGCGGATCGATCAGCATCCGCAAACTGTCGAACCCGTCCGCCGTCACCAGCCCCGCCGCCACCAGTTCCCACAGCGCGCGATGTACGTCCTCCGCCGGCGCCCCCGACATGCGGATCAAATCCCCCGCGAACATCGCGCCCCGCTCGCCCAGGCACGACCGCACCCGGTTCGCCAGCTCGCTCAGGCACGCCGTCAGGTTCGTTTCCGGAATTTGTCGCCGTTCCAGGCACAAATCCATCCACAGCGCCTCTTCGCGAACAAAAAACGTCACCGGCGCCATGCTCGTCGGCACCACCCGCCGCGGTCCCCCGCTGGCTGCATCGGCAAACGCAGGATGCGGCGAAATCCGCCCCCACCCCACCGCGCCCGTCAGGCACAGCGCATCGAGCCACCGTGGATCGTACCCCGCCACCCGCTGCGGCAGCAGCGTCCGCTCCCACTCCGCCGCCGGCGCCTCAAATCCTTCCAGTCCCCGCAGCGCCTCCAGCAATCCCTGTTCCCCCGTGAGCTGCCGCTGCTCGCCCAGGTGCTGCCAGTCCAGCAGGAACCGCATGTAGACCGCCGGCGTCACCGGCTCAATCTGTTGCCGCAGCGTCGCCAGCGTGCGCTTGTGGATGCGCTGCAGAATCCGCCGCTCGCACCACTCCACGTCCAGGTCAGGCGCCGCATCCTCTCCCGGCTTGCCCTCAAACACCCCGCGCAGGACCAAACCCATCGATTCCAGCCGCAGCATCTGCTCCCAAATCGCGCCCCCGTCCAGCCCCAGCCGCGCCGCCAGCGCCGCCGACGTCGCCGGACCGGTCATTTGTAACCACCCCTGTAACGTTTTCAGTAAAATGTCACTGTTATCAGGCGTTTTCCCCTGACTTGTCCACATTTCCACAGGGAATTCCACCGCCGGCCACAGAACCTGCAGCCACGCTGCCCGCTCCGCCGCCACCACATACTCCCGGCCCTGCGCCTGGAGCCGTCCCGCCCGGCCCACGCGCTCCAGTCTGGTTACAAATAGGCCCCAGTCCCGCGCCCGCTCCTGCCCGAAGAGCTCCGCCGGAACCACCACCAGCCCGCACAGCAGATCGTGCAGCTCGTGCTCGTCGCGAATATCCGGCCAAACCTCCTCGCGGACCTCGGCAATCGCCTCCGGCGAAAGCCTGCCTGCCTCGCCCAGCGCCGCATCCGGCAGCACGCCGCGCAGCTGCACCGCACGCGCCCGCCGCTCCTCGAGCCCCGCATCGTCGAGAAACGCAAACGGATTCGCATTGATCAGCTCGTGCGCAAACGCCGACGGCGTCGTCGTATCCACCGCCACGCAGCGGATGCGCCCATCGTGCATCGCCGCCAGCAGCGCCTTCAGCCCGTCGAGATCCATCGCCTCTTGCAGCACATCCCGCATCACTTCCTGCACCAGAGCATGGTCCGGAATCTGAATATCGCCCTCGATGTTCTCGAAGCACGCCGCCGCCTGCGGAAAAACGCTGGCCAGCAGATCGTCTGAGCGCATGCGCTGGATGTGCGGCGCGACTTTCTTTCCTTTTTGGAACCGTAACAGTTGCAAACTCCGCCCGGCATCCCAGCGCCAGCGCGTTTTGAAGATGGGCGACGCCAGCGATGCCTGCTCCAGCAGCTCGGTCACCGTCTCCGTGGTCAGGAAATGAAAAACATCGCTCAGCGGAAAGCTGTGCTGCTCCGCCAGGCAGATATTCAGCCCGTTGTCCGTCGCCGCTGCCTGCAGCTCGAAGTTGAAGCCCCGGCAGAACCGCTTGCGCAGCGCCAGCCCCCACGCCTTGTTGATGCGGCCTCCGAACGGCGCATGCAGGATCAGCTGCATCCCGCCGCCTTCGTCGAAAAACCGTTCTGCAACAATCGTGGTTACAGATGGGACGGTCCCCAGCACCGCGCGCCCCGCCGCCACATATCCAATCAGCTGTTCGGCGCCCGCATCGTCCACGCCGCACTCCACTTTCAGAAACGCGGCCGCCTCGGCCACCTCCGCCGCTGCCTGCGTCACATAGCCGGGCAGCACGTTTCTCGTGCGTCGGTCGATCTCCTCGCGCAGCTCCGCCACAAATTCTGAAAGCTCCCGCGTCCGCAGCGGCGCTTCCCCAAACCAGAAGGGCAGCGTCGGCGGCGCTCCGTGCGCATCCTCCACCAGCACGCGTCCCGCCGTCTCAATACGCTGGATGCGCCAGCTCGCATTGCCCAGCTGCACCACATCGCCCGGCGACGAGTCCACGGCAAAATGCTCGTCGAGCGTGGCAATTTGTACGCCCTCCGGTTGCAAGATCACCGGATACAGAGCCGCGTCCGGAATCGCGCCACCGTTGGTGATCGCCGTCGTCCGCGCCCCGCGCCGCGCCTGCACGCGCCCCTGCACCTGGTCGCGCAGCAGGTACGCCCCATAGCGCCCGCGGCTCGACTCAATGCCCTCGGTCAGCAGCCGCAGCGCCTCGTCAAACTCCTCCCACGTCAGGTCCCGATACGGCTGCGCGCGGCGAAACACCTCCCACAGCGCGCGCTCCTCCCACGGCTCCGCCGCGCAGGCCGCCACAACCTGCTGCATCAGCACATCGAACGGCTTCGCGGGGATCTCCAGCCGGTCCAGCACGCCTGCGCGCATTGCGCGAATCAACGCCGCCTGTTCGACGAGGTCGTCGCGCGTCAGCGCAAAGAATCTTCCCTTCGGCGTCGCGCCGCGCCAGTGCCCGGCGCGCCCCACGCGCTGCATCCCCACCGAGATGGAGCGCGGCGACTGCACCTGGCACACCAGGTCCACCGTCCCGATATCGATGCCCAGCTCCAGCGACGCCGTCGCCACCAGCACGCGAATCTCGCCCAGCTTCAGCCGCCGCTCCGCATCCAGGCGCAGCTTGCGCGACAAGCTCCCGTGATGGCAGCCCACATTTTCAAGGCCCAGCCGGTCGGCCAGCTGGAACGCCAGCCGCTCCGCCATCTTCCGCGTATTCACAAACACCAGCGTCGACCGGTGCTCCAGCGCCAGCTCGGCCAGCCGCGCGTACACACTGTCCCAGATCGAGTTCGACGCCACCGACCCCAGCTCGTCCTGCGGCACCTCAATCCCCAGATCGAGCCTGCGCCGCTGCCCCGCCTGCACAATCGTGGCATTCCCCCGCGGCTCCAGAAACTCCGCCACCAGCTCGATCGGATTCTGCGTCGCCGACAGCCCAATTCGTAACGGTCGCGGATGCAAAAGCAGACTTGCCCCCGCGATCAGCGCATTCTCGCCCGTCACCAGCGCGTCGAGTCTCTCCAGAGTCAGCGCAAGATGCGACCCGCGCTTGTCATCGGCCATGGCGTGAATCTCGTCCACGATCACCGTGTGTACGCGCCGCAAATGCTCGCGGCTCTTTTCCGCCGTCAGCAGAATGTACAGCGACTCCGGCGTGGTGACCAGAATGTGCGGCGGCGTCTTCAGCATCGCCCGCCGCTCGGCCGTCGGCGTGTCGCCCGTCCGCACGCCGGCCCGCACCGGCCCGCAAAGATAGCCGCGCTCGAGCGCCAGCTCCTGAATCTCCCGGAGCGGAACCTCCAGGTTCTTCTGCACGTCGTTCGAGAGCGCCTTCAGCGGCGAAACGTAAACCACTTCCGTTGCGCAACCCAGCCGCCCCTCGAGCGCTTTCCGAATGAGCCCGTCGATACAGATCAGAAATGCCGCCAGCGTCTTGCCCGACCCCGTCGGCGCCGAGATGAGCGTCGCCCGCCCCGCATGAATCGGCGGCCACCCCTGCTCCTGCGGCTCCGTCGGCGTGCCAAACCGCCGCACGAACCACTCCTGGACGAGCGGATGCGCCCACGCGAGGCTCGCCGGAACAACGAAGTCGGGAACCGAATCCGGGACTGGGGTCACCGGGGACAGCATCCTCCGATTCTACCCCGATTTTCGTTTTGTCTTCGCCTCACAGAGTTTCAAATCTGCGATACTCGTCCGATGTTCAGGAATCTCCTCGCATGCGCCCTGGTTTGCGCGCCGCTCCTCGCGCACGCGCAGCCCGCTCCCCCTCAGGATGCCTGGAAGGCCAGGGTGATCGAGACGCTGCCGCTGCTCGGTCATCGCAACTGGATCCTCATTGTCGACTCGGCGTACCCCCTCCAAACCTCGCCGGGCGTGGAAACCCTCGACACAAAGGCCGGCCTCCCCTACGTTCTCCAATTCGTGCTGGGCGCGATCAGCCAGTCCAAACACGTGCGGCCCGACATCTTGATGGACGCGGAGCTTCCCTTCGTGCCCGATGAGGACGCGCCTGGCGCGGCCCAGTACCGGGCCAACATTGCCGACCTTCTGCGCGCTTATCCGATTCAGTCCTTGCCCCACGACAAGATCATTGCCACCATCGACGACGCCGGTAAAATCTTTCATGTTCTCGTGCTCAAGACCAATATGACGATTCCGTATTCGTCGGTCTTCATTCGTCTCAACTGCAAATACTGGAGCGACGCGGCGGAAGCGCGGCTGCGCGCGAAGATGGCCGCCGCGGGAGCCAGGTAATTCGCCATGCTCGCCACCTTCTCAGCCACCCTCCAAAAGTCCCCCGCCAAAGGCGGCCACACTTACGTCATCTGGCCCGAGTCGGTCGCCTTCTTCGCCACGCGCGGCCTGGTCAAAGTGCGCGGCACGGTCGATGGCGTTCCCTTCCGCAGCTCGTTCATGGCGCTCGGCGACGGCACGCACAAGCTCCCCGTAAAGGCGGAAATCCTTCGGACGATCGGCAAAGGCGCGGGAGAACAGGTAGCGGTCGTCCTCCACGAACGCATCGTCGCGCGCAGCACTTCGGCATCCGCGAAGAATCGCAAATCTCCGCCGTAGCAGCGCCGCAAGTCCGCCACGGCCCGCACCACCGCCCATTTGCCGGCTCCGGTTCCCGCGCAGGCGCACCGCCGCGGCCATTCACCATCCGCATTCTCCCCCGAATTCGTTATTGCGCCTCATCCGGCGCGGGGCTATAGTCCCCCGCTAGGAGGTGGTATGGCTAAGATGAACTTCCGCCGTTGGCTGCTCGCAGGTCTTATTGCAGGTGTGGTCTCGGACATTATCGGATTCCTCGTCGATGGCTTGTGGCTCAGGCCCGCCTGGCAGTCCGGCATGCAGTCTCTCGGTCTCAGCGGCTTCTCGCCCTCCGCCTGGGCGTGGTTCAATGTGCTCGGCGTGGTCACCGGCCTCACCGCCATGTGGATCTACGCAGGCATCCGTCCCCGCTTCGGCCCCGGCGTCAACACGGCCTTCAAAGCGGCCCTCGTCACCTGGGTGCTCACCTCGCTCATTCCGAACCTCAGCTTCATGGTCTTCGGCGGCCTCTTCTCGCATCAGCTCGCGGCATACACCACGCTCGGCGCCTTCATTGAGCTCGTCGTCGGCACCATCGCCGGAGCCTCCGTGTACAAAGAGGGCGGATCGGCCAAGTCCGCTCCCGCACCGGCAGCCGCGCAGGCTTAACCCGCACTCTCCGCCGCCTTCCTCACGGGCGCGGCACGCTTCCTGGCAACACAACGCGTGCCGCCCCGCCCCGGGAAATCTTCGCTCGTCCCCGCCAAAACACCGTTTTGCGTGCAGAATGGTAGGACGCTCCGTCCCCCGGATTCTCCGCACCGCAAAAAGGAACCGTCTCCGATGCAAATGCCCGCATTCTCTCTGTTCCGTTGCGCCCGCCGCGCCGCGCTGGCCTGCGCCTGCCTCTCCGCGACCCTCGCCCTAGCCCAGGCTCCCGTCACCGTCGTCCACTGCGACAAGCTCTTCGACTCCATCGCCGGCACCATGCTCGGCCCCACCACCGTCACCATCGCAGGCGACAAATTCGACAAGGTCGAGCCCGGCACGCAATCGCCGGCCGGCGCCACGGTGATCGATCTCCCCGGCGCCACCTGCCTGCCTGGCCTCATCGACGACCACGTGCACCTCGACATGCAGTTCGGCAAAAACACCTACGCGGAGGCGGCGCACCTCAACTTCGCCAACATGGTCCTGCACTCCACGCTCTATGCGCGCCGCACCCTGCTCGCCGGCTTCACCACCGTGCGCAACGTCGGCGACCACGACTACGACACCGTCGCCCTGCGCGACGAAATCGCCGCCGGCACCGTCATCGGCCCGCGCATCTTCACCGCCGGCCCCGCCATCAGCACCACCGGCGGCCACGCCGACTGGACCAACGGCCTCTCGCTCGGGCTGCAGGGCGATCCCGGCCCGCTGCAGTCCATCTTCAACGGGCCCGATGAGGCGCGGAAGGTCGTCCGCCTCCACTACAAAAACGGCGCCGACCTCATCAAGGCCATGCCCTCCGGCGGCGTCATGGATCTGGGCACCAACGGCTCCGGCCCGCAGATGTCGCAGGATGAAATCGACGCCCTCGTCTCCACCGCCCACGACTACGGCATGAAAGTTGCCGTCCACGCCCACGGCGCCGAGGCCATCCGCCGCTCCGTCCTTGCCGGCGTCGACTCCGTCGAGCACGGCACCTTCATGGACGATCAGGACATCCAGCTCATGGTCCAGCACCATACCTTCTACTGCCCCACCGTCTACACCGGGCAATTTGTCGCAGAGCAGGCAAAGAAAGGCGCGTATCCGCCGACGGTGGCCGCCAAGGCGCTGGCCATCGGTCCGCAGATCCTCAACACCGTCAGCCGCGCCTACAAGGGCGGCGTCAAATTCGCCTACGGCACCGACGCCGGCGTTTATCCTCACGGACAGAACTGGGAAGACTTCATCTACCTGGTCAAAGCCGGCCTGCCGCCCGCCTACACGCTGCAAATGGCCACCATCAACGCCGCCCAGCTCCTCGGCCACGACGACCAGCTCGGCTCCGTCACCCCCGGCAAATTCGCTGACCTCGTCGCCGTCCCCGGCAATCCCCTCGACGACATCAGCGTCATGAGCCAGGTCAGCTTCGTCATGAAAGCCGGCGTCGTCTACAAGCGCGACGGCAAAGAGGTCCTGCAACCCGAGTAGCGCAAGCGGCGGGCCTCAACCCGGTGAACCAGGCGCCAGCGACAGGAGGGCCCGGCCCGCGGTCATTTCCTGCTGCGCGCAATGTCGCACAGCATATCCGAATGTATATTCAGCCCGATATTCGTCATGTTGTACACATGCTCGGTGGCCACGAGCCACAAAATCTCGCAAATCGCGCGCGGAGAATAGTGCGCCGCGAGCCGCGCAAACTTCTCCGGATCGGCCTTTTTGTCCCGCGTCAGCTCCGTCACGTAATCCAGCAGCGCCCGCTCCCCCTCGCTGAACAGCGGGCTGGTCGCGTACTGCTCCAGCGCATCGAATTTCGCCTGGTTCATCTTTGCCTGGATCGTGAACGACCGCCCAATGTCGATGCAGAACAGGCAGACGTTGGTCCGCGCCACCTGTTCGCGCACCAGCATCGCCGTCTCCGCCGGCAGCTCCAGCTTCTTGTCCAGCTGGCTGATCTTCCCGTAGAACTTCCCGAACCCCACCGGCAGGCGCGCCGCAAACACCTTCAGCGGCGTCAGCACCTTGCCATACTGTCGGCGCGACATCCGGTACACCAGCTTCATCATCAGCCCTTCGGGCTTCTCAATGGGAGGCAGAAAGGTTTCGCTCGTCATCTCACTCGTCATCGCATGTACAGGATTCATCCTGCACCTCCAGGGTATTGGATGTTCAGCAACCCCCGCGGCTCCATCCCTCCGAGGTGCCGTTATCTCCATGACGCATGGAAATCCCCCGTTTGGACCTCCCGCGAACCTAATTTTTGAGGAATAGCCAGCCCCACATCGCCCGGCGCGCCAATCAAAAGCCCGGACTCTGAATCTCTGGACCCTGACCGCTGAGCCCTGAACGCCGAACGCTGAAAGCTGCTCTCCCGGCTCCCGGCTCCCCGCTCCCAGCTCCCTGCTCTCCCGCTCCCAGCTCCCGGCTCCCCGCTCCCAGCTCCCAGCTCCCCGCTCCCAGCTCCCCGCTCCCCTACTCGCATCGCAGCGCCACCATGGGATCGATCCGCGCTGCGCGCCGCGCCGGCAGATACGCCGCTCCCAGGATCACCGCGCCCAGAATCGACGCAGCCGCCACCAGCGTCCCCGCATCCGTCGGGCTCACCCCAAACAACCCCGCCCGGATCGCCTGGCTCGCCAGCAGGCTCGCCGGAATCCCCAGCGCCAGCCCCACCCCCAGCAGCGCCAGCGATTCCCGCATCACCATCCACAGCACCCTGCGCCTCTGCGCGCCCAGCGCCATGCGTACCCCAATCTCGCTCGTCCGCCGCACCACGTTGTAGGTCATCGTCCCGTACAAACCGATGCACGCCAGCGACAGCGCCAGCACCGAGAAGAACCCCGAGAGCTGCGAGACAAACGTGGCCTCGCCAATCTGCCGGTCCACCACTTCGCCGATCGTTGCCGTATCCAGGATCGGCAGGTTCGGATCGATCTCCGCGAGCGCTGCGCGCACCGCGCCCGTCATCTTCGCCGGGTCGCCCACCGTCCGAAGCTGCAGCCAGTAGCCGTACTGGTCGTCGCCCGTCAGTTGCGTCAGCGCCAGATAGGCGTACGGCCGCGCCTTCTCCGCCGGGCTGTTGTACTTCGCGTCGCGCACGATGCCCACAATCTGCCAGCTCCCCGTCACAGACGGATCCGCCACCGTAAACGTGTGCCCAATCGCGTCGCCCTTGGGGAAGTACCGCTCCGCCAGCGTCTGGTTCACCACCACCGCTCGGGTCGCGCTCGCCGTGTCCTCGGCTCCGATCGTGCGCCCGCGCAGCAGCGGAATCCCCAGCGTCTCGAAATACCCCGCCGTCACGCGATTCAGCTCGGTGCTCACGTCCTCATTGGGATTCGTGGGCCGCCCGGCAATCGTAATCGGCGATCCCCAGCTTCCGCCGCTCATCGGTGGCGCTCCGGAGATCGTCGCCGAGCGCACCCCCGGCAGCGCGTCCATCCGCTCCAGAATCCGCTCGTACAGCGCATTCAGCTGCTCTGGCTGGTACCCGGCAAACTTCGCATTCGTCTCGACCGCCAGCACATGCGTGCGCGTGAAGCCCAGATCCTGGCTGTGCAGATTATGCAGCGTCCGCAACAGCAGCCCGGCCACCGCCAGCAGCACCAGCGACATACCCACCTGCCCCGCCACCAGCGTCCTCGGCAGCCATCGCGCACCGCGCGCGCCCGTCGCCGTTCGCGCCGTCGCATGCAGGCTCCCCGCCACATTCGTGCGCGCGCCGCGCCACGCAGGGGCCATCCCGAACAGAACCGCCGTCAGCGCGCAAACGCCCAGCGTGAAGCCCAGTACCCGCAGGTCCGGCGTCGCCGCCAGCGCCGTGTGCCCCATCCCGCCGGCGATAAAGTGAATCAGCATGCGCGTCGCGCCGTACGCCAGCCCCAGTCCCAGCGCTCCCCCCGCCAGCGCCAGCACCAGCGTCTCGGTCAGAATCTGCCGCACAATCCGTCCCCGGCTCGAGCCCAGCGCCAGCCGCGCCTGAAACTCCCGCTCCCGCGCCGCTCCCTTCGCCAGCAGCAGGTTCGCCAGGTTCGCGCAGGCAATCAGCAGCACAACGCCCACCATCGCCATCAGCACCGTCAGCGGCGCCTTGTACTCCTCGCGGATATGCGACAGCCCCGCCCCTCCCGGCAGCAGCGGAACCGTCACCCCGGCAATCGCCTTGCGTCGCGCAGCGTCAATCTGCGTCCCCGCCCGGTCCACCAGGAACTGCTGCAACTGCGTCGTCACCCACGCCTGCGCCTGCGCTGCGCTCACGCCCGGGTTCCGCCGCGCCATCATGTGGATCCAGAACAGCCCATCCGGCTTCAGCAGCGTCGGCTGCAGCATCACCTGCGGCTGCATCGTCATCGGCAGCCACATGTCCGGCGTCTGCTCGTTCAGGTCCACGCCGTAGAACTGCGGTCGCATCACCCCCACCACCGTAAACGGCGTGCCGTTTACCATGATCGACCGCCCAATCGCCCCCGGATCGGCGTCCAGCGCTTCCTGCCAGTACCGGTAGCTGACCACCGCCACCTGATTCCTGCCCGCCACCGCCGTATCCGCCGCGTCGAACACGCGCCCCATCAGCGGCTCCGCGCCCAGCACGCTGAAAAACGTCCCCGAAACCAGATGGCCGATCGCCTGTGTCGCCGGGCCGGCCGTTCCCGAGCCCGAGCGCACGCTCACCAGGGTGGGAAAGCTGGCAAACGCGCAAATCCCCGCAAACTCCTTCCGCTCGTCCCCAATCCGGCGATAAAACTCGTAAGGAAAAATGTCGTAGGGGCCAGGGTCGGAGACTTCCATCGTGCCGCTGCTGATCCCGTCTCCGAACGAAAGCAGCTGCTGCGGATCGCGCACCGGCAACTGCTTCAGCAGCAGGTCGTTCATCAGCGTAAAAATCGCCGTGTTCGCGCCGATCCCCAGCGCCAGCGACAGAATCGCCACCACCGAGAACCCCGGAGAGCGCAGAATCTGCCGCACCGCGTAGCGCAGGTCCTGCGCCACCGAATCCGCCGTAGACTCCCACCCCGCCGACCACACCTTGTGGCGTACGGCCTCCGCGCTGCCCACCTCCGCCCGCGCCGCGCGCAGCGCTTCCTCGCGCCCCATCCCACGGCCCAGCTTCTCCGCGACCGAGGCATCCATAAAACTCCGCAGCTCCGCTTCGATCTCCGCATTGCGGCGATTCCGGTCCAGCAGCGCGCGCATTCCGTCCCTCAGACTGCGGAGTGTGACCATCGCTTCCCCTCTCTGCCTTCCCGCCTTCGCTTCACGATTGCGCTTCGAGAATCCGATCGATCGCGGCAATCTGCCGCCCCCACTGCTGCCGCTCTTCCTCGAGCGCCTTCCGCCCGCCCTCAGTCAGCGTGTAATACTTCGCGCGCCGGTTGTTCTCCGTCGCTCGCCATTCCGACCGCACCCGCCCCGCGCGCTCCATGCGGCTCAGTGCCGGCAGCAGCGATCCCGGATTCACCCGGAACACCCCCTGGCTCATCTGCTCGATGCGCAGCGCGATCCCGTACCCATGCAGCGGCTCCAGCGCCAGCGTCTTCAGCACCAGCATCTCCAGCGTTCCCTGCACCAGCTCGCCATTCTTTTCCGTCACAGCGGCCCGTCCCTCCCCTTGATTATCAAGAGGTATAGCCGCCTGTCCCCTAGATTGTCAAGAGGAGGGCAGGAGGAGGGAAGGAAGGGGGTGCCCGGCTGCCCGGCACAACCGGGAGCAGGATCGGAGCTGGCATTGCCGTCCCCGAATGCACCGGCCGTCTCCCCAGCTCCGCCTTTTTACTTCATTGCCGAAAAATCCGTCGGGTGCATGAACACTTCATCCACATGGAACGCTCCGTTGACTCTCTCGATCAAAGGCACAGCCGCATCCCGGTAAGGCAGAAACGCCGGATCGGCGTGCAGTGCGTCCCAGTTCTTTTGTGCATCCTCCTGGCTCGGATGCGCAATAAGGTAGACAAATGTGTCTTTCCACGCGGGGGAATCCTCGTCTGGCACCCAATAACCGATCACATTCAGCCCGTGATTGGCCTGTAGTTTGGACACATCCTTAAAGATGGATTCGAGGGCGGGCACCTTGCCTGGCTCCGTGTGATAGACCATCAGCTCGAAGACCCGATTGCTGTCAGCCTTCACCTTTTCCACATGCGTCAGGCGGGCAGTCATGACCGATCCGCAGGCAAACGAAATCACGGCCGTGGCGCACAGCTTCCATGCTTTGAACTTCCAGTTCGCAGACATCTGGTCCTCCAGATTGCGATAGGCCTCTGCCCAGCACGTGCAGGCTCTGCATCGCCGCTCAACGAGCACGTGCCGGGCCGACTTGCCCGGCTGGCAACTCGTCCCCCATCAACGCACTTAGCTCATATTGGGAACGGTGTATGTACGCTTCTGACGGGAGATGTTCAGTACCGGACACCTGTGCATCGGATCATCCAGCTTTGTCGAAAACGACGAGCGCCTGGGGTGTATCGACATAGAGGGATGGCTCGCGACGGAAGGCATTTTCCCTCAGTCCGAGCGAGCGAGGAGCTGAGGCTCCGTTTTCGCTCCCAACGCGGGCCGTTTCTATAGGTCGATACACCCTACGGTTGCGCGTAATACCCGGTGTTGGTGCGCACCACAGCCCCCGGCCGGTTCACCCTCACCTCAAGCGGCCGATACTCATCGGGTTGGCTGGATGGCAGGGATTGGAAGGCCAGCGTGTACCAGGAATCGATCCCCGCCAGACTTTTCGCAATCGCTGCAGCCATATCCTTGTCCTGGTCCAGAACCTCGCCGCCGCTGTGAACAGCCAAAACCGGCAGTCCCAGATTGGCGGCGCTCGCCTCGCCCGGCGCGGTCGCTGCGGCGAGATAGGGCGCGTAGTAGCCTTGGCTCAACGAGGCATCCTTCAGTAGCTCCGGCGAGGCGATCGCATTCAGGGTTACCTGTGCCTCCCGCAGTCCGTTCGACAGAGCCGCAATCCGGTCGAAGAAGCGGTCCTTCATTGCGGCTGTGTCGGGCAGAAACCCAGGGCCGGTCAGCAGCGGCCATCCCACACCCACCCATAGCACCACAATCCGTCCCGGAGCGCTTTCCTCTTTGAGAATGAACTGAGTCAGCGCGTTGACAGACACCACAAAGCGGCGGTTCTTGTCGGCCCAGCCGCGATCGAGCTTTTGTACGCGCATGCCGGAGGGCAGCAGGCTGCCCAGCCTCACCCCGGTGCTGGCCACATCCTGCACGGTTTGTTGCTCGCTGCCTGTCGAGGTCCGGACGCCGGATGCAGCCTCGACCTGGCTCAGCAGCGTCTTCGGGTCCTGCGATTCCAGGTTCACACTGATCCCCGAAGGCGACAGCAACCCGATCGCCACGGGATACTCGAGGGCCGTGCTCCTGTCTCTGAGATATTTCTCAACCGCCCTGCATTCCGCAGCATAGCTCCAGTGCGAGCCGTTCACCCCGTCCAGCATCAGAACCACGTGCGGCGGTTGTGCCGGCCGAAAGAACGTGATCGGCTGGGCCTTTCCGTCGTCGAGAATCGTGAAGTTGTTCTCTGCAAGACCGCGAACCGCCTTGCCGGCCGCGTCCCTCACCAGCACGTTGAGGACGATTTCGTGAGCAGCGAGATTTTCCTGGCGGCGTTCTTTTTCCGATCGCCGAATCAGACCCGGGGCTGCACCCGCTGCAGGCTGAGTCGATTGCCCAGGGCTAGCGGTCTGTTGATTCCTCTGCTGGGCTGGTGACAGTAAGGCCAGGCCCAGGGTCAGGACGGCGACGCAGCGAAGAGTCACAGACACCAGGCACTCTCCTGCCGGACGAAATTATCGCAGCACAAACGTCGCAGGCACAATCTCGGAGTCAGATCCCTCGCCAGTCGCCGGCCATACTTCCCCGTCCGTGCCCGCGCCGGAGCAGGCGCCCATCCGCCGAGTTAACATCGATTGCAAAGATCCTCCCGTTGGTCCCTCATGACTCTAAGTGCCTGTCGCGTATCGATCGCTGAGCCGCTCCTGATTCCGATCGCTGCCGGCTGGTTCTCCATGGGATCCGACGCCGGTCAGAGTGTGGAAAGCCCTGTTCATCGCGTCTGGCTGGATTCCTTTGCCATGGCGGCAACCCAGGTCACCGTCGAGCAGTACGCGCGCTTTCTGGACGCCACCGGCAACCCGCCGCCCCCCTGCTGGACCGATCCCGCCTTCTCTCATCCTCAGCAACCTGTGGTCGCGGTGTCGTGGTTTGATGCGGTCGCGTATTGCGCCTGGCTTGCGTCGGCAACTGGCTCGCACTATCGCCTTCCTACAGAAGCCGAATGGGAGCGGGCCGCGCGGGGAGGCGCCGAGAGCAGGGCATTCCCCTGGGGCAACGATCCGCCGGCTTCACGTCCGGCCTACCACACGCGCTGGAAAACCGGCCCTGAGCCGGTCGGCCAGTCGCCGCCGAATGCCTTTGGATTATTCGACATGTGCGAGAACGTGCATGAGTGGTGCAGCGACTGGTACGGCTCCGAATACTATGCGATTTCACCCGATCGTAATCCCCAGGGACCGCTCGAAGGCAACAGAAAAGCTTCCCGCGGAGGGTCCTGGCGCCACCAGATCAAGATTTCACGATGCTCGGCGCGTTCCAGCATCCCGCCGGAATTCAAATACGCCGATTACGGCTTTCGCGTCGCCTGCGACGGGACCGACTGCAACCATCTCTGACCCGCTGTCAGACGCCCCCCGGATGGACCGCGCCCGCTCGCTAGCCGCCCTTCGCTGGCCGCCTCACCCCCGGCCGCTTCACCCCCGGGCTACCGCAGCCCCACCAGTCCCCGCACCGACGCGATCAGCTTCTCCGGGTCGTACCCCACGCCGTCCTTAAACACGGTATCGACCTTCTCCACATCGGCAATGTCCTTCGCCGGGTTGCCGTCCACCACCACCAGGTCCGCGTCCTTGCCCACGGCGATGGTCCCGAAGTGCGCATCCTCGCCCAGCCACTTCGCCCCGTTCTCGGTTGCAAAGTGGATCGCCTCCTCCGGCGTAAACCCTGCCTCTACAAGGAGTTCCAGGTTGCGCTGGTCGCCGAAACCCGGCAGCACGCCGCCGTAGCCCGTCGGATCGCACCCCGCCATCAGCACCCCGCCCTGCTGCACAAAGTCGTGCTCGAACTGCATCTCCATCTGCAGCAGCCGCGCCGCCACGCTCTCGGCCGGCGCCTCCGCCGCTCGCTGCGCGATCGTCGCCCGCGTGGTCATGAAGCTGCCCCAGGCGTCCGGCAGCAACGACGAGCGCAGCCGCATCTCCTCGCTCAGCGGCGGCCGGTTCGGCGCGAAGCTCTCGAAGATGGCCAGCGTCGAAGTCACCGCTACGTGATGCTCGATCAGGTACTGGATCGTGCCCTGAATCTGCGGCCCTTCCACGTCCATCTTCGCCAGCTCGTCCTGCGGCGGACGCTGCCCCGGGCACACGCCCTCCTTCTTGCCCGAGTAGAACTCCGTGTCCACCACCAGCCCGTGCTCCAGGTTGTCGATGCCCAGCGACGCCGCCTCCTTAAACCCCACCGCGCACAGATGGCCGGTGATCTTCAGCCCCTTCGCATGCGCCGCGTCAATGGCCGCCTTCAGCTCCTCCGGCGTGATGTGCATGTACGCTTTGAACGAGGTCATCCCCTCGTCGGCCCAGTAGTTCACCAGCCGCGCCGCGTCGTCCGGCCCGGTCAGCGTGTGCAGTTGCGGCCCAATCGACGGCGAGCCTTCCAGATACGGCCCGGTCAGGAACAGCTTTGGCCCCGGCATCTTCCCCGCATCGATCAGCTGCTTGATCGAGATATCCGTATACGGCTCCAGGCTCCCCGCCGTCCGCGCCGCCGTCACCCCGCCCGCCAGATAAAGCCGCGGCGCCGAGTCGGCCATTTCCCCGTAGAGCGGCAGCAGCCCCGGCCCGCCATCCGGCAGCGGATAAAAGAGATGCTCGTGCATTCCCACCAGCCCCGGAAAGACGGTCTTCCCGGTCATGTCCAGCACCTTCGCGTTGAGCGGCCCAATATCGTCCGCGGCCCAGGGCCGCACGGCGGTGATCTTGCCGTTCTCGATGATCACGGTCTGGTTTTCGCGTGCCGGCGCTCCGGTGCCATCGATCACGCGCACATTCTCCAGCACGACCGCCGGCGCGTCGACCTTCACAAACGGCGCCAACTCTTTCGGAACCTGCCCCGCGGAACCTTGTGCGCAAGCCGCC
>JASHNW010000124.1 GCA_030041435.1 Acidobacteriaceae bacterium
GGCTCTCTATGGTTCCTGTGGTGGACATGGTTTGCTCTGGAACTCTCGCCACTTGAGCGCTACTATTGGCCGACCTATTTCTCAAGCACTGAAGGCGCGAAACACCCTGGCTCAAAGAGTCGCATTGACCCGCTATTCCTGACTGCTCCCGGCCGGAAAAGCGAGATCGTTCTCGCTCCCGATGTGGCCCGCGGAGAGACGGGAGACCTACCCCTTCAGCTCTCCCAATCGGCTCTCGAACGAGGGTGGAGGGGGATCGAAAAAGGCCGGCCAATATGGGATGATTCCGCAGCGATCGAAGACCTTCTGCAAGATGATTTCTATGCGGGCCAAAGCTTCTGGCTCATGACAATGGAACCGTTACTCGGCGGGTGTGCCTACCTACTGGCTTGGATCGTCATTGCAATTGTCTTCGTCCGGCAGGGATTGGCAGCGGAATGGAAGGAACTTTGGACGGTCTTAACGGAGATCGATACGACCTCCAATTACCACTCGGATACGCCGGCGAAACGGTATGACATGAAGAGACGAATCGGATCGCTTTGGAGTCGTTGGAACCGGCTTGGAGAGTCTTTGTTGGGACCTATTCAGCGCGCTCACCAGGCCAGTCGTCCGACCGTCGTCAAGCGGGATTTGGAATCGATATGGGACCGCATCGCCGCCGATCAGCTCTCAGTACCGCCTGGGATGCCACCAGATACCGCGCCCGTATTACAGCTGGAACGGCCCCCGATCAGCCCTCCGAAGAAGGAGGCGAAGCAGCGCTTCATCTTCCCCGGAAGGGAGGGCATTCGGTCCGCTAATCGGAAGCCGAAACCTTGGGATGAATCGCAGTGGATTGGCTGAAAGAATTGTCGAGCGGTTAGGAATGCTCTCGGCGAGCGAGAGCGAGGCGGGTGCTTTCCGTTTCGCAACGATTCTGATGAGTGGTCTGATCTGCCTGCCATTCACCTCCCAATTTCCCTCTGAACGCCCACTGATGCGTCACTTAATCGAGGCGTCTTCGCCTCCGCATTAACCTCCCTTACATGCGACCAAAGCCTGGCTTAAAGCCCGACATTCCGACCCCGAAGCGATCCACATTCGTCGGCGAATGCGCGAGTGATACGGCTCGGTAAGCGTGGGCGTTGCGCTGCCGATTCCTCCAACAATCGACCTTGGAATTCAGCGTCGGATTCGGTCGTTGTATCCGCGCAACGAACGGCAACCCACTTACACCAATGGCAACGAATGTACACGAATGTCCAGTAATGACGCGGTCAAACACGAATCTATCAATAAAAAAATAATTCGCTGTACCGTGGTTACGCGCATCGAATTTGAGTTAGTGTATTTTGCAGAGCAAGGCAGTGCGAGATGCTGCCGCGCGCACGTCCTCGGAGTTCACGCGCATGTTGACCATCTCGAAGGCCCTCTCCGCAGGGCAGGCTCAAACCTATCACGCGCGCGAGTTCGCTTCAGAACAGCAGAACTACTGGAGCCGCGAGCGGCAGGCATTCAGCGAATGGCGCGGCGCGCTTGCCGAGGAGTGGGGTTTGCGGGGTTCTGTTCGAGCAGAACACTTCGGGCGGCTGAGCGAAGGCCAGCACCCGGAGAACGGCGCACAGCTCGTCAAGCACCAGCCAGCGAGAACCTACGAGAACGAATATGGCAAAGAGATCACCAGCGTGGAGCACCGCGCGGGATGGGATGCGACGTTTTCCACCCCCAAGTCGGTTTCGCTCACCGCGCTTGTAGGCGGCGATTTCCAAGTGCGGCGGGCTCACCGCGAAAGCGTGCGCGTAGCGCTCGAAGAATTAGAACGATACACGCAGGCGCGTATTGGCAATGTTCACGCGCCGGAGACGACGGGAAAGTTTATCGCTGCTACGTTCGAGCACGACACGGCACGGCCAGTGGACGGATACGCAGCGCCGCAGCTCCATACCCACGCCGTGATCTTCAACATGACCGAACGCGACAACGGCCAGTCGCGCGCGCTCCAGGAGCGCAGCCTCTTTCAGTCGCAACGATACGTGACCAGCGTGTATCGCTCGGAACTCGCTATGCGGCTTCAAAAGCTGGGTTATGAGATCGAGACAGGCAGGCACGGCCAGCCAGAGATTAAGGGATATACGAAGGAGTATTTGGAAGCATCGAGTCCGCGACGCGAGCAGATACTGGAGCACTTGATAGAGGCTGGGAGGGATGGAGCGGGCGCTGCGCAGGTTGCCGCGCATCGGACCCGCGACAAGAAGGAGATTCAGTCACAGGAAGAGGTGTTGCGGCGGCACCGCGAATTGGCGGGACAGTTCGGGCATCAGGCGGACCGGGTCGTTGCGCAAGCACGTGACCAGGCTCACCAACATCAACAGCAGCCTGAGAAGACCGCGCAGCAGGCCGCCACTTACGCGCACAAACACGTTTTCGAGCGCTCTGCCGTTCAGGATGAACGAGCCATTCTTGGGTCGATGCTTGACCGCGGCATGGGTCAGCTCACGCATGGCGAGGTACGCCGAGAATTTGCGCGTCGTGTGGCAACTGGCGAGTTCGTCACAGTTGAGCGCAGCGAAGGCCGTGCCGCACGGCAATACACGACCGCAGATATGGTCCGCATGGAGCGAGAGATCATCGAGAGAATGCAGAGCGGCAATCACCGTACCTATAGCGATCCGATGTTGGTCTCTCCGCAAATCCGATGCAACATCGAGGACCGCCACCCGGAACTGAATGCTTCGCAGTATCACGCCGTTGATGAGATCTTCCTTTCGCGCCAGAAGATCGTTGGTTTGGAAGGCGTAGCCGGAGCCGGCAAGACAACGGCGCTCGCCGTGATCCGCGAAGGGACAGAGGCCGAGGGCTACCGCGTGGAGGGTTTCGCCCCTACGTCCCGAGCTGCGCAGAAACTGGCCGAAGCAGGCATTGAGACCTCAACACTGCAACGGCATCTTGCACGCGGCGAGCAGCCGGACACCGGCCAAAAGAGACTCTATGTGATCGACGAGTCTTCTCTTGTTTCTACGCACCAGATGCATCAGTTTGTCGAGCGCCTGCATTGGAATGATCGTGTCCTTCTGGTAGGAGACACGCGGCAGCACGAATCCGTCGAGGCAGGCCGTCCATTCGCGCAGCTTCAGGAAGCAGGCATGATGACCGTAAAGCTCGGCGAGATTCTGCGACAGCGCGATCCGGACCCGAAGCAGGCTGTGGAGCATCTCGCAGGCGGCGATGTGAGCGCGGCGCTCGATTGCCTTGATCGCAAACGCCGAATTCATGAATTTGGTGACCGCGAAGCGCGGATCGCAGCAATCGCCCGCGAGTATGCGCGCTCGCCAGAGAATACACTGGTCGTCTCGCCGGACAATCGCTCACGGTCCGAAATCAATCAGCGCATTCACAACGAATTGCAATCTCGCGGTGCAGTCAGCCGGAACGAACACGTTACGACCACACTCGTGCCGCGCCAGGAAATGACCGGCGCGGAGCGCACCTGGGCGGCGCAGTACCAGGTCAATGACATTCTCCGGTATTCACGTGCGTCGCAGGAGACCGGGATCGGCAAAGGCGAGTATGCCCGCGTGACGCGTATCGATGCTGAAAAGAATTTGCTGACGGTCATGCGCGCTGACGGCACCGAACGGACCTACGACCCGCGCCGCCAGATGGGTGTCACGGTCTATCGGGAGCATGAGAAGGCGTTCTCAGTAGGCGACCGCATTCACTTCACCGCACCCAGACAAGATTTGAAGATTGCCAACCGTGAACTCGGGACGGTGAAGGATATTTCATTGGATGGCACCATGCGAATCAAGCTGGACAGCAGACGGGAGATGAACCTCAACCCCGAACGGCATCCGCACATCGA
>JASHNW010000125.1 GCA_030041435.1 Acidobacteriaceae bacterium
CAGGTTGAACCACTGCTGCAGAAAGTGAATGCGCAGCATGATGCTCAGCCCCGTCGGCGGACGCCCGTTCTCGCCCTTCGGATAATGCGGCCGGATCAGCGCCTCCAGCTCCGCCCACGGCACCACCTGATCCATCTCCTCCAGAAACTGCTCCCGCCGCGTCTTCTTGCCGTATCTCTCGAATCCGCTCTGCGCCGCCAGCGTCTGCTGTTTCACTCGCCCTTTTCCTCTACACCCCAGGTTATCTGCGCCGGCTGTGGATCGCAGAGTTAATCAGAGGTTCTCTAGCAGGGTGGATACACTGCGAAGGGAAGACGAAGATGGTGAAGATACCGCGGAAGGCCTACACGCTTGAGTTCAAGCAGGAGGCGGTGCGTCTGGTGGAGTCGGGCCAGCGTGTTTCCGAGGCGGCGCGCAGCCTCGGGATTGTGGAACAGGCTTTGGCGAACTGGGTGAAGGCCCACCGTGCGGGCAAGCTGCGCGGCTCGGGCAGGGGCGCCGAGCTGACCGCCGAGCAGATGGAGATCCGGCGCCTGCGCGCGGAACTGGCGCGGGTGACGATGGAGCGCGACATCCTGGGAAAAGCCACGGCGTTCTTTGCAAAGAGCCAGAAGTGAAATACGCCTTTATCGATCGACATCGTTCCGTCTGGCCAGTCAGTGTGCAGTGCCGGGTGCTCGGCGTCAGCGCCAGCGGCTATCACCAGCACCGGTTGCGGCGGGCGAGGATCGCCCAGCGGCGGCATCTGACCGATGAGGCGCTGCTGGGGCACATTCGTGCGGTGCATGCTGAGACACGCGGCGCTTACGGCTGGCCGCGCCTGTGGCGGGAGTTGCTCAAACGCGGCCTGCGCGTGGGCAAGCAGCGCGTGCAGCGACTGATGCAGAAGCATGGCATCCGGGCGCGCGGCAGGCGGCGCTTCCGCGTGGCCACCACCGACAGCCGGCATGATCTGCCCATCGCACCCAACCGGCTGGAGCGCAACTTCTTGCCGCCGCGTCCGGACACGGCGTGGTCGGGCGACATCACGTATATCGCGACCGAAGAAGGCTGGCTGTTTCTGGCGGTGGTGATCGATCTGTTCAGCCGGCGCGTCGTGGGCTGGAGCCTGCAGCCGCACATGGAGCGCAGCCTGGTGATCGATGCTCTGGAGATGGCCTGGCAGCAGCGGCGGCCATCCGGGGGCGAGTTGCTGTTCCACAGCGATCGCGGCAGTCAGTATGCCAGCCGGGACTTCACGCGGCTTCTCGACAGGCACGGCATCACCGCCTCGATGAGCCGCAGGGGGAACTGCTGGGATAACGCCTGCAGCGAGACGCTGTTCGGATCCCTGAAGGTGGAGTGGCTCGACGGCCAGCGCTTCGCGACGATCCGCGAAGCTAAGGACGCGGTGCTCGAATGGCTGCGCTGATACGATCGCAGCCGCATGCACTCCACGCTCGATTACTCCAGTCCAGCCGAGTACGAACGACGCTGGCGGGAGAAGCAAACTCAGGCCGTCGCATGAGCTCCAGCGGCGACCCAGGCAGGCGGCGGTAATGTGGAAATCGATGAAGCCGATTTCCACATTACCGCCGCACGACGGCTACGACGAGATAAGCTAATCTCGCCTGAACCAACTCGCTAAGGTGTACGCATTCCAAGGGCAGGGTCACCGAGATCACAGCATTGCTCTTGCGATCATTCTTGAATTCGAGGTTGGGGTTTTCTCTTTTACCTTTGATATTGCTCCTCAGTCAACTCTAGCCAAATGCCGCCTCGGCCCATGTCGATGGCGCGCTGTATAGTCTGGCGTCCCTCCAGGTTCGGCCGGAATCCGACGCGCTCAGCGATTTCAAACAATCTCTCTTGCCGAACCAGATTTAGATGAACCGGGATGGGTGTCTTCAGATCTTCCTCAAGGAACTGGCATCGCCAGCCGCTCTGGGTTTGGAAAGACATGTAATCACGACGACGAGGTTTTCTCTCATCAGAACACTGTCGCTTCGCCCGCATCGAGGGCTATCGCCTCACGCTGACGCGTCTGGAAGAGCAGTTCAGGGACAGGGCCATCAACCTCGAAAAAATGTCGGCTGCCGTTGCCGGACAACTTGCGAGAGAATTTCTCTGCGCACCGTGGCGCCGGTCGGAAACAGAACGGGCAGGCTGCGGCGAAGGAATGCGCCTTGCCGCCTTTCAGTTCCTTTCGCAGTATCAGAAAGCTGTACGCGATCTGACACGACCAAGGTATATAAGGGATCGACCCCATGGGTGACGGGCAGCAGGTCGCGATTAAGGTGTTCCCCAGATTTATTGACCGATGCGACCACTGTCGAGACCCTTTTGGCGTGAGCCCCTCAGTTTGCTGTCTATTCGGAGGAATGCCCAGCAGTGAGAAATCTATGGAGCGAAGGCGGAATCTTATTTTCCGACACCGGAAACATAGGGCCGTTGCCGGTCGGGATGAACTGTTCGATCGTAGTCTCTGGCCCGCGCCCAATTTCGGACGTCGTTTTTTGCGGCCCGTCATCATTGGAGAACGCGAGTGCGATATGATTACCTCCATTCCTCCTGGAACAGCATTGCCGGGAATTGAATCCGCGCCCGTAATTAGTTATCCTATCTTCTACCCCACTGAAATCTTTCGCTTCCCGCTGGAGACGGTGAATTATGCAACCGTTTTATCTCGCGATGAATATGGCTGGCACCGTCTCCACGGGGGCGTACACGGCCGGTGTGGTCGATTTTCTTATCGAAGCGATGGACGCCTGGACGGCAACACGCGATGAGCAATTCCGGCAATTCGGCGAAGATTACGACCGCTGGACCATTCCGCCCCATGAGGTGCGGCTGGCGGCCCTCACCGGCGCCTCGGGGGGAGGGATGGTGGCATCACTTGTTGCGGCGGCTTTGTCGCAGCCATTTGTGCCGGTTACGTCGCAGGCTTCGCCTAGCAGCTCCGCCAGCAATATCATCTATAGCAGCTGGGTGGAGCAAATCGACGCCAGAGATCTGCTGGGGCATACAGATCTGGATGCATCAGGCGGCAAAGTGCATTCTCTGCTGGACTCTACCGTTGTCCACCGGATAGCCCACGGTGCGCTGCGGATCGATTCTCCTCTCCCCAAACCTCGAGTGTGGGTGAAAGATGGCCTGAAACTCGTCCTCTCGGTTACCAACCTCGGAGGGACTCCATATGCGATCGAACCGCAAACGCAGTCCGATTCTGCGCGGGCACTGAACTTTGCAGACCGGCAGGATTTCGGGATTTGCTGGGACGCCACATCATGCAGCGATGACGCAATCTTACTCAATGCTCGCGGTGGCCCGGAGTGGCACACGCTGGCCAGTACGGCCATAGCAACCGGGGCATTTCCTCTTGTTCTTGCTTCCCAGGCTTTAACTCGCTCGGGCCGGGAATACAACCTGCGGCAGGAGATCGTTCCTGAAGTCGATCCAAAGTGCGGAGATGACGGACGATGCATCTGCAACAAGACTGCCCCGTTGCCGCCGTCATGGGATGTCTCCGACGACATGGAGTTTCGCACAGTCAACGTCGACGGTGGCCTGACGAACAACAGTCCCTTCGATTTTGCGAGGCGGGAACTTGCGGGCCTGCCTCCCGAGAACCCCAACGGACACAACCCGCGCGACCCCAAACTGGCAGATCGGGCGGTGATCAATATTGCGCCGCTGGATTCCGTCACTCCCGCGAAGCTTCCTTCCATGCCGCAGGGTGACCTTTGGTCGGTGGTGACTCGCCTGGTAAATGTGCTCGTAAACCAGAGCAGGATCCAGGGTGAAAACCTGCAGCTCACCTCCGACCCAGCGGTAGCTTCGCGGTGGCTGATCGCCCCGACTACAGATCTGGGCGGAACTGAGCCGCTCGCGGGGGCCCTCGTCGGAGCATTCGCGGGCTTCATTTCGCAACGATTCCGTCAACACGATTATCAACTGGGGCGCAGAAATTGCCAGCAGTTCCTGCGGAGGTACTTCGGAGTACCCTGGGACAATGTCCTGTTGCGGCAGTACAAAATGACTAAGGCGACCCGCAGTCGACTCGACCAGGAATTCGGACTGGATTCGGAATATCGCGCCTCCGCCGGATCCCCCGTACGGCTTTGTCCGCTGATCCCCGTGATGCCTTCTCTACAGCCCGAGATCAGAGTCACGCGCGACGCGATCGGTCGGCGGGAACTGGACCAAGTTGTTGGAATGGCATTGGATCGGGTACACAGGGTTGCGCTTGCCCTGCTCAGCCATGGGGCAAGGACTCCCGATTTCGCCTTTCACGCGGCCTGGCCGTACCTGAAGAGCCGCCTGGGTGATTATCTTACTTTCCGTGCATCCGCGGACTTGGCCCGGAACGGATTTCTGCGGAATGATCCGGAACCTCCGGGGGTTAACGGCGATGAAACAATCCTTGACGAAATGAAGAGATTGCGGGAGGAGATGGCTTCGCTAAGAAATCTGCTAGGCTGATACGGTGCAGCAACCTCGAAAGAAAATCAGCTGGCGTCTATTTTCCGCATTAGAAACCCTGTCGGTCGCTACTATAATCAATTAGTCATCAGCTTTCACCTGAAGGTATCGAAACTGTACCGGGGAAATGCTCCTCTGCATCTCCTGCCGCTGTTGTTAGCAGCTCCTAACAATGGGATAGAGGGTATCGCGATGAAATATCTAATTGTCGCCAAATCAAGGAGGAACCAGCTCCTGGACCCGGGCAAGGCGTCCCTTCCGGATATGCTTGACGCTCGCGATAAGATGCATGCAGCCAAAGCGAGTGGGGTCATCGAGGGCGTCTACGCGCTGGTCGCAGGCGGCAGCGTCTGGATTGTGAACGCCGACTCGCATGAGAGCCTGGCTCGCACGCTGCGCAAATACCAGCTTTCAGACGCGGCGGACGTTGAAGTCATTCCGGTGATCGACGCGTTCTCGGTTCTGGACGAGCGGATCGAACATATCTCCACGACCCCAGGCAGGGCCAACGGCTCTCCAGGTGCAAATCACTCCAGTTTGCGGCAAGTTTAAGTCTCCGATGAGGCAATGAGACCGGCAGATCAAAATCCGGGAATCGCCGTTGTCGGAATGGCGATGCGCGGCGGCGATTACGCAACGGCAGCCGAATTCTGGCAGCAAAGCCTCGCGTCGGCCGTCTCCCCGTCGGCAAACGCCGGCCCTGCGCCTGCCGCCGACACCCCGCTAGGTTCGCTGCTTTCAGACGCGCTCGCCGATGCGCACTGGAGTGAATTACGCGACATGCCGGCGTTGGTCGCATGCAGCGGCCGGATGTTCGATGCCTCCGTCAGGGAAGCTTCATCTGTCGTCGCGCGTCGCCCTGCCTCTGCGAACAGCGCTCGCGATCTCGAGTGCCTCCGCGAAGCAGCCCGCCGCCTGCGCGATCAAAACGCGAGCGCCATTCTTGCTGTAGCGATCGAGGAAGGCCCCGCGTGGCGCGGTGTGGCTTTAGCGCTGAAGCGCGAAGCCGACGCCGAGCGTGATGGAGACGCGGTGTATGCGATTCTTCAGCCGGAAGATATCCCGTCAACCTGTGCGGTAGCGGAGATATGCCTGCCGGCCAACGATTCGATCGAAGCGACCGAATGGCGCGCGTTGCGCGCAAGGATCGCCGACCCGGAAAGGGTCGTCCCGCAAACGAGAGCAGCCGTTCGCCGTTGTGAGTCGGAGTTCGACCGGATGGCAGCCGTCGTCCGTATAGCCTTCGCGCTCCACACGCGGATAATCCCACCTAGCGAGGGGGTCCCGGCGGAACCGGGTACTGGCTTCTACGAAACGCCGGAACCGCTCCCGTGGATACACGGAGACGTGAGATCTCCCCGTCATGGCATCGTGCTGTTGCGCGATTCGACCGGGATCCTTTCCGGCGCGGTCCTCCGCGAATATACCGGCTCCCACCCCCACTCATCCGAAGCGTTAGTTCCGCAAAAGGAATGGGAAGTCTTCACGATCGCCGCACCCGATCGCGCGCGCCTGCTGGAGGATGCCCGGGACTTGCTCGCCGCCATAGAAGCGTGTCCGAACCGGTTCGCCGGAGGAGCCTACAGCACGGGAGCAGGAGCCTATCGGCTGGCGATCGTGGGAAAGAATGGTCCGGACTTCGCCGCCAAATTGCGTCAGGCGCTCCAGGCGATTCCCCGCAGCAGAAGGCGGCCGCAAATCGCCGAAGGCGTTTACTACGGGGAGCCGGCCGACGCCGCGCAATTTAACGGCAAACTCGCATTTCTTTTTCCCGGCTTCAACTCCGAGTATCCGGGAATGTTCCGCGATCTTTGCCTGCACTTCCCGAGCGTCCGGGAATGGTTCGATTGTATGGACCGATTTGCAGGATTACGGCACGGGTTCTTTCCGAGCGATCTCGTCTTCCCGCCCCCGGGAGGTATGGCTGCGGAAGAGCGCGAGGCGATGGAACGGGAACTCAAACTGGGCGGCCCTTCGAGCCTGGTTGCCAGCCTCGCGATGTTTGACCTGCTCCGGCAGCTTGGAGTCGAGCCGGATTGCATCGCCGGGCACAGCAATGGAGAGAACGCCGCTTTGATCTCGGCGGGCATTCTACAGTGCCCCACGAAAGAGTCCGTGTTCGACATCATCCAGGTGGTCACCACCCATTTCCGGAAAACGGGGAGGCCGCATGTGGAGGGCTTCTATCTGGCCGTGAGTGGGCTTAGTTGCGAGCAGATCGCGGAGGTTGTCGCCGCCAGTGACGAACGCGTGTGCGTGGCAATGGAGAACTGCTCGAACCAGATGGTGCTGTACGCGTACGCCGAAGAGGATGCGAGGGTGCGCCGGCGGCTGGAGGAAGCGGGTGGCCTGTGCCTTTCATTGGCGGCTGAGCGCCCCTACCATACACCGTTTTTCGGCGCGCAGGCAGATTTTCTGAGAAGCACTTACAGCTCGATTGGGATTGGACCAGGCCGGTACCCGGTCTACAGCACGGCGCTGGCAGCGCCTTTTCCGGATGATCCCGAGAACATCCGGGCCATGGCCCTGTTGCAGTGGACCCAGCCGGTACGCTTTCAGGACACGATTCGCAGGATGTACGAGGACGGTGTGCGGATTTTCGTTGAGGCAGGCCCCGATGCGACGCTGACAGGGTTCGTCAAAGACATTCTGCGGGGGCAGAATCACTTGGCGGTCGCTTCCAACAGCCGTCACAAGGACGGCCTGGAAAAGGTGCTGCAGGTGATTGCCGCCCTGTTCGCTCTGGGGCGAACGACCGGTAGGTTCAGCCCTGCACCAAAGGGCAAGTTTCCTCTGCCCAAATCGCAGCAGGCCGTCGCTCCCGATGTGGTGGAGGGGCCGGCCATCGACGGCGATCAGGAGTGGCGGTCCGTGCTGTTGCAGCTCCATTTTGCGTTGATGAACGATTTCCTGGAGAGCCAGCGCCGCGTTCTGAGTGCCGCGGCCGCCAGCCTGTGCGAGCCGGAGGCTGCGCTTTCAGAGCACGCACACGCATCGTCGGGGAAGAAGACGGCGCGTCCGGCGCCGATGCTGGGGAAGATCCTCGAACACGACGGCCGCCGTCTCTATGCGGAAAGGCTGATCTCGATCGAGAACGACACGTTCCTGCTCAACCACATGCTGGGCCGTTCCATCTCGCGTCGTCAGCCTGAGCTTCATGCGTTGCCGATCGTGCCGTTCACCATGACGATGGAGATCATCGCGGAGGCTGCGCTGTCCCTGGTCGGCAGCGGACGCGTGATCGCCCTGAGCGACATGCGCGGATTTCGCTGGCTGGCGGCGGATCGCGGAAGGTTGCGGATCGGAGTCGAAGCGGAGGCCCTCTCCTCGCTTGGCGGCGGCGCAGCTGTGCGAGTTCGCGTATTTGAGCTGGATGCTGCAGCTCAGCGCTCTCTGGCCTTTGAAGGCACCGTCCACCTCGCGAGTGATTATCCGGCGTCGCCACAACCGCTGGAGATCCGGTTCGAGCGGCCCGCCGCACCAGAGATCACGACAGAGTTCTTCTTTGAAGAGTGCACCTACAACGGGCGGGTGTTCCGTGGCATCGAGAGAGTTCCGGAAATGGATGGCGGAGCCATCGTGGCGCAATTGTTCGTACCGCCGGTGGACGGGTTCCTGCGCGACATATCAAATCCTGAATTCCAGATCCCCGGACCATTGCTGGACTCCACGGGCCAGCTTGCCGGGTATTGGCTTGCGGAACTGCGCCGGTGTGATTTCGGCATCTTTCCCTTCTTCGTGCAGGGCTACCGTCAGTACGCGCCGGCGCCAGCTCCCGGCGGGCGAACCCTGTGCCGCTCAACCATGGGTTTCGAGAGCGGTGTCGTAACGTGCAGCTTCGATTTTCTGAGCGCGGAGCGAATCGTCTGGGCTCGCATGGAAGGCATGCAGCTGCGCGTCTTCGAGACCGACTGGGTAAAACGGTTCTTTACAGCCCACAGGCCGGGCAAGTACTTCTCAGAATCGTGGACGCTTCCAGGCGCGGATGGCATGGTTGTACGGCGCATCGATACGCTGAGCCACGATTTTCTGGAGCAGAGCTGGGGAATCTGGAGCCGGGTACTGGCGCACCTGATTCTGAGCCGGAATGAGCTGGATTTCTGGTATGACCTGCCCGCGAAAGGTCGTCGGCGCATCGACTGGCTGCTTGGCAGAGTAGCTGCGAAGGACGCTGTGCGTATCTGGGCCCACGAACGTTTCCTGCTGGAACTGGATCCTCCGGATATTGAAATCCTCCCGGCAGAGAGCGGGCAGCCGTCGGTGCGATGTTCCGACCTAGCGCCGCTGGGCGAGGCGCCAACGATTTCAATCACACACAGCGGAGGCACGGCAGCAGCTGTCGTGCACGGCGCTGGAGCGCCGGTCGGCATTGATTTGGAAGTGGCGCGCGAACGCCGGTCGTCGGCATGGATCAGCGGCGCTTTCGCTGATGCGGAGCTGCAGTTCCTCGATGGCGACACCGCGGAGGTGCTGGCCCTCTGGTGCGCCAAGGAGGCGGCGGCTAAAACATGCGGCCAGGGCCTGGGGGGCAGGCCGGACGAGTGGATCATCGAAAGCCTCTCCGCGGACCGGCGGTCTTGCGTCGTCCGCCGCGGAAACAGAGCGTTCGATGTCTGGCTGTGGTGGAACGGGGAGGAATCCGTTGCTCTCTGTCACCGAATGCACAACGGGCAATCCCCGGAAAACGCCGGTCTCGCAAACCGGGAGGAGGAACGGCATGAAGCCTATGCGGTCGGAGATTGAAGACGCCATTGTCGGAATTCTTGCAAGCGAAGACGAAGGATGGACGGTGAAGCAGTCGCAAATCGTTCCAGATGCCCGATTGGTTTCCGATCTGGGCCTCGATTCCCAGGATGTGCTGCACCTGATGGCTTCGATCAACATGCGGTTCAAGCGCAGATTCCTTTTCAACAAGCTTGTGGTGAAAGATGCCGAAGCCAGGGAGTACGTCGACGTGACAGTTCGGCAGGTGGTGGACTTTGTCGACGAGAACTTCGAAAGCACCGAGCCGCCCCGGGGCGCGGGAGCATGAAGCGGATGATCATCAACGCGGATGATTTCGGCCTGACGGCTGGGGTCACAGCGGGCATTCGCGCGGCCATGCTGTGCGGGGCGGTTACCAGCACCTCAGTCATGGCCTGCGTTCCCGGATCGCTGGAGCGCACAGCCGAATATGCGAATGAGCTTCGGGGCCGGATCGGCGTCCATCTGCAGCTAACGGACGGCATAGCCTGTTGCCAGAACGTTCCGTCTCTGGTCGACGAAGAAGGATGCTTTCCGCGGTCCTGGCGCGACATCAAAAACCTCGACCGGGATGAAATCCACCGTGAATGGTGCGGTCAGATGGAGCGCGTTCTGGCCGCGGGCATTCGGCCGAGCCACATCGATACCCACCATGACGTGCACCGGTTTCCCGTTGCATTTAAGGTGTATTGCCACCTGGCGTCTGAGTATGGCCTGTCGGCCCGCACCTTGGGTCCCGTGCATACAGCTGAGTTGCGGCGGTGGGGGGTGCGGTGCACGGATGCATTCGAGACCGCTTGGGGCGGAGAAGATCTCACAACGAAGGGGCTGTTACAGTGCGCCGAGCGCGCTTTTGCCTTGACAGAATGCGAGAGCATCGAGCTGATGACGCACCCGGGTTTCTGCGACGACGATCTTCGGCGGAAGTCCGGCTACACCGACGATCGGGAGCGGGAGCTGGAGGCCCTTTGCGACCCCGAACTGCGGGCTTTGCTGGATAAGGCAGGCGTCTGCCTGGGTTCCATCCGCGACGATGGAGAATTTGAACGATGATGAGGAACACCCAGTTCGGGACCACCCCTCTGGTGGCGCATGGTCAAGGGCCGCACGACTTCAAGCCGTACTGGGACATCGTCTGCGACCGCTTTTTCGCGAGCCCTCGACAGTGGATCGGGCCGATTCCGGAACTCACAATTTTGACGTGGAATAACGGAAACGAGGGGATGGGCCTGCTGGAGCGCAGCCTCAGTCACCTCGGAATTCCTGGCCTGGTGACAGGAGCAGGCATTCGCGAATGGGTGAACAGCACCCATAAACCCCTGCTGACGGCCGAGGCCGTCAATACTATCGAGACCGAGTATGTGATGGGCATCGATTCGCGCGACGCCATTCTGCTTGGCGATCCGCGTGCCATTCTGGATACGTTCAACTCGGCCTTCGATGCCGAGTTGGTGTTCTCGGCAGATCAGTTGAACTGGCCCAATCTGAAGCGCTTTCGCTCATTTGAAAATGACATTCCGGGCGCCAGCGCAAGCGAATTCCGCTATCTGAACAGCGGCGCCTGGATCGGAAGAACCCGATTTTGCCGGGAGTTCTTTGCAGCCGCAGCCCGCACAGCTCCGGCGCCCGAGGCGCCGGAAGTTGATCAGGGCATCTTTAAGCAGGTCTTCCAGATTTACTACCCCAAAGTGCAGCTCGACTACCGATGCGCCATGTTTCAGAATCTCGGGTTTGTGGCGAAACCCATCATTGAAGTGCTCTGACGAACTGTTCTGAAGCGCAGGGAGCCATCATGCAGCCCTTTGCATACATCGCCGTTACGCCTGTCCATCTGTGCGATCCATCGCTGGCTCTTACTGCCGCGCACGCCGGCGGAATGGGCATTCTCGATTTCGAATTCTGCGATGTCGACGGGCGCGCCTCCGCCACCCGCAATCTGCGCTGGCTGGTGCGGAGCGCGTCGGAACCGGGCGACTGCATCGGCCTGAGAATTTCCGCTAGTCAGGCTGACGAGGCCGAAGAACTGCTGAAGTTGCTGCGCGGTCGGCAGCACACTCTCATCGTGTCCGCGGATTCGCCGGATGACTTTGCCCGCGCAGAGAGCCTGAAGGACGAATCTACGCTCCTGATCGCGGAACTTACATCCGCAGGGCTGCTGGGGGCGATTCGCCATCAGCCGTGGTGGGGCGGGTTCATTGCAAGAGGGGCGGAAAGCGGCGGATGGGTGGGTGAGGACTCCGCGTTCCTTCTCGCGCAGAAGTTTGCTGCGGAATGCACTGCGCCTTTTTATGTACGGGGCGGGATTGGCCCGCACAGCGCGGCGGCATGCCTGGCAGCCGGCGCAGCGGGAATCGTGCTCGATGATCAGTTGCTCCTGTTGCCCGAATCTCCGCTTCCTCCGGAATGGCGAAAGATTATCGAGAAGGCCGCCGGCCAGGATTGCGTCGTGGTCGGGGAGAGACTTGGCAAACCATGCCGCATCCTGAGCCGGCCCGGATTGAAGGGAGGCACCGGACTGCGGTCGCTCGCAGCGCAGATTGAGCTGGCCGATGAAGCCTGGCGTTGGCCCGGTGAGGCAAACGCGCAGGTTGGCTGGGGAGACCCGGAGAAATACGCGTGGCCTGCCGGCCAAGCGCTCGGCTTTGCGGCCTCACTGCGCGACACATACGGGAACGCAGCGCGGCTGTTCCGCGGAATCGTGGCGTCTGCGACAGAGAGCTTTGCTGGCGCCCGCGCGATGCGCTCTCTGGCGCCGGAGTCGCCGTTGGCTCAATCCCACGGCACACGTTATCCCATTGTTCAGGGTCCGATGACGCGAGTCAGCGATCGTGCGGAGTTCGCCGCCGCGGTCGCGCGGAATGGAGCGTTGCCGTTTCTGGCGCTGGCTCTCATGCGCCAGGCGCAGGTGGCGCAGCTGCTGGAGGCAACGAAAAATCAGCTGGGGTCCCTGCCCTGGGGCGTGGGGATTCTCGGGTTTGCGAGCGAGGAGTTGCGACGCGAACAACTGACAGCGGTGCGCGATGCCCAGCCGCCCTTCGCTCTGATTGCCGGAGGGCGCCCCGACCAGGCTGCCGAACTGGAGCGCGAGGGAATTGCCACCTATATCCATGCACCCACGGCCTCTTTGCTCAAAATGTTTCTGGAACAGGGCGCACGCCGCTTCGTGTTTGAGGGCGCCGAGTGTGGCGGGCACGTGGGCCCGTTCACCAGCTTCGCGTTATGGGACGACGCGATGCGTGTGCTCCTGCCGGCGGCAACCGCGCCCGCGACCGCCGCAAGCCTTCATATTCTCTTCGCAGGCGGCATCCATGATGCTCGATCTGCGGCCATGGTCGCCTCCCTCGCAGCTCCGCTCGCGCGACTCGGCGTTCGCGTGGGCGTGTTGATGGGCACCGCGTATCTCTTCACAGAAGAAGCGGTCACCAGTGGCGCAATCGTGCCCGGATTCCAGGCACGAGCCATCGGTTGCGAGCGCACGGTTACGCTCGAAGTGGGCCCGGGCCACTCTATCCGCTGCGCAGAGTCGCCTTTCGGTGGGCAATTCTATTCCGATCGCCGCCGGATGATGGCGGCCGGTATGCCTCCGGCAGAGGTTTCCGCCGAACTGGAGCGGCTTGGACTAGGCCGTTTGCGGCTGGCGTCGAAAGGCATCGAACGCGACGGGGACCAGCTTAGGAACTGCGGTGAGGAGAAGCAGCAGGCCCAAGGCATGTACATGATCGGTCAGGCCGCGACCATGCGCTCGAGCGTCAGCTCCATGGCCGAACTGCACGAAGAGGTGTCCCTGCAGTCGCACGATTTCCTGCCGGTTAAAACGGCAGTGACACCTTCCGTGGGCGATGGCCGGCATGGCTGCTCTCCCGTCGCGATCGTAGGGATGGCGGTGCTGGCGCCCCGCGCGCAGGAGCCGCACCAATTCTGGCGCAATCTGCTGGATAAGGTGAACACCATTACGGAAATCCCGGCACGGTACTGGGATTGGCGGCTGTTCTTCGACAGCGACACCAAAGCGCCGGACAAGACCTACTCGCGGTGGGGTGGCTTCATGGACGACGTGTCATTCGATCCGGTGCGCTTCGGCATACCGCCCAAATCGCTTCGCTCCATCAGCCCCGGACAGCTCCTCGTGCTTGAAGCGGTCCGCCGCGCGCTGGCCGATGCCGGGCTGGAGTCGGGCCGCTTCGACCATGAGAACACTTCCGTGATTTTGGGCAGCGATGGCAGCAGCTTCTATCACAATCAATGCTTCTCCCGATCGATCGTCCCGCTCGTGACCGAGTTTCCCGAACAGGTGTTCCGGCGGCTTCCGGAGTGGACCGAGGAATCCTTTCCTGGCATTCTCAACAACGTGAGCGCCGGACGGGTAGCCAACCGTTTCAACTTTGGTGGAACGAACTTTCTGGTAGACGCAGCCTGCGCGTCGTCGCTCAAAGCGGTTGAATTGGCCGTTCAGGAACTCGAGACCGGACGCAGCAATATGGTTGTGGTGGGCGGCCTGGACGTAGCCCAGACTCCGGCGTCCTACATCGCATTCAGCAAGACGCAGGCACTCTCCCCGCGAGGCCGAGCCCAGACTTTCGACAAAGCTGCTGACGGAATCGTCATCAGCGAAGCGGTAGCGGTGGTTATCCTCAAGCGGCTCGAAGACGCGGAGCGGGACGGCGATACGATTTACGCGATCGTCGAGAGCGTGGCCAGTTCCAGTGACGGCAAAGCGATGGGGCTAACCGCCCCGCGCCCTCTGGGCCAGAAGCTGGCCTGCCGGCGCGCCTACGAGAGGGCTGGAGTTGCGCCGCGCTCTATCGGACTTTATGAGGCGCACGGCACCGGCACAGCCGTCGGTGATGCGGCCGAGCTTGAAACCATCAGCTCGCTGCTGCGCGTGGATGGAGCGCCACCCGCAAGTTGTGCCATTGGTTCGCTGAAATCGCTGATCGGTCACACCAAGACGGCGGCTGGCGTTCTCGGCCTGATTAAAGCCGCCCTAGCGCTGCACCACAAAACGCTGCCGCCCCACGGCGGAGTCGAGAAACCGCTCGACCCTATCCTTGAGGACGACTCGCCGGTCTTCCTCCTCAAAGAGCCGCAGCCGTGGCTGGCTCATGCCGATCGCCCGCGCCGTGCTGCGGTGAGCGCCTTCGGTTTCGGCGGCACCAACACACACGCCGTACTGGTCGAGTACCGGGGGGCAGCTTCGCGGGTGCCAGGGGCTGCCGACCGGCCCTGCGAGTTATTCCCGCTGCGCGCCCACGACCCGAGTGAACTCGAGGTCGAGGCCCGTCATTTGCTCGACGCTTTGCGCGGCGGTGACTTCGCGCATCTCGCCGACCTGGCGTATACGTGCGGCGAGCGCGCCTGGCGAGCGCGCAGCCATCCATGGGTGCTCTCTATCGCAGCCGGCAACCAGCCGGAACTGATAGTTGCACTGGAGACGGCTATTGGAGCGATCGGCACCGGCAGGTATGAAAAGTTGCCGGCCCACATCCGCATCGCCCACGCTGAGAAAATGGGCAGGCTGGCGTTTCTGTTTCCCGGTCAGGGCTCGCAATATCCTGACATGCTGCGCGAGTTGGCCCTTTATTCCGACGTGATGCGTTCCTGTCTTGAGTCAGCTGTCCGGCAACTCGAGACATGGCTGCCCCGGCCTCTGGAGCAATACATCTATCCTCCCGCCGCCTTCACGGAAGAAGGGGAATCGCGCCAGCGTGCGGCATTTGCTGCGACCGAAATCGCCCAGCCTGCAATCGGTGCTGTTTCCCTCGCCTGTTTCGATCTGCTCGCAGCCCTCGGCATACATCCCGAAATGGCTTGCGGACACAGCTTCGGTGAGTTCACCGCGCTGGCGGCGGCCGGGGCGCTGGACCGAACGGAATTCTGGAACCTGGCGGCTGCGCGCGGCCGTGCTATGGCTTCCGCGAGCAACGTTCGCGGAGGAATGGCGATGGTGCGCGCCCAGCGGGCACAGGTTGCGGCGTGGCTGCAAAATCACGATGGCCTGGTCCTGGCGAACCATAACGCTCCGTTGCAGTGCGTGATTTCCGGCGCGGCGGATCAGGTCGACGATGCCGTAAAAGAGCTGACTGAGAGCGGCCTGACCTGTACGCGGCTGCCGGTCAGCGGCGCTTTCCACTCGCCATTAATGGCAGGCGCGCAGGAGCCGCTGACACGTGCCATCGATGCGTGCTCATGGGTTTCTCCGCGGATTCCCGTTTATTCGAACGCCTCGGGCGAGCCGCACGGTCCCGGCACGGAACGCATTCGCGCGCAGTTGCGCGGGCATCTCCTCAGTCCCGTGGAATTCGTCTCCGCAATCGAAGCGATGTATCGCGACGGCGCTCGCATCTTTGTGGAGTGCGGACCCCGGAATGTGCTCACGGGACTCGTGCGCCAGACTCTGGATTCGCGCGAGCACGTGATCGTGCCGCTCGACAGCGGTTCCGGCAGCTGGCGGGCCCTTCTCATTGGCCTTGGCGAACTGATGGCGGCCGGAGTCGAATACGACACCTGCGCGCTGTTCGCGGGCCATTCCACGCGGTTGCTCGACTGGACGAACCTGAACCCGTCTCGTCCCGCGGAATTGCCCGGGACAGCATGGGTAGTGAACGGGCTTATGGCGCGTCCTCGCGATGAAAAGGTGTCGCAGTGGGGGCAGGAGCCTCACCTGACGGCCGACAGCGCCGCTGAATTGCGCCGCAGGAATGTCGTGCAGGCAGCAGCTCCGGCCGTCCCGGGACTGCTGAGCCACGGGACTTTGACTCCACAGCTAACCGCCGGGCAATCAAGCAAGCTTGCCGCTCTGCAGGCGCATCAGGAAACCATGCAACGATTCCTCGCCGTACAGGAAGATCTGGTGAAGGCATTTCTCGGCGTCCCGACCTCCCCCGCGACCAGTGCGCCAGGGCCGGCTCTGCATCCACTGGAAGCGAACGGTCACTCGTCGCAGCCTGCCGCGAATCAACTGCCCGGGACGGCCCGGCCGGAAGCCGAACCGGTCGCCGCCCAGGAGGCATTCGCCACCCTGGGCAAGGCCGAACTGGAGAGGATATTTCTGCATCTGGTGAGCGAACATACCGGCTATCCGATCGAAGTGCTGGGGCTCGATATGGACCTCGAAGCCGAGGTAGGGGTCGACTCCATCAAGCGCATCGAGATCCTGGATGCGTTCCGCAAGAGCGCCCCGCCCGATGTTGCCGAATCCATGCGCACCTACATGGAGAAACTCACCCGAGCCAAGTCGCTCAACGCGATCATTACGCGGATCGCTGAATTCGCCACAAGGCCGGCAGCCGATGAGCGGGCGCTCGTTGTCGGGGCTCTGCCGGCGCCGCGGGAGCCGGAACCGGTGTCCCATGAGGCGGCTCTGCAGGAAGAGGTGCCATCGCCTGAAGCTGAAGAGGATTGCCCGCGGTATGTAATTCAGGCGCGGTCGGAGGAGACATCCCGGGGGCCACGCATCGAGCCACGCGGCCTCTACGTGCTGACGGGAAGTTCGGCGCCCGCCACAGAGGAAGTTGTTCATGCATTGACCATCCGTGGGGCATCGATCGTCCGAATCGACACTTCTTGCCTCGAAGATGCGGAGCACGTGACCGCCGCGCTCGAGCAGGCGCGCCGGGAACACGGACCCGTGCAGGGCATCGTCCACCTTGCCGGGATTGATCCGGCGCAGCCAGCGGAATCGCTCGCGCAATGGCGTCGCGGGACCCGCATCCACGTGAAGAGCCTGTTCCAGCTGGCGCACGCGTGCGCCTCCGATCTCCAGCACGCCACGCAACCGGTTTTGCTCTCGGCGTCTCTCCAGGATGGCCGCTTCGGACGAGAAGGCGAAGGGCCTGGCAGCCTCGCGGCTGCAGCGTGCTCCGGCCTGCTCAAGACCCTTTCCGGGGAGTGGCCGCACGCTCAGCTCAGGGCTGTGGATTGCGACGGCGCGATGGCTCCCAAGGAGATCGCCGAGGCCATCGTGAAGGAGTTGCTGACACCGTCGAGTGCGATCGAGATCGGGTATTCTCGCGGAACTCGCATGGTCTTCGACGCTGTTGCCGCACCGCTGGACGGACGTCCTCTCGCATCGGAACAGCCGCGCGCGGATTGGGTGTGGCTTTTGACCGGGGGCGCCCGCGGGATTACAGCCGAGATTGCCGCCAGCGTGGCGCAGAGCGGCGGTACCCTGATCGTCGCGGGCAGGACGGAAATTCCGGAGGACGGAGGGGACGAATTCGAAGGCGTCACGGGTCCGGCCTTGCGCGACGCCCTGATTACGCAGGCGCGCTCAAAGGGCGAAGACGTGATTCCTGCACGCATGGAGGCCCGCGTCCGCGCCATCCTCGCTGCCCGCGAGATTCGTCAAAACCTGAAACGTATGCGCACGGCCGGAGCCAGAGCGGTCGAGTATCACGCTGCCGATCTTCGTGACGAGTCGGCAGTCGCCAGCCTGCTTGCCTCAATCTACAGCCGGTTCGGTCGCCTCGACGCCGTAGTCCATGGAGCCGGTATAATCGAGGACAAACTGGTGGCCGAAAAGCAACAGGCATCCTTCGACCGCGTATTCGATACCAAAGCTGACAGTGCCTGGCTGCTGACCCGGTACCTGCAGCCTCAGGGCCTCAGGCTGCTGATCATGTTCGGTTCAATCGCAGGAGAGTTTGGAAATCCCGGCCAGGCAGACTACGCCGCTTCCAACGAGCTTCTCAACCGCCTCGGCTGGTGGATCAAGCGAGCCTGGAGTCATACGCGCGTAGTCACCATCAACTGGGGACCCTGGGTAGGCGGAATGGCCACCGAACCTGTTCGGCAGATGCTTCGAGGGCGCGGCATCGTGCCCATTGCGCGTGGAGCCGGCGTACGATTCTTCGATCAGGAGATTGCCCGGGCTGCAGCGGGAGAAGCGGAGGTCGTCGCAGGACGCGGTCCTTGGAGCGAAAGGCAGCATGAGCGGAGCGACATTCCGCTTGGCGATCTTATCGAGAACCTGCATGGTCTCACCGAAGCTGCCTGGGTAATGTGAGGACCGGGATGGATTCCCTGCTTTTCTATTCCCATCATTCAGTGGGACTCGGTCACCTGGTGCGGTCTCTTTCGCTTGCACGGAAGCTGGCCGAACGGTTCCGCGTGACGCTCCTCTGCGGCGGCAAAATGCCCGAATTCGATTGTCGGCCGCCGGGGGTTGACACGATTTCCCTGCCGTTTCTCATGATGTCGGCTGAGGGAAAGTGGATGGCGCCGGACAGCGACGCGGCCCAGCGCCTGCTGGAAGAGCGGCAGCGATCGATCCTCGAATTTTTCGATCGTGTCCGTCCCTCTGTGGTTTTGGTCGAGTTCTATCCTTTTGGCCGCATGCAATATTCGAGCGAAATTCTGGCGTTGCTCGAGGCGGCACGCTGCAGTTCGCGCCGTCCGCTGGTGGTGTGCAGCGTTCGCGACCTCCTGGAAAGGCGAAGAGAGCATCAGCAGATCTACGACGATTTCGCCAGCGTCTTCGCCAACCACCTCTACGACGGCGTCCTCGTACATTCTGATCCTCGTCTCATCCGCTTCGAAGAAACCTTTCTGCCGAGCATTCCGATGCGCACGCCGCTCTATTACACCGGGTATGTAGAGCCGTACGCGCAGGTGCCGGAGGGGGGCGCCACGCGCGATGACAGAGCGTGGGGCATAATTGTGAGCTGCGGTGGCGGAAATATCCCGGGAAGCCATCTGTTGCATTGCGCCCTTGAGGCTCACGCACGCCATTTACTTCCGCGCGGAATGCCCTTGCATCTGGTGGCCGGACAGTTACTTCCTGAAGGCGATTGGAATGCCCTTCAGTCCGCTGCGGCGGGTATCCCGGGCGTGGACGTTCGGCGCTGGATTCCGAATCTGGTCGGTGCGCTGCGGCATGCTGCGGCTTCGATAAGCCAGTTCGGGTACAACACGTTTCTGGATTTGATGGGGTCCGGCGTACCCGCTCTTGCCGTTCCTTATCAGACTCCTCTTGATGAGGAGCAGACCCGGCGAGCAGAGATTCTGGAAGACCGAGGCGTGATTCGCGTACTGCACCCCAGCGACCTGACTCCCGAACGCCTTGCGCGTGAGGTGGAGCTGACGCTGCAGAATCGGCCCCGGCGTCTGACCATTGACATCGGCGGAGCGAGCCGCACGGCCGCCATTGTCGATGCGCTGCGCCGAGGCGCGCAGCCGGATGCTCTTTCTCGGGACTCTCCCCTGACGGCTGTCCTCGATGCCTGACCGTCCGCGCGTCTGCCTGGCAACCTTCCGCTTCCCTCCAATGAAGGGCGGCGTAGCCCGCGCCGCCTCACGTATCGCCTCGTTCCTGGCACAGGGCGGGTTTCAAGTGTATGTTTGCGTGTTCCCTGAGAGCCATATGGCCATCCCGCACGCAACGGAGCCGGACAGCTCGCACATCACGACGCGTTGGACCCCGTTGCCGTCCGCGGACAACGAATTGGTCGATCTTCTGGAGCGCGCTTCTGCCATGGCCGAGGTGATCCGGCAGCTGGACGCCGACGTGCATTTCGATCTCTTTCACGGCATCTTTCTGCCCGCGGCGTTTCCCTGTCTGCAGGTGGCCCGGCGTGGACGCAGGCCAGTTATCGCCAGCGCCCGCGGAAGCGATGCCACTTTGTGGCCGAGCAACTCCGGGTCGCGGTCGATTATCGCCTCAGTGCTGCGCCACGCACACACCGTTACCGCACCCAGCAGGGACAGTCTGAACCGCCTGCAGGCCATCGAAGATATAAGAGATAAGTCGGCGATAGTACCAAACTCGGCGGCGGAACCAACGGCCCCGTGGACGCTTGAAGCCGCGCATCGCCACGTGGTCGGGACCGTGGCAGAGTTTTACCCCGTCAAGAGGATTCCGCTGCTGATCGAGTCCTACGCTATGGTGCCGCAGGTCCTGCGGAAGCAGTTGCTCCTCGTAGGAGACTTCCCCGGCAAGGGGGACTGGCAGCGCGCGATGGATGCAATCGCCCGCCTAGGAGTCGCACACGAAGTCTCCGTCACGGGATACGTCGACGCAAGCGAGGTAGCGCGGCATTTGCGTTCGATGCGTGTCTTCGTTCTGACCTCTGAGTTCGAGGGATTCTCCAATGCCCTGCTCGAGGCGGCGTCAATGGGAGTTCCGGTCGTCAGCACCCAGGTAGGAGGAGTTGAGGAATTGCTGGCGGCCGCCCCGGAAATTCCCGCGCTCCTGGTGGCCGACGAAGCAGGCCTGGCGACGGCTATCGCACGCGTACTGAGCAGCGACGACTTGGCCGCTTCTCTTTCTGCCGCCGCTCGGCAGGCTGCTCACCATTTCCGTCCCGAGCGCGAGCGGGAGAAGTGGCTCGAAGTTCACCAGGAGGCGCTCAAGGGGGCGCCCGCGACGCTCAGCCGATGACCGCGCCGGCATCGCCGTTGGTCAGATAGACGAAATGTTCGAATGGAAGGCGGCGCAGCAGGAATCGATCCGTCCAAGGGTCATTGAGGCCGGGCTCCATCGTTAGGGCACAGCAGTACCCCGCAGCCCGGGCAGCAGCCGGACCCCGTACACCAATGTGCGGCATCTCTCCGTACGGATAAGCAAAGGCTGCCCCTTCGATTCCGAGCCGGGCGCGAAGATCTGCGGCCGATCCGCACACTTCATCCTCTAGTGCCAGCTCATCCGCCTGGCCCACAGCCTGATGCGTGCGAGTGTGCGACCCTATATGCCAACCCTCTTCGTAAAGCTCTCGCAGCTCTTCCCACCCCATCTGGCGGTATGTCTCGCGGCCACGCGCGTATTCCTGGCATCCTCCGGGCGCTACCTCGAGCCTCCTGAAAAGCTCTGCGCGCACTCGTGGCAATTCCTTCACGGGGGTAGCTTTGAGGTGCTTCTTGGCGATCTTCATGGCGGCGATCCGCGCCGACTCGAAGGCCAGGTCGTAGCCGCCCTCGCCCAGAAAATCGAGATCGACGCGGGAGACCCGGGACAGGCGAAAGGCAATCTCGGTTTCGTCGTGCGCAAACGCCATCCGCCCTCCCTGTTCGGCGTACGTGGTCACAGCGAATACCGCCGCGGGGATGCCGAGCCGACGCAGAGCCGGGCGGGCGTATGCATAGACCCCGTAGTACGCGTCATCAAAGGTCACCACCGCAACGCGCGCAGTGGATTCCCCCGATTGCAGACGCGCGATGGCTTCGGGAAGCGGGAGGATTTTGAAGAACTCCGACAGATACTCGACCTGACGGGTGAACCTTTCAACGGTGAGCCGCGGCGCCGCTCGGTCGAACAGATCCAGCGGATCGGCCAGCACGTTGTGGTAGCAAATTACATACACGTGCCGCCCTCCGGTCGATCCGCACCTTCGCGGTTCAGACAGCGTCGCCGCCGGGCGACACACGAGATGAGCCAGGAAATGAACTGTAAGGAGCCATCCGGGGCCCTCCCTCTGCCCAATGGAGGGGACGCGATCCGGCAGCGATATCCATGGGCGCCGAAGCTCCAGTCCCCGTTCGCGCGGACGCCTGACTAAAATAACCAGCCTGGACCCGAAAGTACCGTTCGGCGCTCGAGTCGACTAACTTGGCCTGCTGGTACCAAAGCCAGACTTTACCGCGGCGACGTCCTCGCGCAGTTGACGTATTTCGCTGAGGAGAGCTTCCATTTTGTTCTGCCCCGCCCGCTGCTGGCTGGCCTCGGCGCGAATCTTCGCGGTTTCGGCAGCGGCCTGATTCCATGCGTCGGCAGCTATCGAGCTCAGGTCCATTCCCGCTTTCACAACCTGAACCAGAATCGGCCGCGCAATCGACCCGCCAACAACCGTCACCGCTGCGCCGATCGCACAGCTTTTCCAACTGAATTTTCTCAGCATCCAGCTAAGCATTCGTTTCTCCTCCAGGCCGGCCGACACGCAAGCCTGTTACTCCAGAGTGGGTTGCAGTGGACAAATTACGGAAACAGATTGAGGGAGGCCGAGGTCAGGTTCCCCGGCGATTATTATCCATGCACACACTTCCCGAGTCAATGCCAAATGCTCGGGCTTTCGCCGCCGAAGATATCGGTTCGCGACATATTCATATGTTAGCCCAATTTTCACCTGACACTGGTATGATTACTTCGTTACTTTCAGCTGGCCAATCGATCCCAAAGTGGACGGTTTGAATCTATGGATTTCCTCACTGGCCGCGTTGCAGTTGTCACCGGAGCCGGAAGCGGCATTGGAGCCGCTCTCTCGATCGAATTGGCCCGGCATGGTTGCAGAATAGTACTTGCCGACATCTCCCCTGCTTATCTCGACGCGCAGCTGGAGCGCGTGCGCGCGGAAGGCGCCGAGGTGATGGCTGAAAGGACGGACGTTACCGATCTGCAAAGTGTCGAATCACTGGCAACTGCGATCGAGCAGCGCTTCGGCGCCGTTCATGTCGTCTGCAACAACGCAGGGGTTCTGGCGACCGGCCCTCTGCTGGCAACTCCCGCCGACGCGTGGCGCAGGGTCATCGACGTCAACTTCTGGGGCGTCGTGAACGGCATCCGAACCTTCGTTCCGCGTCTGATGCGGCAGGGCGACGGCGGGTATGTCCTCAATTCTGCCTCGCTCGCTGGTTTGCAGGGTGTCAGCGAGCTGGGCGTTTATTCCGCTTCGAAGTTTGCGGTGGTTGGACTCTCTGAAGCTCTGTACCAGGAGATGAAACCGTACGGTATCGGCGTTGGGGTGCTTTGTCCTATGGTGGTCCGCACAAAAATCGCAGACCACGCCGGAAAGACCAGCGGGGAGGATGCCAGCGATGTCCTCGATCACGCTCCCCGCCTGCGGCGCGGTTCCATCAAGACTCCGGAGTTTGTTGCGGCCCAGGCAGTCAGAGCGATCCTCGCGAACAGGTTTTACATCTTTACACACGACGAAGAGCGGGAGATTCTGCGAGAGCGTGCCGAGCGGTTCGAACGGGCGTGCGACTGGCTGAATGAGTCCAAAGCGGCCCTCCCGATCAACGAGACAGAGGTGGCAAATCTATGAATGCTTCCGACGTACAAACCCCATCATTTCTGGTTTCGCCGCTGGCGCCAGGATTCGGAGCGCTGGTAGCGGCGACTGCGTTGTCTGGTCTTCCCGAACCAGCCGAGATCATGGCCCTGACATCGCAATACGGCACCCTCCTTCTGCGAGGCTTTCCCTTCGATTTCGACGCCTTTGTGGCCTTCACGGACCGCTGCTGCTCGAGTTTCTCGAAGTATGTCGGAGGCGGAATCCGCTTCCGTGCGCTGAATCGGGATTCCATGGGAGCCGAAGGTACGGTCATGACGACGACCGGCAGCACCCAAGCGTTTCCTATTCCCCTTCACGGAGAAATGTATTATCAGAAGATCCGTCCGGATGTGCTTTGGTTTTTTTGCCAGCGCGCACCCGCCGAGCACGGGCAAACCACGCTGGCCGACGGTCGGCTGATTTTCGAGCAGTTCTCCGCAGAAACCAAGAACATTCTCCGCTCCCGACGCCTCTGTTACATACGACAGCTAGCGCCCGATGACTGGGCTACCTCGTTCATGACTGAGGACGTCGGCGAGTTGAAGCGGATCTGCGATGAAAACGAGCTGCGCCTTGAAATGCGGCCCGACCGCTCGGTGCGCATCGAGTATGTTGCCCCCGCAGTCTACGCCACCGATGACCACCGCGAGGCGTTCATTAATTCGTCCATTTTGCTCTGGGAATTCGAGCGCGCACTGCTGTCTGGCGCAGCGGTCCAGGTGCTCGGCGCCAGCGCGCCGGATCGTCCGCCGCTCGTGGTCAGGTGGGAGGACGGCTCGGAAATCTCCGAGCCCCTTATGCGCGAAGTGGAGGCAGCGGCTGAACCATTCACAGTTCGCGTGAACTGGCAGCCCGGCGACCTGGTGCTGGTCGACAACCGCAAGATTATGCACGGCCGCCGCAAGACCGTGGGCAATGACCGCCAAATCCTGGTTCGGCTGGGGAACCTTAGTTAGCCGGGTTTATATATCGGTCGCGGATGCCCGCTCACCCGCGCGAGTGAGCGACACAAGCGACATGCGGCGCAGACTGGCGATCAAACGCACGATGGCCGCTTCGTCCATCGAGTGGCCATTCGACTGTAGCATGAGCAGGATCTCCCGTACGGTCCGCGGCTCACTACACAACGAGAGAATCGGCCGCAGGTCGCAGTTGGCGATCACCTTGGTGCGGCCCCACGTATTCTTGGTAACGAACTTCGTGTAAATGCCGGACAGGCGGAGAGACGGATAGCGTTCCGCCAGTTCCAGTTCCGCGAGTCGCGAGTCTGCGTCGGAGCTGAAGAAAAATGGCTGTCCGGTTCCTGCGCCGTCGCCATTTTCCCGCCAGAACCCGTCACGCACGTTCACGCACACCGAGACCTGCTCCATCCTGAGCCTTACAACCGAATCGAGCAGGGCCCCGTATCCGCCCTCCTTCGCCAGCATGAAATTCTCAAGAACACACCGGTCCATCCCCGACTCCAGAAAGCACCAGATGGCGTCTTCCGGGCTCTCTACAATTGGCTCCCCGGCAATGTTGAACGAGGTGTTGAGCAGCATGGGAACCCCGGTCCCCGAGTAAAACCGCTTAACCAGCGCATAAAGACGCGGCGTCGACTGCGTCACCGTCTGGACGCGGCCAGTGCCGTCCACATGAACGACGGCTGGAACCAGATGCGCTTTTTCGGGACGGAAGGCCATCACCCGCATCATGAACGGGCTCTCCTCCGCCCCCTTCTCGACGTCGAACCAGTCGCTCACAGCCTCCAGCAGCACACAGGGGGCAAACGGACGAAAAGATTCGCGGAATTTGACGCGGTTGTTCAGGCGCTCCTTCGCTTCCGGATCGCGCGGATCGCAGAGAATGCTCCGATGCCCCAGCGCCCGCGGTCCCAGTTCGGAGCCACCCTCGAACCAACCCACAATTTGGCCCGAGGTCAGCTCCCGGACTGTGTCGCCCACAATGTCGTCCGATTCGCTTGCCACAAGGCCTGGCGCGCTGACTATCGCTGCAGAGATCTCTTCCTTCGCGTATCGCCTCCCAGCGCTGTCTTCCCGCAGAGCATCCGTTCGGCCTTCGCCCGTCAGCTTCCACAGTCCGTAGTAGGCGGCTCCGATTGCGGTGCCGCTGTCCTCCGCGGCCGGCATGAAGAAACACGACTCGAATGTTTTCTGGCGGACGATCTTTTCGTTCGCCACACTGTTCAACGCGGTTCCGCCGGCAAAACACAGGTTCGGGCTGCTGTTGGCGCGGCGCAATTCCCCGATCAGGAACATCAGCGCATGTTCCAGCGCCTCTTGCGTGGACGCTGCAAGGTCGCGATACTCCTCCTGCCGCAGCGGCCATCGGTCGTTGTGGGGAAACCGTTCCACGACGCCATCCGTGTAGTTGAACTCTCCGTCGCAGATCTCGAAGAAATCCGATACCGGAATGCGCGGGCAGCCGTACGGAGCAAGCCCCATCACCTTGCCCGGCCCGTCGGAGAAGGAACCGAAGATCTGTCGCCCGACAGACGAGTACATCTCGCCCAGCGAGCGGAATGGCCGCATCCCGCGGTACTGTTCGCGCCTCTTGGCAAAGACCCATTTCCTGATCGGCGTTACGGTAACACCGCTGGCGTGATAAAGGGAGATTGTTTCCGCAGTTGCAGGTGCCTGGCTCGCAACGCATGTATCCATCTGCCGCTGGCTCACCGTCGCTCGCTCTTCTTCGGAAAGGTCGTCCCAGCGCGATCCCGACGCGTCCACTACCAGCACCGCGCTGTCGCGGAAGCCGCTTTGCACGAAGGCCCCCACAGCGTGCCCCAAATGATGGCTGATCGTGAGCGTGGGGATTCTGTGGTGTTCGGTCCTCAGCACCGGATTCAGCGAGAGATCCATCCAGATCGATCGAAATGGCTCGGTCGGGCAGTTGACCACCATGTTCAGGTCAGAGGCTTTGATTCCGGCCGCGTCCAGACAGTAGCGAATGGCCAGGGAACTCTCGCCGGCAAGCAGCTCGGCGCGTTTCATCCGCAGCAGCCGTTCCTCCTGAATGGCGGCAACGACGCACTCTCCGTGCAAAAGACAGGCGGCCCCGTTGTGTGACGAGGCGAGACCCAGCACCCAGGGTTTCGATTTCATGATCGTGTCAGCGACGCTTCGTCCCGCTGCCTTTCTTTTTCGGTTTTGGCGCCGCCCCGCTCCTCACAGGTAGCTGCGGCTTTGCTTCGACAGTGGGCGGAGGGCTGGGCTCCGGCGCGACTGCAGCGGCTTCCTGTTTGTCAGCTCGCCCGACCGCCGCGGGTGCCGCAGTGTCCGGCGGCTCGACTGCAGGCGCTGCCTCCGTGTCCGGCCCCTCGGGCTGCGCCACTGCATCGGCTGCACTCTCGCCGGTCTGGATCCGCCAAAGTGCCGCGTACAGGCCATTGGCGCGCACCAGCTCTTCGTGTCGGCCCTGTTCGATGACACGACCTTCGTCCATCACGTAAATCACGTCTGCGTTGCGCACGGTTGACAGGCGGTGAGCAATCAGCAGGATGGTCCGGCCCTCCGCGGCCACCCGCAAGGAATTTTGAATGGAGGCTTCCGTCTCGAAATCAATTGCCGAGGTCGCCTCATCGAACAACAGGACAGAGCGGTCCGACAAGACCGCACGTGCGATGGCGATACGCTGTTGCTGTCCGCCGGAAAGCTGAGTGGTGCGCTCGTTGAGCGGCGTATGGTAACCCTGCGGAAGTTCTTCAATAAAAGAATCCGCACCTGCAATCTGCGCGGCGCGCTTGACCTCGGCGTCGGAGGCATCGGGCCTCGCGTATGCGATGTTCTCACGTACTGTTCCACCAAACAGGAACGTATTCTGCGGCACCAGAGCCATCTGGCCGCGCAGTGCATCGAGCCCAACTTCCCGGGTGTCAACGCCTCCGATGCGAATCATCCCTTCATTCTGGTCGTAGAATCGCAGCAGTAGTTTCAGGACAGTCGTCTTGCCGGCGCCAGTCGGTCCCACAAGAGCAGAGGTCTTGCCGCCAGGCAGTACCAGGCTTACGCCGCGCAGCACCGGCTTCTCGGCATCGTAGCCGAATGTGACGTTGTCGAAGACGATTTCGCCGCGCGCGGCCGAATCGGACAGCTGTCCCGGGCCGGCTGTAACAGCGGGCTTCCGATCCATCGTGCGGATCACGCGCGTCATCGATACCCTGGCTCGCTGGTACTGTTCGGCCGACATACCCAGCCGTCCGAGAGCCGTGAGCAGTCGCAGGGACGCGAAGCTCATCGAGTTATAGGCGCCCGTGGTCACGTCGCCGGATTTCACCAGTGCCGCGCCGTAAATGAGCGTGCTCAGAAATCCCGCGCCCACCGTAAGCTGGATCGCCGGAACATAGCAAGCGCTCAGCTCCGCCATTTGTCGCATGCTCTCCGCCCACTGCTCCCCGGCGTGCGCCACGCGCCGGGCCTCGTAGTCCTGCTGGGTGAAGCTGGCGATGGTTGCCATACCCTCTATGTTCCCGTGCAGCATGGCGGAGAGGCGCCCCTCATTTTCGAGAGTCAGCTCGTAGCGTTTCAGGATTTTCTTCAGAAGGGCGCGTGAAATTAAGTAAACCGCCGGCCCGATTGACAGATGGACGAACGCCAGCAGCGGAGAAGTCGCGAAAAACGTCGTCAGCACAATGACACAATTCGCGACAATGGTAATGATCGGATCCACGCCAAGGGCGATGAACTTGCCGATGCGCGCGAGATCGCCGTCGAGCACCGACATCCATGCGGATACCGGCCGCATTTCAAGCACACCTGGGTCGAGTTCCTGCAAATGGCGATAAACTTCGTTGCGCAAGTCGTTCTGAATCGCAATCGCCAGGCGGTCAGACTGAATTGTGTGCAGATAGCTGAAAAACGAGTCCAGCACCCACACAACAGCGGCGGCCGAGCCAAGAAACGTCAGCTGCGAAGCAGGGCTGCGGAACCCCAGCTTACGGATCATCGAATGCGGTCCGCGCGTGAGCAGATCGATCCCGGCGCCAACCATGGCAGGGGGAGCAGCCTCGAACAGCCGATCGGCAAACGCTATGCCGAGCGCGGTCGTCGCCATCCCGGCGTGTTTCGGACTGTGCTTCAAATAACTGATGAATGGGTTTTCGCCGGGCACGGGCGACCAGCCCCCGCGATCAGGCGTGCCCGCCGGCACAGGCAAGGCGCTGCGAGAATCCGTGAGCCCTGTCGCGACCATCGTCACCATGGCCTGCGCCCCCAGATATGGCTCGTAGACAACCAGAACGCTCCCTGTGAGTGCCTTCGCGCTGCACGAACGCACTCCAGGGAGTGCCTGCACTCGTTTCTCGAGCTCCGCCGCAAGGTCCGGGCGATCGAGAATCGTGGGGGCGTTCAGGCGCAGTCTTCCACGGATCGACGATCTGATCTGCAGTTGCGTCAAAAGCTATCACTCAGCCCTAGATACGGGCGGTTGGTATCTGCGAAAAGTCCGCGAGGTGCGAAATCCGTCCAGAATTTCAGGCCAAGCCGGCTTTGGCTTTCACGGCCGCCAGATCGCTGCGCAATGCACGCAGTTCTTCAAGCAGCGCCTGACTGCTGAAGGAACTGGCCCGCGATTGCGCGGCCTCGTCGCGAACTCTTGCCATTTCGGCCGACGCCTGGCGGATCACATCCTGGGTTGAGGAGGCTACACCCATTCCCACCTTGGCCACGGAAACCAGCAAGGGGTGAACGACAGCACCGCCCACCAAGGATGTGGCGGCTCCCATCGCAAAGCTCTTCCAACTCATCTTATGGAGCAAAAACTTGAGCATCGTCTTATACCGTCCTTCTCGAGAGTTAGTAGCACGGATACTTCAGTTGATACCGATGTTCGAATTGCCTGATTGGGTGTAAACGGCTTCTTTCGCGCGTTCCGCCGATCTCAGAGCCGACGCTTCCGCGAGAATGTCCTGTACATCTTCGACCACCAGCATGCCGGTGCGGCGCGCGTGCTTGCCGGCCACCTCCAGTCCATCTTCCGATTTCACGATCATCCACGCGAGAGCGCGTCGCAAAAGCGGCCCATTTTTCAGAGCGAACAGTCCTGCTGCCGAACCCAGTAGGAAACTCCACATAATCTTTAGCCCTCGTTGTATCAGATTTTCATGAAATAGATCTTAACGCCCGAACAGCCGGCTCTGCTGCATAAGTCAAACCTGAGACACAGGAGCCCCAATACATCCGGATCGGTCATCGCACGACAGGTTTATGGATTTCCAGCGCGAATCCAAGGGCCATCAGGCCGCGCTCGGGCCGAAAGATCTGGGTGTAATCAAGCAGCCCCGCCTCGCGAAGGAATTCCCTCACTTCGGGAACCGTGAACTTCTCTTTCGTGATCGACTTGCCAAGGCGCGGATCCTCCGCGATTCCCAGCCGAATCAGTTCCTTTCTCGCCTCATCCCGAAGCCGGTCGAACTCCGCGAGAGCGGCAGGATCGGGATCCCTCCGCACGTCGTGAATCATCGCAATCCCGCCCGGCTTCAGGAGGCGGAAAATCTCGCGTAGCGCCCGGGGCCGGTCCTGCCAGTGATGAAGAGTGGAGCGGCTCACAATGATATCGGCGAAATCCGACGGCAGACGCATATCGTGAGCGTCATCCACCATCAGCTCGATGCGGTTGCCAAACCCCTCGCTGCCAATCGCCCGCCGGCCTTGTTCGATCATTTCGGGATCGACATCGCTCCCGACGATGCGCAGACCCTCCAGTTCCGGCATACGCGCCAGATATACGAGAAAGCGCGCGGTTCCCGTGCCGACGTCGAGCAGCGTCGCGCCGGGAGAACGAGGAATCGCTTCTTCCAACACCCGCCTGCCCATGACCTGATCGAATGGCGCAACGTAATGCGCCGTGTAGTGGTCGTAAACCTGAGGTGTGCAGCGCACATGAGCCTGGTTCAAAACTACGTCTTCACCGGTCGCGGAGTCGCTCGGCATCGTCTAATTCCTTTCCCTGGTTCTCACCGCTGCTACTGCGCTGGCAAGCAGCGCTTCTTCATCGCGCCACGCGTCCCTGGGCGCTGCCTTTGCAATCTCAACCACTTGAGTCAGATCCGCGCCGCTCAGCTTCAGGCCCATCCGCTCCAGCCTTTCTGAGAACGCCGCTCGGCCACTGTGCTTGCCCAGCACCAGTCTGGTCCCCGGAGCTCCGACCCGCTCGGGGCGGAACGGCAAATATGTGTCGGGATGCTTCAGGAGACCGTCCTGATGAATGCCCGCTTCCGTGGCCAGAATATTTCTGCCAACCACAGCCTTGTTGGGCGCGACGGGCACCCCGGTAAGTTCCGAAACCGTCTGGCTCAGCCCCCACAGTTTCTCCGTCGCGATGGCCGTCCGCATCCCCAGCGCTGGTCCATTGAGCGCGATCGCCATCACTACCTCTTCCAGAGCCGTGTTGCCCGCCCGCTCACCAATCCCATTCACCGTGCACTGCGCAATCGGAACTCCCATGGCCAGCGCCGTCAGCGTATTTGCCGTCGCTAATCCAAGGTCATTATGGAAATGAACAGCAATGGCAGCCTTATTAACGTTCGACACTCCGTCCTGAATGCGCCGTAACTGTTCCTGTACGAGCCCAGGTGTCAGAATACCAACCGTATCGGGGAAACCAATCACGAGCGCGCCGGCGTCGATCGCCTCCTGATAACATTCGCAGAGTACATCTGGCTCTGTACGGCTGGCGTCTTCCGGGCTAAATGCGACAAAATCGAACTTCCGGCGTGCATACTCAACCGATTCCCGGATAGTCGAGCGCAGTTGCGCCACCTTCATGCGGAGCTTGTACTCGCGGTGCAGCGGACTTGTACCGATGAAGAGACTTACCGAGCGCTTATCTCTCGGGCAGTCTGCAAGGCTATCCCATGCGCGATCGATGTCGTCGCGCAGGGTCCTGCAGAGAGCGGAAACCACGGGGCCCGGACTGGCATCTGCAACTCTTCTGACGGCCTCAACCTCGCTCGCCCCACAAGCGGGAAAGCCCGCGTCAATTGAGCTTACGCCTGCTTCACCTAAGAGTTTCGCAATTGTAACCTTGGCGGAGGGATCCAGAGACGCTCCAGGCATTTGCTCACCATCGCGAAGCGTGGTATCGCTCAGATAGACAAGCCGAGGCTTCGTCATTGCGTTCATAAAAGTCCACATTTGGGTAATAATGGCCTGGGATACTCGGCCCGCTACTCTGGGGTCGAAATATTGAGATCATAGCACCACGCAGTCGGCTCAGATACGAAATCCGAACACCGTCTGTAGATTTTTTGCGATAAGGGTGAGGGGCAATATGCGGGCGTTCCTGATATGGCATGACACCTGCCGCCTTCCGGACCATTCTTCGGACAAGATAGCGTCAAAGGCCCTGGAGTTCCTGGCTCCTATGTTCGGTCCAGGGCTGATCGTCGCAGATTGTTCGACGCCAGCTCTGCACGGTGTCATAGTCGAACAACCTGTCTTCGGCTGCAGGCTTGCATTTGCAGAGGCGGACGAGGAAACCGACGTCCAGGCAATTGAATACCCATTGAACGCGCGGGCTGTGTTGTCCCGATCGCTCCAGCGCGTTCCCGAGTCTCTGCTTCCGGCTCTGTGCCGGGAACTGGAGCGCTCTCCGGAGCGGGTGCTGAGCGAACTGGCGCCGCCCTTCTCGCTGCTGTGGTTCCGCAAAGCGAACCACAGCACCACCCTGCAGGTCGATGGTCTCGGCCAGGCGCCTCTTTTCGAATTTGAAAACGGCCGGCTCTGGGCCGTCACGAATCACCTCGCGCTGCTGCAAATTCTCGGAGTTGAGCTGCAGCCCCTCCCCGCCGAGTGGGCTGCGTGGTCGGCCGTCGCCGGATGGTTCCCGATGGACCTCACAGGCTTTCGCGGTGTGCGCCGCGTCGCGCCGGGTACTCGCTTGCGCGTCGATCGGGACGGGATTCATCGAACCGTTTTCGATTTGCCGCCCAACTGGCTGCACCCCAGCCCCTTGTCTGTCGAGGACCGCCGGGAAGCCGCACGCCAGTCCCTTCTGGACATGCTCGGCGAGGTCCTCCGCTTCGCCGATGATTTCGATGTCGGCCTCAGCGGAGGCTGGGATACGAGGGCCGTTGTGTCTTCCCTTCACGCTCTTGGGGCGAACTTTCGGCCGCGGGTCAAGGGACCCGCACATTCCCCGGACGTGCTTCGGGCAACCGAACTGGCGCGGCTGGGCGGCCTCGATCTGATCGTCACCAACCATTCCGAGCCTGCGTCCGATTCCTGGCAGGACTCGGCTCGCAGCGTCGCCCTCGCTCTCCGCTGGCAGGCAGGCGAGATGGACATCGACAAACACAAGACGCTGTTCGCCTGCGGGCGGCGGTTCCTCCAAGCCAGAATCAACATGATGGGCCAGCATGGCGAGTTGGTGCGGGGGCGATTCTACGACAAGCTGATTCGCGAGGGCCGCATCACCGTCGATATCGGGGACGACGACATCGAGGAGGCCACGACCCGCGAGTACCTGAAGAGACTTCCGCCGTTCGTCCGGTCTGATGTTGCGGAGCAGGTCCGGGAAATCATCATCGCCTCTCTGCGACAGGCTGGCCGCTTCGGGCTGCACGGTCTGCTTCTTCTGGACTTTCACTTCCTGTACGAATACACGCGGCGTCGCAACGCCGGTTCGCTCGCCTCGCAAAATAATCTTGTGGTCGCACCGTTTCTGAATCCGGAAATTATACGTTGCTGCTTTGGGTCTTCTCCTGAGGAGAAAGCATTTCTGCGTTTTCATCGCCACATCATCGAAATCAACGCGCCAGGCTGGATTGACGTTCCGTTTGCCCAGTTCACTGCCCCCTTCGAATTCGAGGCGCAGGCGGACCTGGTAGACCCGGTACGCGCCGCCGAGGCGTTTTTCATTCGCACCGCGCGCGACAGCCGATACTACGATGCGATTGCATGGTGGAAGAGTGCGGGTCAGCCGCTTCTGGCCGAAGCAATCGAAACCGATGGATTTCTCAGCGAGGTTTTCGATCAGGTTGCGATGCGGCGAACTCCAACCGCCGCGCCAGACGATATTGTGGTGATGGCAGCCCTGTCTAAAGCGGCAGCTGCGGCCGTCGTCTGACACTGCCTCCCGAGCGCCGGAATCTGAGTTCGCCCGCGCGCCCCCTTCAGCAGAACCTGGCACTCGACTTCCACCCCATGCCGGTAACGCATGCGCGTCTGATAGTTCTCGAATTCGAGCCAGGCTGTGTCGAGTTCAATGTCCGTCAGTGGCGAAGCACCCGACAGAAGATCGGTATCGTAGCCCAGTTGGCGCTGCAGTTCCACCGGAGATGGAATGCTGCCAATGTTTGCCTGCTGAAGGGGACGCGCGGCGGAGTCCGAAAGCACAATCTGGTTGAACATCGCCCTCTGGCGCTCCGTCAGTTCACCGTGAAACCGGCCTACGCTTGACGCCTCGACGGCATCGGCCGCCGCCAGGCGCCAACCGGCATGCCGTGGTTTCCCTCCCGTCGGATTCGGCTCCAGCATTTCCTCGCAGTAGGGCTCATCGATGAACTCGCAGATCTCCCGGAGCACCTTGACCGGTTCCTGGACCAGGCGCTCATAGGAAATACGAAGGTAGTTAGGCCAGCTGGAATACAGAAGACCCAGAACAGTGGCGTAATACCAGCGGCTTACCGATCGGAACGGACTCGCGCCGCGACCGCAGTAAGACACCACCGTATCCCGCGCGTCGCGTATAAGGTGAAGGAACTTCGCGCCGGGATATAGTGCGGATATCAGATCGAAGCAATAGATATTCGACGGGCATTTATCCAGCCAACGGCGCGCGCCGCGCGTTTCCACCGTCCGGCGCCAGAATGCCTCCAGCATCTCCGGGTATCCTGGACCCGACAGACACATCGCGCGAAGGCTTTCCCGATCCCACGGATAATCGTCGAGTTCCTCGAAAAGCTCTTCACTGGGCCCGAGAAAATCGGCTGGATAGCCCTTTGCGAGCCAGGTTGCAATCAGAGCGCGATAGCGTTCCGGCGGCTCCTTCAGCAGTGCCCGTTTGTCCAGCAGTGCTACTTCTCCGCCGGAAGCGATCGACGGATGACGTCCCAGCAGAGTCCGCAAAAGCGTGCTACCGGAGCTCGGGGCACAACCGATGATAATTGGAGGGCAGCAGATCACAACGTTTGAAACTAGCAGGAAGCTTTCTTCCTGTCGATTCGTGGCACGGAAAAAAATGGCCACGGGGGTGATTCCTCGCTCTGTTCCAGCCGGAATATCGGATTCGGAGCGATTTGGTCTCCGGTTGGCAGAACAGCCGAAATCCCGATCCGGGATGAGGACGCGATGGGCAGGTCGCAAGTCGATGGACGCAGCAACTTGGGCGATCACGGCGCAGAGCGGATTCGAGAGATACGGCAAGAAGACGCGGCGGGAGCAGTTTCTGGAGGAGATGGATCAGGTGGTGCCGTGGGCGGAGCTGGAGGCGCTGATCCGGCCGCATTATCCGAAGGGCGAGAACGGGCGTCCGCCGACGGGGCTGAGCATCATGCTGCGCATTCACTTTCTGCAGCAGTGGTTCAACCTG
>JASHNW010000126.1 GCA_030041435.1 Acidobacteriaceae bacterium
ATTCACTTTCTGCAGCAGTGGTTCAACCTGAGCGATCCTGCCGCCGAAGAGGCCCTGTACGATTCGCCGGTGCTGCGGCGATTTGCGGGCATCGATCTGGGGCGGGCGCCGGCGCCGGACGAGACGACGATACTGAACTTCCGCCATCTGCTGGAGGCGCACGATCTGGGCGGAGCGCTGCTGGATGCGGTGAACCGGCATCTGGAGAGCCGCGGCCTCCGCATCGCCACCGGAACCATCGTGGACGCGACCATCATCCATGCGCCGTCGTCGACGAAGAACGCGCAGGGTGAGCGCGACCCGGAGATGCACCAGACGCGCAAGGGCAGGTAGTGGTACTTCGGCATGAAGGCGCACATCGGGGTGGATTCGAAGTCGGGCATCGTGCATTCGGTGTGCACGACGGCGGCCTCGGTGGCCGACAAGCATATGTTGCCGGACCTGCTGCATGGCGAGGAGCGCAAGGTCTGGGGTGACGGAGGGTATCAGGGACAGAGCGAGGTGATCCGCGCGGCCGCTCCGCATGTCCAGGATATGACCTCGCGCCGGACCCGATACAAGGACTCTGTGGATGAGTTACAGCGGGCGAAGAACCGGGTGAAGGCCCGAGTACGGTCGAAGGTGGAGCATCCTTTCCGGATCGTGAAGCGCATCTTCGGGTTCGAGAAGACCCGCTACCGCGGACTGGCCAGGAATCACCAGCGGCTGTGCGTCAACTTTGCCCTGGCTAACCTGTACCTGCACCGCAGACGGCTGGCCCTCAGCAGGGCGTAGTGTCTCCGCAAGCCGGGAACAACGCAGGTTTTCAATGAAATCGACCTCCTGAAACTGCTCACCACAGCCCTTTCAGGACCCCGCCGCCCCCCACACGACCCCGTTCATCCCGAAATCGGTCGGTTGCTCAGAGCTTCCCTAAGGGGTACGTTTTCCGGGGGCAAGCTCACGGAAAGTTATAGCGCACGGCCAAAAGGTTATTGGACTCTGACCGAAACGACTGCCAAAAGCACCGTAAGGGTGGACAACTTTGTAAGGCTGATGGCTACCTGGCGTATGTATCGGGACCATCGGGAACTGGTGGGCAGATTCGTACTCCGCGCCTCACTCACGGAAGGACAGCGGCGCCGTTTGCCCAAGGCGCTCCTGTCCAAGCTGAAGTGCCGCGAGGGGAAATCCACGGCCAAGCGTTTGGCAATTGCGCGCTGATGGCGATGCGGGGCCGCCCGCGCACGGACCAGTTCAATTTTGGCTGGCCACGCCTAGCAGCTCTAAGGCATAATGCCGCTCACAACTGAAAGGTCCGCCCGGGAAGTCCCGGGGCTGCGGACCGGACCCGCCCGCCATTCCTCACCAGGACAGGCGGGCGTTTTCGTATGTGGCCAAATTGCCCCACAATCGCGTACGGTGAAAAAGAATACCCGCCGTCATAGCAGAGCGGCGGGCAACCAGGAAACAAATGGGTTTCCCCGTATGGTGTCACAGTTCGGCGCGGCCCGCAATCGTGAATTTTCGCGCCCAGGATGGCCCACAATCACGCACAAATGCCCGTAGATGCGTCGCAGAATTTCCTGGCTACTTCCTCCAGCTTGGTTTTTCGGGAGCTGGCAGGGCGGTTGCGGTTGGGGCGTCTCGCAGCTCATCCAGCGGTATCGGTTGTAGTAACGGTGCTGGCGGTCCGGTGACAAACCGGATGGGCAGTGCATCGCTTCGCAATAAATCCAGTACACGCGTGAGCGTCTCAAGTTCCATCTGCTCTATAGTGCCGTGGAGTTGGGGCCGATAAATATTGTCACGGGCGTGGGTACGCCCGAATTTGTAGCCCAACACTTGACTTATTTCATATAGGAGCGTGGCAAACTTCTCTTCCCGTTCTGTGAAAATCTGGTCATCGTTTAGCCTCGGATGCTCCTGGCGGAAATAGTGGGCGCGAAGGTCCTCCTAGTGACCTAATGGGATGGACCCGCCTCGTAGAGGTGAGTTGGTAGGCTCGCTACGAGGAGGGCACACCGTGACGAAGGTTACGACGATTGGGCTGGACATTGCGAAGCAGGTCTTTCAGATGCATGGGGCTGACAGGTCGGGACGGCCTGTACTGCGACGGAAGCTGAGACGGAACGAAGTCATTCGGTTCTTTTCTGAGCAGCCGCCCTGCCAGGTGGGGATCGAGGCCAGCGGCAGCGCTCATCACTGGGCGCGCGTGCTCAGCGGCATGGGGCATACGGTTCGGTTGATGGCGCCGCAGTTCGTGAAGCCGTACGTGAAGTCCCAGAAGAACGACGCCAACGATGCGGAAGCGATTTGCGAGGCCGCGACCCAACATTCGCTTCGTTCCTCCGAAGTTCGTCGAACAGCAGGACGTGCAGTGCCTGCACCGTGTCCGCAGCCGACTCGTTGCGAATCGGACACAACTCATCAACCAGATCCGCGGCCTGCTGGCTGAGTATGGGATCGTATTGCCGCGGCACCCGGGGCAGGTGCGCAGCGGTCAGCCGGCGGTGCTGGAAGATGCCGAGAGCCGGCTGACAGGCTTCGGCCGGAAGCTGTTTCAAAGCCTCTACGAAGAGCTCGCGCAGCTGGACGAGAAGATCGCTGCAGCCGACAAGCGGATTCAGATCGCATTCCAGAACACGCCGGACTGCCGGCGCATAGCCGCAGTCGAAGGCGTGGGGCCGCTGATTGCGACAGCGATCGTCGCCGCGATCAGCAACGGACATGCCTTTGAGAACGGACGCCAGTTTTCCGCCTGGCTGGGGCTTGTGCCCAGGCAGAACTCCAGCGGCGGCAAGAGCCGACTGCTGGGCATCAGCAATCGCGGCGATCCGTACCTGAGAACCCTGTTGATTCATGGAGCGCGCTCCGTCGTCTACCGAGCAAAAACGAAAACCGACCAGCGAAGTCTCTGGATCGTGGATAAGCAGCAGCGGCTTGGGACCACGAAGGCGTGCGTGGCCGTCGCCAACAAGAACAACCGCATCATCTGGTCGCTGATCGCCACCGAACAGGAATATCGTCGCGCTGCATAGCTGGGACCAGGCGAAGTACAAAAAGCTTTTCCAACGAGATGCTCGAGCCGCCAAAGATGGCACAACTGGTGAGATTAGCTTCTTCAGAACCTGACGGGGGCCGGGCCGTTAAAGGCCGATGACCTGATGAGGAGAAGAAGCGCAGATTCCATTATGGCCAGAGTGGAGATTCCCTCCACCCGAAAACAGGCCGGATATATGTACGCGTCTCAATCCCGTTGCTCGATTCTTTCCGAAATAGGCGCGTTTGCCCAGGTTGCGCCTGACATCGTGACGCTTCAGAACCTCATCGTCAGCATCATCCCCGAGCGCCTCACCTATTACAACTGGGCAGGCTTCTATATGCTGGACCCCGATGATCCGGAAATGCTTGTGCTTGGGCCGTTTCACGGAGCGCCCACGGAGCATGATCGGATTCCCGTGAGCCAGGGCATCTGCGGAGCGGCTGTCGCCCAGAACGACACCGTGATTGTGGATAACGTTAATGCCGATCCGCGGTATCTGGCTTGTTCACTCGAAACCAGATCGGAGATCGTTGTTCCGATACGCGCCCACGGCAAAGTTATCGGTGAAATTGACATAGACAGCCACGAACTTGCGGCTTTTTCCCGTGAGGACAGAGAGTTCCCTGAACAGTGCGCCGAGGTGGTAGGCGCCTTCCTCGAACGAACTCAAACGGCACCTTCGGACTCGAAGTAGAAATGGTAATGATTTCTACAGACCGGGTTGAACCCTGCGTTGCAATGAGGACACCGGCAACCGCTATTCATATACTGGTGGATCGTCAGCTCGCATCCGCAGGCTCCGCAAAGAGCTGCGCATGCGCTCCATTCGGAGCGGGGCCAGACCCTGATGTCGCGGTCGGCCAGCATATCGTGACAATCCTTGCAGGCATAGTAAATGCTGCAGCAAGCCATCCTGATGGCAACGACGTCGAGCGTTGAGTGGTAATGGACGCACCGTGTCTCCGCGTCCAGCCCAACACCTCGCACTTCCTGCCTCTCTGCCTTCAGGGCCCCTTTTAGGAGCCGGACATAGACATCTTTGCCGTCCCTGACGGCCCGACCAGTGGACTTCGTACCATCGCGCAGGCTGAGATTGTCCAGCGCGACCACAGCGCGGCGCGCGTCGGCCATCAGCGCGGTAAAGGGTTGCTCTCTATCCATCGCGGCATCCCCAGGAGGCAGAGTCGCACGGTGCGAGAGTAACCTTTGCAGGAAGCGCCTGACAAGATCACGAAGGTAGCACTACGTCCGGACATACTTTGATCCGCGCAGGACCCATGGCCGCGCTCGCGCGCCATGATGGTAGAGGGCCTGCCTGGGTCAACAAACAGCTTCTGACGGATATCACACATGTTCGGCGATATGCGGTGAGAGCGTGAAATCCATGTCCCTGCCTCAGCGCACCTTCCGCCTGCTCGTCCAGCGGGTCGGAGATAGCTGCCGCCACTCGTTCCGTGTCCTTGCCTGCGGGGAGCCCGGAGTCCACGCCCACGCTGATTTCGCCACTCATCGCGCCCTGCATGATGCGCTCGATGCGGCGGTCCCCGATCTTGTACTGGACCTCGGCTCGGAAGGGTCAATCATCTTTGCCGGAGAGATGGAGCTGGATGAGACGCAACGGAGGATCCTC
>JASHNW010000127.1 GCA_030041435.1 Acidobacteriaceae bacterium
CCGGTCCCGCACCTGATAAACATAGAAGCGGCTGACCTCAAAGCGCTGCGCGATCGCCGATGGGCCCTCTCCCCGAGCCAGCGCCCGAAGCACACGATCACGCAGATCCTGCGAATACGATTGCATCCGAACCCTCCTTCTAAAGGACAGGAGGATTATCGCATAAATGTAGATACTTAAATTAGAACTGCTCTAGCCTTCGAAAATCGCCAGTGTGAACCCGTCGTATCCCTTGCTGCCGACGGTCTGCATGGTGGTGGCTGTGATGCGCGGCTCCGCGGCCATGGCCTCGTTCAGTTTGCGAATCCCCTGCACGCGCGGATCGGCCGATGCCGCATCGGCCACTTCGCCCTCGCGAATCACGTTATCGATTACGAACAGGGCACCGGGCCGCGACAGACGCATCGCCCAGCGGAAGTAGGCCTCGCTGTTCTCCTTATCCGCGTCAATGAAAGCCATATCGAACGGATCCAGACCCTCGGCGGCCAGTTCCGGCAGCGAGTCGAGTGCGGGCCCTTCACGGAGATCGACCAGGGAAGACAGGTCGGCGCGGGCGATGTTGGCGCGGGCTACCTCGCAGTGATTTCGGTCCACTTCCAGAGTCACGAGGCTGCCGTTGTCGGGCAGAGCGCGCGCCATCCAGATGGTGCTGTATCCGGCGAGCGTGCCGATTTCGAGGATGCGCCGCGCCTTCTGCATCCGCGCCAGCAGATAGAGGAGCTTGCCCTGACTCGGCGTCACGGCGATTTGCGGCAATCCGGCTGCCTCACTGGCCGCAACAGCAGCTTCGAGTACCGGATCGGAGGGAATCAGCAGATTGTCGATGTAGCTTTCGACCTCTGCCCACAGTTCTTCTGGCACGCACGCTCCTGGCCGCGAAGGCAGCAAGACCTATGATAGCTATTCCATCCCCAGGAGCTTCGTCCCGTCACGGGATGGGCCAGGGGCTGCGGCCGGCGGATTACGCCAACACCAGCTCGGAGAAGTCCGCGATCGAGGAGAAGGCGCTGAGCACCTGGGCGATCAATGCCAGGCGATTCCGTCGGACCGCCTCGTCTTCCACCATCACCATCACTTTGTCGAAGAAGAGATCGACGTGGGGGCGCAGGGAGGCGATCTGTTCAAGTGCCTCGCGGTATTGCCTGTGGGATCGCAAATCCTCAACCACCGGAGCGAGCTTCAATGCCTGCTCACGCAGTGCTCGCTCTGCCGGTTCCTGTAGCAGATCGGGGCTCGCTGCGTCCGTGTCCTGGCCTGGATTGAGGATCCCCTTCTCGTGAGCCTGGCGCAGAATATTCCTGATCCGCTTGAATGCCGCGGCAATCGCCGCAAGGTCGTCTGAGCCGCGCACCGCCGTCAGCGCCTCCGCGCGTGCCATGGCATCGGGAACATCATTCGACCCCGCCGCGAGGACCGCGTTGACCACGTCATAGGCAAAGCCGCGGACATCGCGCAGCCAAAATTCCAGCCGTTCGCGGAAAAATGCCCGCAGCTTCTCGTTTGCCTCGACGCTGAAGCCAGACGGCGCAGGCTCGAAAAGGTCAGCGAGCGTCAGCGGTAATCCCGACTCGGCCAGGATCTTCACGATGGCATTGGCCGCCCGGCGCAGGGCATAGGGATCCTTCGATCCCGTCGGCTCCAGGCCAATTCCGAACATCGCCGCGATGGTCTGCATGCGATCCGCAACGCCCAGTATTTGCCCTTCAATCGTTGCCGGGATCGGGTCCTCGACCGCGGCCGGCGAGTATTGCCAATAGATGGCCTGCGCGACCGTCTCACCCAAACCCTGTGCGCGCGCATAGAGTCCGCCGACGATACCCTGCAGCTCTGTGAATTCCTTAACCAGCTCAGTGGTGAGGTCAGTCTTGGCGAGGCGGACGGCCTGGGCCAGGGCAGCACGATCGACCCTGATTCCGCGGTTGGCCACAAGGGCCGCCAGAGTCTCGGCCAGCCGCAGATTCGCCTGTGTTTTGTCCCAGTAGCTGCCCAGCTCCTTGTGGAACGTGACCGACTGGAGCTTCTCCACGCGATCTTCCAGGGGCGTCTTCTGATCGACGCGCCAGAAGAACCGCGCATCGCTGAAGCGCGCGCGCAGCACGCGCTCGTTGCCGTGCCGGACGGTCTCGATCCCCTTCTCTTCCGGGTGAGTGTTCAGGACGGCGAGGAAACAGGGCTCCAGTTTCCCCTGGGCATTCTCCACCGCGAAATACTTCTGGTGATCGCGCATGACGGTTACCAGCACTTCCTCCGGTAACTCCAGATATTCGCGGTCGAAGCTTCCCAGCACCACGGACGGCCATTCCGTCAGCTGGGTGACGGTATCGATGAGCGCCGAGTCCTCACGCCAGCGCGCTCCTGCAAGGCTGCGTGTTTCCAGGTCCAGCGCCTTGCGAATCCTGTGCCGGCGCAACGCCACATCCACCGTCACCTGCGCCGCTTCCAGGGCGCCCACGTAATCGTCAGGGTGGTCGATGGTGACGGCTGCGTCGCCGTGCAGGATGCGATGGCCCCTGGTCCAATTCGACGCGGTGACCCCGGCAAATTCGACGGGAAGAACGCGGTGATCGAGCAACGCCACCAACCAGCGCACCGGCCGCACAAAACGCTCCGGTTTCAGAGGGCGCCAGTACATATTTTTGGCCCAGTAGAGCGCGGCTAACTCGGCGGCGAGGAAGTCGCCCAGCACCGCGGCTGCGTCGCGTCCGCGATGCAAGGCAGTTGCGGCAACATAGTCGCCCTTGGGCGTCGTGACTCTGCGCAGTGCGCCTACCTCCACGCCTGCCTTGCGCGCAAAAGCCTGCGCTGCCGCAGCCGGCTGGCCATCTTTGAAGGCGACCGACCATGCAGGCCCGGTCATCTCCTGGGTCGCATCCGGCTGCCGCGCCAGCACTCCGTTCACCTGCACGGCCAGGCGGCGCGGCGTGGAATAGCTGTGCACCTCATGCTCCCCGGCCAGCAACCGCTCGCGCCGCAGCAACTCGACCACGCGTTCGGTCAGCTCGGATTCCGCCGCGCCGATCATGCGTGCCGGAATCTCCTCCATGCCTGCTTCGAACAGCAGATTCGGCATGGCTAGGCGGCCCCCGTTCCCAGTTTTTGCGCCGCGTATGCTTTGGCCACGCCCACCACCATATTGCGAATCCTCGCCATCACTGCGACGCGCTCCGTGACGGAAACCGCACCGCGCGCGTCCAGCAGATTGAACAGGTGCGAACATTTGAGGCAGAGCTCATACGCACCCAAAACAGGGAAGCGCCGCAGTTTTTCGCGCACAGCCTCCTCCGGTGGAGTGGCGCCATCGTGCACCAGGCGGTCATGAATCTTCTCGTGACGCTCGGTTGTCTTTTCGGCTTTGAAGTTCTGGTGGAAGGCGTCCAGCAGCGCCTGGCACTCCGCCTCATAGAGGCGCAGATGCTCCCACAGCTTGTCGATGTCGGCAGCCTCGAAGTTGTAAACCGAGAGTTGCAGTTCTTCCTGCAGGCGAATGTCGCCGTAGGTGACGGCGCGGCCGGTTTTCGGGTCGCGGGCCCATACGATCTGATAGATCGAATCGACATCCTGAAGAAAAGCAGCGATACGTTCAAGGCCATAGGTGATTTCGCCGGAGATGGGGTCGAGGTCCATGCCTCCGCATTGCTGGAAGTAGGTGAACTGCGTGATTTCGAGGCCGTCCAGCATGACCTGCCAGCCCACACCCCACGCGCCGCCCACGGGCCACTCCCAGTTATCTTCCTCGAACTTGATGTCGTGCTCGCGCAGGCGAATGCCGATGGCCTCGAGCGATTCGAGATAAATCTCCTGAATATCCTGGGGCGGAGGTTTCAGGATCACCTGGAGTTGCGTGTGCTTGTACAGCCGGTTGGGATTCTCGCCGTAGCGGCCGTCGGCAGGACGGCGGGACGGCTGGGTGTAGGCGATGGCAACCGGGTCAGGGCCCAGCACGCGCAGAAAGGTGTCCGGAGACATGGTGCCGGCACCCACCTCCACGTCCCAGGGCTGGGCCAGCACGCAGCCGCGCTCGGCCCAGAAGCTCTGGAGGCGCAGCAGTAATTCCTGGAACGTGAGCGCAGGGCACGCGCTGGCCTTCCCTTCGACGGACATGATCGCAGCAGTCAACAGTCCCACCTGGCTGTTCGGTTCATTCTCACTATCGATTCTATCGGCAGGCGCATCCCGCCGCACGAATTCGGCCGTCTATTGGCCGGCAGCAATCTTTTCCGTGCGCGGCGACATGCGCGCAGTGCGCTCGATTTTCTCCCAGTTGAACGGCCGTCCCTCGATGGCCCGCTTTACGGTACGGAAGAGCACAATCGAGAAGAGCTGGCGATAGCAGAAGCGCTGCAGCCAGACGTGAGGCAGCAGCCAGATATCGCCCTTGTTGGCGGGGTGGCGCGGCTCCAGGCTGAAGGCCAGCACCGAGGTGACAAAGTCGATGATCAGGAATACGAGGAAATAGATGAGCAGCTTGTCGAAGCTGGCGGAGCTCGCGGCTTCGGGATGGAAATGCAGGTCGATCAGGTAATGGATCACACCGGCGGCGAACATGATGTCGATGAAGGGCGACACCAGCGGCAGCAGAATCTGGAAGATGAGAATGTTGGGCAGGGCAAAGAATCCCATCGCGGGATTCGTTCTGGCTCCGGCACGGTGCTTGAAGACGGCCTGCAGGATGCCAAAGGACCAGCGAAAGCGCTGGCGCATCAGGCTGCGCGCGGTCGCCGGAGCCTCGGTGAAGGCCAGGGCGCGGTCTTCGTAGATGACCTTGAACCGCTGCTCCAGCAGATTCATGGTCAGGTCGGCATCTTCAGCTACGGTATTGACGGGATAAGAACCGCTGCGTTTCACGGCGCTGGTCCGCCACGCACCGATAGCGCCGGGAACCACGGTTACAACATCGAACAAATCCATCGCGCGGCGCTCGAAGTTCTGGCTGGTGATGTATTCGAGGGCCTGCCACTGGGTCCAAAGATTGACGCGATTGCCGACCTTGGCGTTGCCGGCCACAGCGCCCACGCGCGGGTCGGCAAAGTGACAGACCAGCTTCGAAATGGCGTCCGGGGCAATCACAGTGTCGGCATCGATGCCGACGTAGATTTCCTCGTCGACGTGATTCAGCCCCGCATTGAGGGCTTCGGCTTTGCCGGCATTCGGTTTGGTCAGCACCATCAGCCGTCCCTGCGCGATTCCCTCCGGCCAGGCTTCGCGGGCCACATCGAATGTATGGTCGCGCGAGCCGTCGTCGATCACGATGACGCGGATGTTGCTGTAATCCGACTGCAGGACCGATTTGATGGTGCGGGCGATGACCAGCTCCTCGTTGTAGGCGGGAATCAGCACGGCCACGCGCGGCTGGAAAGCACCTGGGGGAACCGTTCGCCTGCGGATGCGATCGATCAGGGCAAAGATTCCGATCAGGATCAGGCGTGCGCTCATCAGCACGTCGCCGATAAAGAAGATGTCCACCACAAAGTGGGCGAAGAATCCGAAGAAAAAGAACGCGACCCAGTCGACGCGGGCCTGCCAGCGCATCTTCGGCGAGATGGGGGGCATGACTTCGGCCGTTGTTTTTCCCATCAGCTCGCTGACCGGGACAAGCTTGTAACCTTTCGCACGCAGCGTGGTAATCAGCAGGGGCAGCGCGGCCACGGTGGCGGAGCGGTCGCCGCCGCCGTCGTGCATGAGGATGATGCTGCCGCGCATCCACGGCAGTGTTTTCATCTCCTGGATCTGCTGCAGAACGCTGTCGGTAATCTCCTGGGGCGACTTGCGGGGGTGCTCGTTCCAGTCGTCGGTATCGATCTTGTCGCCGATGATGGTATAGCCCATCTGCTGGATGCGATAGGCGGGGGCGGCTTCGTCGTTGGTGTCCGGCTCCTGGTCGATGGAGTAAGGAGGACGGAAATACAGCGGCTGAATTCCCAGCTCGGCGGCAAAGAGCCGCTCCGTCCAGTTCAGTTCCTCCTGCAGCTGGAAGGGAGAAATTTCGCTGATGTCAGGATGGGTGAAAGTGTGGTTGGCGATCTCGTGCCCTTCGCGGATGTAGCGCTTGAGCAGCCCGACATTCTCCTGGGCCTCCTCGCCGATGACCATGAAGGTCGCGTGCACGTGATACTTCTTCAGGATGTCGAGGATCTTTGGGGTCCACACCGGGTCGGGACCGTCGTCGAAGGTTAGCGCCAGCTCGTCGGGCTTGTAGCCGTACTGCTCGATAGTGTAGGAGCGCGGCAGCTGGGTCATCTCCTCGTCGATGACGGTGAAGTTGTCAGCGTCCATCTGGATGGTGCGTTCGCCCATCTGCGGCGGGGCCACGATGTGCAGGACGTCGCCCTCGCCTTCCGTATCCACGTCCTCGCCCGGCTGCACGGTGCGCAGCAGCTGGGGCGCGTCCGGGGCGCTGGGGCGGTCCCAGACCTTCCACAGCGAGGGATCCTCCTCACCCAGCCGCCAGAGCGCGAAGGTGCGCAGCCCCATCTGGCGGCCCGCGCGCATCTCGTTGAGGGCGGTCACACCGTCCAGGAACCACACCTGGTGGCGCAGGTGCTGGTCCTCATCGTCGTACGCGAAGTGCGGGTTCAGCTCGTCGCCTTCCAGATGCACGTCCGCATCGGCATCGGCGGCCCGCTGCCACGCGTCCTGCACCGAGAGATCGGTGACGTCCACCACCTGGCTGGAAGCCTTTTTACCCTTTTCCGGGAGTGGCACCGCCCAGTCGAACCCATAATTCCCGATTCCGCAAATGATCTTCTCTTTGGGAACAATCTTCATCAGGTGGGTCAGATTGGCCTCAAACCACGGCTCGCCGGCCACGGGACCGGGATCGCTGGTTTCCTCGTGCTGGTCGTAATTCATCAGGATGATGCCGTCGCTGTTGCGCGCCACCTGCCTCACGAATGCGTCGTCCGCGCTCACCTGCACGTTCACGTAGATGCGCAGGTTTTTCGCGCGAAAATCGTTGTGCAGCTCTCCGATCCATTGTGCGTACAGCGCTGTGTCATCGTCAGGCACCTGCTCGAAGTCCAGGCAAATCCCGTGATACAGCGGGTTCGCATACAGGAATTTGTCCAGCTGGAGATGCAGACGCTCCCTGGCGGCGGGACTGCGCAGCATCTGCCCGATGACATCGCCGTTCCATGAATTGGTCAGCGTGTCGTAGTCGTTGAGCATGGGGAAGACGTCGGTGTCCTCCTTTGCGGCTTCGATCGTTGTTCGGACCTTGTTTTGCGGATCGACATCATGCACGCCGGCCGCGTCCACGACCCTGTAAAAATGCACCGGGAACTGGGGTGTCGCGCCCATCAGATTTCCGTCGGCGGAAATGACGTGGAGCCAGTCGGGAAACAGCATGTCGAGCTGGTGGATGTGCAGCTTGAGAGCGGAATAGCTGGCCTCGTCGTTCTCGTAGAAAGCGGCTCTCAGTTGCTCATCCGAGTTCATCTCGATCTCCGACGAGCGGAGATGCGAGTTTCTGCGCGCAGGCCGGGCAGCGGCGCGCCGCATCAATTCCGGCTGGCGCTCCCGGAGCGCCTTCAGGTTCGGTTTTTGCGCAGGAAGCAGAAGTTCGGGCAGTGTTTGGCGGGAGAACACGCTGAAAATGAACCCAGCCAGCACTAAGGTGAGAGCGACAAGAGACACATCCGTCACCCGCCGAATGACCTTTCGGCGCCGCTGTTTGGGATCGTAGAAGACTTGCTTCATTCTGTTTGGAGCGTACGAAATCCATCGTACGATATTGTGCGGACCGCATATCGTCCCAGGACTGTCTTTTAGCGGAGCGGCTGTTTGCTGCGCTTACGGCAATTCCTGCGTTGCTGTGGTTTTTCGGATTCAGTGCAGGGCCGCCGCTTCCTGCGGGTCGCGGCAACCTGACTGCAGCGGCTTCGGGATACACCGACTCGGGAATTGCGATAGCTGTTCTAATGTTTCCAGTGCCTTGTCCATGGTCCAGAAAGTGGTGGTTGGTCCTGCTCGCGCTCACCGCCGGCGCTGCTCTCCGTATCTGGTTTATTTACGCGTATCCAGAGGTGAACGGCGACACGCTGATGTACGGGGACATCGCGAAGAACTGGATGCTTCACGGTGTCTACGGCTTGTCCTCGCCAGGCGGCATCCATCCCACGCTCATCCGGCTGCCCGGCTACCCTCTCTTTCTGATCCTGTGCTTCCGGTTCTTCGGCATGGAGCACTACAACGCGGTGATGTTCGCGCAAACCGGCCTGGACCTTGCTTCGTGCCTGCTGATTGCCGGTTTCGCGCGCCGCGTGTGGAGCGATCGCGCGGGCTGGTGGGCGTTGTGGCTTTCTGTGCTGTGCCCCTTTACCGCGAACTATGCCGCGGCTCCGCTTACGGAAACGCCTGAAATTTTCTGCACAGCGCTCGCTTTCTACGCGATCGTGCGTTTTCTCGAGACTCCGAAGTGGACCTGGGCTTGCGCCCTCGCCATTGCGTGGAGCTACGCCGCGCTTCTGCGGCCCGACGGTGCGCTGGTCGCGGTCGCGCTGTGTCCCGCCATCGTTTTCTGCGGCTGGAGGCGCTGGGGCAGGGCGCGCATGACGCGCTGGGCGGCGATTTGCGGAATATTCTCGCTCGCGCCGTTCGTCCTGTGGGCCGCACGCAACGAGCGCACTTTCCACATCTTCGAACCGCTTGCGCCCCGCTATGCCGTCGACCCGGGAGAGAGCTCCGATCCGGGATTCAATCGCTGGACGAAGACAATCTGCGCCGATCTCACCTGCACTGCCGACGTCTACTGGAATGCCAATACAGACGTCATTGATTTCAGCAATCTGCCCGCGCGCGCCTTCGACTCGCCGGCGGAGTATGAGCAGACGAAGCAACTGATCGCAGCCTATAACCGCGGGACTACGCTCACGCCGCCGATTGATGCAGCCTTCGGTGCGCTTGCGGATCAAGGCATCCGCGCCCATCCCTTCCGATACTACGTGGCGTTGCCGCTGATGCGTCTCGCCGATATGTGGCTGCGCCCGCGCACCGAAATGCTGTGGATTGAAATGCGCTGGTGGCAGTTTGAGCATCACGAATCCGAAACGGAGTTCGCCGTCGCCTACGCGGCGCTGAACCTGGCGTATCTGGTCGCGGCCCTGGTTGGATTCCTGAAGCGTCCGCGCTTTGCCGGGGCCATTCTGGCATTCATCCTGCTGCGCTGCGCTCTGCTGCTGACGCTGGAGGCGCCGGAGCCGCGTTACACGCTGGAGTGTTTTCCCCCTCTGCTGGCGCTCGCCGGCATCGCCCTGAGCGGCCACCGCGCCGGATCGGCCGAGTCGCGATTTAGAATCGAGCCATGAAGCCGCTACAGGGCCAGGCCGCCGTCGTCACTGGCGGGGCTAAAAGGATCGGGCGGGCTCTCGCCCTGTCGCTGGCTGAGGCCGGCGCCGATATTGCCATCACGTATCGCGAATCCGAAAGCGCGGCACTGCGTACCGTCTCCGAACTCGAAGCGCTTGGGGTGCAGGCGACGGCGTTTCAGGCCGACGTCCGCGATCCGGCGCAGATACGCACCGCGATCGAAGCCGCGGCTGCGCGCTTCCGCCGTCTCGACCTGCTGGTGAACAATGCCGGCCGCTTTGAGACAGAGGCCCTCGAAAGCATCACTGTCGAACAGTGGGATGCCATGTTCGAAACCAACACCCGGGGTCCGTTTCTCGCCGCCCAGGCCGCGCACCCCTACCTGAAAGCTGCGCAGGGCCGCATCATCAACATAGGATCTCTCGGCGGGATGCATCCGTGGCCGACCCACGCCCATTACTCCACTTCAAAAGCAGCGCTGCACATGCTGACCCGCACCATGTCGCGGGCCTTCGCACCGGAAATCAGCGTGAACTGCGTTGCACCGGGGATGATCGTCAATGGCGAGGTTGGTGAAGAGTACGAGTCGTTCGCGCGGCGCACGCCGATGAAACGCAACGGCACTGCCCAGGACGTGGCGGCGGCCGTGCTGTTCTTTGCCACTGGGCCGCACTTCATCACCGGCCAGATCCTGAGTGTCGATGGCGGGCTCGGTCTGTGATGGTCCGGCGTTAAGTCCTGCTCTCCGTCCGCCGATAAGAATCGGTAGACCGAGCGATTTTGGGGGAGCGGGATGGCTACATTCGAGTGGAACGAGTCGTACAGCGTTCACGTGGACCGGCTGGACGCACAGCACAGAGTTCTTTTCGATACGATCAACACGGCATCCGCTGACAGGCTCTGTTTTTGAGGGTAGGAAAGCGCCGCCAGACATGCCTGGCGGAGAGGCCGACCGGTTGGTTTCGCTTTCGCTGCCGCGACTTATCTTGCAAAGAGGCGCGACAGGAATCCGCGCTTCACCGAAGCGTCCTCGCCGATCCCTTCCGGCTCCGGCTGTGGGAGCAACTCGCGATTCTCGAAGACCGCGCGCGGATTGTCCACGCACAGCCGCTCCGCCGTCTGCCGGCCGAGGCGCTTCTCGATGGCTTCATAGGCCTCGCTCAGGCAGGGACGCCGCGCATTCAAATTGTGAGCGTCAGTCGCGACAAAGTGAACCCAATTTCGCTCGAGCAACTCCCACGCCACTTTGTGTGCGCGTTTTCCGAACCCCTTGCCCAGGGAGGCTGCAGTTACCTGGACCAGGCAGCCGGTTCGCAGCCACACGGCCATGCGCTCGAAATCCCGCTGCAGGAGCATATTCCGTTCCGGATGGGTGATGATCGGCTGCATTCCTTTGACCATCAGCTCGTGAAAAGCGATTCCGATGTTGGTGGGGATTACATAATCGGCGAATTCGACCAGCAAATATCGCCCTTGATTGATCGTGTACTTCGTGGGATAGTGCAGTGCGTCTTCGATATTCTCGTAGGAAAGATGAAAGTCGCAGCCCAGGCCCAGAGTGAGCTTGTCACCTATCCGCTCGCGGATCGCCGCCAGCCGCTCCCGATTGATCTCCGGCCTGAAGGCGAACACATGATTCGCATGTGGGGTACAGGCAATGTGGGTGATGCCGTCGGCCGCGGCGGCCCTGGCCTGCTCGATTGAGGCTTCAATGTTTTTCGGGCCGTCGTCGATCGCGAAGAGCAGATGATGATGAATGTCGATCATGGCTTCCGGGCCAGAGCTCCGACCAGAGACTCGAAGATTCGAAATCCGTCCGCCGAGCCCAGCAACGCTTCGCTCGACCGGTCTGGATGGGGCATCATCCCCAGTACGTTCCTTCCCTCGTTCAGAATGCCCGCAATGTTGTCCAGCGACCCGTTGGGATTAGCCTCCGGAGTCACCTCGCCGTCCGATGTCGCATAGCGGAAGGCAACGCGATGCTGTCGACGAAGCTCGGCCAGGGTGACGTCATCGCAGAAATAATTCCCTTCCATGTGGCCGATGGGGATCTTCAGCACCTGCCCCGGGCGGACGGTCTGCGTGAAGGGCGAATCGGCTGTCTCAGTTCTGAGACAGACCTGCTTACAGATATACTGCAAACCCGCGTTGCGCATCAGTGCGCCCGGGAGCAGGCCGGCTTCGCACAGGATCTGGAAACCATTGCAAATCCCGAGCACCAGGCCGCCCTGTGCGGCGAACTTTTTCACCGACTGCATGACGGGGGAAAACCGCGCAATCGCCCCGGTTCTCAGATAATCTCCATACGCAAATCCGCCGGGAACCAGGATTGCGTCGCAGCTCTGCAGGTCGGCCGAGTCGTGCCAAAGGAAGACCACCGGCTGGCGCGCCAGTTCTGCCACCACATGCCAGGTGTCGTGGTCGCAGTTCGATCCGGGGAAAACAAGAACTCCAAATCTCATGATGTTCCCCTTCAGGTTAGCAGGTAGGTCGCTCCGCGCATGCGATGGCGTGGTCGCCGTCTGCCTCTTTTCGGTACACACCCGTCGCGGCCAGCCATGCGTCCATCGACGCCAGCGCCCGCTCGCACTGCATGCGGTGCCGCTCGCGCTTGTCGCGCACGCGCCGTCGCGTCGCCTCATCGAGAGGCTCCAGCAGGTCGAAGGTAATGTTCGCCGGCTGAAAGCGTTTCGCGTCCGCCTGGGTGATGTAGTTCACCAGCGAGCCGAGCGCCGTCCCCCGCGGAATCGGGTGCGGCGGCCGGGACTGCGCCGCCATTGCCGCGTGCATGCCCGCCAGCATTCCCGTGGCGATCGATTCGGTATACCCCTCCACACCCGAAATCTGCCCGGCAAAGTAAATTTCAGGATGCCCGCGCAGATTGAGGGTGCGCGAGAGCACGCGTGGCGCGTCGATATAGGTGTTGCGATGAATCTGGCCGTAACGCAGGAATTTTGCGTTTTCGAGGCCCGGGATCATGCGGAAAATGCGCGCCTGCTCACCGAACTTCATATGGTTCTGAAAACCGACCAGGTTATAGGAGTCAGCCCGCAGATTCTCCACTCGCAGCTGCACTACCGCCCACGGCATTTTCCCCGTCCGCGGATCGCGCAACCCCACCGGTTTCATGGGCCCGAAGCGCAGCGTGTCGCGACCGCGACGGGCCAGCTCTTCGATCGGCAGGCAGCCCTCAAAATACTCGAGTTTCTCCCATTCCTTCGCCTCCACGCTCTCCGCGGTGAGCAGCGCATCGTGGAAGGCCTCGTAGTCTGCCTGGGTCATGGGGCAGTTGATGTAATCCGCGGTGCCCCGATCGTAGCGAGCGGCCAGGTAGACTTTCTCGCGGTCGATAGAGTCGGCCTCCACAATCGGGCTGATCGAGTCGTAGAACGCCAGATGGTCGCTGCCGGTGAGCCTTGCAATCTCCTGGGAGAGGGACGGTGAGGTCAGCGGCCCGGAGGCCACGATGGCGATCTGACCGGCAGCATCGAGCCGCGTTACTTCCTCACGATGCACCGTGATGCGAGGCTGGGCGGCAATCATCTCGCCGATGAGGCGGGAAAACACCGCCCGATCGACGGCCAGCGCATGACCGGCTGGGACGGCGCTGGCGTCAGCACACTCCAGCAGTGGCGACCCAGCCCGCCGCATCTCGGCTTTCAGCAGCCAGGGCGCGGTGTTTTCGCTCTCCGATTTGAGCGAGTTGGAGCAGACCAGCTCCCCGAAATCCGGCGTCCGATGGGCGGGCGTGCTCTGTAGCGGGCGCATTTCGTACAGATCGACCTCGGCACCCATCCTGGCCGCAACCAGCGCTGCCTCGGGGCCGGCCAGCCCACCGCCAATGACGCGAATTCTCATACCGAAGCATGGCTCTGCGCCGCAACGGCCGCCAGGGCTTCATCGGCCAGGCGCATCCGCTTCCACGCATCCAGAGTGGTTGCTCCCAGGGACCCATAGAACTCAATAGCCGGCTCGTTCCAGTCCAAAACGTGCCAGAACAACAACGCGCAGCCCCGTTCCACGGCGATTGACGCCACTTTCGTCAGCAGCGCCCTGCCCACACCGCGCCCACGAAATCGCGGACGCACGAACAGATCTTCCAGGTGCAGCGAACGCCCCCGCCAGGTGGAATAAACAGGAAAGAACAACGCAATCCCCGCCGGTTCGCCGTCCTGCTCCGCAATCAGACACTCGAAATACCGGTCGCCGCCGGGGGCCGGAAATCCATCTCGCGCAAGGTCGGCTGCGCCGATCTTCACAGCATCGGGTTCGCGCTCGTATTCCGCCAGTTCGCGCACGAAGGCAAGGATGAGGGCAGCGTCATCGGGGGTGGCGGCTCGAATGGTTGTCATGAGCCTTCATTATAGAAAGGGCTGCGTTTGAGCAGACTGGCTCACCCGACCCGCGCGGGGTCTTCTTTCAGGTATCTGCCACCTCGGTGTGACGCGGGGAGCAGCGGTGGGCTTGCCGACTGCCGGACCCCTGCCTTGTTACCGTGGCATTCCCGGCCCGGCGTGTTGCGGGTTTTGCCCTTGTGCATCGCCCACTTTCGGGTGCATTATTTGGAGCGTTCCATCCCTCGGACGAGGGAGGCGCGTATGCGGCGCTGTTTTGCCATGGGCAACCGAGCCGTTGCCAACATCGTGTTGGTCACCCTTGCGGCGATCCCTTCTGCAGCCGCTAACTCTCAGGCGCCCACCCGGGTCCCGGAAGAGCCACCCAACGCGATCTCGGCCGAAGTACGCGGCGATCTGGCCATGGCTCGCCAGCAATATCTGGCAGCCATCGAAGCCTACCAGGATGCACCGCGGGATTCGGCTGAAATCTGGAACAAGCTGGGACTCGCATACCACCACCTGTTCGCCATGGACCAGGCAAAACGGGATTACCAGCAGGCGCTGCGGCTGCGCCCCAATTATCCGGAAGCGCTGAATAATCTCGGCGCCGTTTATTACGCCAAAGGCAGCTTCCATAAGGCTGAGAAATACTACCGCCGGGCGCTTCGCCTCGCGCCGCAATCGCCATCCATCCTGAGCAATCTCGGCACGGCGTACTTCGCGGAACGCAAACCCAATGCGGGGATCAATGCTTATCGCGCCGCCATTGCGCTCGATCCGCGCATCTTCGAGGACACTTCACCGCAGCTGATCTCTGAGTCTTTTCCCGCGCGCGAGCGTGCCCAGCAGGATTATTGCCTTGCGAAACTCTTCGCTCAGGCCGGCCAGTTCGATCGCGCCATCGACTATCTGCGCAAGGCTCTGAACGAAGGATTTAGCGATCGGAAAGAGATCCTGCACGATCAGGAGCTTGCCTCGCTCCGCTCCACGCCGCAGTTCGCCCAATTGATGAGCGAGCAGAAGCTCCAGTAGCGCGGCGATTTCCCTGCAGGACGGTCGTCAGAAATTCTTAAGATTGCCTTGTTATTCTGTTTCGAGTGTTTTCGCGACTCTCCATTTGGGCGGCCCTGGGTGCACTGTTTCTGGCTGCAACCGCCGCTCCTCTGTGCGCCTCGGCGGACGGCCCGTGGCCCCAGGCACCGCAGCCGGAGGTGCAAGGCGGCGCCGCTCCCGACAGCGGAATTACCCTGCGTCACGCCATCGCCGCGGCGCTGGCCAACGACCCCGCCTTTGCTTCAGCTTCTGCCGCCAGTGGTTCGGCGCGCCTCGATGCCGCAATGAGCCGCGGCGAGCTGCTGCCCAACGCCACCGCGAACGGGGTGTATACCTATACGACGCCGAGCCGTTTTCTGAATAAGGATGCACCGCCGGGTCTGGAGGAATTGCCCGCCTTTGTCGCCAACGATTCCATCCATGAGTACTGGGCGCAGATTCTGGTGAACCAGACGATCAGCGTCACGAACCTCGAGAACTATCGCCGCTCGCGCGCGCTGGCGACGCAGGCCGGAGCTGACCTCGAAAGCGCCCGCCGTGATCTGGTGGCCCGCGTCGTCACGGCTTACTTCAGCGTTGTTTCCACTGCCAAGAAAGCAGACGTGGCAAAGCAGGCTCTCGATGAGTCAAAAAGCTTCGTCGACCTGACGCAGAAGCTCGAAACCGGGCGCGAGGTTGCGCACGCCGACTTCGTAAAAGCCGAACTCGCCTTCCAGCAGCGCCAGCGGGACTTTGCCGATGCCACTCTGGCGGCTGAGAAAGCCCGCCTCGAACTGGGTGTCCTGCTCTTTGCCGACCCGCGGACGCCCTATACCCTCGCGGATGAGAAGCAACCCCAGGCCCCATTGCCGGACGAGTCCACCGTCCAGGCTGCGGCTTCCCATAACAACCCCGACCTGCGCAGCGCGCTGGCCGCATTGCACGCCGGGCACGACGCAGTGGAAGCCGCGCGGGCCGGTTATATTCCCACCATCGGCTTGAACTACACCTGGGGCATCAACGCGCCTGAGATTGCCGTCAACGGTCGCGACGAGGTTCGCAACCTCGGGTATTCGGCTTCCGTCTCCATCGATTTTCCGGTGTGGGACTGGTTCGCCACCCACGACCGCGTGCGCCAGTCGGAACTGCGGGAGAAGGCCGCCCAGGCCGCTCTCACCACGACCCAGCGCCGCCTTGTCGCTCAGCTTGATGAGTACTATGCGGAGGCGCGCGTGGCTGGCGATCAGGTGACGTCACTGCGCGCCAGTGCAGAGACGGCCCGCGAAAGCCTGCGCCTTACCCGGCTGCGTTACTCCGCGGGCGAAGCCCTCGCACTGGAGGTCGTCGACGCCGAAACCTCTCTGGCGCAGGCCGAGGCCGCGCTCGCGGACGGCATCCTGCGCAGCCGGGTGGCCCGCGCCAACCTGCAGACCCTCACCGGAGTCCTCTGAATGACGCCCTCACTCCGCCGCACCCAGGTCACCCTTGTCATCGCCCTGTTGACGAGCTCTGTGCTCGCCTGGTCAACCGGATGCTCAGGAAATGGAGAAGCTCCGCCCACGGCGGTGGCGGTGCAGGCGGTGCCTGCGCGCATCGCCTCAATCACGGAACACGTGGGTGCAGACGCAGTGCTGTCCCCGGTCGCGCAGGCCGCGATCTCGCCGAAGATCACCGCGCCCGTCAAGAAGTTTTATGTTCAACGCGGCTCGAGGGTGAAGGCGGACGAGCTGCTTGCGGTGCTCGACAACAGCGACCTCGAAGCCGCGCTCACCGATAACAAGGGTGCGTACGATGCCGCCCAGGCTGCCTATGAAACGGCAGTGAAGGCTCAGGTTCCGGAGGAGTATCAAAAGGCGCAGCTCGATCTTGCCCAGGCCAAAGCGAACCTCGACCTGAATCGTCAAATCGTGGCGAGCCGGGAGAAGCTCTTCGACCAGGGGGCCATCGCCGGCCGCGATCTCGATACTTCGAAAGCCGCTCTGGTGCAGGCGCAGGCGGCTTACGAGACGGCGCTGCAGCATCTCGCCGCGATGGATAAGGTCGGGCGCGAGGCCGCGCTCAATGCGGCCAAAGGCCAGCTCGAATCCGCGCGCGGCAAATACGAGGGCGCTGAAGCGGCTCTCGGCTACTCAGAAATCCGCAGTCCCATCTCGGGTGTGGTCACCGATCGTCCTCTGTATGCGGGCGAAACGGCAGCCGCCGGGGCGCCGCTGATCACGGTGATGGATACCTCGGCACTGCTGGCAAGGATCCATCTGTCGCAGGCGCAGGCGCAAATGCTCAGAAGCGGCAATGCCGCCTCCGTCGAGGTGCCCGGCCTGTCCGCGCCGGTGCAGGGAAAAATCACCCTGATCAGTCCAGCGCTCGATCCAGGGAGCACAACCGTCGAAATATGGGTTCGCCTTGAGAATCCCGATGGCGATCTGCGTCCCGGCACCGCGGTTCACGTGACGGTTGCCGGACGCACGGTGCCGCGCGCGCTGGTTGTTCCGTCGGAGGCTATCGTCCTCAGCTCCGCCGGCAAGCCGACGGCGGTGGTGGTGGGAAGCGATGGAATCGCGCACCAGGTTCAGGTGACAATCGGCATCTCCGGGGAAGGGCAGACGCAGATCCTGAGCGGCATCTCCGCCGGCCAGCAGATCGTCACCGAGGGCGCTGCCAGCCTGGACGATGGGACGCATGTCAGGATCGTGGCTTCCACGGAGAGCGATGAAGGATCCGGCCAGGCTGCGGAGGGCGGTAAGTGACCGAATCACCTGAGCGGCCATTCTGGCTGCCGCGCTGGTCGCGCAGCATTTTTTTCTTCACCATCGTTCTTGCGGCTGCCGGGATCTTCCTCGCTTTTCATATCCCCATCGCGGTTTTTCCCCAGACGAATTTCCCCCGGGTCGTCATCGGTGTCGATAACGGCGTCACGCCCATCGAGCAGATGGAAGTGACCATTACTCGGCCGCTCGAAGATGCCGTGAACAGCGTGCCGGGCCTCGTTGACGTCCGGTCCATTACCAGCCGCGGCTCGGCGGAGGTCGATCTCTTTTTCAACTGGAACGTCGATATGTTCCAGACCCTTCAGCTCGTCAACGCGGCCGTAGCACGATTGCAGCAGAGTCTGCCCTCCACGGCGCAGATCTCGGTCAACCGGCTAACGTTCGCGACGCTGGATCCAATTCTGGGCTACGCCCTTACGTCCAGCACCGTCTCGCAAACACGCCTGTGGGAGCTGGCTAATTACGACCTGAAACCTCCGCTCAACCGGCTGGACGGCGTCAGCACGGTGGTCGTTCAGGGCGGCCAGGTGCCGGAATTCCACGTGATCCCGAACACCGCGAAGCTGATTGCCGCTTCGCTCACGATCGGCGATTTGGTCAGTGCTATTCAGCAAACCAATCTGGTCGAATCGCCCGGCCTCTACGAAGATCATCATCAGCTCATTCTCGGGCTGGTGGGCGATCAGGCGCACAACCTCGAGCAACTCGCGCAAATCTCGGTCAAGGCCACCGCTGCAGGCGTGCCTGTTCACCTCTCCGACGTAGCCCAGGTCGTCCCCGCCACGGAACCTGTCTATACCATTGTCACGGCCAACGGACAGCCCGCCGTCCTCATCAACATTGCCCGCCAGCCTGACAGCAACACCGTCGCTGTCGCCGACGAAGTCGCTGCGGAAATGGCGCAGCTGAAGCGCAACCTGCCCGCCGGCGTCACCATCCAGCCGTTTTACGACCAGTCCCACCTGGTCCGCGACAGCATCGCCAGCGTGCGCGACGCCATCCTGCTTGGCCTCATCCTCGCCTCGGTCATCATGGTGCTGTTTCTGCGCGACTGGACCTCCTCTCTGGTCGCCGGCCTGGTTATTCCTGTCACCATCACGGTTACGTTTATCGCGTTGTGGGTCATGGGGCAGAGCTTCAACCTCATGACCCTGGGCGGACTGGCTGCGGCGGTCGGTCTGGTCATCGACGATGCCATTGTTGTGGTCGAGAACATCGTCCTGCACCGCGAGAGCGGCGAATCCCGCGTGGAATCAGTCCGCAAAGCCCTGCACGAAATTACCGGGCCTTTGGTTGGCTCCACCATCACGCCCATCGTTGTCTTTCTCCCGCTGGTGTCGGTCACCGGCGTTACCGGGACGTTCTTTCGCGCGCTGGCCATCACCATGACGGTGGCCCTGCTCACCTCGCTTGCGCTGGCGCTCACCCTGACACCGGCCCTCAGCCTCACCGTTCTTCGCAGCACGAATGGCGGCGCCTCCGACGGTCCCGCCGATGCGGAGTCCGCCCAGCATCGGGGCCTGATGGCTCCCGTTCTCCGCGCGCACGAACGTTTGCTGCGCGCCGCCCTCGATCGCCCACTGTGGCTGGCCGGGGCATGCGGTCTTCTCGTCCTGATTACGTTTTTTGGTTACAAAGGTCTTGGCACCGATTTGCTGCCGGAAATGGATGAAGGTGGCTTTGTGCTTGACTATGTGATGCCTGCCGGCAGTTCGCTCCAGGAGACCAACCGCGTCCTGCTGCACGTCGACCGCATCCTTCATGAAATTCCCGAAGTGGAATCCACGTCCCGCCGAACCGGCCTGCAGATGGGTCTGGCCGCGGTTACGGAAGCCAACACCGGCGACTTCACGGTAATGCTCACCGACCATCGCAGCCGTGGCATCGAGGCAGTCATGGAAGACGCGCGTGAGCGGATCCACGCCGCCGAGCCGGAACTGGACATTGAGTTCACGCAGGTTTTGCAGGACATGATCGGCGACCTCTCCAACGCGCCCGAGCCGGTTCAGATCAAGATATTCTCGCCCAATCAGGACCTGCTCAATCAGCTCGGCCCGCGCGTTGCTGACGCCATCTCCAAAGTGCCTGGAGTGGTCGATGTGGAAGACGGCGTCGACAATACGGTCAGCGGTCCGGCCACCAACTTTCAGGTCGATCCGGGCATCGCGGCCCGTCTTGGCTTCACCACTGCCGAAGTTGCGACCGACGCTGCCTCTATCCTCGACGGCGTTCCCACGCCTGAGCCGCTCATCGACAATGGCCGGCCCTACACCGTCCGCGTCCGCCTCGACGACTCGCATCGTTCCGGCCTTGACGCCATCGAGAACACGGTCTTTGTCAGTTCCAGCGGCAAGCTGGCGACCCTTGGCTCACTGGCTCAGGTGGAGCAGTTGCCGCCCCAGAACGAAATTCTCCGCGAGAATCTCCAGCAGCTGATCACGGTGACCGGACGCCTGGAGGGCTCCGATCTCGGGACGGCCATCCGCCGGGTCCAGGAGGCGGTGCGCGATCTGCATCTGCCCTCCGGCGTTCGCGTCGAGTACGGCGGAACCTACCAAACCCAGCAACAGTCTTTTCACGAGCTGCTGCAGGTGCTGCTGCTCGCGCTGATTCTCGTATTCGGCGTGCTGCTGGCGGAATTCCGCAGTTTCTCCGCGCCCGTCGCGGTGCTGGTTTCGTCGGTTCTTTCGACGGGCGGGGTGATTTTCGCTCTGCTCCTTACCGGAACTACCTTCAACGTGGCCTCATTCATGGGCCTCATCATGGTGATCGGCATCGTCGCTAAAAACGGCATCCTGCTGCTCGATGCCGACCAGCGATTTCGCCGCGAAGGTCTGAGCGCCTACGACGCGATGCTGCATGCCGCGCACCGCCGCCTGCGCCCCATCGTCATGACCGCTCTGGCGGCGATGAGCGGCATGCTGCCGCTCGCACTGGCTTTGGGAGCAGGCTCGCAGATGCTGCAGCCTCTGGCCATCGCCGTCATCGGCGGCCTGCTGGTTTCGATGGTGCTTTCGCTGATCGTTACCCCCGCCGTCTACTACTTCCTCGCGCGAGAATAGGGCCACTCTTGGTGCCCAACCTCGCTGCTGTCAGGACGCGGGAATCGCGCAGATGGGTGACGGCATAATCCTTCGCCCTCACACCAGCAGGAGCGATCCCCGACGGTCCGCGTTCTTGACAGTCCACGCCGGGTCAGCGTAGAGTCGTTGATCGTTGTATCGATCATCGACTATGCCAAAGAAAAAACTCGACCCGCTCCCCTCCGCCGCCTTTCAAATCCTCCTCGCCCTCGCCGATGAGGATCGCCACGGCTACGGCATCATGCGCCAGGTGGAGGAGCAGAGCGAAGGCCGCGTTCGCCTCGGCCCGGGCACACTGTACAGCTCCGTACAGTCCCTCCTCGAAGAAAAGCTCATCGAAGAAGTGGGCTCTCGCAGCGACGACGCTCCCCACAGCGAACGCCGCCGCTACTACCGCCTCACCGCGTCCGGACGCAAACTCGCCCGCTCCGAAGCCGACCGCCTAGCCGGCCTGCTGCGCATCGCGCGCGCCCGCAGGATCTTCCGGGGGGATTATGTCTGAAAAGCTATACGCGCTGCTGCTGCGCCTTTATCCCGCGGATTTTCGGAGAGTGTACGGGGAGGAAGCCATGCAACTGCTGCGCGATCGCCTTCGCGACGAGCCAGGACTCTTCGCCCGTCTGCGCCTGTGGCTTGACCTTGTCGCCGATCTCGCCTTTTCCCTGCCGCGCGAACACAGAGCGATGCGCTCCGGCATGGAAGCCGCCGCCGCCCATCGGCCTTCCGCGGGAATGCCCTGCTTTGAGGTCCTCGAACGCCAGCCTCCCCGCGCGGCCGCGGTGATGATTGCAGCGACGCTTTCCCTGGGTGGCACTGTGGCGTTCTTTCTGCTCCTCAACTATGCGGGCATCCCGCCTGCCTCCAGCCTGTCTCGCATGGTGCGGCGCGCGCACGCTCAGCGCGCTGAGGGACCCACTCCTGCGCCGACTGCCGCAGAGCTCTCCGCCTCGGGCATGCCGTTTGCGGCAGCTGCGGAAAGCGGGTATACAGCCGCCCCCGCTCCAGGAACGCCCATGCCACCCCCGGAATCGCCGAATCCTCGACAGGCTGCTGCCCCGACGACCATCGAGGTCATGCGTGGCGACTCCATCGATGCAGCCGAGCGCCATCTCGTCATCGAAGCCGCCGCAAAGGATCTGAGAGCGTTCTATTTCGATCCGAAGGTTGCCGAGAAAACTGCCGACGCTTTGCTCGCGCAGGAAAAGAGCGGTGACGACAACGGGGCGACCTCAGGCGGAGCATTCGCCGCTTTGCTCACCCGGCAAATGCGGGATGCCAGCCAGGACATGCACCTCGTCGTCGAATACAGCTCCAACCCCTTACCTGCGCACGCCGTGGCTCCGACGCCCGAAGATATGGCCCGTTACCGTCAGGCCATGCAGCAGCAGAACTGCAGCATCGAGAAGGTCGCGATCCTGGCGCACGACATCGGCTATCTTAAGCTCGATTCTTTCCCCGACGCTTCAATCTGCGGCGAACAGATCACCGCTGCCGTCACTGCGCTCAACCATTCCGACGCTCTCATCATCGACCTGCGTGAGAACCATGGCGGCTTTCCCGAGACGGTTGCTCTCGTTGCTGCCCCGCTCTTCGATCGGCCACGCGCGTGGTACAACCCGCGACAAGCTCAACCCGACTTCACGTCATCGCCCGTTCCCGGCAGCCTTCTCGCTGACAAGCCCGTGTACATCCTTACCTCTGCGTCGACGTGGTCAGGCGCCGAACAGTTCAGTTACAACCTGAAAATGCTCCACCGCGCCACGCTGGTCGGCGAAACCACACGCGGCGGCGCTCATGCGGGCGCGTTCCATCGCATCGACCATCACTTCGGCATGGGTATCCCGGAAATACGCATCGTCAATCCCTACGGCGGCGCGGACTGGGCGGGCGTCGGCGTCACCCCCGATGTGAAAGTCAAGGCCGCCGACGCGCTGACCACCGCAGAGAAGCTAGCCGCGAGCAGACTGGCGGTTCTGCCGCGATAAGCGCCTGCGGTTGCCCGACGTTCTATAGTTAAGAGCGACATCCCTTTGGAGAGAGACCCCTGGCCTGCGACGACCTCAGAGACTGGATTAAACTTCTGGACAAAGCCGGCGAGCTAAAGCGCGTCCGCGAAGAAGTGGACCCGATCCTCGAGATGGCCGAGATCGCTGACCGGGCTGCGAAATCCGGGCGCGGCACCCCGGCAGCCGGCGGTCCCGCGCTCCTCTTCGAAAACGTCAAAGGCTACCCCGGCGGGCGTGTGCTCATGAATCAGTTCGGCAGCGAGCGCCGCATGCAGCTCGCCCTCGGTGTCGACTCTCTCGACGAGATCGCCGCGCGTATTCGCGCCCTGCTGGAGGTCAAATCACCCGAGGGCTTCCTTGAAAAGCTGAAGATGCTGCCTATGCTCGCTGACATCGGCAAGTTCTTCCCCAAAGTCGTCCCGGCCCGGGAGGCCGCCTGCAAGGAAGTCATCCTTCGCGATAGTTTTTCGGTGCTCGATTTTCCGGTTCTGCAGACCTGGCCGCTCGATGCCGGCCGCTTCATCACGCTGCCCTGCGTGGTTACACGCGATCCACGCACCGGCAAGCGCAACATGGGCATGTATCGGATGCAGGTCTACGACGGGCAAACCACCGGCATGCACTGGCAGCGGCAGAAGAACGCAGCCGAGCATCTGCGGGACCGCCTGCGCGCCACCGCGGGTTCTGCGTCCGGCCGCGTCAGCGCGATGGCGGAAACGGCGGGGGGCACCACCAACATTGCCCTCGGCAACGTCGTCAATGCCGGCTCGCCCGACGCTCGCCTCGAAGTTGCCGTGGCCATCGGCACCGATCCCGCGACGACCTTCTCCGCTATTGTGCCCGCACCGCCTGAGGTCGAAGAGTTCCTGATCGCCGGGTTTCTCCGGCAGGAACCCGTCGAACTGGTGAAGTGCGAAACCGTCGATCTCGAAGTTCCGGCGCATGCTGAAATCGTCCTCGAAGGCTATGTCCGCCTCGATGAGCTGCGCGCCGAGGGCCCCTTCGGCGACCACACCGGCTTCTACACCATGGCCGAAGACTATCCCGTCTTCCACATCACCTGCATCACGCACCGCAAAGACCCCATCTGGCCGGCCACCGTGGTCGGCAAGCCGCCCCAGGAGGACGCGTGGATGGGAAAGGCGGTCGAGCGCATCTTTATCCCGCTCTTTCGCCTTACGCTGCCTGAAATCGTCGACATCAATCTGCCCGTCGAAGCGGTCTTCCACAACCTCATGATTGTGTCGATCAGAAAGAGCTACGCGGGCCACGCGCGCAAGGTCATGAACGGCATCTGGGCCATGGGCCAGGCCATGTTCACCAAGTGCATCGTCGTCGTCGACGAAGACTGCGACGTGCAGAACCTGGCCGAGGTCGTTCTCCGCGTCGCCAACAATATCGATCCCGAGCGCGACATCCAGTTCACCCTGGGCCCGGTCGATTCGCTCGACCACTCCTCCCGCCTGCCGAACTACGGCAGCAAGATGGGCATTGACGCAACGCGAAAATGGGCGGCGGAAGGCTTCACCCGGCCGTGGCCGGCGATGATTGAGATGGACGCGGCCACAAAGTCACGTGTCGACGCGATCTGGAAGAAGCTCGGCATCGGGGACTACGGCAATTCCTGAGTTCCTGTGGCCTTTCGGATTCAGTGCAAGGTCGCCGTTCCCTGAGGGGCACGGCGAGTGCAGCGGCTTCGGGATACACCGACTCAGGAATTGCGATAGCTGTTACTGCGCCGTCTTCACCTCAATCGAAACCAGATTCCGCACGCTTCGCGCGGGCCGCTTGTCCTCGCTCACCACCAGGCGAAACGGTCCTGCCGAGCCCAGCGGTTTGCCGTCCATCGTGTCGGCTACCAGCACCATTCCCGGATGAAACTCCGGATCGATTTCCGCCAGCGCCACCACGCTTTTATATCCATCCGCGCCCGTGGCCACCACGAACTTCGCCAGCGCCTTGCTGCGCAGAGCCTCGCCATGCGGAACGCCCAGCTTCGCCAGCAGGTCGATCAGCGGCACGCCCGAATAGGTCTCGTTCCTGTTGGTGTGATGATCGAAGATTGTTACCGTCTGGTGCGGATATTCCTTCAGCGTCGCCACAGTAAACACGCCGCGCAGCCCCGGGCCGGCGGTAATTGTGAGAACATCAGCCTTCGCTGAAGCTGCCGCCGATTCCTTGTGCACCGGCATCGCGTCCTGGGCCAGCATCGCCAGTGGCGTGCCCAGCAGAACAGCCCCTGTCACGAAGCGCAAAATCCCCTGCGACCACAAGCGATTTCGCACGACTACCCCCTCACCGCTCACCATGGTAATACGATTGCATCGTTGCGCTTCATTGCCCGCGCCGCCTGCCGTTACACTGAATATGCATGGCGCACCTGCAGGAGCAGCTCGACGCAATCACCGCCAACACTCGCGACTTGGTTCAGCCGGAGCGGCTGGCCATCGGCGAACGCGCTGTCGAAGAGTTGTTCAACTCGGGAATTGAAGCGCGCATTCTCCCGGTCGGCGCCGCGGCGCCCGAATTCGCTCTGCCCGACTTCTCCGGCAAGATCGTGCGCTCGTCCGATCTGCTCGCCCTTGGCCCGCTGGTGGTGAATTTCTTCCGCGGCCGCTGGTGCCCCTACTGCGTCACGGAACTCGAAGCCTGGCGCGATCTGTATCCGGCATTGCGGGAGCGCGGTGCGCTGGTCGCGGGCATTTCACCACAGGTACCGCGACAGAGCGATTTCACCGCGAGCCAGCATTCGATCCCGTTTCCTCTGCTCACCGATTCGGGCTGCGTTGTTGCCGAGAGATTCGGGCTGGTCTGGACTCTGCCCGACTATATGCGGCGATATTCCCTCAGCATCCTGCTCAACATCCCGTTTATCAACGGCGACGAGAGCTGGAGGCTGCCGCTGCCGGCGACGTACGTTATAGGGCCGGACGGCAAGATTCTCTACGGCGAAGCCCACGCCGACTTCCGGGTCCGCCCCGAACCCGAAGAGGTCCTGCGCGCATTGCCGGTGTTCGCGCGTTCGGAATCCCTGCGCAACCCGTAACAGATTGGCCGTGGCAGCACGTCCGGAACGATGCTCGCCATGGCTCCGGTCTGAACCGCTGGCTTTCTTTGCGGAACCTCGTGCGTCGAACCCGCGTATCTCTTCCTGACGCGCAAATCGCCCGACTCAAACCACCCCAGGAGCCCCTGATGCAAACCATCCATCGCGTGATCGTCCAGGCCACTCCCGCTGCGATCTGGAGCGTCCTCGCCGACGTCGAACGCTGGCCCACTTGGACTTCCACAATGCTGCAGGTCGATCCACTCACACCCGGCGACCTGCGCGTGGGAGCGCGCTATCGCGTAACGCAGCCGAAACTGCGTCCCGGCATCTACGAAGTGACCGAGTGCACCCTGCACCGGGCGTTCACATGGATGCAGAAGGCTCCCGGCGTCACGCTGGTGGCCGACCACCGACTCACCGCGGCGGACGCATCGGGCACGGAAGTCGAGCTGTCCTTCGCCACGGAAGGCCTGCTGGGCGGCATCGTCGGCCGCAGATACGGCAAGCTGATCGCGGAGTACGTGGCCACCGAGGCGCGCAGTCTGAAGGCCCACTGCGAAGCGGTGACGCGGGAACCGAGCGCGCTCCGGGCGTGAGCCGCATCGTTGCGGCGCGATTCCTGCAAAACGCCAATCCGGACAGGGTTTAGCGCAGGGGCAGAAAATACTGCGTCCCATGAACCGGCTCGCTCAGCCGCCTGAGCAGCGCCTGCAGGTCGCGATTGTTGTTCACGAAGTCGATCTCGCTGGTGTTCACGACCAGCAAATCGCTGGCGGAGTAGTGAAAGAAGAAGTGCTCGTACGCCGCCGCCACCTGCTCGATGTATTTATCGCTGATGGCGCGTTCGCCCGGCACGGCCTTGCGGCGCAAGCGCTGTTTCAGCACGTCAGGGCTGGCCTGCAGGTAGATTACAAGCTCCGGCGTGGGTATATCCGAGCGAAACATCTGGTAATAGCGGTTGTAGAGGGCCAGTTCCGCGTCGCTGAGGTTGACATACGCAAAGATCTTGTCCTTCTCAAAAAGATAGTCCGCGACCACCGGAAAACTGAAATCCTCCGCATCGTGCAACTGCTCGTGCCGCTCCATGAGGAACCACATCTGCGTGGCAAAAGCCATCCCCGGCTGTCCCTGATAAAAGCGATCGAGGAACGGATTATTCTCCGGCTCAACGATCCGGCGCGCGTGCAATGTGTCCGCGAGCACCTGCGCCAGCGACGATTTGCCGGCGCGGATAGGTCCTTCTACGGCGATAAAGTGCGGCTGTTCGAAGAGATTGGCCATCGTTAGCAGCGGGTCCAGCGAAGGAAATACGAAGATACCACGCTCGGGCCAAAAGGAAAACCCGGCTTACACTTGAGTCAATGCTTGCCATCATTGCAACGTGTGCAACGGCCGCAGGGCTCGCTGCCGGAGGCTGCGTGTATGCTGCTCTCTGGCCCGAATCTCAGTTCTTCGGGCGCACTCTCATCGCCGGCACCGACCCGGCCGAGTTCGCGCTCACCTTCGACGACGGCCCCAACGACCCGTACACTCCGAAGCTTCTCGATCTGCTCGGGCAGCATAACGTCCGCGCCACCTTTTTCCTCATCGGCAACTTCGTTCACCAGCGCCCTGACCTGGTGCGCCAAATTCACGCAGCCGGGCACCTCATCGGCAATCACACCACTAGTCATCCCTGGCTGCCGTTGCTCAGCGCACGGCGCGTCCGCAACGAGCTTGCCTTCTGCAATGCCACCATCGAGGACGCTATCGGCCAGCCTGTCCGCTTCTTTCGCCCACCCCACGGCGCGCGCCGGCCGGACGTCCTCCGCGCCGCTCGCTCGCTGGGTCTCACGCCGGTCCTGTGGAACGCGATGGGCTTCGATTGGCAGCCTGGCAGAGCCGCCGGGCAAATCGCCGCGCATCTCACGCGCGGTATTCTCCGCAACCAGCAGCGGGGCCGCGGCTCCAATCTCCTTCTCCACGATGGCAGCCACACGCGCATCGGCGTCGACCGTTCCCGCTCCATTGAAGCCACCCGCCTCATCCTGGCGCGCTACCCTCCCGGCGCTGCCCGCTACGTCACGATCGACGCCTGGGCCTGACCTCGCCCTCGTCGCGAACCAGCCGCGCCGGAATCTCGTATAAATATCCCAACGAGGCGTACCCATGCTTTTCGAAGACGTCCGCTATGCCCTGAGGCAGTTCGCAAAAACGCCCGGCTTCACAATCACGGCGATCCTCACGCTCGCGCTGGGCATTGGCGCCACGACCGCCATCTTCACGCTGGTGCACGCCGTGCTGCTCAAGTCGCTGCCGGTTGCGAAGCCGAGCCAGCTGATCCGCGTGGGCAACAACGAAAACTGCTGCATCAACGGCGGCATGCAGGACGACTGGTCTCTGTTTTCCACCGAACAATACCGGGAATTCCGCTACCACACGCCGGGGTTCGCGAGCCTGGCCGCGTTTCAGTCCGGGCGCACCGAGATCGGCGTGCGGCGCGCGGGGAGCGATCATCCCGCCGAGGCTTACAGTAGCGAGTTCGTCTCCGGCAACGCCTTTGACACGTTCGGCCTCTCCCCCTGGGCCGGACGCCTGCTGCATCCCTCCGACGATCAAAAAGGCGCGCCGCCGGTCGCCGTCATCAGCTACCGCACGTGGCAGCAGAAATTCGGCCAGGATCCGTCGGTGGTGGGCGCGACGTTCCTCATCAACAGCCAGGCGTTCACCGTGGTGGGCATTGGTCCGCCGGGGTTTTTCGGCGAAAAGCTCACCAGCGATCCGCCCGCCTTCTGGCTCCCGCTGAGTACCTCGCCGCTCGTGCAGAACGGAAGCTTCAACGTGCTGGACGAGCCGGAGTTGCAGTGGCTGAACCTGATCGGCCGCCTCGCGCCGCGTGCGAACGTGAAGCAGATGCAGGCGCGCATGCAGGTGGAGTTGCGCGAGTTCCTGGAAAGCCCCATCAGCAAAGTCGACCCCGCAGACAAGACCCTGATCCCCAAGCAGACGCTGCACCTCTCCTACGGCGGAGGCGGAGTGCAGCAAATGCAGGACCAGTACAAGTCGGAGCTGGCACTGCTGATGTGGATTTCGGCCTTCGTGCTGCTGATTGCCTGCGCCAACCTCGCCAACCTGATGCTGGTGCGGGCGACGGCGCGCAAGGGGCTGACCTCAGTGCGCTCCGCGCTGGGCGCGCCGCGGCGGCGCCTGGTGATGCAGGCGCTGACGGAAAGCGTAGTGCTGGCGGTCATCGGCGGGCTGGCCGGGCTGGCTGTGGCGTATGGAGGCGCGCGGCTCCTGCTGGATGCAGTAGCGGGCAAGAGCTATCTGCCCATCCAGGCCACGCCCTCGCCGGAGGTGCTGGCGTTCGCGTTCGGGGTTTCGCTGCTGACGGGCATACTGTTCGGCGTGGCGCCGGCCTGGATGACGGCCCATGCGGACCCCATCGACGCGCTGCGCGGGGCGAACCGGTCGACACGGCGCAGCGGTCTGTGGACGCAGAAGATTCTGGTGGTGGCGCAGGCGGCGATTTCGCTGGTGCTGCTGTGCGCGGCGGGGCTGCTGATCCGGTCGCTGACCAACCTGCAGCACCAGCATTTCGGATTCGAGACGCAGAACCGCTACATCCTCCATATCGATCCACAGATGGCGGGCTACCAGGCGCCGCAGGCAGACGTCTTCTTCCGCCAACTGCATGACACGCTGGCGGCGATTCCCGCGGTGAAGGAAGTGACCTACTCGCTGTACAGCCCGATGGAAGGCGACAACTGGGGCACGGGCGTGTACATCGAAGGCAAGGCGCCACCGCCGCCGGGGAGCGACTTCAACAGCGCTTCCTGGGTTCGCGTGAGCCCCGGGTATTTCGCGAACATCGGGACGAAGATCGTCGCGGGGCGTGAGTTTATGGAAGAGGACAATGCCACCGCGCCGCTGGTGGCGGTGGTGAACGAGGTATTTGCGAAGCGGTTTTTTAAGAATGGCGACGCGCTGGGGCAGCACTTCGGGGTGTTTGACCAGAAATTCGCGGGGAAGTTCTCGATTGTGGGGATCACCGAAGACACGCAGTACTGGGACCCGGACAGCAAGATTCGAGCGATGTTCTTTTTGCCCGCCACGCAGTGGGCGAACTACACGGACAAGACGATGGCAATGGAAGAGAATGTCTCGCACCTGGAAATGGGCGCAGTGGAGATCCAGACCATGGGCGCGCTGCCAGGCCTCGAAGCGCAGGTGCGGCGCGCGCTCATGCAGATCAATCCCAACCTGACGACGCTGACCTTTGAGACCTTTGCCGGGCAGGTGCAGGACCAGTTTCAGCAGGAACAGCTCATGGTGCAGCTCACCAGCGTCTTCGGACTTCTCGCGCTGGTCCTCGCCGCCATCGGCCTCTACGGCGTCACCGCATACTCAGTCGCGCAGCGCACCAGCGAGATCGGCATCCGCATGGCCCTGGGCGCCGACCGCACGGGCATCCTGCAGATGGTCCTGCGCACGGCGTTCCTGCAGGCGGGCATTGGCCTGCTCATCGGCCTGCCTGCAGCCATCATCGCCGGGCACTTTATGGCCAGCCAGCTCTATCGCGTCCAGCCCTGGGACTTCCCGGTCCTGATCGCCACCACGCTCATTCTCGCCGTGGCAGCGTTTCTGGCCGCCGCGTTGCCCGCACAGCGCGCTGCCAACGTGGAGCCTATGGTGGCGTTGCGCGTTGAGTAGGCGTTACTGCGCCGACTGCGCCTTGAGATACTGATCGACGTTACTAGCGTCGACCAGCGCGGATCCGGTATCGATGAAGGCCGGAATCGGAGAGAACGGATCGATCCCATAGGGCCGGTTCAGCGACGGCAGCGGGTCGTGATACAAATCGTCGAGCATCTGCACTCCCACATATGCCATGGTGAACGGCTTCTGCGCGACGGTGGCCGCAATCACACCCTCCTTGACCAGATCGAGCGTGTCCTTATCCACGTCCATCGCGATGAGGACACGGCTCTTATCATTGGCGCGGCGCAGCACCTCGCCCACTTCTTTCCCCGCCGATGCTTCCAGACAGACAAAGGCGTCGATCCTGTCTTTGCCTGTGCGGCCCATCAACTCCTGCGCCTTGTCGAACGCCACCGTTCCCTGGCCGCGTATATCGATGATGTCCGATACGTGGATGTCCGGCGTGCCTGCCAGCGCATCTTCGTAGCCGGCCAGCCGTTCATCCAGATTCGGCTGTCCCGGCATGGTGAAGAACACCACATTGGCATTGCCGTGCAGCCTCTCGATTAACGCATCTGCGCCCAGCTTGCCTGCCTGGCGATTGTTGGTGCCGATGAAATACAGCCGCCGGCTGTTGGGAGCGTCCGAGTCCACGGTAATGACGGGAATCCCCGCATCCATAGCAGCGTTGATCTCCGGCAGCATCAGCTTCGGATCAACGACCGAAACCAAAATGCCCGCGGGCTTGAGGGCGACAACCGCGCGAAACTCCTGTACTTCGGCCTGCGCGTCGAAGTTCTCCGGCCCGCGCATCTCGGCGTGCACGTGATACTGGGCGGCGATCTTGTCGAGGCCCGCCGCGGCCGATTGCCAGTACGCCAGCTTTGTGTTGGTGGCGACCAGGTAGAAATGCTCTGAGCTGCTGTGCCGCCCGCAACCGGCAAACAATGCTGCGCAAACCGCCGCGAGGGTAACCGAAACGATCCTCTTAGCGAACCGCATACCGCACCTCCTGCGCTCGATTGTGCGCCCCGGTGAGGTGTATCCAGTTCAATACCAGCTCATCCGGATACGCATGGCGGCACGGATTTTACTCCGTTCAGTGAACGGCAGAGGAGTTAATTTCCACATAAATATTTGTCTCCGGCCTTGTTACGCGCGGAGCACGGAACGGCCCGGGGATCGAACGAAGCACCGCCGTGCGGTCGCCTCAGCCCGCCATCTCTTTCAATTCCTTACTCACCTGCAGGCGCGGCTCCGTCGCCCTCTGTACGTCCTCCACTGTCAGCCCCGGCGCGATCTCCTCGAGCACCAGGCCCTGTGGGGTTACGCGAATCCAGGCCATCTCCGTTGCGATCGTGTCTACCACGCGGACACCGGTTAGCGGCAGCGTGCACTTTCTCAGAATCTTGGGAGCGCCCTCCTTGGTGGTGTGCTCCATCGCGACGATCACCCGCCGCGCGCTCGCGACCAGGTCCATCGCCCCGCCCATGCCCTTCACCATCTTGCCGGGGATCATCCAGTTGGCAAGGGTGCCTTCCTCGTCGACTTCCATCGCGCCCAGCACGCTCAGATCGATGTGGCCGCCGCGGATCATCGCAAAGGAATCGGAGCTGGAGAAGTAGGATGTTCCCGGCAGGGCTGTGACCGTCTCCTTGCCGGCGTTGATCAGGTCGGGATCCTCTTCGCCGGCCAGCGGATACGGCCCCACCCCGAGCATCCCGTTCTCCGACTGCAGCACCACCTCGATTCCCGGCGGCACATAGTTCGCCACCAGGGTCGGCAGGCCGATCCCCAGGTTCACGTAGAAGCCGTCGCGCAGCTCGCGCGCCACCCGGCGCACAATGCGTTCTCTTTTCGCCCCCGCGCTCAACGCGCCGGATAAGGCCCCGGAATTCGATACAGTAGTCATGGCTGATGCAATACGCCGTCTTCAATATACGGGCAAGATCGCTCCTGCGGGGAACCGCCGTCGTCCTCGTCAGCCTAATCCTGACCCTGGTCTGTGCCGGCTTCCCCGATATTCACCCTTCGCCCTGGATCCTGCTGCCCGCCTGTGCCGCCCTGTACGGTACGTGGGAAACCACCCGCTGCCTGCGCCGGCGCTGGAGCTTCTACCATGGCGGAGTCATGCTGCTGCTCTACGCCGACATCCTCGTCCTGGCAATGATCCTGTTTCTGCTGCTTTACCCCTACGCTCGCTGGCTTCAGGGACAATGACGCAGGTGCGCCGACGCCACCCATCGGCAAATACTACGGGTTGAGATTTTCCCGGCCATACGTGTAGAGCTGCACCAGGTAGACATGAAAGGCATGCGGATCCATTAACAATTCGCGTCCCTGGTCGCTCTGATCCCCGTTCAGCCGGTGTCGTGTGACCCATTTGCCGTCTGCATACGAGCCTTCTTCGATGCTGGCGATCCCGGCGATCCGATTGTCGACATCGGGATCGCGCAGAAAAGTTACGCTCAGCCCGCTGCCCAGCAAATAAAACTCGCCGGGCCCGGCTTCGATCACCATCATTGCGCCGTCCTTCGCCTCCAGATTTCTTGCCGGCCAGCTGCGAGACAAGCTGGCGCGGAAAAGAAATCCTCCCAGCGCTATGGTCCGAGCCGGGCGCGGGCTGGCTTCGTGCAGCACCAGCGCACGGATCGCGTCTTTCGCCTGTGCCTGCAAAATCAGGTTACTCATCTGCTCGAGGTCCGCGTACACATCGGCCACTCGCGGGCCGGTCTGTTCCGGCTCGCCCGCGGCCGGCAGCGAATCCACCGCGAAGGGAGAGAACCCGAAGCCGCGTGCTTCGCCCAGAGTATAGAGAGCGTTGTAAGGCGCCACATCGAGCCGTGCTTCCGGAACAAAGACGGGATTCCGTTCGGCCTGGTAATGCTCGACCCACTGCTCAAAGTCCGGCCAATAAATGTCCGGCGCATAGAAATCGACAGCAGGCGCGGCAGCGCGATAGACGGCCTGCGTGAGGGGGTGCGGACCACCGCTGGGATACTCGCCGGCCCGCTCGAAGGGCGCGGGCAGTTGCGCGTTCATATACATGGGCAGCGGGTATTCTTTCCTGCCCGCCTCCGCCACCTCATTCACGAACCGGCCGTAGTACCACGCCATGAACGCTTCATCGGCCATGGCGCCAAACGTCTCCCGCCAGGTGCGACCGGCGGGGTTGAAGTACTCTGCCAGCTCCCGCGGCAGTTCGGTGCGATGAGCCGCAAGAGCGTGAGAAAGCTCCGTTGGCACGGGCCCCTGAAAAAGCTGGTTGGCAATTGCGGAGCGATCGCGTCCCCCGAGACCCAGGAAACCGATTTCGTTTTCCACCTGCACCATGAGAACCGTTTGCTGCGATGCGTCTGTGTCGTGGACGTGACGCAGCAGCGCAGCGAATGCACGGCCGTCGCACGCAGCGGTCTGCTCGCCGAGCGGAGAAAGAATCTCCAGCGGCAGGCCCTCGGCCGATACCTCCCTGGGAAAGCGATGCGCATCCGAGAGCACCCAGGCCGGCGCATACTCGGAGAACGCATTTTTCCAGCTTCCGAACCAGAGAAGCACCAGGTGCAATTGCTGCTGCCGCGCTTCGGCGATCCAGTGGTCGAGGATCGAGAAGTCGAACTGGCCCTCTTCCGGTTCGATCTGGTCCCAGGCCACCGGCATCAGCACGGTGTTGAAGTGCAGCTGGGCCAGGCGAGGGAGAATGGAATCGGCCTGGGCCGCAGTTCCCGCAGACGAATTGCCCAGTTCGCCACCCAACACAAGAAACGGCTGGCCGTGCACGATGAGCTGCGAAGCGCCGTTCTCGATGCGGACCGTGGGCAGATCCTGGGCCGCGGCAAAGCGCACGGAAAGGAGAAGAAATCCGAGAGCAACCACAGATTGCAGGCAGATCTTCAAGCGACCTCCATCACTGCGGCGCGAGGGAAGGCCGCCGGCAAGGCCCTCGCGTTGAGCCTATTTCGAATATCCGATGAACCCATCGACCCACTGAATGAAATATTTCACGTTGGGGGCGTCAGTGTGGCCGCCATCGTCCTGGCGCCACGCGAGCTTGCCACCGAGGAGGCCGTCGTTCACGGGGGGCATCTTGGCAGTTTTGTAGTCGAGGTCCGTGGTGCTGAGTCCTGGCGCGCCCAACAGCGTCCACACCGGGCTCGCCGCCACCGTCGCCATCCAGCTCCCCTGGTGGTCGAGCCAGTGAGCATCTCCCTTTTCCGGGATGCCGTAGCTGATAAATGTCAGGCGAGGTGCACACAGCGCGATCAACTCATTCGAGTCCACGGGAATATCGCCCGGGTTCATGCTGCCGAAGGTCGCCTGGGACGCCCCATACTTCATGAAGTTCCCGGCCATCCAGTAGTACTCGCCACCGGTGAGGCTCTCCACCGCTTCGCCGTAGTTGCGTCGCAGCAGCGTTGCGCCGCCCTTGCCCGACGAACCCACAAGCACCATCGCAAAGCGCTGGTCGAAGGCCATGGTGACCAGAGCCGCCTTGCCGTAGCGCGACACTCCTTCGATGCCGACGTGCTTCGCATCCACGGCGGGGTCGGATTCAAGATAATCGAGGCCACGGCTCGCGGCCCACGCCCATGCGCGCAGCGCGCCCCAGTCGTCCGGTTTGCGCGGTTGGCCTTTGTTCACCAGGCCGATGATACCGCGCGTCAGATCCGCTCCATTGTCGGGCTGCGCGCTCTGCGGATCGAGCCTGGCGAAGCCCCAGCCAGCTGCGATCAACTCCCACTCGCTGGGCGGATCGCCATCGGCATTCATCTGCGGGAATTGAAATGGAACCGGACGAATCGGCTCCCATCCCGGATGTTGCTCGATCACATCCCTGAGCGAAGGATCCTGCTGCACCAGCAGCGCCTTCATCGCGGTGTTGATATGGGCCAGGTCCGCGGGCGACGGCTGCACGGGGGCAGGGAAGCCGCTGGGGCCGAACATGATCAGAACCGGCACCGGTCCTTTGGCATCGGCCGGGATCAGCAGCGTCATACGGAGATTCACATCGATTTGCGGCCAGGATGAATTGTCGACGTGCCCGTTCAACTCCGATGCGATGACGGGATGGAAGCCGATGTTCTCTTTTTCGTCGGCAATCACCGACCAGGTCACCTGCGGCACGTCCTTGGGGATCCGACCGTAAACGTACTCTTCGAAATCGTGGACAATCTGCGGCCGTCTTTCATTCCACCAAATCTGCGCTGTGGTGACTTTCTGGCCGCTGTTCAGCGTGAGCGCATCGGGGATGTTGAGATAGGGATTGGCCTTCAACTCGTCGTAATTCGCGTGGTTCGGCGCCTTCTCGTCACCGCTGGGGCCAGGGCGCAGAGCCTTGATTCCCAGCTGATCCATCATGTTCTGGTGATCCTGCTCGGCTGTAAACGTCACCGGCGGAGGCGTTGCCGGACTCTGTGCCTGCGCCTGCCTGGCAGGCAGTGCAATCGCGGCGACGATGGGAAGCGGCATCAGCACGGAAACCAAACGGGTCGGGATCTGCATCGGTGCTATCCTTGCTTCGCAATAAAATCGATTTAGTTCGGCACCCATACTAGATGATTCGAGATGAAGCCAGCAAAACATATTCCATCGGCAGCTTTTTTTCTGTTCCTTGCCTGTGTCTCGGGTGTGCCGGGGCACGCCCAGGGGGCATCGCGTGCCCAGGTCTGGGTGGGTAGCTGGGCGACATCGCAGCAGATACCGGAGCCGGAGAATGCTCTGGCCCCAGACGACCTGCGCGATGCGACGGTTCGCCAGATCGTTCGCCTTTCCGTCGGCGGCACGACGCTGCGCGTTCATCTTTCCAATGCCTTCGGCACAGAGCCGCTGAAATTCACCTCGGTGCATGTTGCCCAGCCGCTCTCACCCGCTTCCCCGGCCATCGATCCGTCATCGGACCGGGCTCTGACCTTCTCCGGAGCGTCGGAGGTTATTGTCCCCGCAGGCGCAGAATACATCTCTGACCCGATCGACTACCCGGTCGCGCCGCTCTCCAGTCTCGCAATCACGTTCCACCTCGATGCGCCGCCGGTCCGAGAGACCGGTCATCCCGGCTCGCGGGCGACCTCCTGGTACGTACACGGCAATTTGGTTGCGTCTGCGACGCTTCCGGGGGCGAACCACGTCGATCACTGGTACCAAATTGCGGGGGTCGACGTCCTCGCGGCGTCCGGAGCGGCCTCCGTCGTCGCGCTGGGCGATTCCATCACCGATGGACACGCAACCACCACGAACGGAAACGACCGCTGGACGGACGTTCTGGCGGAGCACCTGCAGGCGTCACCAGCCACGCGGGACGTCGGCGTCCTGAACGAGGGAATCGGTGGGAATCATCTGTTGACGGATGGCCTCGGCCCCAGCGTCCTAGCTCGTTTCGACCGCGATGTGCTCGCTCAGACGGGCGTTCACTGGCTCATTGTCTTCGAAGGTGTCAACGATCTCGGCGGCGTCACGCGGAACGGCGCGGCGTCGGCTGCCGATCACAGCGCGCTGGTGAGGCGGATTCTGTCTGCCTATCAGCAGACGATCGTGCGCGCCCACGCTCACGGGATTCGGGTGATCGGGGCGACCATTACGCCCTTCGCCGGCTCCGACTACTACCATCCCGGTCCAGCCACGGAGGCCGACCGGGAAGCCATCAACTCCTGGATCCGCGCCCCCGGACATTTCGACCAGGTTCTCGACTTCGACAAGGTGGTGCGCGACCCAGGCCAGCCCGACCGCCTGTTACCGGCCTATGACTGCGGCGATCATCTGCATCCCAATCCGGAGGGGTATCGCGCCCTGGGTGACTCCATCCCGCTCACGCTGTTCGCGCGCTGAGGCTACGCGTCACGAGAATGGATGCGCGGGGGGTGCCCCATGCCCAACCGAACAGAATCCTGGGTTTCCTGAGGGGTTCGCGTTAATAAAAAGTGGTTATCCGCCCGGCTGGTTCGCCCCTATCGGCTCCAGCTCACGCAGCGACTCTTCGTACGGCGCCCGCAGCACTCCCCGCTCCGTAATGATGGCGGTCACGTACCTGGCCGGCGTTACGTCGAAGGCCGGATTCTCGATGCCTACCCCATGCGGGGTGAGCTGTTTGCCGGCGTGGTGGGTTACTTCACGTTCGGCCCGCTGCTCGATGGGGATGGCATCTCCGGTGGGCGTTTTCAGGTCAATGGTCGACCAGGGCGCGGCCACGTAAAAGGGGATGCCATGCTCCCTGGCCAGCACGGCGACCCCGTACGTCCCGATCTTGTTGGCCACGTCGCCGTTGGCCGCGATCCGGTCCGCGCCGACGATCACCGCCTGAATCTTCCCCTGCCGCATCAGGCTGGCAGCCATGTTGTCGCACAGCACCGTGGTCGGAATGCCGTCGTGCATCAGCTCCCAGGCTGTCAGTCTCGCACCCTGAAGGAATGGCCTTGTCTCGTCCGCGTAGACATGGATCTGGTGCCCCTCCTCGATCGCCGAACGGATGACTCCCAGCGCGGTTCCGTATCCGCACGTCGCCAGCGCCCCGGCGTTGCAATGCGTCAGGACGCCGCCAGCCTGGGGCAGCAAAGGCGCGCCATGCGCCCCCATCTCACGGCAGGCCGCGATGTCCTCCCGGTACATCCGCTGGGCCTCATCGATGAGTGCAGCGCGAATGGTGTTGACCGTCACCCCCGGCTTCCCAGCCAGAGCAGAGAACACAGTCTTCATCCGCTCGATGGCCCAAAACAAATTGACAGCTGTCGGCCGGGTTGCCGCCAGGGTGCGGCACATCGTCTCGAACTCGGTCGCGAGCGCGACGACGCTGCCGGCCTGGCTGTTCTTGACGCCGAGAGCCAGCCCCATGGCGGCCGAAACGCCGATGGCGGGTGCGCCGCGCACCACCATGGTTCTGATTACTTCCGCGACAGTCTGGTAATTCGTTGCAAGTACGTAGGTTTCTTCAAGGGGAAGCCGCGTTTGATCGAGAAAGCGAACCCCTTCCGAGGTCCATTCCAGTGTGGGAATCATTCTTATCCAGTTTACCGGCATCCTTTTCAGCCGACCACAGGTTCGGTTTGAATCGGAGGGAGGGCTGGGATTCGCGAGGGCCTGGAAACAAGCGAAAATTTTTCGTGGACAAGATGGAATTTTCGGAGATGATGTGTAATTGAAGTTTCGGATCCGGCAATCCAATGCAATGAGTGACAGCTGACGGCGGCATTGTGGATCGCAACAGGGACGACCCGCCAGGGGCGACACCCAGCTTGAGGAAGAGAATGAAGAAAAAACGGCGGTGTCCCAGGTGTAACCAGGAGCAGCTGACGCGGATTGCCCGGCATGGGTTCCTCAGGAAGCACGTTTTCCCTGTATTCGGGTACTATCCATGGGAATGTACCGCGTGCCGCCGCGAATCGCTCGTGCGCCACCGCGGTGGTGCGAGTCGCAGAGCCTCAGCGACGCAACCGAGGGGCACGATCAGCAGAGAGGCGGCGTTGCGCGAAGGTACCCGCGGGGGTTAGAGGTTGCGATCCCTACTGCACAGAGTGGCTAAACCGCTGCTCGATCCGGGCTGCCGCGAGGCGCAATCCATCCAGAGGCGATAAGGCCGGCAGTGTGGCGCCAAGGCGTTTCAGTTCTGTCAGCGCCAACTCGGTTGCAATATTGCCCACCAGCGCGTCCTGTGCGAACGGACAGCCTCCGATCCCACCCATCGCCATATCGAAACGCCGGCACCCGGCCCGGTAGGCCGCGCCGATTTTCGCTGCGGTGTCCTCCGGCCGTGCATGCAGATGCACGCCCACCTCGACGTCCTCACTGGCGGAGTCGAGAACCGCACGTACCAGATCTTCCACCAGAGCCGCATCGGCAACCCCGACGGTATCGGCGAGGGAAATCTGCGTGATTCCCGAATCCGTCAGCAGGTCGCAGGCTGCGACCACTTCCTCGATGCTCCAGGGATCGCCGTACGGATTGCCGAAGGCCATCGAAATGTACGCTACGACGCCAAGACCGGCCTGAAAAGCTGCCTGCCCCACGGCTTCCAGCGCCTCCAGGCTTTCTTCCGCAGTCTGATGCTGGTTGCGGCGCAGGAATTCCGGGGAGATCGAATAAGGGAATCCGAGGGTGGCGACCGCTCCCGTGTCGATGGCGCGCGCGGCGCCCTTCCGATTGACAACGATCGCGATGATCTCCACATTGTCCGGCGGATCGAGAAGGGTCAAAACCTGTTCGGCATCAGCCATCTGCGGCACAGCCTGGGGCGAGACGAACGAAACAGCATCGATATGCCTGAACCCGCATTCGATCAGTGTCCGCAGGTAATCGGCCTTCACTTCCGCGGGGATCGGCTTGGGCAGACCCTGCCAGGCGTCCCGCGGGCACTCGACGATCGTGACCTCGGCGCTCATGGCAGCACAGTGTAGCGCATGCGGAGAGTGAAATCGGCGCAAAGCAGCAATCCGTAAGGTATCAGCGCCAGCCCGGTCCAGTGCCGCCACCGTGGGCGGAGAAGAGTCACGACAAAGAAGGCAGTCGCAGCCAGCGTAGCCGGCGAGTTCCAGCGGGCAATCCACTGATAGATGGCTGTCTGCATCGCGAGCAGGCCGTCCCATCGGTTCCGGGGTGGCAGATGAAACACGACCGGGCCTGCGCTTAGGCTGCCATGGAGCCACAGCGCGATCTCCAGGAGGCAGAACAGCAGCGAGGGCAACGACAAGGCAACGAGGGGCAGCAGGAGAAAGAGAAACATGCGGTCCGGATTTATATGAGGTACTTCTTCAGACATTGTGCTCGATGCGTTGGATGCACAACTCCTTCGCAAGTGGCGGGCAGAGGAGCAGGTAGTAGGCGTCGCGGCTGGAACGGTTGTCGTCGCGCCAGTCGGAGTAGTGCAGGCGCAGGCCGATGATGCTCTCTTCACAGGGCGGGCGTTCATAGCGTTCCTTAAACTGGCGCTGCCGCACGCTGAGCGCGATCAGCTCCGGGGTCACGGGGAAGGACCGCAGCTCATTGGGCGGAACCACAAAACCGGAAAGGGTGCGCTCGAGGGCAAGGTGATTCTCCTCGCGAATCCACAGGCGATAGCCGGAAAGCCGATAGGAGCGCTCGCCATCGTTCCAGACGTCGACGACGACCTGCGGCCACTCGATGGTGTCGTAGTAATGCTCGCTCTTGTCGGGGCGGTCGCGCCGATAGGTGACGGACAAAGGGCGATGAGCGAAGCGATCTGCGGTCTCCGAGCGGATCCCCATCCAGAACCTGGGCTGCACGGTGATGCGAGACTCCCATTGTTCGCGCTGCAGGGCTATGGCGGCTTCAGCAGCAGCGAGCGACCTGCGCGAGACGTGCAGATAGGTCAGGGTCACCCCCGCCGTGATCACAGACGCGAAAAAGCTGAGCAGAGCCCCCAGGGCGAGCGCAAAAGTGTCTCCCCGACGGTGCCAAGCCGCCAGGAAGAGGACCGTCAAGGCCAGACAAAGCATGGCCAGACCTACCAGCGCGATCAAAAACCGCAGCCGCAACTGGGTAACCATCATGCGCGCCAGCATCCTGTTTCGGGTCATGGCCGAATTTGCTTTCCGGGGCCCATCCCCTGTCTTTCTATGCCAGGTAAGCCAGTATCACCACGCTCAAAAGTCCCGAGAAATGTGCCACGAGTCCAATGATGAAGGCCCGCAGATGTTTATCGGCGCGGAAGGTCAGAGTCATCAGCAGACCGTAGAGCGGATATTGCAGGAAAATCATCCACTGGGACAGAGTTCCGAGCCAATCGGGCGGGACATGCAGTGCCGGGCTGCGCACTACTTCCACCCAGGGATAGAGGAGCGCAAAAGCTTTCGGCCCTTCGAGTGCCAGAATGCTGGCGGCGCGGACCGCAAAAGGCGTTATGGCCAGGCAAACCAGCAGTGGCCACAGCGACTTCCATCCGCCACGGCCGAGTTTTTTCCCGCCATTGCGTTTTTTGCGCGGCTTTGCGCCAGCGGAATTCCGCTGCTTGACAGTCGCAGACGAGGGCATGAGTTGAGAATACTCCGCCCGCCCGCCACGAATGGCGAAGCAGTACCAACGTCGTTATGTTTGCAGAATCCCGGGATTGAACTTTGCTACTTCCGGATTGAGCGCGGCCGCCTCCAGCGCCAGGAGCAGGGCCTCCCGCGTCTTCGCCGGATCGATGATGGCGTCCACCCACAGCCGCGCGGCGGCATAGCGGCAATCGGTCTGCTCTTCGTAGGTTGCCTTGATGGAGGCGAGCAGTTCCTGCTTCTCCTGGTCGCTCAGCTTGCGTCCGTCCCGTTCCAGCTGCCGGATGCGAATCTCCACCAGGGTATTCGCTGCCGAGTCGCCGCTCATCACGGCGTAGCGAGCGGTGGGCCAGGCAAAGATAAACCGCGGATCATAGGCCTTGCCGCACATGGCATAATTGCCGGCTCCGAACGAGCCGCCGACGATGACAGAAATCTTGGGCACCACGGAATTCGAAACGGCGGTGACCATTTTTGCGCCGGAGCGGATGATGCCGCTCCACTCGGCGTCGCGGCCCACCATGAAGCCATTCACGTCATGAAGGAAGATGAGAGGGGTGAGATTCTGATTGCAGTCCATGATGAAGCGCGCCGCTTTGTCAGCGCTTTCGGCGTAGATGACGCCGCCGAACTCCACCCGCTTTTCGCCGCTGTGACTGGTCTGCGGCTGCGGCGTCTTCTGATTGGCAACGATCCCCACGGAATAGCCGCCGATTCGGGCGTAGCCGCACAGCAGGGTGCGCCCGTATCCAGGGCGATACTCATCGAATTCGCTGCGATCCACGACGCGCGCGATCACCTCGCGCATGTCGTAGCTGTTCGTCGCAGCTTTCGCGGGGTTCACATCCAGCAGAGAATAGAGGTCCGTGGCTGCGTAGTTCGGCGCATCCTTCTCCGGGTCGTACTCCGCCCGGTCGAAGGCTGCCGGTGGCGGATGTCCCCAGCGTGCTACGAGCGAGCGGAGTCGAGCGATGCACAGATGGTCGTTCGGTTCTTTGAAATCCACGGTCCCGGAAATCTCCGCGTGCATTGCAGCGCCGCCCAGCTCTTCCGCAGAGTACTTCTGCCCGATGGCGGCCTGGACCAGCGCCGGACCAGCCAGAAACAGCCCGCTGCCTTCCGTCATGAGCACCTGGTCGGTCATGACCGGCAGATACGCGCCGCCCGCCACGCACATGCCCATGATGGCCGTGATCTGCGGGATTCCACTTGCCGACATGACGGCGTTGTTGCGGAAGATGCGTCCAAAGTCGTCCTGATCGGGAAAGACATCCTCCTGCAGGGGAAGAAAAATGCCGGCCGAATCGACGAGGTACAGGGTCGGGATCCGGTTCTGCATGGCCATGAGCTGCGCCCGCAGCACTTTCTTCGCCGTCATGGGGAAGAAGGCGCCTGCCTTTACCGTGGCGTCGTTGGCGACGATCATGCACAGGCGGCCCGAGACGCGTCCCAGCCCCGTGACCACTCCCGCCGACGGTGCGCCGCCCCATTCTTCGTACATGCCGAACGCGGCGAAGAGGCCGAGCTCGAACAGCTCCGTGCCAGGGTCGAGCAACAGGTCGACGCGTTCTCTCGCCGTCAGGCGCTTCTTTTTGTGTTGCGACTCAATCGCCTTTGCGCCGCCGCCCCGGCGCAGATCAGCTTCCTGACCGCGGAGCTGGGCGAGGAGGTCCATCATGCCTTGTGCATTACTGGCGGCGCGACGGTGGTTCAGGTCCAGCTTCGAGGAAAGCCGATTGTTCAGCCTGGGCAGGTCGGACTTCTTTTGTTCGGTCATGGGGTTGCTGGGGTAAGGAAAACTGGCCAGCATACCACGCCGAGAACGGTTGCGTGCCGATGCTCCTGACTTTGCGCCGGCCAATGAACTAATGTGTTGTGGCGATGCTGGACGCCTCAGTGGGGTCAGTGCCCGTAGTCGCGGTTGTGAATTTGGTTAGGGCTCCAGGCGTCGAGGTACTGATGGTGAACAGCTCCATGTCAGGGTCACCCCCGGCGCACACGACCGCGATGTAGGTCTTGCTGTGGTCCTCCACCATCGCAACCGGCAGGCTGCCGGTGGCGAAAGGCGACCCCGATATGGTGGTGAGAGCGCCAGTGGTCGAAAGCAGGAACGCACTGATGGTGCCCTGGGTCCGGTTCGCCACGTAGACATAGCTGCCCGTGGAATCGACCAGCACCGAATACGCTCCGGAGGCGGTTTTGTAAGGGGATCCGGAAAGCTCGGTGAGAGCGCCGCTCGAAGAAATCGACAGCGCACGAACCCCGCCGACGCCGGTTTCCGCGGCGAAGAGGTAATCACCGGACGGCGCAACCGCCATCCCGTAATCCGCACCCCCGTTCTGTTTGGGGTTCAACACGTTGTTTATCTGAGCCAGGGCGCCGGTGCTGGAGTCAAAACTCAGCGTGTAGATACCGGCGGTGCCGCAGGAGACGAACACGAAGGAGTCATTGGGGGTTATTTCGAGGTCGGTGGCCGGTTCCGTCGCGTTCAGCGTGACCACAGACGAACTGATCGGCGTGAGCAGGCCACCGCTGCCAATTTGAAAAACGTAGGCTTCTCCGGCGAATGCATCCGCGCCCAGCAGCCATGTGCCGGTGGAATCCACGTGCAGCACCGATGGTTCAACGCCGGTAGCCACGGGCGCGCCGCCGTTGCCCAAAGAAATCTGGCCGGTAGAACTGATGGTGAATACGTAGATGCCGCCGGCTGCGCTGCCCAAATAGAGATAGTCGTTGTTGGGAGTGATGGCCAGCGACGTCGGCTCCAGGCTAACCGACCAGGGGGAACCGGAGATATCGCTCAGCGCGGAATTCGCCAATGTGAAACCGGCGACGGTGAGAGGATTTGTTCCTAAATTGCCGGCGTAGATGTAATCGCCGGTTGTTCCGGAACCGCCACTACCCCCGCTGGTGAGGGGCGGAAAGAACTTACCGCAACCGGAGAGGAGCAGCAGGCCGCCGCAACAGACTCCCGCGATCAGGCGCATGAGCCGGACACCCCGGAGCGCTCCCGGTGGCTGCGTGGTTGGGGCAAATGGTAGAAGCTTCTGCAACTGCGTATCCGGCCTCAAGTTCATCTTAACGATCTTCACTCTGTTCCTACAGACGTGCGCGGAGCGTCGGATGCTCTGCAGATCCTGTTAATTCACCCCGACGCCGGTTGGATGCCAGCTGAGATGGATCAATCCGGGTGTATTTTCCAGTTCGAGAAGCAGGTGCGGCATCTCGGATGCGCCTCGGATCGAAGGCCAGCGTACATCGCATTCGATGCTCAGCCGCTGCTCGGGCAAGAGGTGCTCCACGGACATCGACCTGATGCGAAACCGGGCGGCCTGCAGCCGCGCCTGCAATTCCGCCGGGGCAATACCGTGTTCGGTTGTGACCAGGCGCAGGGTCGCCGGCCGATATTGCTCCAGATGGCGTTCCATCACCCGCAGGAGGGTGAGAATCAGATAGCCGATGACGGCGGAGACGCACCCCAGAACGATTTGGCCGCCCCCGAGGCACAGCCCCACCACGGTGGCAAACCACAGGGTGGCCGCTGTGGTCACGCCCAGAACCACATCGTCCTTTCTGACGATCGCGCCCGCTCCTATAAATCCAACGCCCGTGAGGATGCCCAGAGGGAGGCGCATCAGGTCCATGACAACAAAAGAGTTAGATGGTTTCCCGTTGGTCGGAATGAGCAGGTCCATCTGGATCATGGCGACCGACGCGGCCAGCGTGACCAAAAGCGTGGTGCGAAGGCCGGCGGGGTGTCCATTGCGGCTGCGGTCTATGCCCAGCAGGCCGCCGGCGAGGATGGTCAGCAGGAGACGGATGGCGATGGCGGGCCAGTGAATTTCCGGCGGCATAGTGACAGAATTGCGATGCCGCCCATCAGGGGCGAGTTTACCCAGATGACGCATTCCGGCGAGGAATCGGATGGCGAGGTCACTGGGCCGCGATGCGCTCTAACTGAGCGATGTGGTTCAGATCGTGTCCGGCCATGATTTCGACGATGGTCGAGAAGGTCATGGCGCCGCGCTCCGGGTGGGTGACCGGCTTCGCCGCATGAGCGGAAAGCGCGGGTGCGATGAACAGCAGATTCCAGTGGCGGAGGGCAGAAAAGGCGGCCAGAGCTTCGGTGGCGGAAAGGCTGCGATAGGGCGCGGCCCACTTTTCCTGGTCGAATGGCTGGATCACGTGGTTGTCCTCGGCCAGGGTTTGGCGCAGTCGGAACGCGAAAGCGATCTCGCAGTCGGCCAAATGGCAGAGGATTTCCTTTGGGCTCCATTTGCCGGGAGCGGGAGCAGCTTCGATCCTGGCGGCGCCAATGGCGCTGGCTAAGGCCGTCAGCCGTCCGGGTGTTGCCGCCAGTATCTCGAGCGGGTTCCTTTCGCCCAGGTATTTCGCGTACGGATTCAGGACGCCGGTTTCTGCGGTCATAGAGTGAATTTTCTCGCTGTTCGACGCAGTATCCCATAGTGCCCGGCGATTTGAAAGGAAGCAACGACAGGCGTACTATAGGAACAGACGAGTTTGTCCGGTTGCGCGCAGAGTTCGGGCCGGAGAAATGAGTGGGCGAAAGCCCACTTTTTATTTGCGCAATATTGCGGCGGCAAAAGACCGAAAAATGGCGTTCGATGGGGAACAGATTCGCTCGACGGCGCAGCGAGTGGCCGCTTCGCACGGTCTCGATGTCGTCGATATCGAGTTTCTGGGAGGAGCCAAACACCGCACGCTGCGGATCTTTATCGAGAAGAGCGCGAAGGAGCGACAGAGGCTGGCGCAGGAAACTGAAGGTGTACCGGAGGGTGGAGCGGATCGCTTGGCCGGCATTACACACGGCGACTGTGAAGTATTCAGCCGCGATTTTGGGACTGTCCTCGATGTCGAAGATCTGATTCCGGGCGCCGAGTACACGCTGGAAGTCTCGTCGCCGGGCCTGGATCGGAAGCTGCACGGAGTCGACGATTTTCGGCGTTTTGCCGGGATGCTGGCGAAGGTACAGACTTTCGAGCCGGTCGCGGGCAACCGGCACTGGCAGGGCAGGCTCACAGAGGTAAACGAGCACTTCATTCGGCTGGAAATAAGGGCGGCGCGGCAGAAAGCGAAATCGCGCAAACCGGAGAGCGCCGCAGATGTTGAAATTGCGCTGGCCAATATCGAGAAAGCCCAGTTAGTCCCCGAATTCTGAGGATAACGAGCACAGTAACGGAACGATTCAGGAGACAGGACAGAGAGAAGCAAATGGCAAGTGTGCTTTACGACAGCATTGAAGCGTTGAGCCGGGACAAGGGAATTGACCCGCAGATCGTCGTGTCCGCCGTGGAGGACGCTATTGCCCTGGCGACGCGCAAATATTACAAGACGCAGGAAAACATGCGCGCGGAGCTGGACAAAGAGAGCGGAGAGATTCGCGCTTACATATTCAAGACCGTGGTCGAGACCCCGGAACTGATCGAAGATCCGGTGAACCAGATCGCGCTGGATGCGGCGCGGGAGCTGGCGCCGGAAGTCGAGGTAGGAGGGGAGATTCGCTATTACAAGCCCACCGATGTGCTGGGGCGAATCGCCGCGCAGATGGCCAAGCAGGTCATCTTCCAGAAGGTGCGGGAAGCGGAGCGGGATACGGTCTTCAACGAATACGCTCATCGCGTGGGTGAGGTGCTCAACGCGACCGTGAAGCGGGTTGAACTGCAGGATGTCATCTTCGACATCGGCAAGGCCGAGGCGCGCATGCCTCGCCGCGAGCAGTCGCGACTGGAACAGTTTGCGGTGGGCGAGCGCGTCCGCGTGGTGCTGCTGCGCGTCGACCGGGCCTCGCGAGGACCGCAGGTGATCGTGTCGCGCGCTGCGCCCGAGCTGGTACAAAACCTTTTCCAGAGCGAAGTGCCGGAAATCTACGACGGAACGGTGATTATCCGAGCCATCGCGCGCGAGGCCGGCGAGCGCACCAAGATCGCTGTCATGTCGCGGGACAAGGACGTCGATCCGGTGGGGGCATGCGTGGGCATGAAGGGGATGCGCGTGCAGTCCATCATCCGCGAGCTGCGCGGGGAGAAGATCGACATCATCGAGTTCAGCGAGGAGATCACCACCTTCGCGGAGAAAGCACTGCAGCCGGCGAAGGTGAGCCGGGTCAGCATCGCCGATCTCAACGAAAAGCAGCTGGAAGTGATTGTCGATGACACACAGCTGTCGCTGGCGATTGGCAAAAAGGGCCAGAACGTTCGTCTTGCGGCGAAGCTGCTCGGCTGGAAGATCGACATTAAGAGCGAGGAAGAGAAGCGCCAGGAAGTGGAGCAGCAGATGCAGGCCATGGCCGGGGCCACGGCGACTCCCATCGAACAGGTCAGCGAGCTGGGCGATTCCATCATCCAAAAGCTGGTGGCGGCCGGCATTACGACAGTGGAGGCGCTTGCCGACATGACTCCGGAACAGCTGGAGGAGATCCCGGGAATCGGAGAGAAGACGCTGGAGAAGATCAGCGTCGCCGTGCGGCATTATTTTGGCGAATACGAAGCGGGCGAAGAGCGTCCGGCCGAAGCTCAGGCCGCAGTTGACGCGGAGGCTGCAGCTCTGCAAACGGTCGAGGCGCAAACCGAAGAGGAGATCGATGCCCTGCAGCAGGACCTGACGCAGGCAGGAGAAGAAGGGGAGAGCGCGGACGGTTCCGGCGTCATCAGCGACGAAATCGCCGAGGAGCGGATCGCGGAAGTCACGGAAGCCGGGCCGGACCTGGATGACGGAGGGGCGGAGCCGCTGGATCCCGGACAAGAGGACACGAGCAAATTGCTGGTCGAGCATGCGACGAACGCCGCAATTGCGGGGGACGACGATGCGGTGGTGGATGGCAACGTGGAGGAAGTTCGCGACGAAGAGCGCGAAAAGCAGAACGAGGATGAGTGACCCGATCCGCAGGGCCTCGAACGGGATGCTCGGTTGCTGACGTTGGCGCACAGCCGGCGCGAGTAAGAGCAGTTAGCGGGCTTTTCTCCTGAATCGTTCCGGGAATTCGAGCGCATACGGAGCGTTTCAGGGGATAATGACAGAGATACCAGAACCCACACTCAGGAGCTGTCTGTATGAAGGACTAGAGACAGGTGGGAAGTCGAATCGATACGGGGACGGATGAGCACAGTTCGAATCAACGAGTTAGCGCGTGAACTGGAGGTCAAGAGCAAGGAGATTCTCGATGCTCTGACCGCAGTCGGCGTGACGGAGAAGAAGACGCATTCCAGTTCGATCGAGGGGGATGAGGCCGAGCGGGTGCGCGCCCATATCCTGAAGGGCCGTGGTGCGCCGGCGGGTGCGTCGCGGCATGAGGCCGAGTCAAAGCCGAGGATCGACTGGTCGCGCGTTTCCAAGCCTGGCGATGCGGCCCGGGCGATCCTCGAGAGCATGCATCAGGAAGCCGCACATGCGGCTCCGGCGAGACCGGCGCCGGCCCCAGCGGCCGTCCCTGCGGCAGCTTCACGGCCCCCAGCACCGGCACCGGTGCCGCCTCCACCTCCGGCAGGGAGGCCCGCCGTCCCCGTAACGGCGGCTCCGGCTCCGGATGAAGTGAAGCCCGCTCCGCGCAGGATCGTTCCGCAGCCTCGTCCCGCTCCGCCGGTGGTTGTGGCTCCGCCGGCCTCAACGCCGCGTCCGGGAGCGACGATTGTAGCGGCTCCCCCGCAAACTCCTGCAATTGCCTCACGGCCACCTGCCGGACCCGTGGTGGCAAAGCCCCCGATAACTGCCGCGCCGGCGCCTGTCGCAGATGGCCGTCCGGTAGCTGCCGCGCCGCCGGCTGCCGCCGTTCGCCCGGTTGCGGTTCCGCCTCCGGCCGTCGCTGCTGCTCCTCCCATACCGCCCGCAGCCGCGCCGGTTCCGGTTGCCGCTGCCACTGCCGCGCCTCCAATTCCGCAGCCTCCTGCGGCTCCTCCCGCCCAGCCCGTAGCCGAGGCTGCAGCCGCCCAGGCGCCCCCGCCGCGCCGGGTGATCATGCCGCAGACCGGGCCGCGCCCGGTTTACAGCGCGCCTCCACCTGCCCCCGGCGGAGCTGCCGCAGCGGGCGGGATTCAGCGTGGAAGGCCAATTTTCGACCGTCGGCCTGTCGGCGGTCCCGCCGGGCCGGGCGGCCCACGGCCGGGAATGGGCGGCCCGCAGCAGCCCGGCATTCGCCGGCCGATGCATCCTACGCGAACGCAACCCGGCGGCCCGCCCGGGCCAGGACAGCGTCCTGGAATGGGCGCTCGGCCAGGATTCGGCCAGCGTCCGGGATTTGGGCAGCGCCCCGGCATGGGAGCCACCGGACTGGCGGCGCCCCCTCCGGGCGAAGCGCCGCGTCCGGCGCGTCCAGGGCCGAGAGGCCGCGGCAGACCTCACTACGAGAAGACCAAAGAAGGCCCCATGAAGGGCTTCGCGCCGCCGTCTCGTGCGACTGCGCAGATTCCGACCGGGCCGGTGCCCATTACCCGCACCATTACGGTGACAGAGGGCATCAGCGTTAAGGATTTGGCGGAAAAGCTGGAAGTGCGGGCCAAGGATCTGATTGCGACCCTGCTGATGCGCGGCGTCTTTGTGACCGTCAACCAGACTCTCGACGCGGAACTCGTCAAAGACGTCGCGGCCCAGTTTGGCGCCGATGTTCAGGTGATCAGCTTTGAAGATCAGATGGCCAACGAGGCGATCGAGAGCATGCTCTCGACCGAGAACCCCGATGAGCTGGAAGCCACGCGACCACCGGTGGTCACGGTCATGGGTCACGTGGATCATGGCAAGACTTCATTGCTCGACGCCATCCGCGAGACCGACGTTGCCGGGGGCGAAGCGGGTGGCATCACGCAGCATATCGGCGCGTACAAGGTCAGGATCAACAAGCCGGAATCGCCGGCGTTTGGCCGCGAGATCGTCTTCCTCGACACGCCAGGCCACGAGGCGTTCACGCGTATGCGCGCGCGCGGGGCGAAGGTTACGGACATCGTTGTGATTGTGGTGGCTGCCGACGATGGCGTCATGCCGCAGACGCTGGAAGCAATCGACCACGCGAAGGCCGCCAATGTGCCCATCATCGTGGCCGTGAACAAGATCGACAAACCGGAAGCGCAGCCGGATCGCGTGAAGAAGCAGCTTGGCGATCGCGGTCTGGTGCCGGAGGACTGGGGCGGCAGCACGGTGTTCGTCGATGTCTCAGCGAAAAAGCGGATGAACCTCGATCTGCTGCTGGAGATGATCTGCCTGGTTGCGGACCTGCAGACTCTCAAGGCCACCCCGAATCGGTCGGCGGTTGGGACTGTGCTCGAGGCGAAGCTGGATCGCGGCCGCGGCGCAGTGGCCAGCGTGCTGGTGCAGAACGGCACCCTGAAGACGCAGGACAACTTCGTGGTTGGCAATACTTTCGGAAAGATTCGCGCGATGTTCGACGACCGGGGCCGCGCTGTGGAGGAAGCCGGACCCTCGACGCCGGTGGAAGTCCTCGGTCTGGAGAGCATGCCTGACGCCGGCGACACGTTCCTTGTCGTCAGCGATCGCGACAAGGCTCGGGGAATTGGGCAGTACCGCAAGATGCGCGAGCGCGAGGCACAGCTGGCCAAGTCGTCGCGGGTTACGCTGGAAGGCCTGGCCGATCAGATCAAGCAGGCCGGCGTCAAGGAACTGCCGCTGATCCTGAAGGGCGATGTCACCGGCTCGGTCGAGGTGCTGGCAGATTCGCTGCAGAAGATGTCGACCGAGAAGGTGCGCATCAAGGTCATCCACTCCGGCGTCGGCGCTATCACGGAGAGCGATGTGCTGCTGGCATCGGCTTCGAACGCGATCGTCATCGGGTTCAACGTCCGGCCCGAGCGCAAGGTCGCGGATCTGGCCGAGCAGGAAGAGGTCGAGATTCGCCTGCACTCGATCATCTACGAGCTGCAGGACGAGATTCGCAAGGCGATGCTGGGGCTGCTCGAGCCGGTATTCCGCGAGAACTACCTGGGACGGGCTGAGGTGCTCAACGTGTTCCGCATACCCAAGGTGGGAACCATCGCCGGATGCCGGGTTACGGACGGCGTCCTGCGGCGCGACTCTGAGGTACGGCTGGTGCGCGATGGCGTGCCGCTCTTCAAAGGCAAGCTGACATCGCTGAAGCGCTTTAAGGACGACGCTCGCGAAGTGACGAACGGGATGGAGTGCGGCGTGGGGATCTCCAACTTCAGTGACATCAAGGTGGGCGACACGGTCGAGTCGTTTGTGACGGAGAAAATCGCCGCAGAGCTGACGGCGAGCTAGACAACAAGCAACAAGCAGCGAGCAATACGGCGCCCGGCAAATGTCGGGCGCCTTTTTGCTGGTCGTTGTCCCGGCCATCCTGCTTCAGTCCCAACTCGTCGAAACTAAATCCGCGGGCCCGGGTTGCCACACCCAAACGTGTCTGCAGCGTGCGCTCCGCAAGGACTGCAGCCACCCCGCTGCAGGCAGGAATCGAGATGAGGCTGCCGGTCACAGCAAGGCTCATTCTCCCCGGCGCGCTGTCGCTCATCATGATTGAGGGATGCGGCGCAGGGGGCGCCGACCAATCCGCTCCCGCTTACAACAATCTCAATCCAATGGTCCTGCCCCCCGGAGTCACCGTCCCCGCTCAGGCGGCCGTCATCGGAAACGCGCAAGCGTATGCAGGCTGGCAAATCTGCATTGGGACCTGCGCCAATGCTGCGGTTCCGGTTAGCTATGCCCTCACGCAAAATGTCGCTTCGCAGAGCCTCAACAACGACGGCACAGCATCTTCATACTCTGAAAGCGGTACCCCGTACGGCGATGTCCTCTGGTACAACCAGTTCGGCGATTCGTCCGCTACGCACTTTGTCATGGACCTGTATGTGCGCATCGACAATCCCCAGAACGTGGAGGCCCTCGAGTTCGCCCTCCTGAAAAACGACGGCCTCGACTGGTATAAAACCTCCACCCAGTGCAATTATCAGACCGGATTGCTCCGCGGCTTCAATGTGCAGACTTTCCAGTGGGTCAATTTGGGTGTGAACTGCGTGCGCGCTCAGGCTGACACCTGGCAGCGCATCACCCTCCAGTATTCGATCGCCGGCGGCGCAACGAATTTTGAGGGTGCCAGCTTCGACGGTGTGCTCCAGCCCATCGCCGTCTCGCTTCCGCCCGAAGTCCTCACTACCTCGTCGGACCAGATGGGAATTCACATCCAGCTCGACAATGCGAACACGACCGCGGGTTACACCCTGTATGTCGACGACTGGAGCGTCTGGTCATGGTAGCGCAGCCTCACGGGCTCGCCGCTGGCTGCGCGGCTTCCAGCATTTTGATGGCCTGGTGATAATCCGTCCCCGGCGCCACCGGCGCAAAGTCCGCCAGATCTTCATTGATGTGATAGCTCAACGGCTTCACCATCAGCGCCTTGCCCGTCAAATTCAGCTTCATCCGCGTCAGTTCCCAGTCGTGGTCGCCCACCTTCGATTGCTCCAGAAATACGGTCCCCCCTTTGTCCAGGCGCCCCACGATGCCCCAGCCAAAGTCGACGTCGCTGATCAGGCAGGCATTCAGCCGCACCAGCCGATCGTCGGTCGAATCGATCCAAATCTCTCCCGCCATCCCCCGAAAAATCCTCGCTTCAATGTTCGGCGGATCCCAGTTCGGCGCGGGCTTGAACGTCATGTGGTAGCAGGAGTCGGGCGGCCTGGTAGCGATGGGCCGCAGAGAGATGCCCGGCACTTCCACATCGGGCTGCGCGCTCACGTCGCACGAAACCGTATTGACATATTGATAGAGAAAAGCGTCCGGCAGCAGCTGCAGCAGGCTATCCACGCGAGCCGCGTCGGCCTGCTCGCGCCGCAACCGGTGCGCCTGCATATCCGGGTCCTTGTTGAGCGCGTCGAGCCGGTTCCGCTCCATCTGGCGGCCAGCGGGACGCAGCGGGTTCCCGTTGATGGCCACCAGCAGCGCTACGTCGCCCTGCGGCGTCTCGATAATCTCCTGGGTGAAGTTCCGCCGATCGTCCTGCTTGTGGAAGAGAAACCGGTTCGGCCGGTGCGCCGCGTCCTCTGCCCGTCGGTTGGCGACTGCCCTCCGCACCACTGCTGCGGCGTCCGGTACCGGCGACGCCTGGTCCTGCGCCCCGCCCCAGCCGCTGCTCAGCAGTATCGGGATGACGGCCAGCCGCCACGTCCGGCGACGCAGCCTTCGCATTGGGAAGAGATGCATGCGGCAGAGGGTTCGGAGATCCCGAATATCCTTTTCCCGGATATCCTTAATTCCCTTCAGCTTCAGTCAGAATCGCCAACCCCGGATCGTCCAGTTTGCTTCCGGCCCGGGCGACCGTCTGGTCACAGTTTAGACGCACTTTCACCTCTGAAAGTTCTTTCCTCTGCGCATTCCCTGTTTCGAACCGCACCCCTTCTGCTCTAAAATTATGCCTATGATCCGTACCGGCATTCGTCGTGGCCTGCCGCTCTTCGCGGCAGCTCTGGCCGCTCTTCCAGCCCTCCACGCTCAGGAGCAGGGCCGCGGTCGCAAATACAAGCCGCCGCCGCCGACCTGCAAAATCTCCGTCACGGTCGTCAAGGCCTGGGACGGGAAGCCCATCGAAGACGCGGCTGTTGTATTTCATCCCATGAAGGGCGAACGCGACGACGGAAACATGGAGTTGAAGACGAATGAGGACGGAAAAACGGTCCTGAATATGATCCCCGTCGGGGACACGGTTCGGATTCAGGTGATTGCCGATGGCTTCCAGACCTACGGCGGCGACTACGACCTGCCCAATGACACCAGGGACGTCACGATCAAGCTGCACCGTCCAACGCGTCAGTATTCGATCTACGAGAGTCATCCCGATCAGAGCGCCTCGAATCAATCGAACAGCCAGAACAGCAAAAACCAGCAACAGGATAGTCAAAGCAGCCAGAAACCGCAGCCATAGAACTGCCCCATGGGACAGATGGGTCCGGTTCCAGGGCACAGCGGCGTGAGCCGCGGCAGCCATCCAATGCTGCCGGAGTGACCCCTTTGCCGGGATCGTTACCTTCGCTCTCCCAACTTCCCCCGCACCCGTCTTCAGCCTCCGGACCGACCAGCTATCCTGAAAGCACGTGTCCGCCAGCGCTCCCACTGCCTCGTCCCTTCCTTCGCTGCACGATTTTTTCGCGCCCGGCGGCGTCCTCTCGCGTTCCAGCCTGCCCTACGAGTTTCGCCGTGGCCAGTTGGAAATGGCCCAGGCCGTGGAGCGCGCCTTCCACGACAATCGCCATCTGATTGTGGAAGCCGGCACTGGCACCGGCAAGACCCTGGCCTATCTGCTGCCGGCCCTGCGCGCGCGCGCCGCCACAGGGCGCCGCGTCATCATTTCCACCGGCACCAAAAACCTGCAGGAGCAGCTGTTCTTCAAAGACGTGCCTTTCCTCGAGTCGCTGGTTGGGCCGCTGCGGGTCTGCTACATGAAGGGCCGCGCGAATTATCTCTGCCGCCACAAGCTGTTCGCCCTGCGCAACCAGCCGATCCTCTCCGGCCTTGAAGAAATCTCCCAGTATCAGGCGATCGCCGATTGGGAAAAGACCACCGAATCGGGCGATCGTGCGGAAATCGACGACCTTCCCGAAACCAGCGTGCTCTGGGCCAGGCTCGACGCGCGCAGCGAAGCGTGCCTCGGCCAAACCTGCCCCGACTATGGCCGCTGCTTCATCACAGAGATGCGCCGACGCGCCGCCGAGAGCGATGTCGTCATCGTCAATCACCATCTCTTTTTTGCGGACATGGCCGTTCGCCAGTCCGCCGGCGGCGCGCCCGACGCGGGCGTTCTGCCCGAAGCCGGCGTTGTCATCTTCGACGAGGCGCACGAGCTCGAAGACGTCGCCTCCAGCTATTTCGGCATCGGTCTCAGCAATCTGCGCTTTGAAGATCTCGCCCGCGACGTGGAGTCCCTGCTGCGCGCGAAAGGCGAACTGAAAGCGGAAATCGTCACCGCTGCGCAGACCATCCGTGAGCGAGCGCGCATGTTCTTTGCCTCTCTGCCCACGCGCATCGCTCATGGCGACCGCGGCCACTCCGGCGACGCGCGCATGCCGTTTACCGATCGCGAGGAGTTCCTGGAAACGCACGGCGACGTTTACCTGGGCCTGCTGAACGCGCTGCATCGCATGGAAGGCGAACTGGAGCGGCTGCGCGCCTCCGAGGAGTCGCAGCCGTTGCGCCGCCGCACCGGCATGGTGCGCGAGCAGCTCAAATTTCTCATGGAATCCCAGGACCGCAACACCGTCTTCTGGCTCGAGCGCCGTGGCGGCCGGCAGAGCAGCACTCACCTGCAGGCCACGCCCATCGATGTCTCGCAGTTGCTGCGCGAGCTGCTCTTTCGGAACTATCCCAGCGTTGTCCTCACCTCAGCCACGCTCACCGTCCAGGGCGGATTCACCCACATCCGCAAGCGTCTTGGCCTGGACGAAGGCCGCGAACTGGTTGTGCCGTCGCATTTCAGGTACGAGCGCCAGGCGCTGCTGTATCTGCCGCCGGAGATGCCCGACCCGCGCGAGCCTGAATTCCAGGACGAAGCCGCGAAGCGGATCCGCCGCATGATCGACATCACCCGCGGCCGGGCCTTCTGCCTCTTCACCAGCTATCAGCAAATGCGTGAACTTTACGAGCGCCTGCTGGCGGAGGTCGCGTACCCTCTGCTGCTGCAGGGCACTGCGCCGCGCAAGGCGCTGCTGGAAGAGTTCCGCCAGACGCCCAACGCCGTTCTCTTCGGTACGTCGAGCTTCTGGCAGGGCGTGGATGTTCAGGGAGACGCCCTCAGCTGTGTGATCGTGGACCGGCTGCCGTTCGCGGTCCCGAGCGATCCCGTGGTGCAGGCCCGCATGCGGGCCATCGAGGAAGCCGGCGGCAAGCCATTCTTCGAGTACCAGGTCCCCTCGGCGGTGATCGCCCTCAAGCAGGGTTTTGGCCGCCTTATCCGCTCGCTGGACGACCGCGGTGTGCTGATGCTGCTGGACCCGCGCCTGGAGCGCCAGCGTTACGGGCGTATCTTCCTGGAAAGCCTGCCGCCCTATCGGATTACCCGGAATATTGCCGACGTTGAAACGTTTTTTGCCAATGAAGCTCGTTCCCCGAGTTCGCTAAACTGAAGTGTGGCGCGAAACCTGTATATTCTGGCCGGTGCGTTGCTGCTGTTCGCGGTGATCTCGTTCATCATAGCGATGACGGCGGGGCGCATGCAGCCTGCATTGCCGGCCAGCGGAACGCTGTGGAAGACGACGGCGCTGTTCCTGACCGTGGGCGGCCTGCTGGTCGCTCTGCTGGGAGTGTTGACGGCGCTTTTTGAACAAATCGACCGGCGCACAGAGGAGCGGCGCTTTCGCGAGACCGGACGCCGCAATCCGAAGCTGCGGGACCGCTAGAATGGAATCAGTACGGCCCACCAGACTCAGAAAAGATCGATCGACCTATGTATGAAGTAACCGTCGAAGGCGGCTTCTCTTCCGGGCACTATCTCCGCAACTACAAGGGGAAGTGTGAGAACCCGCATGGCCACAACTACAAAGTCCGCATCACCCTGCGCGGCGAGACGCTCGACAAAGCAGGGCTTCTGCTCGATTTTCGCGATCTCAAGCAGGTCATGCGCCCAGTCATCGATCGCATCGACCACCAGATGTTGAACGACCTCGAGCCCTTCACCGAGATCAATCCCTCCGCGGAGAATCTCGCGAGGTTTTTCTACGACGAGACCAACCGGCAGCTGGCCGAGATGACCGGCGGCCGGGTGCGCGTGAAGGACTGCACGATCTACGAAACCGACACGACAACCGCAACCTATTACGAGTAGCCACTCTTGTATCTCATCGAAATCTACAAGTCCATTCAGGGCGAATCGAGCTTCGCCGGGTTGCCCTGCATCTTCGTGCGGCTGGCTGGCTGCAATCTTCGCTGCTCCTGGTGCGATTCGGAATACACGTTCACCGGCGGTTACAAACTGAGCGAAGACCAGATTGTCGAGGAGATCGAGAAGCTTGCGCCAGTCAGGCTGATCGAGTTTACCGGGGGCGAGCCCCTGCTCCAGGAGCGCGAGCTGATTCCGCTGATGGAGCGCCTGCTCGCCTCCGGCTATCAGCTCATGATCGAGACCAGCGGCGCGCGGCCCCTCGAGCGCGTCCCGTCCGCGGTTCACAAAATCGTCGACGTTAAATGCCCGGCCTCCGGCGAGGGCGGCAGCTTCCGCATCGCCAACCTCGACTGCCTCACCACCCGCGACGAAGTCAAATTCGTCATCGCCCACCGCGCCGATTACGAATTCGCCCGCGACTTCATCCACCAGCACAGCCTCGCATCGCGCGCCGGCCAGATTCTGCTTTCCCCCGCCTTCTCAAAAACGCCCTCGCCCCAGCGCAGCACAGACAACGCGCTCCTCGATCCTCGTGAACTGGTCGAATGGATGCTGGCCGACGGACTCTCTGCGCGCCTTAGCCTGCAGATTCACAAATACGTCTGGGAGCCGCAGAAAAAGGGCGTTTGACCCGGTGCAGGCCGACCCGGGCGCAGGTTTCAGTGCTGTTGCGCGTCGAGGTACTTGTCGAACGGGATCTCGAAATAGAAAAGTTGATTCCCATCCGCATTGCGCAATTCCCGCAGCACCAGTTTGGCGCCGTGCAGCGGATTGTCGCCCAGGCCTTCCATATCGTAAAAAAGAAACCCCGCGCGCGTGGTGTGCGGCTCAACCGCCAGCGCCGCATACTCAAACGCGTCGAAGTCCGCTTCAATCTTGCTGTCCGACGCCTTGCCCTTGGTATGCAGCTTGATCGGCCCAATCGGAGGCAGGCTCCTGCCGCGGCTGTCGCTGGGCCGCACGCGCCGCTCCACGTCTTCCGGCTCCGCGGCCTGAATCCTGTCGCCGGCCGCATCGACGAAATAAATCCGGGCGTCGTTCAGGGAGATGGGCCGATCTCCCAGATTCGTGACGATGATTCGGATCGGCATGAAGCGGTATTGCAGATAATCCACCTGAAAGATTTTGCACTTCTCTTTCGTGTCGAAGGGCTCCGCGGCGATGGCCACCTGCTCTTGGCTGTGAATATCGACCGCCGGATAGGCGGTTGCATCCTTCGCCGGCGGCGGTTCCGTGGTGCCCAGGGCTGCTGCACTCATGGTTAAAAGAAGGGCACTCGTTGCGAAGGTGCAGGCTCGCGAGAGCCGACGAAGCGAGCGTGAGCGCATGGCCACCATTATCATCTTGCCTTATGACCCCGGGGAAGCGAGATTGGTAAGCGGATGCTGATTCTCTATAGCCTCGCTCTCCTGCTGGTGCTCGTGGTCGGCTCGCCGTGGTGGCTCGTGCGCATGGCTGCCAGCGGGAAATATCGCGAAGGGCTGGGCGAACGCCTGGGCCGGATTCCGGCGCGTATACGGAGGAGCCGCGCCGGCGAGCGGGTGATCTGGATTCACGCCGTCTCGGTGGGAGAAGTGCTTGCCGCCAGCCGGCTGATCGAGGAGCTGACGCAGCGTCTCTCCGCGCTCCCCACCCCCTGGCGGGTGACGATCTCAACGACCACACGCACCGGGCAGAGGCTCGCGCGTGACCGCTTTGGCGCCGATCGCGTCTTTTATTTCCCCCTGGATTTTGCCTGGGCCATCCGTTCCTGGTTGCGCGCCCTGCGCCCGCGGATCCTGGTGCTGGTGGAGACGGAATTCTGGCCGCGCATGCTCACCGAGTGCCGCCTTGCCGGCATTCCGGTCGCTGTCGTGAATGCGCGCATCTCCGATCGCTCCTGGCCTCGCTATCGGCGTCTCGCCTGGTTCTGGCGTCGCCTGCTCGGACGCCTGGCCGTTGTTCTGGCCCAGAGCGAGCTCGATGCTGAACGGCTCCGTGCCTTGGGCGCCTCGAACGTCCGCGCTGCCGGCAATTTCAAGTACGATGTCCGCATCGCCAGCCCCGTGCCGGTCACGGAAGCCCTTCGTCGCAGCATCGAGCCGGGAGTGCCGGTGCTGGTGTGCGGATCGACGCTTCCGGACGAGGAAGAGATTCTGCTCAGTGCGCTTCCGTCCGGCATCGTCACGATTCTCGCCCCCCGCCATTCCGAGCGGTTCGCGGAGGTTGCTCAAATTCTGCGGAATCGTGGCGCTCGATGGGTTCGGCGATCGGAGTGGATGCAGGCTCCGGAGCCAATCGAACCCGGCACCGTCTTTTTGCTCGACTCGATCGGCGAACTTGCCTCAGTCTATTCGCTCGCAACAGCCGCCTTCGTCGGCGGAAGCCTGGTCCGGGCTGGCGGTCACAATCCGCTCGAACCAGCACAATTCGGTGTGCCCATTGCGATGGGAACGAGCTGCGAGAATTTTCGCGGAATTGTCGATGAGTTGCGAAAGCGCAATGCGATTCAGATCGTCTCTGCCGGGCAACTCGGGGAGGTTCTTGCCAGGATGCTATCCGGCTCGGCAGAGTCGCGTGCGCAGGGAGCCCGGGCGAGGGAAGTTTTCGCGGGTGAAGCCGGCGCGACGGAGAGAGCGGTCAGGGCACTCCTCGAGATACTGGAGTTACAGCCATGAGGCGCGCTCTGTTGCCGCTGGTACCGCTCTATTCCTTTGCAGCCGGCGCAAAGAACCTCGCTTATGCGCGCAGGTGGCTCCACCCGCATCGGCTGCACGGCTCTGTGGTCAGCATTGGCAATCTCTCCGTCGGCGGATCAGGCAAGACGCCCCTGACGATCCGCCTGGCGGAGTTGCTCGGCGCACGCGGAATCTCCGTCGATGTGCTTTCGCGGGGTTATGGGCGCCGTTCGAACCAGATCCAGCGCGTGAATGCGGCCGGGTCCTGCGAAGAGTTCGGCGACGAGCCTCTGCTTATCGCCCGCTCGGCGAATGTCCCCGTATACGTTGGCGCCAGCCGCTACCGCGCCGGCGTTCTGGCGGAGAGCGAACAGCCGGGTCAATGGCTGCACCTGCTGGACGATGGATTCCAGCATCGCCAGCTCGCCCGCGATGTCGACATCGTCGCGGTGCATCGCAGCGATTTCCATGCGGATTTGCTTCCCGCCGGACGTCTTCGGGAGCCGATTTCGTCGCTGTCGCGAGCACAGATCATTGCCATGCGCGACCAGGATCGCGACCTTGAACCTGACTTGCGCGCGCGCAGTTTCCGTCAGCCCATCTGGTGGATGTCACGCCAGCTCGAAGCGCCTTCGGCGAACCGGGCGATCGCGTTTTGTGCGATTGCGCATGCGGACGAGTTCTTTTCCGGCCTGCGCAACCATGGCGTCGCCGTGGCGGCCAGCCGCTCCTGGCGCGATCACCACCGATACACCGCCGGCGATGTCGGCGACTTACTCGAGCTGCAGCGACAGCACGACGCAGATATGTTTTTGACAACGGAGAAGGACCTGGTCCGCATCACCCCGGAGCAGCGCCGCTCGCTGGAGAGTGCGGCGCCGGTTCACGGCGCCCGGCTGCTGGTCCGGCTGAGTGACGAGCCAGCTGCGATCGCTGTGCTTCTCGATCTGCTGCACGCGGAACGCCGCTCGTAGCCGGGGGAATTGCGACTGGCACATGAGAAAATAAAAGATTGCCGAATAGTTCCCAAAGCCTGCGTTTGCTCATCGTCCGCCTCGGTGCGATGGGCGATATTCTCCATTCCCTGCCGGCTGTCACAGCGCTCCGGCAAGCGCATCCCGAGTGGTTCATCGGCTGGGCGATTGAGCCACAGTGGCGCGGGCTTTTCTGCGCAAACGGATGCGAGCGGGGCACACCCGGCATGCCGCTAGTTGATCAGATCCATATCGTGCCTGCCAAACAGTGGGCGAGATCGCCTTTTCGATCGTCCACCTGGCGAGACATGCGGCGCGTGCGCCGTGAATTGCGTGCCATGCGATACGATGTTGCGGTCGATGTGCAGGGTGCGGTGCGCTCGGCCATGTTTGCCCGGTGGGCGAAGACGGGCCGGGTGATTGGGGAAGCGAAGCCGCGCGAATTCGCCGCAAGATGGCTGTTCACCGAGCAGGTCACGACACAGGGAGTCCACGTCATCGAACAGTCGCTGGAAGTGGCGAATGCGATCCTCGCAGAGAACCTGCCAATGACGATGCCACTGCTTCCGCGCGATCCGGCCGCCGAAGCGCGAGCGGAGGAATTGCCACAGCCATATGTTCTCCTGAGTCCGGGCGCCGGATGGGGAGCCAAACGCTGGCCGGCCAGCCGCTACGGATCCGTAGCCCAGCAACTCTCCGGCGTCGGATACCACGTGGTCATCAATAGCGGTCCGGCGGAGGAGTACCTCGCACGCGAAATCGCCGACTCCAGCGGCGGAGTGGCACGCATTCTGCCTCTCGATATGGCCGGTCTCATTGCTGTCACCCGCCGGGCATCCGTTGCCATCGCCGGCGACACAGGGCCGCTGCATCTGGCCTGCGCCCTGGGAGTTCCCGTGGTCGGTATTTTTGGTCCTACCGATCCGGCGCGAAATGGCCCCTTCCACTGCCGGAGCCGGGTGCTGCGCCATCCGGACAGCGTCCGCGACCACAGCCGGCGCAGCCAGCCGGAACCGGGGCTGTTGACGATTACGCCCGAAGCGGTCACAGACGCGGCGCTGTCCCTGTTGCGGGAAAGCCGGACATGACAGCCGCATGGAGCCGCATCGCGCGCCGCATCCGGGTTCCACTCGGATTTGCATTTGCCGCGGTTTTTCTTTGGGCCGCGCGTCCCACGCCGCTGTTTCTTGCGCTCAGTCTTCTGCTGGTTGCTCCAGGCCTGCTGCTGCGCGGTTACGCAGCCGGGTACGTGAAGAAAAACGCCCAGTTAACGACCACCGGGCCCTATGCGTACACAAGGAATCCGCTCTATCTGGGATCCATGCTGATCGCCTTCGGATTCGCGCTGGGCGCACACAACGTGTGGATTGCGATCGCGCTGGCGATCCTGTTTGCGGTGGTCTACATTCCCGTCATTCGTTCTGAGGAGCAGTACCTCCGTTCCGCTTTTCCTGGATTCGATGAATATGCCGCCAGGGTCCCGCGACTGGTTCCGCGAATCGTATCGGCCAACGGAAAGCATACAGCGCCGGGGGAGTTCTCCGCAGCCCTGTATCGAAAACACCGCGAATACAATGCATTCATTGGAGCTGCGAGCATGTATGCTGCTCTCATCCTGAAGCTGATCTTTCTTCGGAAGTAAAAGTGAATCGTTTGAGCTGGAATCGTCTTCGGTCATGCAGCGAAGGGAGCGCACGAGGCTTTCCGATTCGCGCACTGTTGGTTGCAGCGTGCGTAGCTATTGTTGTACCCGCTTCTCCCCAATCTGCTGCCGGGGGCGCCCGTTTGGCTCCGCCCCAACCCGGTTACACCTTTCCCGCCAGGCAAACGCTCAGCTATGCAGTGGACTGGCGTGTCTTTCCCGCGGGCACCACCGTGTTGCACCTGCAGCAGGACGGCGATCAGGAACGCGTGACGGCGACAGCCGATACGCTGGGAGCGATTAACCTGATCTACCGGGTCAGCGATCGTTATCAGTCATCGTTCAATCGCCTGACGGGTTGTTCTGCCGGTTTCTCCAAACAGATTCAGGAAGGCCGCCGCCAGGTCGACACGGATCTCAAGTTCGACTATGCGCAGGGCAAGGCGCTCCTGACCGAGAAGAACGTGGTGAAGGGAACCAGCAAGCACGAAGAAGCTTCTGTCGGCCCCTGTGTAACAGATCTGCTGTCGGCAATCTTCTACCCGGCCTCGCAAACGCTGACGCCCGGCCAGAGCTTTCGGGTTCCGCTGGGAGACTCAATCCACACCGTCGCAGTCACGATGAAGGTCGAGGCTCGCGAGACGGTGCGCACGCCGCTGGGCACCTATCAGACGGTTCGCGTGCAGCCCACGGCGGATGCTGGTGTGGTGAAGGCTCGCGGCAATATCTGGATTTGGTACACCGACGACGAACGCCACATCCCGGTGCAGATGCGCGCACGCCTCTTCTGGGGTACGATCACCTTCCGGCTGACCGCAATGGATCAAAAATAGAGGCAGGGAAACCGGCGCTACTGGATGCGATAACGCTCGCGCATCAGCCGCTGCAGGCGCGGTTTGTAGAGCAGATCGAAGGCCAGCTCCTTGCCCGGAAACATTGCTAAAGCTGCGCGGCGGGTATCGGCCACCATCTCCGCGGCTTCGTCGATGGTCAGTGACAGATCCTGCCCAATGACGGACATGACCATATTCACCATAATCTGGAGGCGTCGCAGCCTGCGTTGTTCATCCTGAAGCTCTTCCGGGGTTTGCCGAATCGTCTCCGTGCGCGACTCGAAAGGGGAATATTCGGGTTGAGACCCCATGCAGCGCGGCCCTCCGTTTTGAGGATCGTACAACGAATCAGACAGCCTGGGATACGAAAAGATGCGCGGCTGACGGCGCCGGGCTATACCACCACGCCGTTGCGCTGAATGTTGACGCCGGGAACTTCGGATTGGACTCGGTTCAGAAAAGCGACGGTTTCTGCGTTGCTGGTCCGCAAACACTGGTGAGCGCCGAAGGTACGTCCCATGTAGCGCGAAGATTGCTCCAGCCAGCGCCGTCGTGCCGGGGTGTCCGTCCGCGACGGGTCCAGCACCTCCGCGGCAATGCGGCCAATCTGCGGCATAGTGCGCGCAGCATCGGCGGCGACGCTCCAGCCGAGCAGGGAAGTCTCCGGCTCGACCCCGTCGTCATCCGGCAGCAGCAGCGCGCCGCGCTCGGCAAAGATGCCCGACGGGTCCGCTCCTCCGCTCTCCGGTGAGAGCAAGTCGGGCTGAACACCGCGCCCGATCATTGCCGCGATGCAATCCATTGGATCGGCCGTGACGGATACACAGACCGGCAGGCCGCGGCGCACCTCATTTTTCAGAATTCTCAGCGCCTCATCCAGATTGGCGACGACAAAATCGCACAGGCCGGAGCGGAGGCCCTGGCGAAGAGCCGTTCCGTCGCTGTCCACGCAAAGCGAAGCTGCTCCCGCGATGCTTCCGGCCAGGACGACAGCCGCTCCGGCCGTGTCGAATCCCGATCGAAACAGCAGCTTTCCGCCCAGGTTGCCGGCAAAGTCCTCGCGGGCGATGCGACTGAGCACAAGGTACCGGCGGTGGATATCGGAGAGTTCAGGGAGTGGCATGGCCGCAACAGCCATTCTGCCATGCGATGCCGGACTGGGCGATCACCAGCTTGAATATGGCTGGTTATCCGATCCGGTTTGATCCGAACCGCTGTGTACGTCGTTGATGCCGGTATCGGTTTGGTCGACGTCGGAATACGAATCGTCGCTCGAAGTCGTCCAGGTGTCGCTGCTGTGCGTCATGGGGTCGACCGGAATCGATTTGAGGTAGCCGCTTTGCACCAGATCATCCAGCGACTGGGGGGCCTTGTTCTTGTCCATCGTGTAGGAGTCGATCGCATCGCGCATCACATGCAGATCTTCCTTCAGTGCGGCTTCGCGCGCGTTGCGAAGAGAGGCAATAAAACTGGGGATGGCAACCGCCGCAAGAACGCCGATGATCAGCATGACGATCATCAGCTCCACCAGAGTGAACCCGCCGTCCCGATTCCGAGTTGGATTTTTCGCTTGCAAAGCTCTACCAGTCTGAATATTTTGTGCCGTCCAGCGCCGTCCCGTCCGATTTCGAGTACACGTCGAAGACGTTTTGACCGCCCCATGAATCGCTGGTTGGATCGTCCTGCATCGAGCGCAGCCCCCAGTCGGTGTTGCCGGTCATCGGATCGACTGGAATTCGCCTGAGGAACTTCACCTTTTTGCTCTGCACGTCCACGCCATCTACCAGCGTCTGCAGATCCGGGGGATAGTTGTAGCTGTCCACCTTGGTCATAAAGGCGTGCCGGTCCGCGGCGTCTTTGTAGGCGTCGATGGCCGCGCGCATCTCCCATAAGTCGTAGCGCAGAATCCGCTCCTTTTCGCGCTTCACCTGAAAGCGCGCAATGGGCACAGCTGCCGAAGCCAGGATGGCCAGAATCGCGACGGTGACAATCAGCTCCACGAGCGTCAGCCCCGCTTCGCCGTTTCGTCGTCCGTGCGCCCTTGTCTGCAAAATCAACCGCATCTCATAGCCGCTTCCGCCGGCCGCTCACTGGACGTGAACGATCGCCTGGGATCCCATCGCCGGCACCACTTGTTGCTGGCTGTTGCGCACCATCGGCCTGGTGACGGCGACGGAAGCGTCACCCGCGGCTTTGGCCTGGAAGGTGAGCACGCAAAGCATGCCCGATCCGTTCACCCCCTTTGTACCCGGAGGACGCGAGACGGCGATGGCCACATTGCCGTTTCCGTCGTCGCGATGAGCCAGCGCCACCGCCTGCCCATCTCGTCCCAGCGCATTCGTTGTCGTGCGATCTTCTGTGTCTACATTGATCAGGGTCAGCTTCGCGGCGTCGTACTGCACCTGCATGGGCACGGCAAACACATCTTTTCCACCTGCCATATTTACAGCCATCTGGAAGGTCGAACCGACCTTCTGAGTGGCCTGAGCCGGCGTCATCTGCAGGGTCATCGGTGGGCCCGCATTCGCCGCCTGCTGCATCTCTGTCATTGCATTCGCGGCTGCTTCAGGCGCAGAGACGGGTGCGGTTGGGGCTCCGATGACCGGAGTTGTTGCCTGTGCCTGGCCGGAAATCGCCGAGGCCGGCTGCAGTGCCGCGCTGACCCTGCGGACCTCGACGTCGTTGCTCGTACCGGTGTCGATCTCCTGCACGTCTTCCGGAGTGATCTGCTCGCGGCGAATCACGTGCGGCACCAGCAGGAACACAATCTCGTCGTCGGTGGTTTCCTTTTCCTGGGTGCTGAACAGGTATTTGATGAGCGGAAGCTCGCCCAATCCCGGAGTGCCGCTGATGGTGAACGTGGTTTGATGTTGCAGGATGCCGCCCAGCAGATTGGCCTCGCCATCCTTGAGCCGGATGGTCTGATCGACCTTCCGCTGCGTGATGATCGGCTCGGTGATGCCTCCGATATTGGTCGATCCGTTCGTCGCCGAAACGGTGATCGTGCTCTTCAGCGTGACGTCCCCGTCGAAGTGGATGGTCGGCTTGACATCCACGTCGACGCCCACGTCGATGTACTGGAACTGCGTGTTCACCAGCGAACTCACGATCGCGGTGGCCGCGCCCGTCTGATAGGAGCCGGTGGCGATCGGAATCCTCTCGCCGATGGTCAGTTTCGCCTCCTGCCCGTCCGATGCCCGCAACTGTGGGTTCTGAATGATTTGCGAACGCGTGTCCGTGAGCAGCAGGTTGACCGCCGCCTGCCCGATCGTGACCGCGAAATTGGTGGAGTTCAGGTGAGCCAGGTTGTTCAGCGTCAGCCCACTGGTGGTCGTCGATGTCGAGCTGGTCGTTGTGCTCGTACTGCTGGTGTTATTCAGGTTCGCGTTCGACGCCTGGAAATTGATGCTCGCCGTCTGAGGAAGCTGAACGCCGATATTGCGCAGCAGATCGCGGCTCACTTCCAGCACGGCGACGTCGACGACAACTTCCGGCCGCTCTTTGTCCAGATCGGCGATCAGCCGGCGCGCCAGCAGAATCTCGTCAGGCGTTCCACGCATAACGATGGCATTCTGGCCTGAAACGCCGTTGATTCTGGCTGTCGGGAACAGGTTGCGCAGCACCTGCTGCACCTCGGTGAAGTCGTTTTGCTGCGCCACATTGTGGAGGTAGAACGTTTCCACAGCCTGCTGGTCCAGCTCGGTGTGTTTGCTGCGCGTGTTCTCGGCAACAAAAATCGTGTTGGCTGTCACCGGGCGCCAAAACGTCCCCGAAACCGTGGCCACGATACGCAGCGCGTCGTAGAGTGTCACGTTGTTTAGGTCTACCTGAATCCGCTTGGAACTGTACTGCGGATCGAACAGCACGTTGATGCCCGCCGCCTTGCCGACTGCCTGATACACAATCCGGCTGTCTTCGACCATGTGCAACGTGAGTGGTTCGTTCGACAAAGGTTTCAGGTTGACCGGCGGGGCAAGATCTTCGAAGGCCTCATCGGAGGTTCTGGGAGCCGATGCCGGAGCAGGAGTCTGCGCGTTCAGTTTCTCGCGCGTAGCCTGGATATCCTGAGACGCCAATTCGTTGCTGGGGTCGATATCGATGGCGCGCAGAAACTCGGTTAATGCGCCCGTGTAGTCGCCCTGGTCGCGCAGCCGTTCGCCGTGCTCCACATGCAGGGCCGCGGCCGCAAAGCGGGTCCGCTCGTACGCCACTTTGTAGTTCTCATCGGTCGGCTTCTTCTGGAACGCATGGTAGTACGCTTCGAAGGCAGCCTCAGTATCGCCTTTGGCCTCGGCACGCACACCCTGCTTGTACCAGTGCCCGGCAGATTGCGCGTGCGCCGACGGAAGCGCCACAAGAATCGCGGCAAAAAAAGCCCAGCTCAGAAACCTACGCTTCATGCATCTCCATATTGGGGGAGAGTCTTGTGCAAGCCGATGCGGCTGGCGTGTACCTCTCCGGCGAGCGCAGAATTGCTTCCCGGAAAGCCCGGCTTGCGCCGCGTATAGTATCGCATTCCGGCACACTTCGTCCGCGAGCCCCGGCGAAGTGCCCGTACTTCGCAGGTGGCGCATTCTCCTCGGCTGCAACAAACGTATAGGATGAGGAATTGCACCTGCTGCCATGGCCCGCGCTTCCAGCCATCCCGTGAAACCGAACCCGCCGAAGAGCAAGCCGCGCGATCCCGTCGCTTCCGGCACGCGCGATGCCGCGGTCAACCGCTCCGCAGGGCACAACTACTTCCTCCTCGAGAAGTATGAGGCGGGCGTGGCGCTGCGCGGGACCGAGGTTAAATCGATCCGCGAGGGCAAAGCCAATCTCAAAGACGCCTACGGCCTCGTCAAAGACGGCGAAGCCTTTCTTCTGAATGCGCATATCGGGGCGTATTCTCACGGAAACCTGAATAATCATGAAGCGCTGCGCACACGCAAACTGCTGCTGCACCAGGAGGAAATTCGCAAGCTCACCGGAAAGACGCAGCAGAAAGGCCTGACGCTCATCCCCACCCGGCTTTATTTCCGCAATGGACGGGTCAAGTGCGAACTCGCCGTCGCCCGCGGCAAACAGGACTGGGACAAGCGCGAAACCGAGCGCCGCCGCGAAGCCGACCGGGAAGCCCGCGCCGCCATTGCGCGCAGTCGAAAAACGTAACGAAAACCCAGCAAGCATATGAATATAAATATCTTATTTGATTCATTCAGCGCCGTTGCCACAGAAGCCCTCGCCGTTTTCGCCGTCGACACATCGAGCGGCAAGGAGCCGGACGTCAAACCCCATGTTCTCCTTCTGACCGACGACGGGCCAACGCTGAGCGCAGCTCAGGCCATCCTCGATGGGGGTGAATTCAGGGCAGATTCCTGTGAAACCCTCCTCGTTCACGCGCCCTCCGGCCTCGCCGCAAAGCGGCTGTTGATTGTCGGCCTGGGCAAAGCGGCGAAGCTGAGTCCCCATGAGGTTCGCAAGGGCGCCGGTGCCGCCGTGCGATTCGCAAAGCCCCGCGGACTGCGCGAGCTTGCCGTCGCCGCTCCTGTTGCCGAGAGCCTCGATCCGCAGCTCACGGTGCGGGCCCTTACGGAGGGCGCGCTGCTGGCTGATTTCGATTCGGACACTTACCGCTCCGATCGCAAGGATCGCAGCGTGCAGTCGCTTCAGATCGTGCTGCCGCCTTCGCTCGACCGTTCCGCAGCGGAAACCGGCCTGCGCGAGGGCATCATCGTGGGCGAGTCCCAGAACTTCGCCCGTTCCCTGGTGAACGAACCCGGCAATCGTCTGACGCCGACGATTCTCGGACAGCGCGCCGCCGAGATGTGCCGCGAATTCGGTCTCCGCTGCGAGGTGCACAGCACCGACAAGCTGCGAGAACTGAAAATGGGAGCCTTCCTCAGCGTTACTCAGGGCTCCGACGAGCCGCCAGCCCTGATCGTGATGCGGTATGAGCCGAAAGACGCCCCCGCCACCGGCCCCGTCCTGGGGCTCGTCGGCAAGGGCATTACCTTCGATACCGGCGGCATCTCCATCAAGCCCGCCGAGAGCATGGAAAAGATGAAATACGACATGGCCGGCGGCGCGTCCATGATCGCCGCCATGCGCGCCATCGCCCAGCTCCAGCCGAACGTCCGCGTCATCGCCATCGTCTGCGCGGCTGAGAACATGCCCTCCGGCAAAGCCCAGAAGCCCGGCGACGTGCAGATCGCCATGCCCGCCCCCGACAAACCGGGCAAATCCATCGAGATCATCAACACCGACGCCGAAGGCCGCCTCGTCCTCGCCGACGGCCTCACCTACGCCAAACAACTCGGCGCCACCCACATCATCGACGCTGCCACGCTTACCGGGGCCATCGGTGTCGCCCTCGGCCTCATCAACGCCGGCGGCTTCTCCAACGATGAAGACGCCTGGTCTCGCTTTGCCACCGCTCTCAAAACGTCCGGCGAGCGCTTCTGGCGCATGCCCGTCGAAGACGATTACCGCGAGCTCATCAAGTCCTCCATCGCGGACATCAAAAACACCGGCGGCCGCTATGGCGGAGCCGTGACTGCGGCCATGTTTCTGAAGGAATTTGTCGACGATACCCCCTGGATCCACCTCGACATCGCCGGTGTCTCCTGGACCGACGACGCCAAACCATGGCTCGCCAGCGGCCCCACCGGTACCGCCGTCCGCAGCATCATCGAGTGGATCCGCACCTACGCGAGCTAGTGCGATGGGTCCGAGCTCTCCTGACCGTTGTCATCCCGAACGCGCAGCGGAGGGATCCGCGGTTGCTCTTGACCGCTTCCTCCGCTTGAATCCGGATCCATAAAGACACTTCGCTGGCGTCCCATGCCCGAAAAGTTTGTTCAGAGGTTGTTCTTTGGTTTTGTATCCGGGCCCGATGGAATTCCCCATCGAAAAAAATTAAGTTACTGATTCTTCCGTTTGCCACCTTTGCAGGATGAGCAGGATTTGCGGGTTGGAGCGACAAAAAATACAGAATTGGCTCTCCGCGCCGCGGTTTCAGATACCAAATCGACCACCCAAAGCTGTCATCCTCACGTCGAGCATCGCGAGACGGAAGGATCCGCGGTTGGCTTTCGGGCAGCGAGGCATATTGGGGCGAATCTCCCGGTTTGCCGGTTTTACAGACAAGTAGTGGTTCGCTCAAGAACGTGCAAGATCAGGCATCTCAATGAGCGCGTTGCCCTGTTTGCGTCATTTGAGCTTTCGCTGCCCAGAACTGAACGCGGGACGACTTGTACGTGTAGGCCTTCGGATGAAGTGGCGAGCCGGACCCTCGTCGGGTCGCCGCGACGTGCCTGGAAAAACTAAAACTGCCCGCCGGGCGTGTTCTTCATATCGACTACTTGTTTGCGCGCATGCAGCGTCTTAGTACATACGAAGCAAAGACGAATGCCATAACGAGAACCGGATCGAATTTATCCCAGGTACTGCCCCCGCCATTCAGTTGAGAATAGAACGCGAGTAAAAGAGTGAACGCGAAGCCAGCATAGACCCACTCAGTCAATCGAGGCACATTGGGAATCAGAAGGCCCACGCCACCGAGGATGTGGGTTACGCCAATCAACGGAATGATGTAGAGCGGGTATCCGAGCTGCTGATTGGCGATCCTCCATTCTTCGGGATCATGAATTAGATATAACCTTCCGAAGTACATCCACATAAAGGCGACAAGGCCCGTTGTTACCATCGCAGCTATTTGAATCGCTCGACCTGCCTGCACGGGTTCATCTATTGTTTGTTCAGCTTTCATAGTAAAAGGATCCTCCTCTTGCGGTTGAAATGGCTTAAGTTGTTCTGTAATAAGTCGGCTCTTGTACGCGACTGAAATCAACGCGCTGCATGGGCGGGCCGGCCTGCACGTGCTGTCCCCGCCCCCCTGGGCGCTGATGCTGTTTGCCCCGGACTTACGCCTTGACGGCGTTCTTTGCAGCCGCAAACACATCGCGTGCGGACGTCGTACCCGCTACGTGCTCCGTACCCGCGATTCCAAGGTCCGACCATCCCGCGTTAACGCCGTCAAACATTTCTTCGGCAGGTCCAGTGTGGCCCTTGGGGATGCCGAACTGCTCGAACGCTTCCGTCCACCCTGCACGCGGGATTGCAAAGGCTTTCACGTCGAGTTTCAGAACTTCACCCAGTTGTCCGGCCACTTCATCCGGGCTGACCATGGAACCTATCTCGATGACCCGCTTCCCTGACCACGCCGGCCCGGTCAAAAGCGTTGCCACCTCTCGGCCGATGTCGTCGAACGCGACCATGATCGGTTTCCGGTTTGTCGGATTGTAGAAGACCGGTAGTGTTCCGCCCTGGGCGGCCTGTAAGCAGAAAAGAAAGTTCTCGAAGAAGCTGCCTGCGCGCACAAATGCGACCGG
>JASHNW010000128.1 GCA_030041435.1 Acidobacteriaceae bacterium
CTCGGTCTGGGAGGAGAGCAGCTGACGGAGATCAACGGCTCCAACCAGTGGCAGCACACCAACGTGTTTGCGGGAGGGGCGCTGCTGGCGACCTACTCCGGAGCGAATACGTACTTCGACCTGACCGACTGGCAGGGGACGAAGCGCGCGGAGGACAGCGCAGGGGGATGCCTGATGGGGTGGTCGAGCCTGCCCTACGGCAATACCAGCGGCAGCAACTCGAATCCGACGCCTGTATCGATCGACAGCGCCTCGCAATGCAGCGTCGATGCCACGGAACACCATTACACGAGCAAGATCCACGACTCGGAGACGGGCAACGACGACTTTGGGGCGCGGTATTACGCCAGCACGGCGGCGCGCTGGCTGAGCCCCGACTGGGCAGCGGCAGCGGAGGCCGTCCCCTATGCCACCTACGCCAGTCCGCAGACGCTGAACCTGTATGGATTCGTGGGGAACAACCCGCTAAGCAAGGTGGACCCGGATGGACATGACCCGCGGGAGTGGAACGTGGTCAGCCCCGGAGCTACAGACTTCAACATGGTGGGCACGTACGGAGGTGGACCCGTAGGCGCGGATTCGGCTTCACCGAATGATGGCGACTGGAATCCCTACCAGGCGCCGCCAACGCAAAGCAATCAGGCCCAACAGCAGAACAACGCCGCACTTGCTGGAGAAGCGTCCAACGCGCAAGGATCGCAGCATTGGGATGTAGCGAATAAAACAGCGATTGCCGCCGGGAAAGACAAGTGCAATGAGTTTGTCGGCGACATGATTGAGGGCGTTGGTAGACAACGGCCGAAAGTCCCATACACCGGCATCGAAGGAAAGATACTGTCACTCTTCGGCATCATGCGTGATCCGTCGGCTAAAGAATGGGCGACGATCCCTATCCCCGGCTACTCTGCACCAATGCCCATATCGAGTGCTTCCAAGGGCGACATCATTGCAGTAGGACATTCTGGCAACGCGCAGGGGCACGTCGGAATCTATGTCGGAGGTTCGGGCGTTGCCTCGGCAAACTGGTATCAGGGCGGGGCGATCACGATAAATAACTGGGGCTTCCGACCCGCTGGGCAGAACGATGAAGGAGGCGGCACAGTCGTCGTCAGAAAGTGGTTGGGTGACCAATGACCAGAGGCCGATTGATTGCGTTGCTGGTTGTAGTTCTCTGCGGGGTCGTGCTTGTTGCGACGGTGTTTCTCCGGCCCGATCCCACAGAAGCAACAAGTGTGCGTTACTGGGCGTGGAAACATGGCTTGGTAAAAATGGACCTGGACCGGGCGCTAGACGAGATGGTGAACGACCCTGGGCGTGACAGTATCGTTCTCGGAAAAACAGAAGCGGAGCTAAGGGCCAAGTTCGGATTTACACTGCCGGTCGAGCAGGCGTCGCCTTACGTCCAGTACTGCTACAAGAACTCGCAGTACACCAAAGACCATGTGTTCATGCTCAGGCATAGCAACTGGATGGTCCTGATGCGGGACAACAAAGCCGCACAGCTGCTTCGAGTGTCCGGCTGCTAGACCAGCCGCAGGCCGCCTTTCGGGGCGGCTTGCTGCTTTAGCGGCTCCATCTGGCGGCATCGGCAAGCCGTCATCCCGGCCATGCTTCGCATGGGCATAAGGTAGGACACGTCATGTATGAAAGCGCCGCCGATGTCAAGCTGAATTCAGGACCAGATTGCCGCCGGAGGCGGCAAAGCTCCGCTGCAATCGTGAGCGGCACGATGGTTGGGAGGAGGCGGCGATGATCGGGAGGTTTTTTCTTTAGCTGCTGTTTTTCCTTTCGTTGGGTTGAGGCCCCGGTGAGTTGAGAAGGCTGCCCTGGTCCAATTGCTCGTGCTTTCTGCTTCGTCGTGAGCCATGTATCCGCCGTCGTTGCGGCATGAGCATCTTCGTATCGGGTGTCGCATTCACCCCGAGGTCTGGGAACCGATCAGACGTGTCTCGCGCTTACCCGATCCTGGACGAAGTCAGCTTTGCGTTGTGGCGGCCGGTAGGGCTGCCGCTTGCGGAGCATCCAGTAACTGGCCTCCGCGAGATGACGGGCGACGGCGACGATGGCCCGACCGTGGCCGCGGGTGGGGAGCAGGCGCTGGTACAGCAGGCCGATGTGGCTGCCGCGATACGCGTGCAGGTGCACGGCGCAGGTGGCGGCCTCGACGAAGCCCCAGCGCAGATAGCGGTTGACGTGGGGATTGGTGTGGCCGAGAACTGTGTGTCCGCCGGAGGAATAGACGCGGGGCACGAGGCCGGCATAGCCAGCCAGGTTCTCGGCATGGGGGAAGCGTTCGACGTCGCCGATTTCCAGCCACAGCAGGGGCGCGAGGATGGGTCCGACGCCGGGCAGGGTGAGCAGAATCCGAACCTCCGGGGTGGGCGCAATCACCTCGGCGATCCGTTGCTCGATGGCGGCGATGCGGGGTTCGAGATCGTCCATGGCTGCCAGTTCGGTCAGGAGCATGGCATAGGTTTCCGGAGGAAGGCCGGTGAGCCGATGGAGCAGGAACTCGCGGCCCGCCCTGCCGAACAGATCGCTGATGGCATCGTTGTGCAGCCCATAGCGATCGATAGCCGCATGAATGCGGTGCTTGAGCGAGGTGCGCAGATCGCGCAGGGCCATGCGGGTGCGCAGCAGCTCGCGCACGTCGCGCAGATCCCGGGGCGGAATCCAGCTCTCGGGCAGAGTGCCGTTGCGAAGCAGGATGGCCAGCCCGCCGGCGTCGAGAGCGTCATGCTTGTTCGGCTTGCCCATGCGCTTCTTCGCTTCGAAAGGGTTGGCAAGATGTGGGTGATGGCCGGCCTGTTCCATCTCGTCGACGATCCAGTACCAGTGGCCTGTGGCTTCGACGGCGATCTCCGAGCCGGGCGGCAGGGTCTGGAGATAAGTGCGAAACGCGGTACGCTCATGTTCCACGCGATCCGGTTTGGAGAGTTTTCCGCGATGGTCGATGGCCACGAAGACCGAATACCGCTTGTGAACGTCGCATCCGATGACAGGCTGCATGAAGAGCCACCTCCCTGTGGCTGCGACGGAGTATCGCAGCCGGGAGCGCCGAAGCGCGGCGCTTTCATCCGATCATCCCTAGCAGCCACGCCGAACCAATTTGGTACCCGCTTTCCCACCGAGGAGAACAAATACGAAGCAGCCGCTGGGAATTTCTGCTAGCATCCGTGCTAGCAGTTCTTCCCAGCGAGGCAGAATGTCGAATCAATTGAATATCAGGAATGTCCCGACCGACCTGCGGCACTGGATAAGGCGTGAGACCCAGCGCAGCCAGCAAAAGCAGAACGAATTCCTGATTACTACGCTTCGACAGGCGGCCCAACTCAGCTACACGCCGCCCCTCCCTTTCGATTTACCGCTGGGCCGAGCAACCAATGAGGAAAGATTGCCTTTTTCCTTTATCGACCTGTTCGCTGGGATTGGTGGATTCCGAATTGCGCTCGAAGAAAACGGCGGGAAATGCCTATTCACTTCAGAATGGGACCGCTACTCGCAACGAACGTACAGCAGATGGTTCGGCGAAATGCCGCGCGGCGATATAACGGAGATTCATCCCAGCGAAATCCCCGACCACGACATCCTGGCCGCGGGTTTCCCATGTCAGCCTTTCTCGATCGCGGGCGTTTCCAAGAAAAATAGTCTTGGGAGGCTGCACGGATTCAAATGCACCACGCAGGGAACCCTCTTCTTCAACATCGCGACGATAGCAGAGATAAAGAGGCCGCCCGTATTGCTGCTGGAGAACGTCAAGAACCTGAAGTCTCACGATCAAGGGAGGACGTGGAAAACGATTTGTGACACCTTGGAAGAACTACAATATGCCGTCTTCTCTGAGGTGATCGACGCAGCGGGCTGGGTTCCCCAACACCGCGAGAGAGTTTATATCGTGTGCTTCGACAAATACTTATTTGGGGACGCGCCCGCATTCGAATTCCCAGCTCCACCGGAAAATAGCCCGAAGTTCGAAGACATCCTTGAGCAGAGCCCCGACCCAAAGTACACGCTGACGGACCATCTCTGGGGTTACCTCCAGGAATATGCGGAACGACATCGCGAAAAGGGAAACGGATTCGGTTTTGGCTTGGCCGATCTCAGGGGCGTTTCCCGAACCCTGAGCGCACGCTACTACAAAGACGGCTCAGAGATCCTAATCCCCCAAGCTCGAAAAAATCCGCGCAGACTGACTCCGCGAGAATGTCAAAGACTCATGGGATTCCCAGACGACCCATCCCGATTTCCCATCGTGGTCTCTGATACCCAAGCCTACAGACAGTTTGGAAATGCAGTGGTCCCGAAGGTCGCCTCCGCCGTGGTGCGCTCCATCCTTCCGGTCTTGCGTGGTCAATGGGAACGCCAGAACAAGGGATGCCTCCTAAAGCGCCCCATTCCTGAACTGGAGCAGGCCGCGGTGTAATGGCTTCACCCGACTGTGAGGCAGCGATCGAAGCGGCCCAAACGACTGGCAACACCCTCCTGAAGTTCATTTCTCCGAACGACGTTGGCATAACAGGAACACACCAGCGCGGCTTTTACCTTCCGAAGAAAGACGAAGTGTGGCGAATATTCACGACGCAGCCTCCGACAAGGGGTGAATCCAGCGAACGCGCCGTGACGATCCGTTGGCAGATTCAGCGTTACGAAACGCATTCTGCGATCAAGTGGTACGGCAGGAGGACGCGGAGTGAGTATCGCCTCACTCGATTCGGGCGACATTTCCCCTTTCTCACCGGGGACTCGGTCGGCGACCTATTTGTGCTTGTGCCAGACGACGTGAACTCCTTTCAGGCATTTCTGCTTGACCTTCCCGACGACATTGAAGAATTGCAGGCGGCTTTGGGGGTTCAGTTCGGCCAAGGCTGGGCGATCTATCAGAACGGTGCGCCACGTGAGGAGACAGAAAACGAATGCATAGAACGCGCCTTTCGGGAGTTTGTGGATGGACTCATTGTGTTTCCCACCGGAAGCCAATTCTCGGCGGCAACGCGAAGAGCGGTCGAAGATTGCATCCGGGGCTTTGAGCAGCAGGACGCCGACTCAGCACTCCTGAGACTCATGGAATGCGAGTACCGCCTGTTCCGAATGGCCGAGCGCGCACTTTGCACCCAAGAGGTACAGCGCCTCTTTGTTGACGTCGATGATTTCCTGAAGACTGCCTCAACGATCATGAATCGTCGCAAGTCCCGAGCTGGAAGGTCTTTGGAGAATCATTTCGCCGCCCAACTTGCCAAACGTCGTATCCCCTATGCGATGCGTCCAGCCGAAATCGACGGAGAGCCAGACGTCATCATCCCGGGTGTGGCCGCCTACCTCGACACTGCATGGCCAAGAGAGCAGCTCTTTGTAGTCGGCGTGAAGACGACCTGCAAAGATCGATGGCGCCAGGTGCTAAACGAAGCGCCGCTAGTCCCGCACAAATACATTCTGACTGTGCAGCCTGCGATTTCGGAGAATCAGCTTCGACAGATGCATCAGGCAAACATCTCCCTTGTTGTTCCACGCGCTCTCCATCGTGAATATCCGCAGACCACGGAGATTGAGATTCTGACAGTCGAGGCCTTCTTAGCCCGCGTGGAGGCCGAACTGCGAGAATGACCGACGTTCACAACCCTGAAACCCGCAGCCGCAACATGGCGGCCATCCGCTCCGTCAACACCAAACCGGAGATGCGCGTCCGCTCCGTCCTCCACGCTATGGGCTTCCGCTTCCGCCTGCATCGCAAAGACCTGCCTGGCCGCCCCGACATCGTCCTCCCCAAATACCGGACCGTTGTCTTCGTCCACGGCTGCTTCTGGCACTGTCACCGTTGCAAATATGGATCGGTCATCCCCGCCACGCGCGCCGATTTCTGGGCCGCCAAGCGCCAGGGCAACGTCGCCCGCGACCGCGCCCACCGCGCCGCCCTCCGCAAACTCGGCTGGCGCGTCGTCGTCCTCTGGGAGTGCGAAGTCCGCACCGAAGCAGCCGCCCGCGTCAAATTGGAGCGCTTCCACATCGGCGAACCCGCAGGCACTCACCCGAAAAAATAGCCGAAAACGGGCTTGAGCCGACAGCTGTCTGGCGATACAGTGGTGCAGCCGTGTATCCAACTGCGAAACCCGCCTGCTGCCTGACCTCCGTCCTGCTGGCGACCCTTGCTGCCGGGGCCGCGGGCCAAACACCGGTTCCACAAGCCACCCCATCGGCCCTGCCCACCGATCCCGCCGCGCTCCTCGAGCTGGCTCATCAGGTCAATGGCTTTCACGACCCCGGTCTCAAACCGTGGCACATCCGCGCTACCTGGCAGACTCTCGACGATCAGCAGCACGTCACCGATCAGGGAACCTGGGAAGAATGGTGGGCCGGCGAGAAGAAGTACAAAATCGCTTACAAATCGGCGGATGTCGATCGCATCTCCTACGGCACGGACCACGGAACCTGGCTCGTGAAAAACACTGATAAGGTTGCGTGGCAATTCGGGACGGTCGAAAGGCTGATTCAGGGTCCGGTGCAAATCGTGCGCGTCGTTCCGCCCATCACCCTCGACTCGCGTGAGCTGACCATCCAGCAGGGCAGTGCCTCGCTGCTCTGTGTTGTGCAGAATGAGCTGAGAGAAGATGGGGAGCCGGTGAAGGTAATGGCCGCCAACGGAACGGCCCGTCCTCTGGAACTCCGCTATTGCTTCTCCGGCGATCTTCCCGCGATCCGGGCGGAGGCCATCTCCGACGGCGGGCAGACCGTGTTCAATTCTTTGATCAGATTTCAGGGGCAGTATCTTGCGCAGAAGATCCGCTCCTTCGGCGCCAGTGGCATCGAGACCGACATCAGCCTCGACCTCGTGGAACCACTCGATCCGGTCGTCGATGCCGATTTTGCCCCACCCACCAATGCCAAGCCCATCAGCAATTTCAAAAAGATTGCCGTCTCCTCCGGCATCGCCCAGAGAAACAGGATCTCCGGGCGTCCGCCGGAATATCCGGCCGATGCCCGTGCAGCTCATGTGCAGGGAACCGTCGTCCTGCAGGCGACCATTTCGGAAGAAGGCTCCATCACCAGCCTCGACGTTATCTCCGGCCCTCCACAGCTCCAGCAGGCCGCCATCGATGCCGTCAGGACCTGGCGTTATAGACCCTATTTGCTGAATGGCGTACCAGTTGCGGTGGAAACCCAGGTGAATATCGTATTCAGTCTCTGACGCCCGACGCGTTACTATCATCCTGGATGCCTGACCTCGCGCACCTCCCCACCGAAGCCCCGAATCCAGCCTCCGAGCGGATCGACGAGCTCTCCATCGGCGAAATTCTCGACCTGATGCACGCTGCCGACCAGGAGGCCGTCGACGCCGTCGGGCGTGTGATGCCGCAGATCGCCATCGCCGTCGACGCCATCGCTGCCCGCATCGAGAGCGGCGGCCGCCTCTTCTATCTCGGCGCAGGCACCTCCGGCCGCCTCGGCGTGCTCGACGCCTCCGAATGCCCGCCCACCTACAACACCCCGCCGGAGCTGGTGCAGGGCCTCATCGCCGGGGGCGACGGCGCGCTGCGCCGCTCCGTCGAACGCGCCGAAGACGACCCCGCCGAAGGAGCCCGCGACCTCAAGGAGCTGCGCTTCTCCCCCCGCGACATCCTCATCGGCATCGCCGCCAGCGGCCGCACCCCTTACGTCCTCGGCGCGATCGACTATGCCCGCGGCCTCGGGGCGCTCACCATTGCGCTCACCTGCGTCCCCGGCTCGCCCATCGCCGCCGCTGCCGAATTGAACATCGTGCCCGAAACCGGTCCCGAAATCATCACCGGTTCGACCCGCATGAAGGCCGGGACCGCGACCAAGCTTGTCCTCAACATGCTCTCTACCACCGTTTTTGTGCGCCTGGGCTACGTCTACGGCAACCTGATGGTCAACGTGCAGCCGACCAACTCGAAACTCTCCGACCGCGCCACGCGCATCGTCGCCGAAATCACCGGCCTCGACGCCGGCAGCGCCACCCAGCTGCTCACCCAGGCCGGCTCGGTCAAAGCGGCGATCGTCATGCACAGGCTCGGCGTTGACCGCCCCGCCGCTCAGGCCCGCCTTGCCGCAGCTCGCGGACGCCTGAAGGAAGCCCTGCGATAGACCCATTGATCGCTGACCATTCCATCCCTGGCCGCTTCTTCGCTCACCCATGAAAGCTACTCAGCTCGAATTCCGCTTCCGCGTCTGGATCATCGCCGCCCTCTACTGCCTCGGCTTCTGGGCTCCGTGGACCCGCTACGGCGATGTCCCGCCCGACACCACTGCCTGGCTTGCCGTCTCCACCACTCTTGCCCGCTGGCGGTGGCTGCCCCTCGATCAGGCGACCATCCTCGTCACCGGCCTCGCCATTGCCTGCGCCATCGCCGGCGCCGCGCTGCGCCTCTGGGGAACAGCCTTTCTCGGAGCCTCCATCGTGCACTCCGGCGCCATGCAGGCCGGCCAGGTCATGGCCGCCGGGCCCTACCGCCACCTGCGCAACCCGCTCTATCTCGGATCGCTCCTCTTCGCCCTCAGCGTCGCCATCCTCATGCCGCCCTCGGGCGCGCTGGTTTTCGTCATCGCCGTCGCTGTCTTCTACGTCCGCCTCATTCTCGGCGAAGAGGCGTTCCTCATCCGCCAGCTCGGCGAGCCCTACCGGCACTACCGTCAGCATGTGCCGCGCCTGCTGCCCAGCCTGCGCCCGCGCATCCCTTCGCCGCCCGCGCAGCCGCAGTGGCTTCAGGCATTCCTCGGGGAGATCTTGCCCATCGGATTCGCCCTGTGCCTTGCCGTGCTGGCCTGGCGCTACGAGCCGCAGCTGCTCATCCGCTGCCTGCTCGTCTGCCTCGGCATCTCGCTCGTTGCCCGCGCCCTGCTCCCCCGCGATCAGCTCGCGGCAGAGTAGCCGGACTCCCTCCGCGCTGCAGGCACGGTGCAGGCTCCAGGGTTTTCTGCAATTTGCAGCGCATGAGTTCGAAATTCGTGGAGTCAACCGTTCAGCACTCGGCCGATCTCTCATCCGTGCGAGCAGAAGGCTTGCCTCGCTCCCGCTGAGCATTTCAGCGCTCATCATGCTTTTGCATTATTCAGATATCATGCGGCTTCGTTGACACGCGTCGCGTACTTTCCCGATTCCTTTCACGAGATCAACGGAGTGGCGCACACCTCGCGGCACTTCGAAGCATTTGCGCGGCGGCGCAATCTGCCCTTTCTGTGCGTGCGGGCCGGCGGCCGGCCGCTGCGGATGGCGACCGAAGGCAATTTGACCACCCTCGAATTTTCGCGCGGGCCGCTCTCCATTCCGCTCGACAAAGACCTTCGCCTGGATCCGGCGTGGGTTCGCCACTTCCCGGCTATGGTGCGAGCGGTGCGCGCCTTTCGGCCCGACATTGTGCATGTCACCGGACCCAGCGAATGCGGGCTGATGGGCGCCTGGGTGGCGCGCCACCTCGGCGTGCCGCTCGCCGCTTCGTGGCACACCAATCTTCACGAGTATGCGGCCATGCGTTCGCGCTGGCTGCTCGATCGCCTCCCCTCTTCAGGCCGTGCAGCGGCGGCCCGGCAGATCGAAAACGCGGCCCTCCGCATCGCCTGTGTTTTCTACCGCTGGGCCCGTGTGCTGTTTGCGCCGAATCTCGATCTTTGCCGCCTGCTCGAACAGAGGACGGGGCGGCCGTGCCACCTGATGCAGCGCGGCGTGGACACGGAGCTGTTCTCGCCGGCACGGCGGGAGCGCCATCCCGCGGATTCGGATATCGTTTTGGGATTTGTGGGGCGCATGAGCGTCGAAAAGAATGTGGCGCTGCTGGCGCAGGTGCAGCGGGAGCTGGAAGACCGGGGACTGCGCAATTTCCGCTTTCGCATTGTCGGGCAGGGCGCCGGCGAGCCGTGGCTGCGGGCGCATCTGCCGCGCGCGGAATTCCTCGGCGTGCTGCGCGGCGAGGCGCTGGCGCGGGCATACGCGGGGATGGATGTCTTTGTCTTTCCATCCCATACAGACACCTTCGGCAACGTGGTGCTGGAGGCCCTGGCTTCAGGTGCGCCCGCGGTGGTGACGCCGGATGGTGGGCCGAAGTCGCTGGTGCGCGAAGGCGCAACCGGATTCGTTGCGGCCGATGCTGATTTCGCGGCGGCGATTTTGCGCATGGCGCGCGGCCCCGCGCTGCACGCGGAGATGCGGGCGCGTGCGCGGGAGTTTGCGCTGGGCGCTTCCTGGGATGCCGTGTTCGAGAAAGTGTACGCGGCTTATTGCGACGTGCCGGCCTTGCCTTCGATCGCGAACCCGGCGTAGCTGTGTGGCTGCAGGGTGATCGGGAAACTCGTCTGCTCCGAACCCGCCGAACCGCGGCGATTCATCGCCTGCGCCGTCTTGCCCTCGATCTCTTCGCCCGTCGCCAGATTCCGCAGACGCTTGCCCGTGCCGGCGAGCGTTACGCTCACCGTCACCGGGTCGCCGCGGAATGACTCGACGACAAATGTGTCGTTGTCATAGGGGAACAGGCTCACCTGGCTGGGACCGTCCAGCTCGACGGGCAGGCCTGCGCCCAGATAGCCGCGGAGGGCGGTGAGCACGCCCGCGGGCAGCGCGTAGAGGTCGTTGAAATTGTCGGGGATGGTGAGCACGTAGAGGATGCCCTTGCCGTAGCGGTCCATCAGCAGGATGGGCGCGCCGCCTCCGTTGGCGGTGCCGCGGATGAGCGGCCACGCATCGTTGGTCATGAAGTCGATCTTCGGCATGAGGATCGGTGCCGAGGTCCCGAGATTCGCTCCGCCTCCTGCGCCATACGCCCCCCAGTAGGCGCTGGGCGTTATTTTGCGGTCGGAGGAACGCAGCTCGCAGATGTCGTCGAGTTTGTCTCCGAGGGCGTGGAGCAGGCCGGAGGTGATCGCCACGTTGCCTCCCGCCATCAGGTGCGCTTTGATCTTCGCAACGATCTGCGGGTCAAACTTTGCCGCCTCGGTCAGCACGACGGTGTGCGCGTCTCCCGGGAATACCGGATACATTTCAACCGGAATGCCGATTTCGCCAAGGTAATTTGCCAGAAAATCTTCGCCGCTGGAGTTGAGCGGGCGATAGACCGCGATGCCGGCCGGGTTGCCGAGCTTGCCGATGAGGGGATCGATTTCGTTCAGCGCGTGTCCGGCCACGGCGGCATAGTCCGGCGTCCTGTCGCCGAACCACTGCGCGTAGTCGAAACTGGGATGCAGCCCCGCCCAGCCCTCGCGATTGCCCGCCGGCGCCGGGCGCAGCATGCCGCTCCACTCGAAGAGCATCATCTGCGGTGCTTTGGCCAGCATGGTGTCCCACAGCTGCTCCGCATAGCGGTCGACGTAGCGGATGTCGTATGTGTCGACCCAGCCGCCGCCGTTGCGGCCGGACGCCACGTTGTCCAGGTAGCGAACGATTTCGTAGCTCTCGTAGGGCTGAAGATGCTGATCGGTGATTTCGCCGTCGCGCGTCTCGGTCCCCGTGTAGATGCCGCCGAAGATCTTCGGCTCCACGGCGAGGTCGTAGCCGTTGCCCTGGAAATGCGGATACCAGTTGGGGAACTTGATGATGATTTTTACTTTGGGATTGACGGCGCGCGCCGGATCCACGACCAGATCCCGCGCTGCCTCGTCCATGAGCTTCAGGCGAAAGCCGCTCCAGCTTTGCGTTCCTTTGGCCGCGATGTCGGAGAGGTCCTTGGTGTTGTTGAAGAAGAAGTCGTCGAGCATGATTTCGTTGAAGTGGCGGGCGGTCAGCTCGGCGACATGCTTTACATAGGCGCGATCTTCCGGGTTGGTGTAGCAGAAGGAGCGGAACTGCGCTGTATCGAAATCGCTGTACGCGATGCCGCCGGCAACCTGGACGCCCTGATCGGTAAAGAACTTCTTCACGCTCTCGATCAGCGCGTCGTCGGCGATGACGCGGCTGCGGTAGGTCTCGATATAGACCTTGTCGACGTGGACGCCGCTGGAGATTTGCTTCCACGAGGATTCGAGCCAGGCGCGGTCGCGCATGTGCTCAACCACGCTCACCGGGATATACACGGCGACGCGGAAATTTCTGCTGGGCGGCGGCTGGCTGGCGGAGTTGTTTTGCGCCTTCACGCCGGTTGCCAGCACAGAGAGCAGCAACGCAAACCACGCAACATGCCCGCAGCAACGCTTCCCGGGAAGAGGCTGCATCGAGTCGACCCCCTGATCAATCGATTCAGCATACTCCCGGGGCAAAGTTCCTGGCGTCTATTGCGGCTGCTTCGCGCCCGCCTTCGCGCCGTTCACCGCGCCTTTGGTCGTGCTCCTGGTCTTGTGGTACGCCGTCTTCGTTCCCTTTTTTGTCGCGTGCCAGCTTTTCGTCGTGCCCTTCTTCACGCCCTTGCCGGCGTCCTTCGCCGCGTCCTTCGTGTCGTGTCCGGCGCTCTTCATGTCCTGGCCGGCGCTTTGCGCGCTCAGGGCGCGAGGCATCGCGTAAACCGGAGCCGCCAGCAGTGCTGCTGCGAATAAAGCCGTAACCCGGTGCAGAGTTCTTCTCATGGTTAAGGGGATGGCTCCCGTGGGTCCGGAGTTGCGCCGCGTGGGGCTAAAATCGAGGTGGATCGCAGAACGCGCCGTGACGACTTCCACTGCCATTCCAGCCCGCATCGCTCGCCCTCCCGCTGCTTTGCGGCGTTTCGCCTGGGGCGTGCTCGCTTACAACGTCGCGGTCATCGTGTGGGGATCGGCAGTGCGTGCCACTGGCTCCGGCGGAGGATGCGGCGAGCACTGGCCGCTGTGCAATGGAACCCTGGCGCTGCATCATCCCGCAGTCGCCACCATGATCGAGCTGTCGCATCGCGCCACCAGCGGCGTCGACCTCGTGTGCGTGCTGGCGCTGTTCTTCTGGACCTTTGCCGCCGTTCCGCGCCGGCATCTGGCCCGCGCCTGGGCGGTCGCTGTGCTCGTCCTCACGCTCAATGAGGCGCTGCTGGGCGCGCTGCTGGTGGAACTCGGCCTGGTCGCGCACAACGTGTCGCCGGCGCGGGCTGTTTATCTCGGCCTGCATCTGACGAATACTCTGCTGCTGCTCGCGGCCCTCGCCCTCACCGCCCATTTCCTGTCGCGAACCGGCGCAACCATGCGCGGCGGTGTCGTCCTGCGCTCGCCCGCTCTTGCTCTCACCGGACTCATTGCCGTCCTGATCGTCGGCGTCAGCGGTTCGCTTGCCGCACTCGGCGATACGCTCTATCCGGCCCACAATCTGCTCACCGCCATCGCGCAGGATTTCTCCGCGGGCACTTCGTGGCTGCTGCGCATTCGCTGGGTGCATCCCGCCATTAGCCTCATTGCCGGCGCCTTCATCTGCTGGCTGGTGCTGCGCGCCTGGCAGCGGCGCGACCATGTTGCTGCGCGGCCGCTGGCCCTCGCCGTAGTCCTGCTGCTCGCGCTCCAGTACGCGCTTGGCATTGCCGACGTGGCGCTGCTCGCCCCTGTCTGGCTGCAGATGATGCACCTGCTCGGCGCCGACCTGTTGTGGATCGCCCTCATCCTGCTCGCTGCGCGCCTCTGCTTCGTGCCAAAACTGAGTAACCCGGCATGATGCTCTTTCCCCGTTGCCGGCAGCAGCTTGCTTCGCCGTCGCCGGCGCATTAGATTGCAAAGTGGCGTGTTTCCGGCCCCTCCCGGCGCTCAAATTCGCCGCTGTCAACCCGCTCACCGAATCGATCCAGGCTACAGAAAGGCCACCTTTGACATCCGCCGGAAAAACGCCTCTCACTCCAGCCGAACGCTCCGAACTCGAAGCCAAACACGCGCGCCTCGCCGCATTCATCGCCGAGCAGGACTGCTCGGCGATTCTCCTCAGCCGCCACGAAAACATCGCCTGGGCCACGGCCGGACGCGTCGAGGCCCGCGTCGCACTCGGAACGGAGACGGCCGTTTGCTCGCTGCTCATCACGCGCGCCGGCAAGCGCTATTACATCGCTCCTGAGAACGAAGGCCCTCGCCTGGCCGATGAAGAGTTTGCCGGCCTCGATTTCGAGCCCATCCTCTACCCCTGGGCCACCGGCGACGGCTGGGACCTCGCCCACAAAATCGCGGGGCCGGAGATTGCCTCGGATACCCCGCAGCCAGGCTTCTACCCGGTCCAGCTCACAGCGCTGCGCACCCCTCTGCTGCCCACGGAGTGCGACCGCTTCCGCACCCTGGGCGCAGCCGTCGCCGCCTCCACCACCCGCCAGCTGCAAGCGCTCACCCCCGGCATCACCGAGGACGAGATCGCCGCGCGCGTGGCTGCCGATCTGTTCGCGCAGCACATTACGCCGACCGTGCTGCTGATGGCCGCCGACGAGCGGATCTTCACATATAAGCACGCGGTCCCCCGCACTGGCGTTCTGAAGAATTACGGCATGATCAACCTCTGTGCCCGCCGCTCCGGCATGGTGATTTCCATTACGCGCTTCGTCTACTTTGGCGCCATTCCGGCGGAGCTGGCTGCGAATTTCGAAAAGGCCGCGCGCATCGATGCGGCGCTGCTGCATGCAACGCGCGCCGGCGCCACCTCCGCTGAACTGTACGCGGTGGCTGCGCAGGGCTACGCGGACGCGGGCGTCCCTGACGAGATTAAGAAGCATCACCAGGGCGGACCGTGCGGCTATGTCGAGCGCGACTGGGTGGCCACGCCCGGCGGGACGCAACAGGTCGACGCGGTGCAGGGATTCGCGTGGAACCCCAGCCTCAAAGGAGCCAAAGCGGAAGATACGGCTCTGCTCAGCGGCGGGGCCATCGAAATTCTGACCGCGACGCCGGAGCTGCCCGTGATCGAAACAGAACTCGGTGGCAGTATGTATCGTTCTGCTGGTGTCCTTCTGCGTTGATTCTCAGCGCTTCGTCGCCTCCTGCAGCGGACGGTTTCACCAGTCATTTTGATTTCAGGGAGAATTGAAAAATGCGCCTCTCGTGCTCCGCAATTGCAACGGTTTTCACTGCTCTGGTCTTCGCTGCCATCCCGCAACTGAACGCCCAGGCAACGCAGTATGCGGAGAAACCGCCGCTGCTGGTGGGCGCGGCGTGGTATCCGGAACAATGGCCCGAGTCGCAATGGGACCACGATCTGTCGCTGATGGAAGCGGCGCACATCGACGTGGTGCGTGTGGGGGAATTTGCGTGGAGCACGATGGAGCCTTCCGAGGGCCACTACGATTTCGCCTGGCTCGATCGGGCCATTGCCCTGGCCGCGAAGCACCACATCTGCGTCGTGCTGGGTACGCCCACTGCGGCGCCGCCCGCATGGCTGACGACGAAATATCCTGAGACCCTGCGCGTTGACGAGAACGGCGTTCGCGACGAGCACGGCAATCGCCAGCAATTCTCGTTCACCGACCCGCTGTATCGCAGGTTCGCCCGCGATATCGCCGAGCAGATGGCGATCCACTTCGGTCACAACCCCGACGTGGTCGGCTGGCAACTGGACAATGAATACGGGAACCCATCCTTCGATCCCACGGCGAAGGCGCAGTTTCACGCCTGGCTCCAGAAGAAGTACGGCACCATCGCCAGTCTCAATCGTCATTGGGCGACAGCCTACTGGAGCCAGACCTACGACAACTTCGACGAGATTCCGGTGCGCGAAGACGGCGAGAACCCTGCGCTGCTGCTGGAGTGGAAGCGCTTCGTCAGCGATACCTGGAAGAGTTATTCCGAGAACCAGATTGCGGCCATCCGCCCCCACGCCGACCCGCGCCAGTTCATCACCACGAACACCATGGGCTGGTTCGAAGGATTCAACGAATACACCGTGCACTCGGTGCTCGACATCGCTGCGTGGGACGACTACATCGACTCCGACCGCTACGACTACCTTGCCAACGGTGCGGCCCATGATCTGACGCGCGGCTACAAGATGAAAAATTTCTGGGTCATGGAGACCGAGCCGGCCTTTGTGAACTGGCGGCCGACGAATACCCCGCTCCAAAAGGGAGAGGTGCGTGACATGGCGTGGCAGGCCATCGGCCACGGCGCGGAAACGGTGGAGTACTGGCAGTGGCGGAGCGCGCCGAACGGCCAGGAGGAATATCACGGGGTGCTGGTCGGCGCGGACGGCACGCCGGTGCCGGTATATTACGAAGTCCAGCAGGTGGGCAAAGAATTTGCCGAGGCTGGGCCCGAAATCGCCGGAACCTCGCCGCATTCGGAGGTCGCGCTGGCGAACGATTTCGACAGCCGCTGGGCGATCGGCTTCCAGCGGCACAGCGCCGGCTTCGATCCGGTAAATGAGATGCTGGCGTTCTACAAGCCGCTGCGGCAGCAATCCCAGGCCGTCGATATGATCTCCATCGACACGCCGCTCGACGGCTACAAGCTGGTGGAGCTGCCCGCGTTGAACGTGATTTCCCAGGCCACAGCCGATCGGCTCATGGCGTATGTGCGCCAGGGCGGCCATCTCCTGCTGGGTCCCCGCACCGGCATGAAAGATGAGTACGACGCGCTTGAGCCGCAGCGGCAGCCGGGCCCGCTGGTGGACTTCCTGGGCGGACGGGTCGATCAGTTCTACGCGCTCGACTATGCCGTGCCGGTGAGCGGCGAGCTGGGCGACGGCACCGCCAATATCTGGGCCGAGCAGCTGAGCGTGCAGGCGCCGGATGCGAAAGTGCTTCTCACCTACGGCAAAAGCAACGGCTGGCTCGACGATCGGCCTGCCGTCATCACGCGATCGGTGGGGAAGGGAAGGATTACCTATGTGGGTGCGTGGCTCGATGCTGCCACCATGGGCCGGCTCACGCAGCAACTGCTGCAGCAGGCCGGCGTGCAGCCGATTTTGCCTGGCGTGCCGGAGGGCGTGGAAGTGTGCCAGCGCTCCAATGCGGAGAAGTCCGTGCTGATCCTGATCAACCACAACACGAAGGACGAGCATGTGGGGCTGCCGGAGCCGATGCGCGAACTGATCGGGGAGCCGGGGATCGGCTCGCAGGAGACGGTCAGCGCGGTGGACCTGCCGGCGTATGGCGTCGCCGTGCTGGAAACGCAAAAATAGGCCGCCCTGCACTGAATCCGAAGGGCCGCAGCAACTCAGGAATTGCCGTACCCTCTCCCTTTGGCCCACACGCGTGAGATCGCGCGCAGCACGGCCTTTGCCGGTACGCTTCCATCGTCGCCGGCGAAGATGATTTCGCCGCTGCGTTTTGCCTGCGGACGGTAATACCAGCGGGAGAAGAGGCCGAGATAGTCGGCGGTGGGGCCCAGGGCTGGCGGACCGAAGCGCCGCCGCAGCGGGGGCGGAGCCAGCTCAGCAAGCGCGCGGTCGAGACGCGCCTCCAGTTCGTCGCGCGAGGCCAGGGTGACCACCGGCGCATCGAGCGGCACGGCTTCCGGAGCCGCGACCGGCTGAGCATAGAGCGAGGTGGATCCGGCGGCTTCGTTCGCGTGGCGCATGCCGGCAACGGAGAAAAGCGCGGGGCCGCGCAACGCGCCCTGCCTGAGCGAGAACAGGGCGACGGTCTCGGATTCGGCCGCGGCCTGAACGACGACACCGTTGAGCTGAGACAGCGGGCGCATGGCTTCGGGTGCCTCAGCGGCGACGGCTTCGGCTTTCGCCAGGCGGGCGTGCAGCTCGGCGGCTTTCTCGAATTCGAGCAGCTCCGATGCGGCCTGGCGTTCGCGGCCCAGCGCCTCCGCCAGGCTCGTCCCCCGGGTGTGCAGAAAAGCGCGCACCGCCGCTGCTTCCTCGCCATAGCGCTCGTCGCTGCAGCCCTGATAGCAGGGCGCGAGGCATTTCTTCATCTCGGAATAGACGCAGCCGGGAAATGCCGGGTCGGGTGACAGGTTGTCCACGCAGCGGCGCAGCTTGAAGAGGTCGAGCATGTCTTCGAGGAAATGCTCCGCCGCGGCGCGCGAGGGAAGCGGCCCATAAAGATCGTCCATCGCCGATTTTGTAACGTGATTGGTTACATAAACGCGGGGATAAGCATTCTCAACCGTCATGCGGAGCAGAAACGGAGTGCGCAGATGCAGACGCTTGCGGACGCGGTCGCCGAAGGCGGTGCGAGTGGCATCGTAGAGGCGGAGCCAGGATTCGAAATCCGATCCGGTCCGTGCGAATTCAATCCGCGAGACGCGGCCGGCAAGCTGGAGGCGCTTCGTCTGATCGGGGCGGGCGTCGAGCAGGCGGCGGATGCGGCGGCGCAGGTTGGGTGTGCGGCTGATGTACGGTTCAACACCCCGCCGGGCAGGCTCGCCGGGGGCCCCGGGTTCTGCGTGGGCATCCTCAGCGAAGAGCGCGAAGACCCCCGCGGCTGTCGGGATCGATTCCCACGCCGGCCTCGCCTGGTCGAACGCAATTTGATTCGGAAACACCCGCGTGTCTCTCTCGCTTGATCTTAGAGGTTGGTTATTCTCCGGCGATGGTCATGCCGTCAATGCGCAGCGTGGGCGCTGCGCTGGCGCTGCGAAAGACCAGGTCGCTGCCGATGGCGGTGATGTTGCGCAGCATTTCCTTCAGATTCCCGGCGACGGTGATTTCCTGAACCGGATACGTCAGCTGACCGTTCTCGATCCACAGGCCGGCCGCGCCGCGCGAGTAATCGCCGGTCACCAGGTTCACGCCCTGGCCCATCAGCCGCGTGACGTAGAGGCCCCGCTCCACCCCGCGCAGGATGTCGTCCGGAGACTGCGCTCCGGCTTCGAGAAAAAGATTCCCGGAGGCGATGTAGGCATTGCCTGCGAGCCCGCGGCCTGCGTTGCCCGTGCTCTTCATGCCCAGCTTGCGTCCGGTGTAGGTGTTCAGCACGTAGCTGCGCAGCATGCCGCGTTCCACCAGCACGGTCCGCCGCGAGGGCAGGCCTTCGGCGTCGAACGGCGAGGTGCCGAAGCCGCCGGGAATGGTGCCGTCGTCCACGATGGTCACCGAGTCCGCAGCGACCTGCTCGCCCAGCTTGCCGTTGAAAATCGACGCGCCGCGATAAATGGCGTCGCCCGAGGCTGCGTCGAAGACCGCGCCCACCAGGCCGCGCGCCACTTCCGGCGCGAAGACGACCGGCGCCTGCTGCGTGGGGACGCGGCGCGCGTCGAGCATGCGCAGCGTGCGCCGCGCCGCTTCCCGGCCTACGGATTCCGGGTCTTCCAGATCGCGCAGCGCGCGCGCCTGCGACCACCAGAAATCGCGCTGCATTTCCCCCTTCGCGCCCTGGGCGATGGGGCTGGCGGCGATCGAACAGTACGACGAGCGATATTCGCCCACGAATCCGCGCGAGTTGGCGAAGATGCGGCGGCCCGTGGCAGCGTCAAAACTTCCGCCGTCGCTGTTCACCAGCCGCGTGTCGACCGCCATCGCGGCGGCCTCCGCGCGCCGCGCCCACGCGATGCGCTCTTCGCTGGGCAGGGAATAAACGTCATCGTGACACAGCGCGAGGTCGTCTTGCAGCTGCCCGAATTCGGACGAGTCGGCCAGCCCCGCGAAAGGATCGACCGACGTGACCTGCGCAAGGGCGACTGCGCCGCGAACCAGATGCTCGATGCCTTCCTGCGTGAAGTCGCTCGACGACGTGCTCGCCACGCGGTAGCCGTTGTCGGCCTGCATCAGAACGCGCAGTCCCACGCCGCGTGAGCCGGACTCCTTCAGCGTCTCCACTTCGCCCATGCGCACCGAAGTCGAGAACTCGTCGCCCTCGCGGATCGTCACTTCGGTGTCGCACGCGCCGGCGGCCAGAGCGCGGGCGACGATTTCGGAGGCGAGGCTCGAGAGGTCAGTCGAATCTGTTGCGGATTGTGCAGTGGAATGCAGCATAGGTTCAAGCTATCAAACCGGCGGGGCGCAATCCCGCTTTGCGCAGATTGACAGATATATCCATTTGGATATATGCTCCCTTGTGTGAAGCCGATTCGGTTTCTTGGCAATTCGCGAAGGGTACTCCAGGATTTTCCAAAGAGCGCGCGCCAGGAAGCCGGGTACCAGCTGGAGCGGATACAAATGGGAATCCAGGCGCAGGATTTCAAGCCGATGCCGTCGATTGGCAGAGGCGTGGAGGAGATCCGAATTCGGGACGACTCCGGCGCTTACCGCGTGGTGTATACGGCGCGGCTGGCGGAGGCGGTATACGTGATTCATGCATTCCAGAAGAAGACCCGGGCTACGCCACAGCGCGATATCGAGATTGCGCGAGAGAGATTCCAGCAATTGATGCGAGGGATGGGATGAAAAAGCTGAAGGTGGAAGAATTTGCCAGCGTTTGGGATGCTCTTGGCGAGACGCGGGAAAAGGCGGCGAACCTGAGCCTGCGTTCCGAACTGATGAATCGGATTGAAGGGATCGTGAAGGAAAATGGCTGGACCCAGGCAGAGGCCGCGAAGCGCTGCGGCGTCACCCAGCCGCGTATGAACGATCTGCTGCGTGGGCGGATCTCGCGGTTCTCCCTGGATGCGCTGGTGAATATTGCGTCGGCGCTGGGGCAAAAGGTAAAGATCCGGCTCGAAGCTGCGTAAGGTCGATCGGAATCGGGTAGCAAAAATGCTCAATGTGGAAGAGTTGTTAATTCAGCTTGGAGAAGAGCGCCCGGTATTCCATTCGGAAGCAGATTTTCAGCATGCGCTTGCCTGGCAACTTCATCTGCGATATCCGAATGCAGAGCTCAGACTGGAGAAGGTTTTCGCTTCATCGTCGCGGCGGTTGCATATAGACGTATGCTGCGTGATTGACGAGCAGACATACATTTTCGAACTAAAGTACAAGACTTGTTCGGCGTCTCTATCGGTTGCCAGCGAAGAATTCAACTTGCAGAACCATAGCGCGCAACCGCCGAGTCGCTACGATTTCGTAAAGGATATAGCGAGGCTGGAGGCAGCCATTGGTGGTTCAGCGCGGCCAATGTCTGGCTTCGCTATTTTTCTGACAAATGACAGGAGTTATTGGAGCAAGCCGCGACGAACGGGTGGAGTCTCAGATGCCTTCAGTATCCATGAAGGCCAGCGCCTTTGGGGTGAGTTGATCTGGGGACCCGGAGCCAGTGCCGGAACCAAAAAAAATCGAGAAGAGCCAATTGCGCTTGCGGCGGAGTATCGGATGAATTGGAGAGATTACTCGAAGCCAGATGCGCAAGCTCTCTCCCGTTTCCGATACCTCTGCGTGCCGGTGATACGGCAGCCGTAATCAAGTGAAGCGTTTGACCGGAGCCACACGTAAGGGGCGCTATGATCCATCTCGCAGTCAGTGCCCCGTGCCCCCTACCGTCATGCGGTCCAGCTTCACCGTCGGCATCCCCACCCCCACCGGGACGCTCTGGCCGTCCTTGCCGCAGGTGCCGATGCCTTCGTCGAGGGCCAGATCGTTGCCCACCATGGAGACGTGCTTGAGGGCCTCAGGGCCGTTGCCGATCAGGGTTGCGTCGCGCACCGGGGCGGTCACTTTTCCGTCTTCGATCAGGTATGCCTCCGAGGCCGAGAACACAAACTTGCCGCTGGTGATGTCCACCTGCCCGCCCCCGAAGTTCACCGCGTAAAGCCCGCGCTTCACGCTGCGGATGATGTCGTGCGGATCGTCTTCGCCCGCCAGCATGTAGGTGTTGGTCATGCGCGGCATCGGAATCTGCTGGTAGCTTTCCCGCCGTCCGTTGCCGGTGCCGGGGATGCCCATGAGCCGGGCGGAGAGTTTGTCGCTCAAATAGCCTTTGAGAATGCCGCCTTCGATCAGGACGGTTTCCTGCGTGGCCGAGCCTTCGTCGTCGACGTTGAGCGACCCGCGCCGCGAGGGCATGCGGCCGTTGTCCACCACCGTCACTTTCGGGCTGGCGACCGCGCGGCCGACCAGGCCCGCGAAGGCGGAAGTCTTCTTGCGGTTGAAGTCCGCTTCGAGCCCGTGGCCCACCGCTTCGTGCAGCAGAACGCCCGGCCATCCCGGGCCCAGCACCACTTCCATCTCGCCGGCCGGCGCGGCCACCGCGCTCAGCTGCAGGATCGCCGTACGGGCTGCCTCGTCGGCGAAATGTTCCGGCCCTTTCGCGCCCTGGAAATAGTCGATTGCGACGCGCCCGCCACCCCCGGAGCTGCCCCTCGCCGTGCGGTCGCCGTCTTTCGCGAGCACGAAGACGCTCATCCGGGCCAGCGGTTGCGTATCGCTGGCGAAGGTGCCGTCGGAGCCGGCGATCAGGATCCGGCGCAGCTCGTCGGCGTAGCTGGCCCGCACCTGGGTCACGCGCGAATCGTACCGGCGCGCCGCCCGGTCCGCGCGGTTCACCAGATCGAGCTTGGCCGCCAGATCGGTGTCCAGGTCCGCGGCCGGAGCCGGATACAGGCTCGGCGCCTCCGTCTCGGTGAATCCCTCGATGAGTTGCTTCGCCGGACCGCTGGCAATCAGCGCCGCCGTGCGCGCGGCGCGCAGCAGCCGGTCGGCGCTCAGATCGTCCGTGTAGGCGTAGCCCGTTCGTTCGCCGCTCACCACCCGCACGCCGCAGCCGGCGCTCACCCCCTGGCTGGCTGACTTGACGATCTGCTCGTCGAGCCCCAGCGAGGTGGCCGCCACGGATTCGAAGTAGAGATCGGCATAGTCGCCGCCTGCGGAGAGCGCCTCGCCGAGGCAACGCTCCAGCAGCCGCTCGGTAACGCCAAACTTCTCAAAAAAATACCGCTTATGATCCACGCCTTCTCCTCTGCTTCCGCAGCCGGGCTGTGTCGGACCGTCTCTGGGGTCTGGTCCGGCTTTCGCAAAATTGCCTTGTATCTCTGTTGGATGCCGCTCCCTCGATTCTTCATCAGATTTCCACTGCCGTCGACTGCGAATTGTGCCAGGATCGAAGGCATGAAGAAGTCTCTCGTGTTTTGCCTGGTGATGCTCTTCTCGGCTTCGGCCTTCGCCGCGCCGCGCCACCATCATCATCACCACCACCATCATCACCATCACCCCGCCGCCGCAGCCTGAAGCGTGAGGGGCATTCCTGGCCGGCCGCCAGGTGCCGCGTGCCCCACATCCCTCGTGTCGGGATGTCGGAAATTCCGCGACAGCCCGTTGTTCCTCGACCCGCCTCCATTCGTCGAATTCTGAAGGGAACTCCAGAGAAACGGTCCTCGCCCGTTCCACGGCCCTCCTTGTCGATGCTTCTGGCCCGGTATACCTTTTTCTGTGTATGAGCACCTCAGCGATTCCGCAAATCGAAAAAGATCCTCGCTATCCGATCGGCAAATTCCGCCGCTCGGAGGCCGATACCTCCGACCACCGCACCGCCATTGCCACCCTGGCTGCGCTGCCCGAGAACCTGCGCTCCGCCGTCGGCGGCCTCAGCGCGACGCAGCTCGACACGCCGTATCGCGAGGGCGGATGGACGGTGCGGCAACTCGTGCACCACGTCGCGGACAGCCACATGAATGCCTATATCCGCATTCGGCTCGCGCTCACCGAGGACTGGCCCGCCGTGAAGGCATACGACGAGAAGCTGTGGGCCGATCTTTCCGATGCCCGGTCTGCGCCGGTCGATTTTTCCCTGGAGTTGCTCGACGCCCTCCACGCCCGCTGGGCGCTGCTGCTCCGCTCTTTGAGCGAAGAACAATGGCAGCGCGGATACACCCATCCCCAGCTCGGGCGCCAGTCCGTGGCCGAAGCCATCGCGCTCTACGAATGGCACTGCCGGCATCACGTCGCGCACATCGTGGAATTACGAAAGCGTAACGGCTGGTAGCTTTTCCCTTGCCGCCGGCCCGCGGGGGCGCGGAACATCGCTGTAGATGCCCGTTCCTTCTCGCCTTTCTCAGGCTCCCGCGGATGCCGCTGCCCTCGGCCGCGCTCTTGAAGAATTCCTCGCCGCGCATCCCCATGCGGCGATCCTCGAAGACGGGCGATTGCTCTTCGATCTGCGCCTGGCGCATTGCTCCGTCTCGGCAGAGCGCGGGCGCTGCCTCCTGCATCTGTGGTCCGAGGAGCGCAACGTGGTGCGCACGGTGTCGGCCGTGCAGCCGCGCCGCGAAACCCTGCGCCTCGAAACGCACCGCTTCGGCCAGGCGCAGCCGCAGACCCTGACCTTGGTGCCCGATCCCGACTTCCGCACCGCCACCGCGCGCGATACCTCGCGGCGGCGCTATTTACGGGCCCTGCAGCAGACCCTGACGACGCACTTCCCCGGCTGGAGCGCAGAAGGTTTCAGCTCGGCCATGGATCTGGAGCACAGCTTCGGGCCGGCCTGTGCGCGCGGCATGCTGCGGCGCGGGCAAAGCGCATGGGCCGTCGTCGGCGTCGGTCCCGACGAGCCTCCGCATGTCGTCGATGGTGCCCTCACGCTCGGCATTCTCTGGCTCGCCTATTGCCGCGAGCACGGCGCTGGTCGGCGGGTTTTTCAGGGATTGCGGCTCGTCGTCCCCCGTGGCTGCGCTGCCGCGGCCCGCGCCAGGATGGCCTGGCTGCATGCAGGTGTGGCGCAGTGGGAATTGTTCGAGCTGCATCCGGCTGGCGATGAGCTCACCGCCTGCGAGACTGCGGACGATGGCAATCTGCAGGTGGAGCTGGTCCACGCGTTCGATCCGCAGGCGGCACTGGAGCGCTCCGCCATCGCCGTCGATCATCTGGGTTCGCTCCTGCCCGCGGATTTGCTGGCGCAGACGGAGATTCGTCCTCGCTCCGCAACCGAGATCGCCTTCTCGCTGCACGGTCTTGAGTATGCGCGTGTGCGCCACGGTCTCGCCCCCGGTTCGTTCACCCGCCAGGACCAGATATTCTTCGGCGCCGGGCCCAGCGAGACGCTGCTCGACGACGTGACAGAGGACCTGTTCCGCGACCTGGTCGATCGCCTTTTTGAAAGCCGCCGGCCGCAGGCCCGCCACCGCGATGCCCTCTATCGCCTGCAGTCCGAGCGCTGGCTCGAATCCATGCTGCGGCGGGATCTGTCGGTGCTCGATCCCATGCTGGGCGGTGGTCCGGTTTATTCCCAGGTGCCGGCCTTTGCCTCCGCCAGCCGCACTCTGCTCGATCTGCTCACCGTTACGCGCCAGGGACGGCTGGCGGTGCTGGAGCTGAAAGCCGGCGACGATCTGCACCTGCCGCTCCAGGCGCTGGATTACTGGGCGCGGGTGCGCAGGCTGCACCGCGCCGGCGAACTCACGCGCCGCGGCTATTTTCCCGGCGTCGAACTGGCCCCCGACGACCCGCTGCTGTTTTTCGTCGCGCCGGCGCTCCATATTCATCCTGCGAATGACACCGTGCTGCGCCATTTTTCGCCCGCTGTGCCGTGGCAACTGATCGCGCTCGACGAACACTGGCGGGAGCAGTGCCGCGTGGTGCTCAGGAAGCGCGCCGAGTCGGCCAACCGTCCCCAGCCATGGGCGAGTTCATAATTCCACCCCCGCCTTCCTTCTTCGCGGCACGCTGCCGGTGCCCCGCCGGCCGGCTGTGCCTCCGCGCCGAGCATGAACACACCCAACCCCATGGGCCCCATGCGCCCGGGTCGTTACGCCCTGCAAAATTTAAGGGGCGCCACCCCCGAATGAGCCTACAATCCGGGCCATGCCTAAGATCATTCGCCATCCCGCCGGAAATTTTGCGTGGATGGAACTGGCCACCACCGACCAGGCCGCGGCTAAACGGTTTTACGGCGCCCTCTTCGGGTGGACTGCAAAAGTTTCTCCAATGGGTCCGCACGCTGTCTATACCGTGTTCTCGCTCGGCGGCCGCAGCACCGGCGCCGCCTTCACCATGAGCGCTCAGGAACGCGCCGCCGGCATTCCCCCGCACTGGCAGCTCTACATTGCCGTGAAGGATGCCGATGCCGCTGCGCGGCGGGCCGAGGAACTCGGCGGCAAAGTCATCCATGCGTCTTCCAGCGTGGCGGCCGCCGGCCGCATGGCGGTCCTTCAGGACCCTACCGGAGCGCTCTTCTCCGTATGGCAGGCGCAGGGCCACAAGGGCATGGGCGTCTACGGAGAGAACGGTGCCTTGTGCTGGGCAGATTTGCAGACCCGCGACCGCGACAAGGCGAAGGCATTCTACGGCGGGCTGTTCGGATGGAAGTTCACACCCGGCAAGGATAAGAACGCGGACGGCTATCTGCATATTCGCAATGGCGAGCAGTTCATCGGGGGCCTGCCGGAGCCGCGCTCGATGCCCCCCGGCGTCCCCCCCCACTGGCTCCTGTACATTCAGTCCCCCGGCTGCGATGCGCAAACGGTCGCCGCCAGCGAACTCGGCGCGTCGGTCCTCGTGCCGCCCACCACCGTCGGGGAGCAGTTGCGCTTCTCCGTGCTCGCAGATCCGCAATGGGCGGTCTTTGCCCTGTTCACCCCGATGCAATAATTTCGGCGCCGGCGCGAGGAAAGGTTCTCCGCCAATTCCGCCAGCCGCGCGCGGCCACAGCCGGTGTTCGGCTCTGTCAGCTCAGCGCCGCGCACCCGGCACCACAGCTGTCTTTTCGGGATGAATCCCCACCGCATGCCGTTGAGCCGCTCGTCGGCCGTCGGTGCTATGCTCATCTCTCGTGAGCCAAAAGAGGTCAGACCTCCTGGCTTTCTTTCCCTCTCCGAGCCATCGAGCCCATGACCTGTTCCGTCCGGCCCGGCTGTCGCGCCCCTGGCATGCTTCTGGCCGCGCTGTGTCTCGCTGCGCCGGCCCTCGCTTCCCATTCTGCGGCCCCGCCCCAACCTGCCGTCTGCGACGTCACGCACTATGGCGCGGTTGCCGATGGCAAGACAAAAAACACCCAGGCCATCCAGGCCGCCATCGACGACTGCGAGCGCAGCGGCGGCGGCATCGTGCGGCTCGCCGGTGGCACCTTCCTCTCCGGGCCCATTGTCCTCCGCAGCCGCATCACCCTCGATATCGAGTCCGGAGCCACGCTCCTCGGCTCTCCCGATGAGGCGGACTATCCGGTGATCGCCGTCTTCCGCGCCCAGGGCCGCCAGTCCCTCATCAGCGCTGCGGCTGCCCACGATCTGGCCATCGCCGGCGACGGCGCCATCGACGGCAACGGCGCAGGCTGGTGGGCCGAAGCTCGCCGGCAAAAAGATCACGGCGTGGTGACCGACGTGGTCTTCCGTCCGCGCCTCATCGTCTTCGACCACTGCCGTCACGTCCTCATCGACCACGTCACCATCCGGAACTCGCCCTCGTGGCAGGTGGTCCCCTACTACTCTGACGACGTCATCATCCGCGACAGCCGCATCTACGCGCCGCCGCACTCCCCCAACACCGATGGCATCGATCCGTTCTCCTCCACCCGCGTCACCATCGAGCGCATGACGATCGACGTTGGCGACGACAACGTCGCCATCAAGTCGGGCCTGCCCGGCTCGCCTGGCCCCGACGCGCCCAGCTCCGGCATCACCGTCACCGACTGCGTCTTCCTCCATGGACACGGCATGTCCATTGGCAGCGAAGTCGCCGGCGGCGTCGAGAACGTTCATGTCTCTCGCGTTTCCTTCCGTGGCACCGACAACGGCGTGCGTGTCAAGTCCGCGCGCGGCCGCGGCGCCGGCATCGGCAACCTCTGGTTCAGCCATCTGACCATGGAAAACGTTGCCACCCCGCTGCTCATCACCGAGTACTACCCGCACATTCCTCAGCACGACGGCGCCCAGCCCGTCACCCGCCTCACGCCTCGCTTCCACGATATTCACATCGCAAACCTCACCGCGAGCGGCGCGAAGCAGACCGGTATTATCGCGGGACTGCCGGAAAGCCCCATCCGGAACCTCTTCCTCTGCAACGTTCACCTGCAGGGCGAGCAGGGCCTCACCATCGCCAACGCCACCGTGATTGCGCATAACCTCACGGTGGCGCCGGCCACACCCCCGCCTGTGGTGCTGCTCGACCACGCGCAGCTGATCCGCAAATAGAGGCTGTTATTAGCTTTCCCTCAGCCGGCGCCGGACGCGCGGATAAAGATCGTAATGCGATGTACAACACATCGTATTACGATATAATCAGTCAGGGGAGTTTCCGCATGGGCCGCGCTCGGTCTGTCAGCTCGGCCGTGCCGCGCTCTCCGGCAATGCGTCAGGCACCGGCGGAGGTAAGCATGTTTCACAGCATCGAAACTTTATTGGAGATTCCACTGGCAACTGCCGACGGGGAAACCAGAGCAATTCGCAACTTCCTTTTCGACGACCGTTCCTGGCTGGTGCGCTTTCTCGTCGTCGATGTCGGAAAATGGCTTGCCCCCCGTCAGGTCGTCATCCCTGCCTCCGCTGTCGACGTGCCCGACTGGAAAGGACATATCATCCGCGCCCACTTAACTTCCGCCGAGCTCCTCGCCAGCCCCGATGCTGAGACAATAAGGCCCGTCTCGCGCCAGCAGCAGACCGCATGGGCCGGGCATTTCGGCTGGGGCCAGGGCGATCCCAATTGGTCCGGTCCTTCCTCTGCCGACTTCCCCCGCAGAGAATTCAACGTCGGCGGCGAGGGCAACGATCCTCACCTGCGCCGCACCGGCGATCTCATTTCTTATCAGGTATGGGCGAAGAACGGCTACCTGGGGCTGCTCGAAGGCTTCTTCCTCGAGGATGCGTCCTGGCACATCGGCTATCTCCTCACCCGCACCGGCGACTGGGTTTGCGAGGAGAAAGTCGTTCCCAGCTCCAGCGTCGCCGCCATTTCATGGGGTCAGCGGCGCGTCATGCTCGACTGCCCCAGTGATTCGGCCCACCAGCAGGCTTCTTTCTGACCACGCCGTTCCACAGCGCGCGGCGTTGACGCAGGTGCCTGCGCGCTGCCGGATAGATCGTACTACGATGTATAATGTTTCGATGAAACCTCGAGTCGCAGTTCGCCGCCGCCGGCCGCCTGCGCAGGGGCGGGACCTCAAACGGGTCATTGTCAGTCTGGCCGGGTTTCGCTACGCGCTGCGAAAATTCCTGCGCTTCAGCGAGAATGCCGCGCGATCCTGCGGCATCACCCCGCAGCAGCATCAGCTCATGCTGGGCGTTGCCGGCTTTACCGGCCGCGGCTGGGCCACCGTTTCTGAGCTGGCCGAATTCCTGCAGGGGAGGCTTCATTCCATTGTCGGTCTCGTGGAGCGGGCAGAGCAAAGCGGCTTAGTTCGCTGCACAAAAAGCAAAACCGATCGCCGCGTTGTCATTGTCTCCCTGAGCCGTCGCGGAGAGCAGATCCTCTCCCAGTTGTCCACTCTGCACCACGAACAGTCGGCCCGCCTCAGGGCCTTCCTGCTCGACACCCGCGAAGCCCGCAGGGTGGCGGCGAGGCACGAAAGGCGAGATGCTGAGCGGAACCCTGCAAATTCCAGGCCGCCCGCAGGGCGGACATACCGCAGAAATGCGAAAGGAACAATTCGACCTGCGTGAAACCTACACCGCCTAAGCTAATTCGGCAGAGAGACCGTCTTCTTCATCATCCTTTGCTGCGCAAATATCTGCCCCTGGTCCACGAGGACCTCGCCGCGGTGTACTCCCGCGACCTGCAGAAATGGCTCATTGTCGCGCCCATTATCGGGGTGGTCACCGGCCTCACCATTACTGCCATCTCGATCGTCATTCTGGGCAAGCTCTGGCCGGTTGTTCTGGCATATTACCTGCACCATCACTGGGCCATCGTCCCCGGCCTCGTGCTGGCCTTCGCCGTCACCGGCGCCATCATGCAGTTCTTCACCCCCGACCCCGACGAGCACTCCACCGAAGAGATCATTCGTTCCTACCACGAGCACCAGGGCGACATCGAGATGCGCCCCTTCTTTCCCAAGCTGATCGCCGCCATCACCACGGTCGGTTTCGGCGGCAGCGCCGCCCTCGAGGGGCCCAGCATCTACGGCGGCGGCGCCATCGGCTCCTGGTTGTGGGCCAAACTGCGCGGATTTCGCCTCGACGACCGGGACCGCCGCATCATGCTCATTTGCGGCGCCGCTGCCGGCATGTCCGCGGTCTTCCGCGCCCCCCTCACCGGCATCGTCTTTGCCCTCGAGATGCCCTACCGCGACGACCTTGCCCACGAAGCCCTCGTCCCATCCCTCATTGCCTCCGTGGTGGCCTTCGTCACCCTCAGTTCGTTTATGGGCGCCAAGCCGCTCTTCGACTTCATCGGCGGCGGCTCGTTCGATCGCCACGACCTCTACTGGAGCGCCCTGTTGGGCCTGCTCATCGGCCTCATCGCCATGGTCTTCGTGGTCACCTTTCGCCGGGCGCGCAGTTTCTTCGTCAAATGGTCGTTCCCTCACTGGGTCAAGATGACCGTCGGCGGTCTGGGCACAGGCCTCTGCGGCCTTCTCTTCCTGCAAATCTACCCCGGCCTGCTCGTGCCCCTCGGCCCCAATTACGAGGCTGTGGGCATGATCCTCAGCGGCCACCATGGCACTCCCGAGCTCCTTGCCTTCAGCGGTCTCAAGTTGTCGGCCACCGTTTTCACCCTCGGTGCCGGCGGCGTCAGCGCCATGTTTGTCCCCCTGTTCCTCACCGGCGGAGCTTTGGGCACGGCCTTCGCGCAATCCATCGTGCACAGCCCGAACCTCGGTCTTTATGCCGCTGTCGGCATGGCATCTTTTATTTCCGCCGGATACAAAACCCCCCTGGCGGCGGCTGTTTTCGTCGCCGAAGCAACCGGCGCTCACGCCTTTATCATCCCCGCGCTCATCGGAGCCGCCGTAGCCTACGCCATTTCCGGCGATGCATCCGCTTCCGCAGATCAGCGCCTGCACGAGGGGGTCAAGCTGCAGGAACTGACAGAAGTTCCGGTCAGCGAGGTGATGCAGCAGCATCTCATTTCAGCCCAGGCTTCCCTCACTGTCCACGAATTCGTCGGTACGCTGTCTCCGCATTCGCACCACGAGGGCTTTCCCGTGTTTGACGGCAACGACCTGCTCGGCGCTGTGACTCTCTGGGCCGTTGTTCACACCGCTCCGGAGCGATGGAAGACCACACGCCTGCACAGCCTCATCGATGCGCGCATCGGGAGAATCTCACCCGATGCCGATGTTACCGAGGCTCTTCGCCTCCTGCTCGGCGAACACAAGCAGCCCATGTTGCTGGTCGTTTCAGAGCAGGGCAGCATTCAGGGCGTCGTCACCAAGACCGATATCCTCAACGCGCTAAGGACTCGACGCAGTCCAGCGCACGGCCTCAGTCACGGGAATCCATCCGGCGGCCCGCAGGCAAAGGAACTCGTTGAGACGGCTCGCGCGGGTGAGCTGCGATGACCAGTTCGCGCCCCGTGCGCACCCGCGGCCCCTGCACGCCAGCGCCGTCGCGCTGCCGGGGAACGCCTGCAGGTTTCACGGCCAGCTGTCTGCAGTGAGAGAAGCGAATGTTCAGGAGGTCTACGATGGCCGAATTTCCGATTCCGGAGGCCGCTGCCACTCCCGAGTCGCAGTCGAACAAGAAAGGGCAGATCGGCGTCGCACTGGAGCCCGAGGTGGTGCGAATCTGCGGCTACGCCCTCCTCGTCGGGTTGGTTGCCGGGTTGGTGGCGCAGGGCCTGCTCGAGCTGATCTACGTGTTCACCAACATTTTCTTCTACGGCCGGTTCTCCTTTGCCATTACCAATCCCGCGCACAATCATCTCGGGCTCTGGGTGATTCTCATCCCGCCCCTGGGCGGATTGTTAGTCGGCATCATGATCTACTTCTGGGAGCCCACGCTCAAAGGTCACGGGATTCCCGAGGCGATGGAGTCCGTGCTCTTCGGCCACAGCCGCATGCGCATTCGCGTGGCCATCCTCAAGCCCCTCGCTACCGCATTTGCCATCGGCACCGGCGGCCCCTTCGGCGCGGAAGGCCCGATCATCCAGACCGGAGCCGCGCTCGGATCGCTGTTTGGACAAGCCATCGGCCTCACCCCGTATTATCGCCGCGTCCTGCTTGCTTCCGGTGCTGCGGCCGGCATGGCGGCCACCTTCACTGCGCCTCTGGCTGGCATTCTGGTCGCCGTGGAACTGCTGCTCTTCGAGCTGCGCGCCCGCTCCTTCATTCCTGTCGCCCTTGCCTCCGCCGTCGCAACCGGGGTTCGCATCCATTTCGTCGGCTGGGCGCCGCTGTTTCCCACCCCCGCTTTCAAGCTCACCGGCATGCGCGAGCTCTGGCTGTTTGCCGTGCTCGGTCTCCTCATGGGGCTGGTCGGCATCGCCATGATCCGCGCTCTTTCCTGGCTCGAAGACTTCTTCGACAATCTCCCCGTCAAGCGTTCCCTCATCTGGTCCCCGGTAATCGGTGCCTTCATCCTTGGTGGCATTGGCTACTTCTACCCCCAGGTTCTGGGGACCAGCTACGACACCATCCGCGATATGCTGAACGACCGGCTCACCACCGGTCACCTCGTGGGGATCTCCTTCGCCAAGTTCTGGGCCCTGGTCATCTCGCTCGGTTCGGGCACCACCGGCGGTGTCTTTGCGCCTTCCCTGGTCGTCGGCGGTGGTCTGGGCGCCACCTTCGCTGTCGGCGCGCAGCACCTCTTTCCCTCCGTGGTCAGCAATCCCGCCTTCTATGCCCTGGCCGCCATGGCTGCTGTCTTCGGCGGCATTGCCCGGGCTCCCTTCACCAGCATCGTCTTCCTCTTTGAGCTGAGCCACAATCCCAATTCGCTGCTCCCGCTCATTGTCTGCGTCATGATCTCCGACGGCTTCGTGCGCCTCTTCAGCCGCGATTCCATCATGACCGTCAAGCTGGTCAAGCGCGGACTGATCGTTCTCCAGGATTACTCCGTGCCGGTGCTGATGCGCGCCCGCATCGACCAGGTCATGCGCAAAAATTTCAGCGTATTCCAGGCCCAGGACGAACTGCGCAAAGTTCTTGAGACCTTTGTCCCGGGAGATGAGGCACTAATCCCCGTGGTGGACGCATCCGGCGCTCTCACCGGAATTGTCGAACCCCACGATCTGCTCCGGACCGAACCTCCCGATCACCACTTCAGGATGCGCGAACTGGCGCGGCGGGATTATGTCGTCGCCTATCCAGGCGAATCCGTCGATCAGGTGCACCGCGACATGATGCTGAAAAACACCGAGAATGTCGTGATTGTCCAGTCCACAGGCCTGCGCAAGCCCATCGGGCTCGCCCGCGCCAACGACATTCTGCAATTGCGGCGCTGGCTCATGGAGGAGGAGACGCGAGAAATGCGGTCGAACGGCTCCCAAAGCTGATCGAGCCTCTTCCCGGCGTCGTGCTGCACACGACTCGCGCCGGGGACCTTCCCCTGTACCTCAATCGCCCTACGAGTCCTTGCCGGGCTTCAGCACATCTTCTTCTTCCGAGTCCGCCGTCGCCGTGCGCCCGTGCGTTGCCCACAGGATGCAGACCAGGAAGACCGCGACGAAAAGCAGCAACAATCCCCACGTATTCGGCGTTCCCACCATTTTCGTCCCTCCTCATCACAGAGAACGCCGCACCGCCCATTTCGTTGTCTCGCCGGGCGCCTTTCCTCTCGCCTCCAGGGCAAACACCACCCCTCCCCTGTTCCGGAACCCGGCCGCCCGCGCCGCCGGCTCAGTGATCCTTCGCCACCACCGAAAGGTCCTGGTTGTCCGCATCCGACGGATGACCATGCGTGGCCCACAGGAGGCCTGCCAGGAAGATGAGCAGAAACGCCAGGATGATACCCATCACTTCGGCCATATCCTCTTTCCCCCGGGCTGCATTCTGCGCCTTCCCAGCCCTTCCGGCGGCCGATTTGATTACCCCGCAGGGTACGCAGGTAACATTTTTTGTTGCCAAAGCATCCAAAATATGGTTACCATCGCGCTGCTCGTTCGCTCCGCAGATCGGAGACACGCCATGAATCGCTGCTCGATGCTGTTCGCAGTGGCCTTGTTGTCTGCCGTAATCGCCTCACCCGCCCCGGCGCAGGATCCCACCTCAGGCCTCGGCAGCCATACCGGCAACTTCTTTGCGGAATTCTCCGCAGCCAACCTCGGGCAGGGCAGCGGATTCATCTCCGGTGCCAGTGCCGGAGGTTACTTCCAGGGCCGCCTCCTGGGCATGGTGCTCCGCGCCACCGCTGCCCCCGGCGGCGACAGCTTCCACGTCTACAGCGCCGTGCTCGGGCCCCGCATCGCCTTCGATCTGCCGATGGTCAAGCCTTTCCTCGAGGCGGGCGGCGGCATCGGCCACAGCAGCTACTACAATCCTGCCGGAGACTTCTCCCGCGCATGGGGTCCCGCGTGGCAGGTCGACGCCGGCGTCGAGCATAGCCTCCTGCCCTGGGTCAACTGGCGCATCCTCGAAGTCGCCTACGGCCACATCGACGTCGGCTCGGGCATCGCCCCCACCATCGTCAGCTCTGGCCTCACCCTCCACCTTTGGTAAGCCGGGTAGACAAAGCGATTCTAAGAGGCTGTTATTAACTTTCCCACGACCGGCGCTGGGAGCCCATTTTTCTCAGTTCGAGGAGCGAGGAGCGACGCATACCGGATGTCTGCGAGCGACGAGCGACGAAGAAATGAGGAAAATGGGCCCCAGCCCGCAGGGTTGCGGGGCAAATCGGGCCATACTTCATTCTCGCCCTCGACAGTGGACCCGCCACAGCCTTCGGGCTCGGCTTCGTCTGGCCCGATTTTCCCTCGCAACGCCGGCCGCGCGAAAGTTAATAACAGCCTCTAGGCTGGAGCCGACGCGGCACCGCGCCCGAAAGCGATTCAGGGTGCCGGTCGTCTCTCCAGCATGGCAATGGCCTCCTCCAGCTTGCTCCTCAACTGGGGAATATCCCGTTCGACCACCTTCCAGACGACATCCGGATCGATTGTGAAGTATCCATGAGTGAGCTGGTTGCGCATCGCGTAAATCGCGGCAAATGGGATGTCAGGGAATTTGCTCGCCGCATCGGGGACGATTTCAAGGAGCTTCCTTGACGCTTCGCCGAGAATCTCGATGTTACGAATGACGCCATCCTGAAGCAGCCGGTCCGAAAGAAAGCTGTCGCGTTCTTACCCCGTATGTACTGCTGAATCTGCCCGACGGCGTCCAGCATATGGCCCAGGTAATCGCGCTCCCTCGGGGCATGTTGGCTCATACGGGCACGGCTTCTGCAAGCACCTTGTCGCGAAAAGATTCGGGCAGAAACTTCGGCGTTCGCAGGTCTACCTTCACCCCCACCGTCGCTTCCAGCTCTATCTGTAGCCTGGCAAGATCCAGCAGGCTGGTCTCCGGCGTGGGATCGACCAGCAGATCCAGATCGCTGTCGTCGCCATCCTCACCATGCACGACCGAACCAAACAGACGCGGATTCGCCATCCCGGAGTTGAGTACCATCCGGCGGATAGCGTCGCGATGCCGGGCTACAACCTCGGACGGTCTCATGGACGCGATTCTACCCCCAATCCCGCGGCCTGCCACCCGCGACAACGAACGAGATTGCCAGCCTGGAAAAGGTACATCGGGCTCACTGCGCCTGAAACGCCCCCCGAGCCGCCGCAATCGTCCGCTCCACATCCTCCTCAGTGTGCGCTGTGCTCATAAACGCCGCCTCGAACTGCGACGGCGGCAGCCACACCCCCGCCTCCAGCATGGCCCGATGAAAGCCCCCAAAGCGCTGCGTGTCGCTCTTCGCCGCCTCCTTGTAATTCGTCACCGGCCCCTCGCTGAAGAACCACGTCCACATCGCCCCCACGCGATTCGTCGCCATCGCAATCCCCGCCTGCGCCGCCGCGCCCGCCACCCCCTCGGCCACCGCCGCGCTCAGCCTCTCCAGCCGCGCATACACCTCGTCCTCATGCTTCTGCAAATAGCCGACCGTCGCCAGCCCCGCCGCCATCGCCAGCGGATTCCCGCTCAGCGTTCCCGCCTGGTACACCGGCCCCAGCGGCGCCAGCTGATCCATGAACACCCGCTTGCCCCCGAAAACCCCCACCGGCAGCCCCCCGCCCACAACCTTGCCCAGCGTCACCAGGTCGGGATCGATCCCGTACAGCGCGCACGCTCCGCCCAGCGCCACGCGGAATCCCGTCATCACCTCGTCGACGATCAGCAGCGCGCCGTTCTTTTGCGTAACCCTCCGCAGCCCCTGCAAATACCCTGGCGCCGGCGGAATGCACCCCGCATTCCCCACCACCGGCTCCACAATCACGCACGCAATCTCCCCCGGATGCGCCTCAAAAGCTGCCTCCACCGCTGCCAGGTCGTTAAACGGCAGAGCCAGCGTCAGCTGGGCAATCTCTTCCGGCACGCCCGCCGACCCCGGAATCCCAAACGTCGCCACACCCGACCCCGCCTTCACCAGCAGCCCGTCCGCGTGCCCGTGATAGCACCCCTCGAACTTGACGATGATTTTGCGCCCCGTCGCCCCTCGCGCCACCCGGATCGCCGACATGGTCGCCTCGGTCCCCGAGCTCACAAACCGCAGCTTCTCGATTGCGGGGTAGCAAGCAACAATCCGCTCCGCCAGATCCCCCTCCGCCGCCGTCGACGCCCCAAAGCTCGCGCTCCGCGCCGCCGCCTCCCGGATCGCCTCCACCACCGGTGGAAACGCATGCCCCAGGATCATCGGCCCCCACGACCCGAAGTAGTCGATGTACCGGTTGCCGTCCGCGTCCCACAGATACGCGCCCTCGGCCCGCTCCACGAACGGTGGCTCACCGCCCACCGCCCGGAACGCCCGCACCGGCGAGTTCACCCCGCCCGGAAAAAGCTTCTCCGCCCGCGCAGCCAGCGCCTGCGAACGCCTCATGTCTCTCGCCATGCACCCAGTATAGGAGCGTGCCCTGAGCCCTGAACCCTGTGCCCTGAGCTCTGTTCCCGCCATCTTCACCTGCAAACACTCGCATCCAATCCACTTCTCCTTGTAGAATGCCCGGTCACGCTGCTGATCGTAAATCCACGGAAGGAAACCAGAATCTGTCCATGCCCGCCAAAGTGCGCAAAGCCGTTTTTCCCGCCGCCGGCTTCGGAACCCGCTTCCTGCCCGCCACCAAGTCCATTCCCAAAGAAATGCTGGCGCTCGTCGACAAGCCCCTCATCCAGTACGGCGTCGAAGAAGCCCTCGCCGCCGGCTGCGACCAGATCATCGTCGTCACCGCCCGCGACAAGGCCGCCATCGAGGACCACTTCGACACCAGCTATGAGCTTGAAGCCATGCTCGAGCGCCGCGGCAAGACCGACCTGCTCGCCCTCGTGCGCCAGGTCTCCTGCATGACCCAGCTGGCCACGATCCGCCAGAAGGAAGCCATGGGCCTCGGCCACGCCGTCCTCATGGCCCGCGAACTGGTCGGCGACGAGCCCTTCGCCGTCATCCTCCCCGACGATGTCATTGACGCTCCCACCCCATGCCTGAAGCAGATGGTCGACATCTTCGACCAGGTCCACTCCTCCATCCTCGCCACCCAGGTCGTCGAGGGCCCCGCCATCTCCGCCTACGGCGTTCTCGACGGCGCCCACGTCCCCTCCAACCCGCGCCTCTTCGATGTCACCGGCTTGGTCGAGAAGCCCAGGCCCGCCGAAGCGCCCTCGAAAAACGCCATCATCGGCCGCTACATCCTCACCCCGAAGGTCTTCGACCTGCTCGAGCACACCCCCCTCGGCGCCGGCGGCGAACTCCAGCTCACCGACGGCATCAAAGGCCTGCTCCAGACCGAAAAGGTCTACGGCTACAGCTTCGAAGGCACCCGCCACGACGCCGGCGACAAATTCGGCATGCTCAAGGCCACGGTCGAGTTCGCCCTCAAGCGCGACGACCTCGGCCCGGCCTTCCGCGAATACCTGAAATCCCTGAAGCTTTAGCGTCCTGTCTCACAAGTTCGTTCGAGAATCGTCGGTTGGTTTTGTACCAGGCTACGACTTCACAGTCCGCGAAGAATGCGGGGTGCCCCATCCGAGCCGGTGTTGCTCGGGTGGGTGTAGCAGGCGCCCCACTAAGGCTGGTTTTGCCTGGGAGGGTACGCGCGCATAGCGCGCCGGGAGGCCCGTTTCGCCCCGATCCTTTGCTTTCAACAGGTTTACGCCGCAGCAACCAAGGTTACTCCCGCAGGAACCACACACAGGCCGTTTCGCCTCTTAGCCACTTTGTCTTCAACATGTTTACCCGCGTAAACACGTAAACGCCTGTGTTGGCGCGGTCTCCGGCTGTATGGCGCTGATTGTATTCACGTTCCCGCAGAGTTACCGCCCGGTAACTCTGCAGCTCCCGTCTAGAGGCTGTTATTAACTTTCGCGCGGCCGGCGCTGGGAGCCCATTTTTCGCAGTTCGAGGAGCGAGGAGCGACAGATACCGGGTGTATCTTAGCGACGAGCGGCGACGAAATGGGGAAAATGGGCCCCAGCCCTCTGGGTTGCGGGGCATATCGGGCCATACTTCATTTTCGCCCTCGACGGTGGGCCCGCCACAGCCTTCGGGCTCGGCTTCGTCTTCACCCCACGAACAAAAACCTGTTCGCGGGGACCCCGGTTCTGGCCCGATTTTCCCTCGCAATGGGGTCCCCGGTGCGCCAGTTTTTGGCGCACTGGGGCGGAACGCCGGCCGCGCGAAAGTTAATAACAGCCTCTAGATGTGGAGGCTCAAGAGGTTGTTCCGATTCATGCCGGAGCGAGAAGCTGGTGTGTTGAGTTTAAGACTGGCATGGGGTCTGTGGAAGTTGTAGTCATGCAGCCATGGATCGAGGAGCAGTTCTCGTTCGACTGAGTTCTGGTAAGAGCGGGCATAGGCCCACTCTCTGAGGGCGGTCTGGATGAACCGTTCGGC
>JASHNW010000129.1 GCA_030041435.1 Acidobacteriaceae bacterium
CCATGCAGTTCACCCGCGCCACTCCCTCCTCGCCCCCCATCGGCGCCTCCTCGAGCGGTGCCGCCGCAATCTCCGCCGCAGTCCTCTCCCGCGGAGTCATCTCCGCCAGCACCTCCAGCGCAGCTACCTCCACGGGAGCCGTCTCCGCCGCAGCCGTCCCCGCCCGGCCCATCTCTGCCCGGCCGGCATCAGCCTCGCCCTGCGCGGAGCTGCCCGCCGCCGCCGCCGAAGCCGCTGCCCTGGCCCCCTCCGCTGCCGCCTCCCGCCGCTCCTGCGCCAGGAACATCTCCTTCCTCAGCCGATACTCCAGCACCCGCGTCGCCACGTGGCACCCGCGCAGCATCGCGTTCGCGTTCGCCACCGGAATCTCGTTATCCCCCAGCGCCCGCACAATGTGCGACACGGCCAGCACAATCGACGCCTCGTCCTCCAGCAGCGCCACGTTCACCGCCCCGCGCGAGCGCGCAAACTGGTCGTGCTTGAAGCAGTAAGGACGCCCCAGCTTCGCCGTGCCGCTGCACCGCGCGCTCCCCATCTTGATGTACTCGCACACCCGCCGCTCCCGCGCCTTCGCCGCCGCTGCCGTCTCGCCCGCCCCGCCCGTCCCGCCCGTCTCTGCCGCGTCCCTCATCTCTGTCGCCGTCTCCGTTTCCTCAGCCTGCATTCCATTTCTCCTCAAAATCCCGCCGGGCCGTCGTCCCTCCCGCAAAAAAGCGCGGAGGATCCGCGCCCGCGAACCCTCCGCCAAAAAACGCCGGCTGCCGGCCGGCTTATTCCGAGAAACGACCATAGAAAAAAGCCCTGCCGAACCGCGCAGAGCTTTTTCTTTACCCTATAAGTTCAGAATACCAAGTCCAGCGTCTAACTCTGCCAACTATTTTGGCCACTTACAAAAAATCCGCGAGGCAAACAAACCCACTTACAAGCCATGTTACTTCCGTAAGGATTGACAAAAAAGCGAAGATACCACGAAACCCAGCAAAAACACCCCATCCACCCCCAACCGCCATCCGCCAACAGCTATCGACTATCCGCTCCCAGCTCCCCGCTCCCCGCTCCCAGCTATCTGCTATCCGCTCCCCGCTCCCAGCTCGCCCGGTAATATTACCAGGTAACTCCTTGATAACAAAGTGCGCAAACTTCGACATCCCCAAAACACGCACATTGGAGGCGGCCCCATGCCCCCCGCACTGCGGGGCATGGGAACCGCCAGGGGGGAGGGCTACTTCGCTGCCGGCGCCGCTGCTGCCGCAGGCGCAAAGGGCGCCGCCAGGTTAGCCGGTATCTGGTGTTGCTGGAAGAACTTCCAGCAGCCTTCGTTCACTTCGTCGTAGACATTGCCATAGGCCGCATCGGAGTTGGGAATCACCTTCAGGTCGAAGGGGAATCCCGCTGCCTTGAAGGCATCGCGCTCGTTGGTCATCATATGGATCGGGGAATCGGCATCGTTGTCGCCCACCCACACCTGGAAAGGCTCCTTCCAGGCCGCGTGCTGGAAGAGGCCGTAGTTGCTGGGGTCGAGGACGGCCGCATGGACGCAGGTCCCGCCCCAGGATTGCGCATCGTAGAGCCCGACGGCGAGGGCGTAGACCCCGCCGGAAGTCTCACCGAAGAGGTAGACCTTCGCCGGGTCGATTGGATGCTTCTGGTTCACATCGGCCAGAACGGCATGCAGGAAGGGCGGACCATCCACCTTCGAATCCCACAGGGTGTTGCTCAGGGACTCGGGGGCGATGACGATGAAGCCGGCGTGGGAAGCGAAGCTGTGCCAGAGGCCCATCACATCGGAAGCCCATCCGCCCTGCGCGTGCAGCAGCACGACGGCGGCCAGCGGCGCGGTAGGAGCGGCAGAGTTGGGAATCATCACGGAGTACATCCGCTGGTGGCCGTCGAACTGGAAGTTGACCTTGTCGACCTTGTCTTTGTCTTTGGCCAAAGCGGAACCGGCGCAGGCCAGGAGGAGCAGCACAGCACAGGCAGGAAGCGCAGCACGTTTCATGGACGAACTCCGAAAGAATGGTAATCGCGGGCATTCTCCGCGATTCGCAGGAACTGGTCCATATTACGCGCAGAATGGCGCAATGCAATGGCTGGCCGGGCAAGGGCAAAAATGGCAGGGCGCGGGAAGGGGAATTCCGCCGGGATAAGGGCTTCCGGCGCGGTCCGGCCATTACAATCCTTACAGGAACAGGCAGGCGAGGCGGCGCAGAGGCGTGATCGGCAATCCGTTTCGAAAAAAACAAGGCGAGGGGCGCGATCAGCCGACGCTGCTGAAGGGGCCGAGGATTCCGCGGCACTCCAGCGGCTGGCAGGCGCTGCTGAAGCACCTGAAGGACGAGAGCGGGCTGCGCGTGCTGGACATCGGGCCGACCTCGCCGCAGAACATCAACTTCCTCACCAATATGGGCCACAGCGTCTACATGGCCGACGTGGTGCACGAGGCGCTGAGAGGCGGATGGGAGCTGCCGCCGGCTGAGAAAGGCGAGCCGCCGCGCTTCGATGTCAAAGGGTTCTTCGAGCAGAATCTGAACTTCCAGGGGCGCCAGTTCGACGTGGTGCTGCTGTGGGCGACACTCGATTACATTCCCGAGGGGCTGACGAAGGCGCTGGTGGAGCATCTGCAGGAGGCGACGCAGAAGGGCGGAAGAGTGCTGGCGATCTTCCACTTGAAGAAGGAAGGTCCGTATACGGCGTACTGCCGCTATCACCTGACCGAGGGGACGGAGATCGAGATGCAGGAGTCGGAGCCGTTCCAGGTGCAGCGCGTCTACACCAACCGCCGGATCGAGCAGCTGTTCGAAGGCTTCGCGGCGAGCCGGTTTTTCCTGGCCAAGGACAATTTGTACGAAGTGATTCTGACGCGGTAGGGGCTAGGGTGGGTTAGACCTGCGCGCCGGTTCATGCGCCGTGGGCGTTGCACTGCATCACGCCGAGGTAGGCGCGGAAGGGGCCGACGGGTTCGCGAACCTGGTGCGCCATGACGCGGGCGATCTGGTGCAGGTGGTTCAGGTCGTGCGCGGCCCAGGTAGCCAGCAGCTCGGATAAGGTGACGATGCCGAGGCCGGGATGGCGGCCGGGTCTGGCGAGGTCGGCTGCGCTCAGGTTGAGCGCGCGCAGCTCGGCGATGTTCTCGGCGCGGATACGGATCAGCTCGTCCAGCAACTGCGGCAGGGATTTGCCCTGGACGGCCTTCACGTGTCCCCAGCGGTCGAAGGGCGGGAAGGGCTGGGCGTCGCCGTGGGCGAGGATGGTGCGCACCCGCGGCATCCAGTCATCGTGCTCGCAGTGGATGAGATGGCCGATGACGTCGAAGGCGCTCCAGGTGTTCTCGCCCTCGTTGCGGCGCGTCCACTCGTCGGGGAGATCGCGCAGGAGCGCGTCGAGCGCGGCAGGCGTGCGGGTGAGGAGGGCGATGGTGCGATTGAGATCGTGCATGGAGACAGGGTACAGCGGGCAGCGGGGGCGGGGAGCTGGGGCTTGGAGCTCCATGCGGCCGACTTTCTGCTTTGGCCTTCACGCTACGCGCTGTGCGCTACCGGCTCCCCGCTCCCAGCTCCCGGCCACACGCTACCCGCTGTCTCTACTCATCCAGGGGTGGAGCGGGCTGGGCGTAGTAGCCGGGGCGGTAGCGGAGAGTGTCAGTGAGGGCGTGGGGTACGGCGCTCTGGTCCAGCGTGACCTGGATGCGACGGAAGTCGCTCTCCGTGCGGCGCGCGACGGGATAGTAGCCGATCAGATATTGCGTGCGCAGGTCTTCTGACACCTGCTGGAAGGCTTTGGTGAGGTCGCCGTACTGCGCGTAGTAGTACTTGCCGCCGGTGCCCTGGGAGAGCGTGATGAGCGCGTGCTCGCCGCCGGTGTCGCGACCGGCGTCGGCGAGGATGGGCAGGTCGATGATGCTGTAGACCATCACCTCGCTGCGGATGGCCTCGTCGAGCGCTTCGGGGTAGTCGATGCCGTGGACCGTGTTGCCGCCGTCGGAGATGAGCACGAGCACTTTGCGGCCGTGGCGCGGCGCGAGCGTCTGTGCGGCCAGATAGATGGCATCGTACAGCGCGGTGGCAGGGCCGCCCTCGAGATTGCTGAGGCCTTCGTCAAGGCGGTGGATGTCGGCGGTGAAGGGAACGACCTCGCGCACGTCGGAGTTGAACTCGAAGAGGTCGAGGCGGTCGACTGGGCGCAGGAGGGCGCGGATGAACTCGTGCGCAGTCCGCTTCTCCACGTCGAGGTCTTTGCGGACAGAGCCGCTGGTATCGATGGCGAGGACGAGGGAGAGCGGCATGTCGGTCTGGCGCTCGAAGTAAGAGATCTTTTGCGGGACGCCGTCCTCGGTGAGCGAGAACTCGTTCTGGGTGAGGCCGCCGACGGGCGCGCCGTTCTCGTCCGTGACGTTGACGAAGACATTCACCAGGCGCACGTTGACGTGGTAGCGCGGCGTGCCCATGCCGGGCGGATTCTGGTCCTGCGCGAGGGCGGGCGGCGCCAGGAGAAACAGAGCGCAGAGCACAGAGATCAGGGCACAGGGGACAGAGCCAGGCCAACCGCTCCTCCAGGGAAAAGACAACCGCTGTTCGCCATGCGGCTCGGTTGCGCCGCAAACTCGCTCAGGCCAGGCTCGCGACTTCGTCGATGGCGCCAGGCGAAACCAGCTCCGCTCAGGATGTTGGCAGCCCCTGGGAACGGTCACCGGGAATGCTCCGAGGCTTCCGGTTGGGCCGCGTGCGGGGTGAGCTCGACGGGGAAGGGTTCGCCCTGGGCCCAGACGGCGCCGTCCTCGAAGAATTCCTTCTTCCAGATGGGGACGGTTTGCTTGAGCGTGTCGATGAGCCAGCGGCAGGCGTCGAAAGCGGCGGCGCGGTGCGCCGAGGCGACGGCGATGAAGACGCTGGTTTCTCCGATTTCAAGGCGGCCGAGGCGGTGCACCAGCGCAACGTCGCGAACAGGGTACGCGGCCAGGGCTTCGGCGGCGAGCTGCTTCATGCGGGCCAGAGCCATCTCAGGATAGGCCTCGTACATGAGGTACAGGGTGCGCCGGCCGCGGGTCTGGTTACGCACGATGCCGTCAAAGGTGACGACGGCTCCGTCTTCGCCGCGCCTGAGGGCGGCGGCCAGGCCAGTGGTGTCGATGGGGGCGTGAGTAAGGGCGACCGTGGACTGTTGAGCGAACGGGGCCGGCGGCTCGCCGGAGCCACCGCTGACCGGGGGCAGGAGGGCGACTTCGTCGCCCTCGGAGAGCGGGTGGGCGGCGGGGACGTATTCGCGATTCACGGCGACGGCGATAGAGGACCACGGGACGTTGTCTTCGGGCGCGAGGGTCCGGCAGCGGTCGAGCAGATCGCGGACGGTCGCGCCGGAGGGCAGGTCGAGCGGGCCGGCGGCGGGGAAGCGATCGCGGAGGATTCCGAAGGCGAGAATGTTGACGCGCATGAACAATTGATTATCAGCGAACTACTGGTGGTTTGGACGTTTTCTGCGCGATGAAGGGAGCGGGGGGGAGCTGGGAGCCGGGAGCCGGGAGCTGGCAGCGGAAATTCTGCGTTGTTGCACTTTGCATCCGCGGCTGATAGATTGCGTGAAATTCGCCCTGGGGACGTTTACTATTGCATCATCCTTCGTTGCGCAATTCCTGGGAGCCCTGATCCATGGTTTATGACCTGAAGCGGGATCCCCGCCAGCCGAACTATGAAAAGCGCCTGCCCGGGCTGTACGAGATCAAGCGGGAGACGCAGATTGCGGAGAAGCTGCGCGAAGATCCGACGCCGAAGCGATTGGGAGCGCGCAGCCGGCAGCTGACGCTGGTGATGGTGATGGTGGGCATCGCCACGTTTGTGGCGCCGCTGATCGGGACGGTGCCGTCGGTATCGGGGCGGACGTACTGGTCGCCGTACGAAATCTTCATGGGCGTGACGGGGAACAGCCTGCCGGCCGCGGTGATCCTGAATGCGGAAGGCACGCGGGACGTGCACTGGCTGATGCTGGGGAACACGGTGGTGTTTGGGGCCGCGTTTGCCTACGCGATGCTGGCGACGATTCTGGTTTCCGTGATGGGCCACGCCTCGCGGCGGGTAGTGGGCAGCGCGGCGGCGCTGGGCCTGCTGGCGACGCTGATAGAGATGCGCGGTTTCCGCGATTTCCAGCTGGCAATTTTTGGCGGCCTTCCCGGATCCGTGGGCGGCCAGCACGTGGAGGGCTGGACGTGGAGCGTGGTGATGTTCGGGGTGATGGCGCTGCTGCTGGTGATTGCGGCGTTCAGGGAACTGGACGGGGAGATGCCCAGGCGTAGTTGACCGGCCGAGCTGCCGGCGTGGGCCCGCGATCCGCGGAATCCGCATCGAACGAGGACAGGGCTGCGGGGATGGGGTACATCGAGGGAAATCTGGTGGCCGGCGAGCGGGTGGTCTATAAGACCCGCCTGCACTGGATCGTGATGCTCGGCCACGTGTTTTCCGGCATCGTGCTGCTGGGGCTGGGGGTGGCGCTGTTCTACTACGCAGACACGCATCGGGGCATGGAGCCGCAGAACCTGCACATCGTGGAAGGCGGAGCGGCGGCGCTGGTGCTGGCTGCCATTGTGGTGTTCATGGTGGGCAGCGTACGGCGCAACGCGACGGAGATGGCGGTGACGAACCGGAGGGTGATCATCAAAACCGGGCTGGTGAGCCGGCGAACCATCGAGATGCTGCTGAACAAGGTGGAAACCATCGAGATCAGCGAGCCGGGAGCGGGGCGCATGCTGGGCTACGGATCGATCGTGGTGGTGGGGACGGGCGGCACGAACGAGCCATTCCACCGCATGGCGCACCCGCTGGAGTTCCGCAACCAGGTGCAGCAGGAGATCGAGCGGATGCGGGACGGAGAGGCGCCGGGGGCAGTTAAGGCCGTGTAAGCGCCGGCCGCCAGGCTTCTGTTGTATGGTTTTGTGAAGAGAGCCCCATGGAACCCTCGGAAGCCCAGGAACTGGAAGAACAACACGAACACGCGGCCGGCAATCCGAGTCTGCGGCCGGTGAGCTTCACCATCAGCGTGCTGGCGGTGCTGGTGGCCGTTGTGACGGTGCTGGGGCACCGCACGCACACCGAGGCGGTGCTGGACCAGGCGCGCGCCAGCGACCAGTGGAACTTCTATCAGGCGCACAAAATCCGGCAGTATGACACGCAACTGACGGCGGATTTGCTGGCCGCGATGCCGGTGCGCGACCCGGGGGACGCGAAAAAGGTTCTGGACGGCTACAAAAGCCACATGGAGAAGTGGAACCAGGACCTGACCGACAGCGAAAAGGCGGCGCGCGAGATGGAAAGCGAGGTCCGCAACGCGGAGAAGCGAGCCAACCGCTTCGACCTGGGCGAGGCGCTGCTGGATATCGGGCTGGTGATCACGTCTATCACGCTGCTGACGCGGCAGCGAAGCTACTGGTACATGGGGATGGTGTTTGGGCTGGCGGGGATCATTGCGGCCGCGCTGGGGTTTGTGGTGCGGTGAGGCTCAAGGGGAACGCGGCGGGCGCGGCGAGCGGCCCGCCGGTTCTTTTAGGCTGCGGGGATGTGGCTTCAGAACATATATTTCAGCGACAGCTCCGTGATGCGGTTGTAGCCTGCCGGCGAGTAGGCGGTGCGGGTGTCCTGCGTGCCCCACGTGTAATTCGACGGCAGTCCAAGGATGGTGTTGTTGGTGGTGAATGTATGCCCGTTGTCCGGCGTGTCGTATTTCAGCGTCACGTCGTTTGCGGTGCTGAATCCCCACAGCGGATGGTTGAGGAAGTTGAAGGCGGAGGCGCGGAACTCGACCCTCTGCTGCTCGGTAATGTTGAAGTCCTTATAGACGGTCAGGTCGGAGTCCTCGTAACTGGGGCCGCTGAGGTAAGGGGATACCTGGCGGACGCCCTGGTGGCCGATGGTGGGCGCGTTGAAACAGGCGAGGTTCGCCAGCTGGTGAGCGGCGAGCCCGCTTCTGGGGTTGCAGGTAGCGATGGGCAGGATCTCCTGCGCAGGAGTTCCGAACCAGGAGTTTGAGGTGAGGTATTCGCCCTTCGCCGTGTCGTAGATGGTGAGGCCGAGGTTCTGCGCGTCTTCTGCCTGCAGGTTGCCTCCGGACTGCCACGTGGTGATGCCGGAGATGGTCCAGCCGTTGACCGCGCCACCCAGCAGCTTCATTCCTCCGCTGTCGGGGTGGATGAAATTGCCGAGGCTGTAGGCGTAGGAGGTGTTGAGCACCTGCGGGCGGTCGATGTTGAGGATGCCGTAGTTGCCGTGCACTTGGAAGGCGTCGACGGTGCTGTTGACGATGCCCAGCGACTTCGACCAGGTGTAGTTGAGGTTGAAGGTCAGGTGTCCGGCCTGCTTGAGCCAGGCCACCTGCAGGCCGTTGTAATTCGAGTAGCCGACGTGCTCGCCGACATTGATGGAGTTGGTGCCGTAACCGGCGTAGTAGGGATAGTAATCGACGATGTTATAGGAAGAGGTGTTGTCGGGATCGGCGGGGGCCGGAGCGCCGGTGACGGGATCGGGCTGGAAGAGGCCGCCGAGGGGAACCTTGTTGACGTTGGTGAAGCCGGAGCCTCCGATACCTGCGCCGCCGCTCTGCCCGCCCATCAAAAGATGGTGGGTGCTGTTGCCGACGTAAGCCGCTTCGAGGAGAGAATTCCACGGTAGCTGACGGTCGACGGTGAGGTTCCAGGCATAGGTGGTGGGGATCTGGTAGTCGTTGGGGTCGGCCGCATAGGCACTGCTGGGCAGAGCGCCCAGCTTGGCTCCGGCGCCGGTTTGGCCGAGCGAGCTGATTTCCTTCAGCGTGATCGCCTCGCCGGTGGGTGAGTTATAGTTCGCCACTTCGAGGGCGGTCGTCAGCGGGCCGGCGTAGTCGTTGTACTGGTCGTTCCACACATACTCGCCCCATCCGCCGCGGACCACATTCTTCGCGTCGCCGGTCACGTCCCAGGCAAAACCGAAGCGGGGAGAGGTATAGGCGATACGGGTGGGGGATCCGCTGTTGGGAATGCCGGGGTCGATTCCGTGCCAGTAGATGCCCGGGTAGGCCTTGCCGGAAGCGAGGTCGGAGTCATAGCGCCCGGGCAGCCACACGGCCAGGCCGACGCCGTTGCGATCGTACCAGCGCCCGAGGTGATCCCAGCGGAGACCCAGGTTGGCGGTGAAGCGGGGACGCACCTGCCAGCTATCCATCACGTAAGCCGAGGTGGTGCGGTAGGCCATGTTGTCGTAGGGCTGCGAGTTCGCCTGGGTGAACCCGCTGCCGTTCGCGCCCTGATTGGCGACGCCCATCACCAGGTTGGCGACAGGGTTGTCCGAGCCGATTTTCACAGCCGGATTCGCTTCATCCGGATAGAGGCCGCTGTCGAAATACAGGCTGCCATTGGGGTAGTCGTAGGTTCCCTGGAAGTTGCCCACCAGCTCAGTGAACGCACCGAACTTGAGGGTATGGGAGCGCCAGACCTTCGTGACATTATCGGAGAACGAAGGCGTGGCCTTCCTGAGGGGATAGGAACCGCTCGGCTCCCACAGGTCCGGCTGCGACATATCCGGAAAGGTCTGCGCGCCCGCGCTGTTGATGGAGGGGGCGACCCGGCTGATGGCGTTGTAGACGGTGCTGTAGGGGTAATCGATGGTGGATTTGTACGCGGCCTGCAGGCCGGTGGGACTGTACGGGCTGGTCACCCAACCCCATGCGGCGACGAATTCATTCGTCAGCGTAGGGCTGAAGGTATGAACAAGGTTGCCGGTGAGGACACGCGAGGTGGTTGGATTGGATATGTCGCCGCCCGGGTATAATACGGCATAACTCGGGTTGTAGTAGATGTGGGCCAGCTGGACGGAGCTGTTATTGCCGGTCTGATAAGTAACGAACGCGCGGGTGTTGTCGCTCAGGTTGTAATCGACACGGGCGCGCCACACATAGCCGTTCTGCTGCGTGCTGATGGGGAGGTAATAGTTATATCCGCCGGGCGTGGTGGCCGGGTTGATATTCGCGGTTGGGAAGAGCTTCATCAGGGCGGCCGCTCCGGGGTCCAGATACTGTCCGGGAATGGACCCGCCGGTAATGGCGGTGCCGTCGGGCGCGACCGAGCCGCTCAGGTCGTTGCACCAGTTGGTTGCGGTCGAGCTGAATCCATTGGGACAGAGGGCTGCATTGCCTGCGCCGGAGGGGGTAAAGTTGCCGCTCTCCATGCCTGCGCTGGGGATGTAGGACTCCAGCGGCGTCGCGGCGGGCAGGGTCTGGTGGTAATACTCGTATCCGGCCCAGAACAGCAGCTTCTTGTTCTGGTTGAAGCTGGTATGCGGAACCAGAATGGGTCCGCCGATGTTGCCGCCGGGATAGTAGTAGGCGCCGGGCTGGCGCGGCGAGCCGCTGTAGTTATTCAGCCACGTGTTGGAATTGAGCACCTCGTTGCGCGCGTAGAAATAAGCCTCGCCGTGAAAATTCGCCGACCCGCTCTTGCTGATCGCGTTCACAATCACGGGACCGTTGGGGGTGTCGGCTCCGAAGTTCGAGCTCTGCACCTTCACTTCCTGGGTCATGTCCGGGTTCACCACCGCGATCGACCAGCAGTTGCAGCCCGGGTCGATGATGTTGGCGCCGTCCAGCATGTACGAGGTTCCGCCGCGGTAGGGCGCGCCGTTGGGGGAGAGACCCACCCCGATGGTGCTGCCGGTGGAGGAACTTGCCGAGAAATCGAACTGAACGCCGTTGCCCACGCCGTTGGGCACGGTGGTGACTCCGGGAAGGATCTTCAGCAGCTCGGAGATATTGCGGCTTTCCAGCGAGAGACGCTGGATATCCTTCGAGCTCAGGATGGCGGAGCGCTCGCCGGTATCGACAGGCAGCGTGTTCGCGGGGTTGGCCGTGACCTGGACGGTCTGGCTGCCGGCTCCAACAGCAAGGCGAATGTCGTGGACCTCGCGAATATCGCCGGGGTTCATGGGAATGTCTGTTTGCGTCCAGGATTTGAATCCGCTCGCGGACACGGTTACGGTATAGGCGCCCGGAGCGACGGCAGCGAACGTGAATCGGCCGGAGCCGTCGCTGACGGTGTTGACCCTGACCTGGGTCGTCTGATTGAGCAGCGCCACCGAGGCGTTGGGGATGACGGCACCGCTTGCATCGGTGACCGTTCCCGACAGACTGCCGGTGACAATCTGGGCGAAGCAGGGGACGGCGAGCGCGAGAGCGGCGAGCAGACAAGCGGCGCCGAGGAGACCAGCAAAGGCACGCAGGGAGCGAGGTCTCGAGCAGAACCGCGAAGCCACTGGGCTCGCGGATTCCTGATGCAACATTTATAACCTCCAGGATATTAGTGCAGACGTTAATCTATGGCGCGCAGACCGGAAATATCCGGGCAGACGGCACCCGAAGCGCTGCGTGGAGCAGACGCGGCGAGGCGACAAATTCGTGGTTGTGAGGAGCCCGGAAAGAGGTACAGGAAGTAGTGCTTTTTGCCTTAATTAATCGATTTATCCGACTATTCGGTATACGCCCTGGATGTAACCGCTGTCAAACGGCGGCAAGACGGGGACGATGCACGGCTGCAGGGGAGCAGGGAAGATTAAGAAGGGCGGGATTTTGGGTGGGAGCGGGGAAGCGAGCGGGAAGTGAAAACACAGTCCCGGCAGGTTATTAATTAAATGATTAGCCGGGCGAATCGGCATTTCTGCGCCGGCAAAGATCGCGGGCGCCGGCGCGCAACGCGGATTTTGCCGGTGAGCCGGGGCTATGATGGCTGGCGGGACACAGCGCGTGGGCTGGGGCGGGATCGAGACCGGAGAACCGGTCAACCTTGCAGACAGACGAGGGAGCGCACCGACGTTGCGGTGTGGTGGAAAGGGGAGACGATGGCGTTGGGTCAGAATGCAAAGAACAGGGCGATGCTGCGGCGGTTGCTGGCAGTGGCCGCGAGCCTGGGGCTGGCGGCGGGGCTGACTGCGGGCGCGCAGGCACAGGCTTCGCACGGGCAACTGCACATCTATTTCATCGATGTGGAGGGCGGGCAGTCGACGCTGTTTGTGACGCCGGAGAAGCAGTCGCTGCTGATCGACACGGGATGGCCGGGGAACGGCGGACGGGACGCGGACCGCATCGTGGCAGCGGCGAAGAAGGCGGGCATTACGAAGATCGACTACGTGCTGCTGACGCACTATCACGTGGACCACACGGGCGGCGTGCCGCAACTGGTGGAGAGGTTTCCGGTAGGGACGTTCATCGATCACGGCCCGCTGCGCGAGCCGAACGACAAGCCGACGGCCGATGCTTACGCGGCCTACCAGCAGGTGCTGGCTACCGGCAAATACGGCCACATCACGGCGAAGGTGGGCGAGATTCTGCCCATCGCCGGGATGAAGATCGAGGTGCTGACGGCGGACGGGAACATGATCGATCGGCCGCTTGCGGGGGGCGGGGAAGCGAACCAGTACTGCAAGGCTTCCCAGGTGCGTCCGACAGACCAGACGGAAAACTCGCGCTCTGTGGGCGTGAAGATGTGGTTCGGGAAGACGCGCATCCTGGACCTGGGCGACCTGACCTGGGACAAGGAGATGCAGCTGGAGTGTCCGGCAAACCGGATTGGGCGCGTGGACCTGCTGGTGGTGTCGCACCACGGGTGGTATCAGAGCTCGAGCCCGGCGCTGGTGGACGCGATCGAGCCGCGCGTGGCGGTGATGGACAACGGGGAGAAAAAGGGCGGATCGAAGCCGACGGTGGAGACGATCAGGGCGATACCGGGGCTCAAGGCCGAATATCAGCTGCACTATTCCGACGAAGCGGGCGCGGATAATCCGCCGAGTGCGTTCCTGGCGAATCTCGAGGGCCCGGACACGGGAAATGACATCGAAGTGACGGCGAACGAGAGCGGAAACATCTCCGTGACCAACGGGCGCACCGGCGCGACGACCGACTACGCGGCTCGCTGAGGGGCGGCAAAATTTCCGTTTGCGGCGCTGACGATTTGCCACGACGGCGGGCAAACGCCTGCTCGCCGATGTGAAGCGCCGGTAAAAAGCCGCGACCGGCGCGGCGCGCGGCATCGCGCCTTCGAGGCGGATGACGTCACGGCATCCTGTGACGCATGGCGAAGCGTCCAGCGCGGGCAACTTGGCAGAGGGAACGCACCTTCTCAGGCAAAAGTACCCAGGAGATGTGCCGTGCGCGATGGCTTGTATAAGTTGACTTTGCGCCAGGCAGACGGAATAATGACGCAACCGTCTAATGCAAAAAGAGCAGGGCACCCTCCTTCTGTTGTTTGTCGGTGCGACACATGATGCGTTTTACCGGATATTCATTTTCGGGGCGGGGATTAACAGTCTGCATTTATGCCGTAGTTATTTGCTGCGTATGTATCCTGCCCTGGGGCTGTGCCTCGACGCCGGGCACCGTCAACTCGACGGCGAAGATCCAGCACGTCGTCGTGATCATGCAGGAAAACCGGTCCTTCGACAATTTGTTTAACGGGTTTCCGGGCGCGGACACCGTGTCCAGCGGCGACAGCGCCGGCACAACCGTTGCGCTGAAGGCTGTTCCGCTGGAACATGGGACCGATCCGCCGCACAGCCACACCGACTGGTGGGCGGACTGGGACGGCGGGAAGATGGACGGTTTCGCCCATTACAACCCGTATTTCACTTATCCTTACCCAAACTATCAATATGCGTACGTTCCGCAGAGCGAAACGGTCCCCATCTGGACGCTGGCGGAGCGTTACACGCTGGGCGACCGGATGTTTGAGTCGAACTCGGGACCGAGTTTTGTGGCGCACCAGTACATGATTGCGGGCCAGTCCGGCGACACCGACGAGAACCCGAACGATGCCCAGACAGATGGGTGGGGCTGCGATGCGCCGGCGGCGACGCGAGTGCATCTGATCGGGCCGAACGGGACGGATCTGCCGGGAATTTTTCCCTGCCTGGATTACGAGACGATGGCGGACCTGCTGGACGGGAACGGCGTCACCTGGCGGTACTATGCGCCGATGGCGGGAGACCGGGGGTACATCTGGTCGGCGTACGACGCCATCCGGCACATCCGCTACGGGCCGGACTGGACCAAAGATGTGATCACGCCCAATACGCAGGTGCTCACCGACATCCAGGCCGGCACGCTGGCCCAGGTGACGTGGGTGGTTCCGGACTACAACTATTCGGATCATCCAGGCCCGAACGCAACGGCCGAGGGGCCCGACTGGGTGGCGGATGTGGTGAATACCATCGGCGCGAGCAAGTTCTGGAATTCGACCGTCATCCTGATCGCGTGGGACGACTGGGGCGGATGGTACGACCATGTGAATCCGCCGCAGGTGGACAAGATGGGCCTGGGGTTTCGCGTGCCGCTGATTGTGGTTTCGCCCTATGCGAAGCACGGGTACATCTCGCACCAGCAGCACGAGTTCGGCAGCTTCCTGCGCTTCACGGAAGAAGTGTTCAATTTGTCCAGCCTGGGGGCGCGGGATGCGATGTCCGACGATCTCTCGGACTGCTTCGACTTCACGCAGACGCCGCAGCCCTACGTGCAGATTCCCGTGGTTTTCACGCCGGATTATTTCCTGCATGAGAAGCCGTCGGATCTGCCGCCGGACGACGATTAAGCCGGACCGGGCGACGGCAGGAACGGGCGCACACTTTGTCAGCATGCGGCGGCGGAGCGCCGTGGGCGCAGGCTCAGGAAAAAATGAAGTCAGTCAATCTGTTGGTGTGGTCCGCCGGAGTGGTGCTGCAGATCGTGCTGCTCGTGGTGTTGCTGGTGGGCGGCCCTGCGCGCCGGTTTCCGCTGTTCACGACGCTGATCGCGTTCTACGTGGTGCGGGGCATCGCTCTCGACGGCCTGTTCGGGCATCTGACGCGGGCCGGATACGCAAACCTGTACGACGCCCTGTCGCTGGCTGACGTGGGCCTGCAGATTCTGGTGGCCGCGGAGATTGCGATCTGCGTCCTGGGCGGGCGGGGTGCATGGACCTGGCGGCGGGGCGTTGAGTTGGGGGGCATGTGCATGGGAGCGGTTGCAGCCGCGGCCGCGATCAGCGCGGCCCTGCCATCGCGCGGGCCGGCGCCGCTGGACCGGGCCTCGGCGTTTGCCTCGCTGCTGCTGCTGCTGGCCGGTGTGTGGGGCGTGAGCGCGGGGGCTGGAGGGGCGGTGCGGCGGATTGGCGCCGGCTTCGCCGCCTATGGCGGGGTCGCGGTGCTGGCCGCCGTGGAACGCAACTACGCGGCGCTCCATCGCAACCGGGCGGCGTATGCGGCAGGCGAGTACGCGCAGGCGGGAATCTATATGGCGGTGGTTCTGTTCTGGATCGTGGCGCTGTGGGACGGCAAAGCCAAAGCCACGAGAGCGCGCATGGCGCCTGCAAAAGCCTGAGCGCGGTGCCGGAGCCTGGCTTGTTTCTGCAACTGGCAGCAGGATTGCATCATCGAAGCGACCAACGGCAAGAAGCCGGGATAGCCGGCGGTCCTGTCCTGCGTTCGCCATGGGGTGGCGGCGGGCGTCTGATATTCTCTGCGCAGAGTCCTTTGTTTTCCGAGGGAAACAGTGCCAGGTCAGCGGGAAGTGCGGTGGTCACAACTGAAGGTGGGAGTGCTGGTGATCGTCGCGCTGGCGACTCTGGCGGCGCTGATCTTCCTGATGTCGGGCAACACCGGCGGGTTCTGGGCCGGACACGTGAAGCTGCGGTCGTATTTTGAGAATTCGGCGGGGCTGAAGATCGGCGCTCCGGTCAATCTGGACGGGGTGACCATCGGCAATGTGGAGGCGATCCACATCGACGCGTCACGGCGGCTGACGCCGGTCGAAGTGGTGATGAAGATCAACAAGCTCAGGGCGAAGGATATACGAACAGATTCGAAGTCGAGCCTGGAGCAGGTAGGCGTGCTGGGCGATACGGTTGTGGATATCAGCAGCCGCCACGCGAATGGGCCGCCGGTGGAGAATGACGGCGAGCTGCCGACGACGGAGACGCCGAACCTGCAGGACGTGATCCAGGCCAGCCAGGGGACAATCGAGCAGCTGGACACGATCCTGGGTAAGGTGAACACAATCGCCGACGCGCTAAGCACGGACAAGGGATCGATCGGAGCGCTGATCAACGACCGGACGGTTTACAACAAGGGCCTGCAGACGCTGAACGAACTGCAGTCGCTGGTCGACGAAGTGAGCAACGGCCAGGGATCGATCGGCAAGCTGGTGAAGGACGATACGCTCTACGACAACCTGAAGAAGGCGACTGACGGGCTGAATCAGATTGTGGACACGGTGAATTCCGGCAAGGGCTCCATCGGCAAGCTGATGAAGGACGACACGTTGTACAACAATCTGAACGCGTCGACGAAAAGCCTGAACGAGATTCTGTCGCGGATCAACGAGGGCAAGGGGAGCCTGGGGATTCTGGCGAAGGATCCGGAGTTTGCGCGCAAGCTGAACGACGCGGTGACGCAGATGGATTCGCTGCTGCAGCAGGTGAACAACGGTCAGGGAACGGTGGGGGAGCTGTTCAAGAGCCGGGAGACGGCCGATCATCTGAACCGGCTGCTGGACAGCTCCAACGATCTGGTGAAGGCGATCCGCACGGATCCGAAGAAGTATCTGACCATCCGGCTGAAGATTTTCTGACGAAAACGATGGCGGGGGGGCTGGGGCTGCGGTCGATACGGGTCGCGGCCGACGCTTCGCATTCACACGCCTGCGTGCTATCGTTTGGGGACATGACCGGAGCAGGGGTCACGATCCCGCCGGATTTCTTTCCGGCTTCGAGGAAGCTCATGCGCGCAGCACGAACCGTGTGGACGGCGGCGGCAGTTCTGCTGGCCGCCGGAGCACTTTCTGCCCAGCAACTCTCGTTCTCGCCCGATACCACCACGTCCACCACGCCGACGGAGCCGAAGGCGCCGCACAGCTTCGATCTGAGCGCAATCGACAAGACGGCCGACCCCTGCGTGGACTTTTACCAGTACGCCTGCGGGAACTGGCGGAAGGCGAATCCGATTCCGGGCGACCAGTCGCGGTGGGGACGGTTCAACGAGCTGGCGGAGCGCAACCGCTATCTGCTTTACGAGGATCTGGAGCGGGCGGCGACGCAACCGAAGACGGCGCTGGAGCGGAAATACGGGAACTTCTTCGCGGCGTGCATGGATTCGGACCGGGCGGATGCGCTGGGAGACACGCCGATTCTGCCGACGGTGAAGCGCATCGAGGCCATGAAGAACAAGAAGCAACTGGCGGCAGCGGTGGCGTGGATGGACGCGAACGACGGGACGGGCGGATTTTTCCGGTTTGAGGTGCAGCAGGACCAGAAGGATTCGTCGCAGCAAATCGAAGGCGTGGGCCAGGGCGGTCTGACGCTGCCGGACCGCGATTACTACATCGAAGACAACCCGCGGATGGCGAAGATCCGGGAGGAGTATCGCAGCTACATCGTGACGGTGCTGAAGCTGACGGGCGACTCCGAAGAGCAGGCGGCGACGGAAGCGGGGCAGGTGATCGGGATCGAGACGGCGCTGGCGAAGGCGTCGACGCCGCGGGCGGAGCTGCGCGATCCGGACAAGCGATATCACATTATGACCATCGCGGAGCTGGAGGGTCTGGAACCGAACTTTGACTGGGCGGTTTATTTCAAGGGGATTCACGCGCCGGTGGTGGACACGCTGAACGTGGCGCAGCCGGACTTCTTCAAGGCGCAGAACCAGGTGCTCAACGACGAGAGCCTGGATGCGCTGAAGGCGTACATGAAGTTCCACGCCATCAACGGCGCGGCGCCGTGGCTTTCGCAGCCATACGAGGATGCGAACTTCGATTTCTTCCAGAAGACGCTGCAGGGGCAGATGGAGCAGACTCCGCGGTGGAAGCGGTGCACGGCCGCGACCGACCGGGCGATGGGCGAAGCGGTGGGGCAGGACTGGGTGAAGGAGAATTTCCCGCCGCAGGACAAGGAAGCGATGGAGCAGCTGGTGGCGGCGCTGAAGAAGGCGCTGGCGGACGACATTCAGTCTCTGCCGTGGATGACGGACGCGACCAAAGCGCAGGCGGAGCAGAAGCTGGACGAGTTTCGGCAGAAGATCGGCTATCCGGACAAGTGGCGCGACTACAGGGCGCTGAAGGTGACGCGGACGAATTTCATCACCGACCTGCACCACGCCGCGGAGTTCCAGTTCAATTACGAGCTGAATAAAGTGGGCAAGCCGGTGGACGAGAAGGAGTGGGGCATGACGCCGCCGACGGTGAACGCCTATTACGATCCGCCGATGAACGACATTAACTTCCCGGCGGGCATTCTGCAGCCGCCGTTCTACGACGCGAAGATGGATCCGGCGGTGAACTTCGGCGGCATCGGGGTGGTGATCGGCCACGAGATGACGCACGGCTTCGACGACGAAGGCAGCAAGTACGACGGCCACGGGAACGTGAAGAACTGGTGGACTCCGGCGGACCGTGCGGCGTTCGAGCAGAGAACGGACTGCGAAGTGAAGGAGTACGACGGCTTCGAGCCGGTGGCGGGAGTGCATCTGAACGGGAAGCTCACGCTGGGCGAGAACACGGCGGACAACGGCGGCATCCACATTGCGTGGCAGGCGCTGCAGGCAACGCTGGCGCAGCAGGGCAAGAGCATCTCCGACAAGATTGACGGCTACACGGAGGCGCAGCGGTTCTTTATCTCGTTCGCGCAGATCTGGTGCGAGAACCGGACCGACCAGTCGTCAAGGGTTTCGGCGAAGACCGATCCGCATTCGCCGGGAAGGTTCCGCGCCGACGGAGTGGTGCGGAACTTCGACGAGTTCGGAAAGGCCTTCGGCTGCCACGAGGGGCAGCCGATGATGCCGGAAGACGCCTGCCGGGTTTGGTGATGACAGAGCACAGAGCACAAGGCTCAGGGTGCAAAAGCCCGGAGCCGCGGGGCGGCGTGTGCCGGCCGGATGAGGCAGCCTGGAAGATGCGAGCGGACCCGGAAACGCTCTTCCCAAAATCGGGGCGGCTGCGTCTAACGCGCAACGCTGATTTTCCATTTACAATGGTCCGGGAACAACCCTACAGCTTATCCAGCACGTTCTGCGGGGCGTGCCGGTTTGAAGGAAGCGCATGAAGTTGAGCAATATCGGCCGGATCGGTCTGGCCCTGGTGGCGTCTCTTATCCTGACATTCGGCACTGACTCCTGCTACAACTACACCGAGGCGTACATCATCGTCACCGGTTCGCAGTACAACCAGGTGGCTTCCTACAAGGAAGATAACGACACAGGGCAACTGACGGCGGCCATCGCGCCGGTGAGTTCGGGCGGGGCCAACCCCATCCGGGCCCTGCTGCTGACGGGCGGGCGCTACGTTTATGTGCTGAACCAGGGCACGCAGACGGTGGACAGTTCCGGGAACATTACCTGGAAGGGCGCGAACGTATCGTTGTTCTCGATCGGCGGCGACGGATCGCTGTCGTACCAGTTGTCGTATACGCTGCAGGGACTGGGATCGAAGCGTCTGGCGCTCTCCGCGGGCGGGAACTATCTGTATGTGCTGGACCAGTACCAGCCGGGGCTGACGGCGGGCGTGACGAACGCATCGCCGGCGCAGAGCCCGACGTATCCGTGCTACAACGCGACGAACAGCATGTACTATCCGGCGGGGGCAGTCGAAGCCTATTCCATCGACAACTCGACGGGGCGGCTGTTTCTGATTCAGAACCTGCAGCAGCAAAATGCGCTGGGGACGCCGCTGTCGTACTTCCCGGTGGGCTGCGGTGCGATTGACTTCTACCTGGCGTCGGGCTACCTGTACACCGCCGAGGCGAGCGATCCGGCGAGCGGCAACACGCAGGTGGTTTACGCCTACGCGGCGAGCAGCTCGACGGGACAGCTGACGCTGGTTCCGGGCGGCGCGCAGCCGATTATCGGAGCGACGAACATCAGCGTGATCAGCGCCAGCGCGGGCGGCTCGTGGATCTACGTGCTGGACGCCGGGACCAACACCATCTTCATCTTCTCTCCGGGGTCGAACGGGCTGCTGAATGCGGCTTCGATTCCGTCGGAGCCGAACGATGCCAATCTGGCAGGCATGGACGCGATGACCACGGACAGCCAGTCGAAATATCTGTACGTCGCGAACACGCAATCCGCGAGCCTGGGGCAGCCGGGCAGTGCGCTGTCGATCTTCACCATCACCAGCGGTTCCGGGGCGCTGACACCGGCGACGCCACCGTCTTACCCCACGGGATCGGGACCGGCCTGCGTGTTTGAGGATCCCTCGAAGCAGTATGTCTACACGGCGGATTCCGGCAGCAGCACGATCGTGGGGGCGGCGTTCGACGCGAATACCGGAACGCTGACCAATCTGCCCAGAGGGTCGACCTTCCCGGTGGTCGGAACGCCCACCTGGTGCCTCTACAGCTCGAATACGGACTGATGCCGGCAGGAATGAAGCGAATGAAGCTGAGCATTTTCGGCAAGCGGCTGCTGGCCGCTGTATCCACCGCGGCGGTGGCGGTGGGTATGGTTTCCTGCGGCGCCGGCAACACCGTGGACTACGTCTACGTGACCAGCAACAAGGTAAACCCGGGACAGATCAACGCCTACGCCCTGGATTCGGAGTCGGGGGCGCTGCACCAGCTGCAGGATTCGCCGTATCCTTCGGGCGGACGCAACCCGGTTTACGACGTGACCTCGCCGGACGGGAAGTATCTGTATGTAGCGAACCACGACGACAACACGATCGTGCAGTTCGACATTGGAACGGACGGCAAGCTGTATCCGCTGCACACGGTGAATACGCCGGGAACGGAGCCGGTGGCCATGGCGGTAGATCCGGCGGGCGCTTACCTGTACGTGCTGGACTACTACGCGCCGGCAGCGCCGGGGCAGCCGTCGTACACGGATCTGAATCCGGGGCCGGGGGCGGTGGTGATCTTCCCGATCAGCTCCACGGGCAGCCTGGGGACGCCGGTCAGCGTGGGCGCGACGAACTACTTCCAGGTGCAGTGCTTCCCCAGCAACCTGGCCATCACACCGAACGGCAGCTACGTGTACGTGACCAACACGAACGCCGTGGTGACCACCACGTCACCGCCGGTGACGGGCACGGTGCCGACACTGCCGGCCGGCTGTCCGGCGTACGGAACGGTTTCGGGGTTCTCGATTGCCGCGTCTTCGGGCGGTCCGGTGCTGACGACGGTGGCGGGCAGCCCATTCAGCACGGGCGCGTCGTCGGAGCCGACGGCCATCCTGGCCGATCCGTCGAGCGGAGCGATCTATGTGGCCGACGCGGGGCTGAACCAGCTTTACACATTCACGGTGGGGTCGAGCGGGGCATTGTCGCTGGCCTCGACGGTGGCGACGGGAACGGAACCGATGGGCGGGACGGTGGTGAGCAACTCGTCGGGCAAGTTCCTCTACATTTCGAATTACATCGACGGGACGCTGAGCTCGTATGCGCTGGCCTCAGGGACGCCGGCGCCGATGGCGACCGCGACCGCCGGGGCATCGGGGCCGCTGTGCGTGCTGGCCGATCCGCGGCTGCAGCGGTTCCTGTACACCGCCGATTACACAGGCGGCCGGGTGGGCGGGGTTGAGCTGAACCCAGCCACCGGCGCTCTGATCACGAATCAGGGATCGCCCTATATAACATCGGGGCAGCCAACCTGCGTTGCAGGGGTCACACACGAGCACGGAAATCCGAACGGGCTCGAGTAAATGGCTGACACCGGAGCACACGCCGGATTTTAGAATGAAGCGGGAGCGATCCCGAGACTTTGGCGCCCGCAAGGGACGAAGGAAGAGCATGAAGTTGACGAGAATCGGTCAGGGGTTACTGGCCACCGCAGCGAGTCTGGCAGTGGGGCTGGGCATCGCCTCGTGCAACCCCGGCAGCACCATCGACTATTTGTTTGTCACCTCGAGCAGCACCGGCTCGGGCTCGAGCTGCACGGGGTGCGTCAGTGCGTACCACGTGAATTCGTTCACGGGCACGCTGACCGAAGTGGCTGGGTCGCCGTTCTCGTCGCAGGGAACCGACCCGGTAGCTGAAGTGGCCTCGCCGAACCAGCAGAATCTATACGTGGCCAACAACGGCACCAACACGATTGTGGAATTCACGATCGGCACCAACGGTCAACTCTCGGCCGGGCAAAGCTACACGACGCCGGGCGCCCAACCGGTGGCGCTGGCTATCAACCAGACGGGCACGCTGCTGTTCGTGGTGGATTTCTACCAGGCGGGATTCACGGACACGAATCCTGGGCCGGGCGAGCTGATCGTCTATCCCATCAACTCCGACGGAACCCTAGGGTCGCCGGTGGCGAATGGCGGAGCCTCCTACACCCCGCTGCAGTGTTTCCCCACCGGAGTTGCGATCACGCCGAGCGGCACGAATCTATATGTGAGCAACACTAATTCGTTCATCGTGACGACGGCGGCGCCGAGCACGTCGACACCTCCGCCGACGCCCTCCGTATGTCCGTCGCAGGGGACGATTTCGGGGTTCACGGTAGGCTCAGGCGGGACGCTGACGGCCGTGTCGGGCAGCCCCTTCCAGGCGGGATCGACTCCGACCGCGCTGGCTATCGACCCAACCAGCCGGTTTCTATATGCGACGGACAGCGTGCAGAACCAGCTGATTGCCTATCAAATTCAGACTGCGGGCGTGCTGTATCCACTGACGAACGGGCCGTTTGCGACGGGGGGAACGTTTCCGGTGGGAATCACGGTGGACCCGCGCGGGCTCTATCTGTACGTGACCGATTACAACTCCAAACAGATCAGCGAATATGCGATCTCGCAGGCGACGGGAGCACCTTCGGCGAGCGCGTCGGCTTCGTTCTCGACCAGAGCGGCCAGCCCGACCTGCGTCGTGGTGGATCCGGCGCTGGGCCGCTATCTGTATACATCGGATTTCACGGGCGGATCGCTGACGGGCGCATCGCTGAATCCCAGCACCGGCGCGCTGACCGCGCTGCAGAATATGCCGTACGCGGCGAACGGGTCGCCAACCTGCGTGACGGCCATACCGCACGGCAACCACTCGACACAGTTTGTGTCGCCGGTTTCCGGCAACTAGAACTGCGACCCTACGGCGATGTAGCTCTGCCGGCACTGGTGCGGGCGGAAAGCGGCCTGAACCGGGTTCATGCAGAAACACCATGGTGTGCATGGGTGTCCGGACAAGCCTGTCTTTAAAGACGCCGATTCTGTTTGGCGTTTCCGACGGGATTTGAACCCGTATTATCGCCGTGAAAAATTGAAACTACAAAGCACGATTGGCCTCAAATAGTGCGTTTCGGCTCCCTGGGAACCCATATCGAACCCATATCGAACCCGCGATCGATGCCGCAGAGTTTAGATGGGCTTGCGCGCACGAAATCGGAACGCATACAGGCTCAGATCGACCCGCGCTCCCGCTAAACCAGCGGCGGTCGAGTTCTCCGACTCCAATCCCCGAGGAGGTACGAACGTCAGCCTATTCCGAAATTTCGAACCTCTGCGGCAGACCGTGACTAAAGTCACTGAGGCGGGCTCGCGCCGACGTCAAAATTGCCTGGGATGTGCCGTAAATCGATCTCCAGGGAGCGATTTCTGAGAGTCCATTCATTGCAATAACGAGACTTAGGTCGGGGCCAAAGGACAGGCGAGCCGGCTCGGGGCGCAAGGCAAGAGTGTTGCAATTGCAACTCAACTACACCAGAGAAAAGTCGTGAATCCATTGGTTTCAATCGGCACGCCGGAATCAGAAACTGCGCGGATCACCGGCGAACGTCGCAGCCAGCATCTGGTGACGGCATTTGTTATCACAGGTCTGCTGTTCATGCTGTTGCCGGGCACCTTTCTGGGCGTGTGGAACCTGCTGAACATCTCCCAGGAACATGGATCTGGCTCGATTTCGCAGGCCTGGATTCAGGCGCATGGGCAGGCACAGATTTTCGGCTGGGTTGGCTCCTTCATCCTCGGGATCGGCTTCTACTCCCTGACGAAGATGAAGAGCACGAGAGGGTTTCCGGCGAGAGCCGCATGGCTGTCCTGGGCGTTGTGGTCTGCAGGTGTGCTGGCGCGCTGGTTCGGCGGCGTAACGGGCGACGGCTGGAGGATCGTACTGCCACTTTCTGGTGCCCTGCAACTGGCGGCATTTGTCCTGTTCTTCTTGTCGGTGCGGAGGCATCGGCCGGAGCCTGGCGGGAAAAAGCCGGAAGTCTGGGCGCGGCTGGTCGTCGCGTCCACCGTCGTCTTTATGCTTGCTCTGGTGTCGAACTGCGTTCTGCTGTTCCACCAGGCACTCGTCGCGAATACTCCCGCGCTGCCTCATGTACTGGATGAGCAGTTTGTGGTCCTGGCGGTATGGGGCGTCCTGGTTCCAACGATCTGGGGATTTAACGCGCGATGGCTGCCGGTGTTTCTGGGTCTGCCCCAACCCGCCGAACGCACACTTTACGCAGCATACGATCTCAGCCTCGTCGGCATCGGCGCCACTTTCCTTTCGTGGTTGCCGGTCGCCGCAGTTGCCTTCTTCGTCTCCACATGGCTGGCGATCGATGGACTGCACATCTGGAAGCCGGCAATCAACCCGCCCAAAATTGTGCATGTCGATCCGCGATTTCCATGGTTTGTACGCCTTACCTATACCTGGTTGGCGATCTCGAGTGTTCTCGGCATGCTTGCCGTAGTCTGGGACTCTTCGGGAGGAATCTGGGGCGCCAGCCGACACGCCGTCACTGTTGGATTTGTCGCAGCGATGGTGTTTTCGATCGGACTGCGCGTGCTGCCGGCGTTCTGCGGGATGCGCATCCTCTGGAGCACGCGGCTCATGTTCTGGTCGCTGGTCCTGCTTTTCACCGGATGCTTCCTGCGCGTTCTGGCCGAGCCGCTCGCTTATCAGAACATCTGGGCTCCTGCCTGGAAGATTCTGCCGGTGTCCGCGATCATCGAACTGAGTGCTGTAACGTTTTTTGCGCTGAACATGGCCGTGACGCTGCTGCAGCCGCCGGCCCATTTGCGGGCTCAGCCGGCCGCGGCGGCTCGCGGTTGAGGTGGTGACACATCTGCCCGTGTATCGATATGCAGTCTGATGGTATGAGGGATTCGCAATTTCAGGAGATTATCGAGGAGATCCGGCGCTTCGCGGACACGGCGCCGGATCTGGCATCGCTGCAGGATTTCTGCGTTCTGCGCATCTCCGAGAGTCTGCCCTGTTACGACTGGGTTGGTTTCTACATGCTGGATGAGAACGATCCGGGCGTTCTGAAGCTGGGACCCTACCGTGGCGCTCCCACGGAACATGTGCGGATTCCGATCACTGAGGGAATCTGCGGCGCAGCGGTGGCACAGCGCGAGATCATCGTCGTGGATGATGTCAGGGCAGATCCGCGGTACCTTGCCTGCTCGGTGGAAACGAAGTCGGAGATTGTAGTGCCGATTCGCGCGAACGGAGACATTGTCGGCGAGATCGATGTCGACAGCCATACGCCTCGCGCCTTCGGCCAGCAGGATCGGGAGTTCCTGGAGCGGGGCGCGGCCATTGTTGGCGAGTACATCACGGGACATCGGGCGTAAAATCCACAGGCCCGAGTCATCTGCTTCGATACCCGGGTACGGCGAGTCATTTGCAAATGAGACAGCCCCCGATAGCAGCCGCCTGAAAGTGGGTGAAATTCGAATCGATCGGGCCCAATACCTCCTGGGACTTCTGTGCATCGCGAAGGTATGAATGCTTCATTGATTCAGACTGCTCAACCTCCAAGACTGGAACTATGAGATACGGCGGAATCCATGAATATGAGCCTGGAAGAATTCGCCCGATTGCGCCGGTTGCCGCTTCGATGACTGCTGTTGCGCCGCGAGCGCAACGTTCTCGTCGGGAACCCACAGTATTGGTCGCGGAGGGATCTGCAGGACGAAGCGCGCAAACTTGCGACCGAAGCCTCCGATATTCTGCACCGATCCTCAGGAAAGCAGCGCGAGGGAACGAACCTCCGCGGGCAGTATCAAAACGGTGCAATTCCCTGAAGGCGCTGCGGAGAGTGCTGTTGTTCAGAAATCTTCCCGGAGACGCATGGAGCCTTCTCATGCAACAAATCGTTCGCATGACACTCGAGCCGGACGAGATTCTGTTTGTGGAAGGCGAGGCAAGTAAGGGCCTGTATGTCGTGGAATCTGGTCTCCTGAAGCTGTACAAGGTTTCCCGGGAAGGCCGCGAGCAGATACTGGCGACATACGGGCTCGGCCACACCCTGTCAGAACTGCCGACGGTCGATGGCGGTCTGCAGCCTTTCTGTTCCGCGGCAGTGATTCGATCGGCGGTGCTCCTGATCCCAGGAGCGACCATTCAGCAGCTTTGCAGACTTCATGCCGGGTGTGCTCAGCAAATGCTTCACATCGTGGCCAGGCGGCTGCGCAACGCTCTCGGCATGATTGAAGAGCTGTCATTTTCCACCGTCCGGACTCGCCTGGTCGCTTACCTGCTGCGTCTCGCAGCCCCAGTCAGAGCACAACCCAATGCCGCGTACCTGCATTTGTCAGGCAGCCAGGAAATCGCGGCCCAGATTGGCACCGTCCGGGAAGTGGTCTCGCGCCACTTGAGCCGGCTGCAGGAGCAGGACCTCATCCGGATCAACCAGCGTACCGTTCACATTCCCGACGTCCGGCGCCTCGCGACAGAAATCGCCGATGCCTCCCTCTACCTCACGCATGAGGCTCGCAATCCGGAGGTGCAAGCCGCCACGGAGAAGCAGGCGGGCTGCAGCAGGGATTCCTAAGCCCATGATCGGACAGGCATCTCCTCAGAGTGAATCGCGGCAGGAGCCCCGGCGTCATTTCGGAAGAGGAGAGTCATCATGGAAAAACAGATCACGGGTGCGCGAGGGTACGCCTGTCCCATGCACCGGGATGGCGCTTCCATTGTTTCGCCGGGTCCGCAGCAGCAGAATGCAAACGGAACTTCGCGATGGGAGCACCGATGACAGAACGACTGCAGAATCCGGAAACGCATCACCACTGGGGCGTAATTCTCGCCGGCGGTGACGGTGTTCGTCTGAAACCGCTCACCCGCCTGGCCTGTGGCGACAACCGCCCCAAGCAGTTTTGTTCGTTGTTCCGGGGCAAGACACTGCTCAGACAGACGCAGAACAGGATTTCCGGCGCCATAGCACCCGATCGCGTGTTGTTTGCCCTGACCCGTACGCACGAGCAGTTTTTTGCAGAGGCGCTGGAACAGGTGCCGTCCGTTCGCAAGGTTGTGCAATCGGTGAATCGCGGGACGCTGCCTGCCATTCTCTGGAGCCTTCTGCGGGTTCTCCGTCTCGACCCGCTTGCCACGGTTGCGTTCCTTCCCTCGGATCACTATTTCGGGGACGAGCCGGGATTTGGATCCGCGCTCGACCGGGCCTTTGTTCAGGCTGAATCCACGGATTCGATTGTGCTGCTGGGTGCAACTCCGAATCGTCCCGAGACCGAATACGGCTGGATCGAGCCAGTGGACGCTGCGTGGGAAAGAGCGGGTGTCTCCAGGGTGAAACGATTCTGGGAAAAACCTTCGCATGAGGTGGCCGAGCGGCTCTTCGCGCAGGGGTGCCTCTGGAACACCTTTGTGATGGTTGGGGCGGCCCGCGTGTTTCTGGCGATGATTCGACGCGCCACTCCCGGTATTTGCGAGGCAATGGACTCCCTGATGTCCGGGGTCTACCTCGGCGGGGAGGAAGAGGGAATGCAGAGGCTCTACTGGCAGCTGTCGCCCTGGGATTTCTCGCGGGACGTGCTGTCGGCCAGCGCAGACCTTCTCACCATTGTCAGCTCCGGTGATATCGGATGGAGCGACCTGGGCGATCCCCGGCGTTTCATCGCCGCACTCATCGCAGAAGGAGAGGAGATTCCGAGCCGTCTCGAAGGCTTCTGCTCCGAGTGCTGCCCGCGGCCGTCGTCTCCGGCATCCGCCAATCCCGGCATTGTGCCACCGATGAACGCAGTGCCGGCGGCGTCCAGTCATCATCGTCAGGAGCGCACACTATGATCCGAACCGCCGATTCTATTCGTCGTATCGTCAGGAGCCAGTCACCGTCCGCGGAGAGCATCGCTGCAGCAGGCATCGATCCCTGCCGCCCAAACGGGCCGTTGCCAGGCGAAGTATGGTGCGAGCTGGAAGTTCCCACGAACGAAATGTCCCGCGCCGTCAGGACGGGCAGCACCTGTGAGTTCCTGATTCTCCGTGTCCTGCGCCGGGAGCATGCAGATTTGAGAGCCGAGCTTCGCCAGCTACAAGCTCGGGCCGCAGCCATCGCCGACCGTCACGGCTCCAGGCATCTCGAACTGCACGTCATCCGGGAACTCGTCGAGGAACTAGCGTCCAAACTGGTCCTCCACATGAATGCAGAGGAGAGCACCGTGTTTCCCGCCCTATTGGATCTGGAACTGGCCTATCTGGGCGAGCGCTACTTACCTGCGGCGAGCATGAGAGTCGGCGATCTGCTCGAGAGTATGGCCGAGGAACATCGATTGGCCGGACAAACGCTCCAGCGGCTCTGCCGGGAAACGTCCGGATTTTGCTCACCGGGAAACACCGGCAGCGAATCTCAGGAATTCTATGGCCGTCTCCGCACGCTCTACAGTGGGCTGCGCCACGACCTGGATGTGGAAAACAACGTCCTGTTTCCCCGCGTTACGCAGATGGAAGCAGAGCTTTTGCGCGGGACAAGCCTTCTTCACTAGCGGATTCAGACCGCCGGGCGGATCGTCGATCAGTAGTCGGCGACGAACTTCCGGATGCCTTTTGTCGTCAGCTCGTGCCGGATGTCGAATGTTTCCCAGCGCTGGTTCAGGTTCAGCTCTTCGTAAGGGATTGGTGCGCCGGCAGGCTTACAGACGAAGTTCTCACCGGGCAAAGGCATTCCCTGGGCGGCCCACTCTGCCAGGACTTTCATGGGGACCGTAACGAGTTCCGCGTCATAGTGGAACGAACAAAGCAGATGCTGGAGGCTGCGAATGCTGGCCGCGAGGACCAGCACGTTCACCTCGGGATTTTCGCGATCAGCGACGGATTCGTCGTTTGCCCGTCCACGAATCGAGCAGGCTCCGGATGTACTGGGTGCCGTGGGGGCATCCGGGTCGACGAGGATTTTGGAGGGAGGACGCTTTGAGAGGATCTTGCCCTTTGCGTTCGCTGCTCCTGGATCGGGCATCGGAGTACCTGGAGAGTCGCCGTAAGTTAAGTATGTCGCTTCACGATATAACATGTCCTTCCTGAGAGTTGCGGCCTGCGATGGTATGTTCGTGCGCCGCGATGGTACGCGCACTCCATTGTGAGTTTCGAGGTTCGGTGCGGAAATAGGCGTGAAAAGGAGGAAACGCCCAATGAAAGCCACCGAAGTCCTGGAACGAGAGCACAGGGTAATCGAGCAAGTAGCGGAGACATGCGGAACCTGCGCCGAGGCTCTGCGGAAGGGAATGAAAATTCCATCCAATGTGCTCGAGAGCATCGTTGCATTCATGCGCATCTACGGCGGTCAGTACCACGAACAAGAGGAGGAGCGCCTGTTGAGCATGCTGCGCGCGAAAGGCGTGCCCGCCGGAAGCTGTCCCGTCGCGTCGCTGGAACACGAGAAACAGAGGCTGTCGGTGCTGCTCGATCAGCTCGCCAGCGCTGTTGAGGTCTATGGGCAGAGCGGGGGCAGTGTGAGCGGCACGCTGATCGATACGCTGCTGTCGATTGCCGAGTCCTGGCCGGATCACATCTGGAAGGAGAACTATCTGCTGCTGCCCATGGCAGACAAATTGTTTTCGGAAGAGGATCAGCGGGTCCTCGGGCAGGCCCTGCAGACGATCGACTCCAGCAACGGTGAAAAGGCGCGGAAGACAGTCGACGAGTTCAATGCCGCCATCCGGCTGTGTTCGGAGAGCGCAGCGTTGTGGGAGCGCGCCAGCGTTGCGTGAGCAGTCAATCAGAGGAACGGAGGATTGAGATGCAGGAAGCGATGAGCAACACGCAGAGTACTGAGGGCGGCGGCGCACAGCCGTTTGGATTTCTCACGGGGACGCGTCTTCCGATACCGACCGGGGGGCCCGTCCTGAGCATCGATCTGGCGGGTGCCTTACGGCTGATGCAGCACGAACAGAGATGGTCCGGCAACCGGAATGCGATGATCCTGATCAAACACCGGGATCTTCGGCTGGTGCTGTCGGCACTGCGTGCGGGTGCGCGACTGGCTCAGCACAATGTTCGCGGTACAGTGCTGCTTCAGGTCCTCAAGGGCAAGATTCGTGTCGGGTTTCTGGACGCTGTGCTGGAGGCAAGCGCCGGCGAGGTTGTATCCCTGGACGCCAATCTGGGACACGAAGTGAAAGCCCTCGAAGATGCGGTCCTGCTGATTGCGATCGCCTGGCCGGAGGGCAGCAGGCTGACCCCTGCCACACCTCCGTCTCAGGCTGAGGATCCGTTCTGGGACTGGCGTGCCGATGAGTCCGTGTGGAACTGACGGGCCGAACGAAGGCTGCCACGCCTCCTCTCTCCCATGGAAAAGGGCACGGCAGCCAGATCCACGGAGTGTTCAGCGTCCGTAATGTTTGGCGTTGATTTCGGCGTATTGCTTCCATTTGTCGGGAAGATCGTCGCCGGCAAAGATGGCGGAGACCGGACAGACCGGCACGCAGGCGCCGCAGTCAATGCATTCGACGGGATCGATGTAGAGCTGTTGTGCCGTTTCGTATTCCGATTCCCGCTTGCTGGGATGGATGCAGTCCACCGGGCAGGCATCGACGCAGGCGGTGTCTTTTGTACCGATGCAGGGTTCAGCGATGACATAGGCCATGGTTCAAACTCCTCAATCCAGTGTGGATCCAAATCTTTTGAAGGTCTGTGACAAAAGTCCCGGAAATCGGCAGGGCATTCCCGTACGCTCCTCAACAGTGATGCTTCGCACGAGGAGCTGCCCAATGCTGGAGAGTGAATTGTTTACATTTCTGGGCCGAACCGCCGATGCTGTGTTCGTTCTTTCGGACCAGGGAGAGATTGCATTTTGGAACAAGGCCGCGGAGCGCCTGTTTGGATATCCGGCCGAGGAAGTGAAAGGTAAGACGTGCTACCGGGTTCTGCAGGGGATTGGAGCACTCGGTACGCGCGTGTGCCATGAGGGGTGCACCGTGCTGGAATGCGCGGGAAAGCAGTCCGAAATCCCCAATTTCGATATGAGTGTAAAGACGCGCTCCGGGCAGCGAGTGTGGATCAACATGTCGACAGTCCTCTTCGACAATCCGCGAACCGGGCACCGACTGCTGGTCCATCTTGCTCACGACATCAGCGAGCAGAAGAAGACAGAACAATTGGTTCACAAAGTGCTCGATCTGACGCAACAGCTCAATCACGTGGGCGAAGCGACCTGTCGCGCCGCGCCCGTGTCCGATTTGTCAGAGCAGGAAAAGCAGGTGCTGCGGCTATTCGCGGAGGGCAAAACTCCCGTAAGCATTGCCAAATCGCTGGATATCAGCTCACAAACCCTGAGAAACCACCTGCACCACATCAACCAGAAACTGCGCACGCATAACCGGCTGGAAGCGGTGATGCACGCGATGCACAGAAAGCTCATCTGACTCGCAGGACAGGAGCAGCCATGGCAACCACAGTCGAACCAACCCGAATTGCCGCCGACGTGCTGATGGAGAAGCAGTCCCCTGAACCGGACGGCGCACTCTACCGCCGGCTGTACTCCTACATGCTGAAATGCCGCATGGTGGAGGAGCGCATTCGCGTTCTCTATCGCCAGGGGCGCTTCGCCGGAAACTACTTCGCGGCCGTAGGACAAGAGGCAACCGAGGTTGGCGTCACGCTCGATCTGCTGCCCGAAGACACGATCGCTCCGTCGCATCGGAACTTCGTTACGCACATCATGAAAGGCACGCCGCTGCCGCTGATGTTTGCCCAGATCTACGGACGGAAGACGAGTCCGGACCAGGGCCGCTCAGCACCGGCACACTGCGGGTACGCACCGCTGAATGTCATCACGCCCTCTTCGACGATTGCTGCGCAGCTCAATGTCGGAACGGGGATTGCGCTGGCGTACACAATGCGGCGCCGCCCCAATGTGGTCGTAGCGCTCTCCGGAGAAGGATCGACCAGCCTGGGATTCTGGCATGAAGCCGTGAATTTTGCCGGCGTCCGGCGGCTACCGATCCTCATCGTCGTCGAGAACAACGGCTATGCGGAATCAGTTCCCGTTGCGCTGCAGACCGCCGTCGACGACATCAGCGTCAAAGCTCAGGCGTATGGAATTCCGGGAGTCTCGGTGGATGGCAACGATGTAGTTGCCGTGTACGCGGCCGCTCGCGAGGCCATCGATCGAGCGAGGAAGGGCGAGGGGCCGACCCTGCTCGAATGCAGGACCTACCGCTGGTACGGCCACTCCGAAATCGATCCGGCCAAATACCGCGATCCAGCGGAAGTCGCGTACTGGAAGGCCAGGGACCCCATCACCGCCATGGAACTCCGTCTGGAATCGGCGCAGCTCTGGACAGAGCGGTGGAAGCGAGAACTGGAGTCGGAGTTCACGCGGGAAATCGATGAAGCCATCGCGTTTGCCGAGAGTTCACCGGCGCCCGAAGGGAAAGAAGCTCTGGATGAGGTGTATTCGTTCAGCATTCGCGAGCGAGAACTGGAGCGGAAGGTTTGGGAGCCGCGCTTTACCGTCGGGCGGGCGGAATAGGAGATCGATATGGCAGTGATGACCTACATTGACGCAATCAACAGCGCACTCCGCGAGGAAATGGCGCGCGATTCCAGCGTGTTCCTCATCGGCGAGGACATCGGAAAGATGGGCGGCGCTTTCCGCGCAACAAAAGGCCTGCTGGAGGAGTTTGGCGGGGATCGCGTTATTGACTCACCGCTCGCCGAAGGCGTTATTGTCAGCTCTTCCATCGGAGCAGCCATGGCCGGCATGCGGCCGGTGCCAGAGATCCAGTTCGTGGACTTTATCACACCGGCGATGGACGCTATTACGCAGCAGGCGGCGAAACTGCGCTATCGCAGCGCGGGCACGCAGACCTGCCCCATGACGGTACGCGTGTGCTACGGCGGCAGCGTTGGAGGCGGGCTCTATCACTCGCAGAGCAACACCAGCTGGTTCATTCACTGCCCGGGTCTTGTGGTGGTGGCCCCGTCCCGGCCTTACGATGCCAAGGGTCTGCTGAAGGCTGCGATTCGCGACGACAACCCCGTGATGTTTTTCGAGCACAAGAAGCTTTATCGCTCGATGAAGGAAGAGGTGCCGGAAAGCGACTACATCGTCCCGCTGATGAAGGCGGCGATTGCTCGTCCCGGCCGGGACATTACAGCTATCTCGTACGGATACACATTGCAGCTGACGCTCCAGGCGGCCGAGCAGATGAAGCAGAAGCACGGCGTGGATGTCGAAGTGATCGATCTGCGCACGCTGGCGCCGCTCGATACAGACACCTTCCTCGAATCGGTTGCGAAGACCAGCCGCGCGGTCGTGATCCATGAGGATAACCGCACGCTGGGCATCGGAGCGGAGGTGGCGGCCACGATTGCAGAGCAGGCGTTCGATTGCCTTGATGCGCCGATCCTGCGCGTAACTGCTCCCGATGTGCCGCTTTTGCCAGCCGCGGCTGATCTGGAGAAGTTCTGCACGGTGTCTGAAGACAAGATCGTTGCCGCCCTTGAGCGCAGCATGGCGTACTAACGAGGTTCCTATGAGCAGTGATCAAAGGCAGAAGATCGGTATTGTCGGCGCGGGAAGCGTCGGGGCGACTATCGCCTATGCATGCATGGTTCGAGGTGTGGGAAAGCACATCAGCCTTTTTGATATTGCGAAGAATAAGCTCGATGCCGAAGTACTGGATCTGAACCATGGACTGATGTTTGTGCCCGAAGCAAGGGTCGACGGGTCGGATGACGTAAGCGTGCTCGAAGGATCGGACGTAGTCGTGATCACAGCCGGAGCGAAGCAGAAGCCCGGGCAGACTCGCATGGATCTGGCAGAGACCAATGTCGCGATCTGCCGCAAACTGATCCCTGAACTCCTCCGCGTTGCCCCGAACGCTATTCTGCTGATGGTGACAAATCCAGTGGATGTGCTCACGTATGCGACACTGAAGCTGAGTGGGCTGGACCACAGCCGCGTCCTTGGCAGCGGGACCGTTCTGGACAGTTCACGCTTCCGTTTCCTGCTGGCGCAGCAATGCCAGGTGGCGGTGCAGAACGTTCACGCCTACATTGCCGGAGAACACGGGGACAGCGAGATCCCGTTGTGGTCGAGCGCCAGTATCGGCAACATTCCGTTGCGAGACTGGGATCGACCGCGGTGTTTGACCGATAGGGAGCGCACCGCCATCTTCGAAAGCGTACGCACTTCCGCTGATCGAGTGATTGCGGGAAAGGGAGCAACAAATTATGCGGTCGGGCTGGCAGTCAGCAGCATCCTGCAGGGAATTCTGTGGGACGAGGGGCGCGTGCTGCCTGTCAGTTCACTGCTCAATGATTATCGCGGCCTCAGCGATGTTTGCCTTTCTATGCCATCGATTGTGAATCGTCGCGGCGTCGACTCCATTCTGCAGGTCCCGCTGAGCAAGCAAGAGGAGAATGGATTGCGCGCCAGCGCCGATGCCATTCGGAAGGTTGCTCGCTCGCTTGGAATCTGACTGCCAAATTCAACGGTTTCTCATAAGAGGCAGCATTTCTACCCTGGATCAGATATTAGGCAACAGGTCAAAATACTCATGATCCTCGTTGCTGCCGCCTTCGCCCTCGCCCAGCAGCTTTTCCGATTCCACAAATTCAATACGCTCGATCCACTTCACCATCTTGTAGCCAAGCTGGTTCTCCACGCGGAGGCGCAGCGGAGCGCCGTAGACCAGAGGAAGCGGCTCTCCATTCATGTCGAACGCCAGCAGGCATTCCGGTTTGAGCGCGTCATAAATGTTCTGGGTGTCGTAGTAGGCTCCCCCGAAAAGCGATTCGCCGAAAGAATAGAATGCGATGGTGTGCGCATAAGGCAGCGGGCGCACCAGCTCGATGAGGCGACGCAGAGAGACGCCGCCCCACTGCGCAATACCTGACCATCCCTGGATGCAGTGGTGCATCGTAATGTTCTCTTCAGCTCCGAGAGCCCGCAGCTGTTCGAGAGAGAGTTCGACGGGATTTTCCACCAGACCGGATACCTTCAGCCTGTAGTCCCTGAAATGGTTCTCGGCTTGCAGCTGCCAATCTTCCCGCGTGGGCATCTTGCCGTTCGGCCAGAAATAAGGCGAAATTTGTTCCTTTGTATAGCGCTCACTGGGTGCCAGACGGTCCAAGGTGAAAAGTTTTACCGGTTGCGTCAAAGCCTTCTGCGCATGCTGCAGGCCACGTGGGAACCGCCACGAAACGGAGTGCGCCACTATCCAGCTCAGAATCACCACACTTATGCCCACCAGTCCCAGAATCATCCCCATTGGACGCAGATTGTCCGTGCCGAGCACGATATGGTTCATGTTTCTCCGGAAGCCGGTCATCACGACCAGCGTCAAATGCACGATCACGAAGCAGATAAATCCGACGAGATTCAGGAAATGTATCGACCGCGCCGCCTGGCGGCCGCCAAAGATTTTTACGTACCGCGGCCAGCGGTTGACCAGCGCCGGTGACATAGCCATACCAGTCAGGATCGCCAGCGGCGCCATGATGAAGATGGTGGCGAAGTAAGCGAGTTGTTGGAGAGCGTTGTAACCGTAGAATCCGTTTGGCTCCGGAGGCAAATGAAAATTTGCATACTGCACGAAGGTGTTCCACCCGTTGAACAGAACGGTGGGCGAGGTGGGCACGAGCCGCCGCCACTGGTCGCTGGTCAGGAGACCGCCGACAAAGAAGATTCCGGTCAGGACAAAACCATAGACGCTGATAAAGTGCCAGGACCTGGCAACACCGATGGTATGACGGTAACCGGGGGTCGAAACCAGCGGAGAGATGTATCGTGCGTCGTCCTTGGCGGTCCAGATCCGATCTTTGGGAACACGAAGTGGCGTGAAACGGATCCACTCAGTCCCGGGTGTACAGTGATCGTTCCAGTACAGACGTGGATGGTCCATCAGGATCGAAAGACCGCTGCGCATCAGCATGAAAACGAAAAAGAGATTAAAGAAGTGGCTCCATCGGATCCAGAACGGAAACCCATGGGGTCCCGCCGGGGAACCGGCAATGGACGCAGCCGTGGGTTCCAAATGAGGCAGTCCGAACGCAGCATGTTGAATCCATGCAGCTGCCAATGGGGTCAGGACGAGGATGAGCAGGAACATCAGGGCTCGCCGGCTCATCCAGATACGGAATCGCCGGTCCTTCGGATAAAACACTGCGCGATGAGCATCGTCGAACTGAATCATGGATGATCTGTCCCGGGAAAGAAAGAAAATCGACCTGGCCGCTGCACCCAGTTTTATTTTCCGTCCGGGCATACTCAATGTGCTGCTCGTACCACGCGGTAGTACGATTATTTCCGGCTTTCACCTGTGGATGGTCCGTTTGACTCGCTCGCGCAGACTTCCGGATTTCTCTCGAGTGCGACGGGCGGGGGAATCTATCCCGATGATGAGGGTGTCGGAACGAAATCACCGAAATCGTTTGATCCTGACGGTGGGACACTCGACGCGCCCGATCAGTGCGTTTCTTGAGCTTCTGGCGGCGCACAGGGTGAAACTGCTGATCGATGTGCGAACCATCCCGCGCTCCCGGCACAATCCCCAGTTCAACAGCGATCAGCTGGCTCGCTCGCTTTCCGAATCAGGAATTGGCTACCTGCATATGGCCGAATTGGGCGGTCTGCGGCATGCATGCCGAGATTCTGTGAATACCGCGTGGCGCAATCTCAGCTTCCGTGGATATGCCGACTATATGCAGACGTCTGAGTTCGAGAAGGCGCTCAACGAACTCATGCGACTGGCGCAGGAACGACGAACAGCGATCATGTGCGCGGAAGCCGTTCCCTGGCGCTGTCATCGCTCGCTGATCGCCGACGCTCTTGCTGCTCATGGCTTCGAGGTGCAGGAGATCACCAGCCAGACAAGCGTTCGACCTCACACTTTGACGCCCTGGGCGCGGGTGGAGGAGGGCCGGATCACCTATCCCGCTCAGAATGCCAACGGCGCGATGGCAGGCCAGACCGGCTCCGCCACCGCGCCGGGGAGAAAGGCCCGCCGTTAGGCGGCCGCGTTACTGGCCGGCACTTTGCTTTCCCGATGTCGAGGCGATCATCGGTCCCGGCCTTACGATTACAGTTCCCCTCATTCCGCTGGTTTCGTGCAACACGCACACATAGTGATAGGTTCCTGGCTTGTCGAATACTTTATAGAAGCTGGTCCCGGGCTGGACCAGCGGGGAACCGAAGGGAACGCTCCCGGATGGAAAACTGACATCCACGCGGTTCAGCACTCTCTCCGGATCATCCACAACGTTGTGGAAGTACGCCGATGTGTTTTTCCAGACGACCTGTTCTCCGGCGGTGATCGTAATGGTTGGCGGGTCGAAGGACATGGAACCCATCGTCACCACGCCCCCAACCGGGGCGTCAGGAGGTGCCAGTGCCTTTTCAATATCAGCAACGGTTGTTCTCGATGAACAATTGTCAGCTATCGACTCGACCGTGTCGACAACATAGCTGGGGATATGCGGATCTTCTGCCAGTACGACGCTCCCGAAACGACCGGTGACATGGACCAGATGGCCGGCATTCTGAGAAAAGAGAAGTGGCTGCGCCTCGAGACGGTAGACCTTCTGCGAATGGAAGAGCTTCAGCATCACCTTTCCGTCGCTGAGTTCGGTCATGCATCCGACGAGGCTGTTGCTGGAATCGATGGTAGCCTTCAGATCGAAGCGGGGGAGAACCGGAGTCGCGGCAGGGACGCTATCCGAAGGGGCGGGTGACATGCCCGCCATCGTCTCACCGCCTGATGATATGCCGACTCCTGAAGATCCAACGGCGACCATGGACGGCGCTTCCGTCGCTGCTTTTACATCTGCCGTGGTGATTCCGCTGATCTCCGTGGCCCCCGCCGGAGGAGGTGTAAGGCCGTCGTGCATCAGCGCAGTATTGTCTTGCCCTTTCACATTCAAGACCGCCATCAGCCCTTTGTCCATCCGGGCCATTGCGTGATCCATCAGGGTGTACTTTCCGGGCGTCTCGGTCTTCATTTCGAGAATGGCTGCGCCGCCCGGCGGTACGCTGGCCGTCTGGACCCCGGTCAGCGGCGGAGACGTCAGAGAGCCGAGAGTGTAGATCTTCGCGAAGATCTCGCCGATCACGTGCTCCGAAGCGGTCGCGTTCGGTCCGGCATTGCCAAGAAAGATGCGTACCGTTTCTCCAACATTGGACTGTAGAGGGAATTGGGTGGTGAGCGCATTTACAGAACCGTTGTAGATGAAGTACTCAGGGCTTTCCTGCATCAGGCTCTGCTCGCTGAATTGCTGCAGGCCGGATTTCCCTTTGGGAGCATTCGTATAAATCTCCCCCTGCATGACGTAATACTCGTGATCCACGTGCGGCAATCCTCCCGGGGGCTCAACCAGAATCAGTCCATACATACCGTTGGCGATGTGGTCGGCCACCATCGGCGTGCCGCAGTGGTAGACAAAGAGACCAGGGGTTGTGGCCTCGAAAGAAAAGGTCTTTGACTGCCCCGGAGGGACCTGCGAGAGGACCGCGCCGCCACCGGGGCCAAGCGCCGCATGAAGGTCGACGGAATGCACCATCATATCGTTCTTGTCATTTTGCAGGGTGACTTCAACCGTGTCGCCCTGCCGAACGCGAATGAAGGGTCCTGGCACCTTACCGTTGAAGGTCCAGTAGCGGTAGGTCGTGCCAGTGGATGGATCCAGCACGCCAACGACCTCCCGAGCGGTGAGCATCACATGCACCACACCCGCCGGACGATCGCCCACAGGTGACGGCAGATCAGAAGGATCGCGCACAATATCGGCCGCCGTGGTCTGCGATGACTGGCTCGGCGGACGATCCGCAGCCCCTGCAGCAACTGCTGTTCCAGCTATTGCGAAGAATGTCGTAAGCACCAGGGATATGAATCCACGATTTCGAATGCCTTCCATGACTCGCCTCTTTCCGCCCTCTTTCAGCTAACCGCAGATGAGAGGCGTGAGGCAGCGACCAAAGTCACAAGCCGGTTCTGCATCTCGAACCCGACGATCCGGGTATCGACTGTGCAGAAGCCGCGCCCGTAAAGATGCATCCCGTCAGAGCGCCTCGTCCTGCGGCAGCTATGTCCAGCTTGAGACGACAAGGAGTTCGGGACAATGAAGCAGGTGTACGGGCTAATAGCACAGTTGTCAGAGCGGGACCCAGGAAGGGCGAGAAGGCATGAAACTCCGGTCGATTTCCTGCACGTTCCCGGTCAACGTACGCTGACCAGCGCGATGGCGCCCAAATAATTCCTGTATTTGCGGAGAACGTCCCGCATCGCGGCCGTGCGGCGGCGGAGAATCGGATCTTGAATGACATTGAACGCGATCCGCAGGCAGCCCGAGAGGCCCTCATCCCGCAGCATGCGGCGGGGCTCCAGGAGATCCATCGCGGCTTCGCCCGTCCAGACCAGTTTCAGCCCGTGCCGTTCGAGCAAGGTCGCCCATTCGCTCGCGCAGAGCGGTTGCACTCCGACATGAATCTCGCTCGACATCGCCGAGGCGATCTCACGCCGCCTTTCCCGGGAAATGTCACAGGGGCGAAGGCAAAGCTCATGAATCCCGTAGCGCCCGCCCGGAGCGAGAAGGCGCACAGCTTCGGATACAATCCGCGCCTTCTGGTCGGCAGTCTGCATACTAAGCATTGCCTCGCCGTACACTGCGGTGGCCGAGTCACCAGGAAGTCCGGAGTCCTCAGCCGCTGCCTGAACGACCCGCGTTCGATCGCGCGGGAGCCGTGCTTCAAGGCGCTTCGCGGCGACAGGATCACGCTCGACTGCGCAATACTGCATTGGATTTCTGCGCAATACCATGCGCGCCGTAATCCCCAGTCCCGGAGCAAACTCGACGATGCGGTCCTGCTCGGAGATGGCCAACGCATCGAGCATGCGTCGCGTGAGGTCGAGCCCGCCGGGACGCAGAATCTGCTTTCCCGCCCGCGCCAACAGCCAATGCCCCTGCATCCGTTCGATGCGCTGGCCTTCGCCAGGAAGGGCGAGGGACAAATCCGCCGAGCATCCACACCTTTCAACGGTTTCAGCCATAGTTTGGTCTCCAGAGGCTAATCCAGTTGCAATCCGTGATCCTATGCCGCCTTGCCGCTCATGATCGAATCATGATGAGCAGCATCTTGAACGGGGAAGTCGCCTGCACGGCATGCGGTCGGTTAGCCGGCATGAGAATCGCCTCGCCGGTACTCAGCTGAGAAGGTTGACCGTCAATCGTAATTTCTGCGTCGCCTTCCAGGACGTATGCCAAAGCATCGAAGGGCGCGGTATGTTCGCTGAGGCTCTGACCTTCGTCGAAAGCGAACAGCGTCACCGTTCCGGCGTTCCGATGAATAATGGCGCGGCTGACGACTGCACCGGGCTGATAAGCGACCATGCCGACCAGGGAAATGACTTCGCCCGCTGCGATCTCCGTTTGCCTGGTTCGGGGCGAAGCACCCCCGGTCTTCTCTTCACTTGTAGTCATTCGCACCTCCCAGAGTGCAACTCTCGGCCTCTATTTACGTTCCTTCCTGATCGCGGCCCTCGATCATCTCGCAGTGTCTTCGCATCGATATGCTTGCATATCAGTTGCCGAAACGCGATCTAGCCTGAGTATTCTCTGCCGCGAAAAAGCGGGCAATGGCCTGGGCGTACTGTCCACGTCTACATTTGTACGCGCATGATCTCGATTGCAGCTGCATCAGCAAAGCAATAACATCCATCGCTAACCGCCTGATCACGTTCCCTTTCACCTCCTGCTCGCCTCGCCATGTGCCTGGATTGTGCCTCAAAACGATGGCTCAACTCGGGCTCGATCGGCCGGTTGGCCGACGGGAGGACAGCATGCGATACGGAAGCCTGATTCGAGCACAGCATCGCCGCGGCGCTGACGTCCGGGAGTACCGGTGGCGTGAGCCTGGACCTGATGGGAAGCGCAGGCATCGGCGCATTGTCGTTGGCTCAGTTGACCAGTACGAACAAAGAGAAGAGGAATTACGAGCGATCGCGGCCCTGCAGCGCGATATCAACCAGACCGGCAAAGAACAGCGGAACAGCGCCATTACGGTCCGGGAAGTGTTTGACCATTATCGTCAGCGGGAGCTCGGCGACGGGAACACATCGAAGACGGATAGCACATATGTTCGGCGATCTGCGGTGACAGCGTGAAATCCATGTCCCTGCCTCAGCGCACCTTCCGCCTGCTCGTCCAGTGGGTCGGATATAGCTGCCGCCACTCGTTCCGTGTCCTTGCCTGCGGGGAGCCCGGAGTCCACGCCCACGCTGATTTCGCCACTCATCGCGCCCTGCATGATGCGCTCGATGCGGCGGTCCCCGATCTTGTACTGGACCTCGGCTCGGAAGGGTCAATCATCTTTGCCGGAGAGATGGAGCTGGATGAGACGCAACGGAGGATCCTC
>JASHNW010000130.1 GCA_030041435.1 Acidobacteriaceae bacterium
ACGGATCGATTGACTGGCTGTGCTGGCCGGATTTCTCGTCGGGCGCCTGCTTTGCGGCGCTGCTGGGCACGGAGGAGCACGGATACTGGAAGATCTGTCCGAATGGAACTGAATGGAAGACGAAGCGGCACTATCGCGCGCATACGCTGATTCTGGAGACGGTTTTCGAGAACGTGGAAGGCGCGGTGCGGCTGATCGACTTCATGCCGGTGAGGGAGCGAAATTCCGATGTTGTGCGGGTCGTGGAAGGCGTGCAGGGCAAGATGGACGTGCACATGGAGCTGGCGCTGCGCTTCGACTACGGGCGGACGGTGCCGTGGGTGACGGCGATCGAGGATGGCATCCGCGCCGTGGCGGGACCGGGCCAGGCGCTGCTGCACGGTTCGATTCCGGTCCATGGCGAGGGGCTGAAGACGGTCGCGGATTTCACGGTGCGGCCGGGCGAGCGGGTGTGGTTCACGCTCACTTATGGCGACTCGACGAAGGCGGCTCCGCAGCGCATCGAAGCGGAGCAGGCGCTCCGGGATACGGAAGAATTCTGGACCGGCTGGGTTGCCGGGATGAAGTACGACGGCGAGTACTGCGATGCGGTGGAGCGATCGCTGATTGCCCTGAAGGCGATGACGTTCCGGCCGTCGGGAGGGGTGGTGGCGGCGCCGACCACGTCGCTGCCGGAACAGATCGGAGGGACGCGCAACTGGGATTATCGCTACTGCTGGCTGCGCGACACGACGTTTACGCTGCTGGCGCTGACGCATGCGGGATATTTCGAAGAGGCGACGGCGTGGCAGGACTGGCTGTTGCGGGCCGTGGCGGGCAGTCCGGACCAGGTGCAGATCATGTACGGGCTAAAGGGGGAGCGCCAGCAGATCGAGTGGGAGGCGAGCTGGCTGCCCGGGTACGAGAAATCGCTGCCGGTGCGCATTGGAAATGCGGCGGCCGGCCAGGTGCAGCTGGATATTTTCGGCGAGATGCTGGACACGTTCTTCCATGCGCTGGACAAGATGGGCCGGCACACGCGGCGGGAGTTCGGCGCGCTGATTTTGCTGCTGGAGCGTCTGGAGAAAATCTGGGACGAGCCGGATGCGGGCATCTGGGAAGTGCGTGGCAACGCGCGGCAGTTCACCTACTCGAAGATGATGGCATGGGTGGCGTTCGACCGCGCAATTCTGATTGCCGAGAAGCTGGGGTGCGAGGCGCCGCTGGAGCGATGGGCGAAGCTGCGCGATGCGATTCACGCGCAGATCTGCAGCAGAGGGTTCGACAGGAAGAAGAACAGCTTTGTGCAGTACTACGGAGGTCATGAGCTGGATGCGAGCCTGCTGCTGATGCCGCTGGTGGGTTTTCTGCCACCGACGGATGAGCGGATGAAGGGGACGATCGAGGCCATCGAGCGCGAGCTGATGCGCGACGGGTTGGTGATGCGGTACGAGACGGAACATGCGAAGGATGGGTTACCGCCCGGCGAGGGAGCGTTTCTGGCGTGCAGCTTCTGGATGGTGAGCTGCCTGAAGGCGATTGGGCGAACGCGGGACGCGCGGGCGCTGTTTGAGCGTGTGCTGGCGCTGCGCAACGATGTGGGGCTGCTGGCCGAGGAATACGATGGGAAGCGGAAGCGCATGCTGGGGAATTTTCCGCAGGCGTTTTCGCACATTGCGCTGGTGAACGCGGCCTTCGACCTGGCGGGAAAGAACGGGGTCAGGGCGCGGGCGCATCACGCCCAGGCGGCGATGCGGTAAGGCGCGCCGGGGCGGCGCTGGGGCGGAAAAGTGTGCCTGCCCCAGTCACAAAACTTTGCGAAGAAGATCGACCGGGGAAAGGGAAGGCTGCATGCATCGGTTTCGTGTATGGGCGCCGAAAACGGAACGTGTGCGCGTGGAGGTGGAGGGGGAGAAGATTCCGCTCAGGCGGGCCGCGGGCGGCTGGTGGGAGGCCGTGGTGCATGCGGCCGGAGCGGGCACGGAATATGCGTATTTGCTGAACGATGAAGATTTGGCGCTGCCCGATCCGAGGTCGATGGCGCAACCGCACGGTGTGCACGGGAAATCGCAGGTGGTGGACCACGGGGCGTTTGCATGGACGGATGCGAGCTGGGAAGCGCCGCCGCTGAAGAGCGGGATCATCTACGAGTTGCACCCTGGGACCTTCACGCCGGAGGGCACGCTGGATGCGGCGGGATCGAAGCTGGACGGGCTGCGTGCGCTGGGCGTGACGCATGTGCAGCTGATGCCGGTGAACGCCTTTGCCGGCAACCATGGCTGGGGCTATGACGGGGTGGATTTGTTTGCCGTGCATGAGCCGTATGGGGGTGCGGAAGGATTGAAGCGGTTCGTGGACGCTTGCCATGCGAAAGGACTGGCGGTGCTGCTCGACGTGGTCTACAACCACCTGGGGCCGGCGGGGAATTATCTGGGGAAATTTGGACCGTACTTTACGAGTTCGCACCACACGCCATGGGGCGACGCAGTGAATCTGGAGGACGCGGGGAGCCACGAGGTGCGCCGGTTCTTCTGCGACAACGCACTGATGTGGCTGCGCGATTATCACATCGACGGGCTGCGGCTGGACGCTGTGCACGCGTACATAGACCGGTCGGCGATCCACTTCATGGAGCAGATGGCGGCGGAGGTGCGGGCGCTGGAGGCGCAGACGGGGCGCAGCTACGCCGTGGTTGCCGAGAGCGACTTGAACGATCCGCGCGTGGTGACTGCGCCGGAGGCCGGCGGGTACGGGATGGACGCGCAGTGGAGCGACGATTTTCATCATGCGCTGTTTAGCGTGCTGACGGGAGACCGCGCCGGATATTACGCAGACTTCGGGACACTCGGGGATTTGGCGAAGGCGCTGCGTGAGGTTTTTGTGTACGACGGGCGGTACTCCGCGTATCGGGACCGCGTGCATGGACGGCCGGTGCCCGGGCTGCCAGGGTGGAGATTCCTGGGCTACTCGCAGAACCACGACCAGGTGGGGAATCGGGCGAAGGGCAAGCGGCTGGAGGAGCTGTCGGGATTGAAAAGAGCGAAGATTGCGGCGGCGCTGACGATGACGGCGCCGTTTGTGCCGCTGATCTTTCAGGGCGAGGAGTGGGCGGCGAGCGCGCCGTTCCAGTTCTTCACCGATCATGAGCCGGAGCTGGGCAAGCTGATTTCGGAGGGGCGCAGGAAGGAGTTCGCGGCCTTCGGGTGGGATGCAGCGGACGTTCCCGATCCGCAGGTGCGAGAGACGTTCGAGCGCTCGAAGCTGAACTGGGCTGAGCGGGGCACCGGGGCTCATGCGGAGATGGTGGAGTGGTACCGGGAGCTGATCGCGCTGCGCAGGGCGATGCCGGAGCTGACGGATGGGGATCTGCGCAACGTGAAGGTGCGGTTCAGCGAGGCGGAGAAGTGGTTCGTGATGGAGCGGGGACAGTGCACGGTGGCGCTTTCTCTGGCGGAGGCGCCGGTGGAGATTGCGGCGCCGGCAGGGTCGACAGTGCGGCTGGCGTCAGCAGGAGCAGAGCTGAGAGCACAGAGCTCAGAGCACGGAGTTCAGGAGGCAGCGCGCAGGGTGCAGATTCTGGCGCTGCCGCCGGATTCCGTGGCGGTGCTGGTCGAGGATGTGCAGGTACAGTAAGAGCAGATGAACGAACTCTGGTTCGTGGTCATTCTGTTTCTCAGCTCGACGGGCGCGGGGTTGCTGGGGGCGCTGAGCGGGCTGGGCGGCGGCGTCGTCATCGTGCCGCTGCTGACCATTGCCTTTCATGTGGACATTCACTACGCCATCGGGGCGTCGCTGGTGTCGGTGATTGCGACTTCGTCCGGCGCGGCGGCGGCGTACGTGCGCGAAGGGTTCTCGAACATCCGCGTGGGGATGTTTCTGGAAATTGCGACGACGCTGGGCGCGCTGGTGGGCGCGTGGCTGACGACCAAGGTGCCGACGCAGGCGATCGGGGTGGTGTTTGGGCTGGTGCTGCTCTATTCCGCTTACGCGTCTCTGAAACAGAAGCACGCGGAGATGACGGAGAAGCCGGATCCGCTGGCACTGCGGCTGCTGCTGAAGGGCGATGTGCCGGCCGATGACGGCCTGCACCACTACGTGGCGCAGCGCGTGCCGCTGGGCTTCGGGCTGATGTGGATGGCCGGCGCGCTGTCGGGGCTGCTGGGCATCGGGTCGGGCGCGGTGAAGGTGATCGCGATGGATCAGGCGATGCGGCTGCCCTTCAAGGTGTCGACCACGACGAGCAACTTCATGATCGGGGTGACGGCGGCGGCCAGCGCGGGACTCTACTGGCGGAGCGGCTACATGGCGCCGTCGCTGGTGATGCCGGTAATGCTGGGCGTGCTGGCCGGATCGCTGATCGGGTCGCGGCTTCTGGTGAAGGCTGAGGTGCGGACGCTGAAGATCGTGTTTGCGCTGGTGATTGTGGCGCTGGGGATCGAGATGATCGTCCACAGCGCGACGGGGATGGGCGCATGACCTGGAACGATAAGCGGATTGAGACGTGGGTGGGCGTGATGCTGCGGACCGGCGTGATGCTGGCGGCGGCGGTTGTGCTGGCGGGCGGCGCGTTGTATCTCGCGCAGAATCACGGGCCGCGGCCGGACTACGAGCACTTCCACGGCGAGCCGGCACACCTGATGAGCCTGCGGGGGATCGGGCATGGCGTGGCGACGGGCGACCCGCGCAGCATTATCATGCTGGGGCTGCTGCTGCTGATTGCCACGCCGGTGGGGCGCGTGGTGATGTGCGTGGTGGGATTTCTCTTCGAGCGGGACCGGCTCTATGTGGCGGTGAGCAGCCTGGTGCTGGTGATTCTGCTGTACAGCTTGTTCTTTCACAAGTGACGCTGAGCGCGTGGCCGAGACCTGCCGGGCTTCGGCCGGGCGGATCCTTCCGAGTTCCGCAAATCGGGCTGATGCTGCAGTCGCTGCTGGCGGAACGGATTCAGCTCACGGCCAGCCGCCGCCCGAAGGAACTGAATACTGTGTCGATCGATCACATCGAGCGTCCGGCGGAAAACTGAGAAAAGCCGGGTTCTGCCGTTACACGGCCATCTGCTTTGCCAGCGACGTGGGGCTACGCGTGGGCGCCGACCTCGGATTGCACGTCGGATTGCACGATGGCCGCGGCCAGGTCGCGCGAGCTGACCATGCCGGTGAGGATGCGGCCGTGGATTTCAACGGCGGGCACGGCGCGGATTCCTTTCGATGCGAGCAGATTGGGGCGCAGCGTGACGTCGATCTTTTCCAGGGTGAATTCCATGCTGCCGCGCAGATTCTCCAGGCGCTGCTCGAGGAGCGGGCAAAAGGGGCAGCCGAGCGCCGTGTACAGCCTCACGGTTTGCGATACGCGCGGGGTAACGGCGGCTGGTGCATCGGCGATGGCGCCGTAGCCCATCAGGCTGGAGACGGCCGGGAATCGGCGAATGTACTGCCACTGCACGAGCGGCGCGACGACAAGCCAGACCACGGCGAGGAACCACAGATGCCAGTATATGGAGCAGGCGAGACCGCCGAGGTAGACGATCCAGGACAGCCAGATCATGGAGAGATGGCACTGTTGTTTCATGGCACACCTCCGGTTGGGGCAAGGATAGGCCGGTTTGACGGAGGCGGCGAGGAATATTGCGGGGAAGGACGTTACTTTTGGGTTTAGACCGGCGCGAGGACGCGAACGAGAACGAAGAGGGCGACGCCGGCGAAGAAGACCAGGGCCATGCGGATGCCGGGCTCGCGGTTGACTTCGGGGACGAGGTCGGTGGCGGCCACGTAGATCGCGACCCCGGCCGAAAGCGGCAGGCCGGCCTCGACCCAGCGCGGGAGCAAGCCAATGATGAGCACGCCGGCGATGGTGGCGGCGGCGAGGATGATGGCGGAGGTAACCGCGGTGCGGCGGGAGCGACCCGACGCCAGCATGACGGATGCGATGGTAAAGCCTTCGGGGACCTTGTGCAGGATGATGGCGACGAAAATGAGCCAGCCAAGAGCGTTCGAGAGAACGAAGCCGGAGGCGATGGCAACGCCATCGAAGAAGGCGTGCACGGAGAGGCCGAGCAGGACGGAAAAGCCGGTGTGCCGGTGGAGAAACTCGTGCTCGTGGGTTTCTTCGCCGAAGTGGAAGTGGGGCGTGATGGTGTGTTCCAGCAGGTGGATGGCGCAGTAGCCGGCCAGAACCAGCGCGGGGGCCCAGACCGCTGAGAACTTAATGCTCTCAGGGAGCATGTCGAGGATGGCGACGGCCATCATGAAGCCGGCGCCGAGAGCGATGGAGTAGCGGAGATAGCGCTGGGTCCAGTTGCGGCGCACGAGGACCACGCCGCCGACGATATCGGCGACGGCGGCGAGACTTCCAAGCGCGAGCGAAAGCAGCATAGTCTAGCCGCTGTGCCGGATGTGAAGGACGTCGCCGTCCTGGACTAAGTAGTCTTTGCCTTCGAGCCGCAGTGTGCCCTGGCTGCGAGCGGCCGCTTCGGAGCCGGCGGCGAGCAGCGTGTCCCAGTGGATGGTCTCGGCGCGGATGAAGTGCTTCTCGAGATCGGAATGGATGGCGCCCGCGGCTTCCTGGGCGCGGGAGCTGGCGGGAACGGTCCACGCGCGGCATTCGTCCTCGCCCACAGTGAAGAAGCTGATGAGACCGAGCAGCTGGTAGCTGCGGCGGATGAGGCGGACGAGGCCGCTCTCCTGGAGACCGTAGGAGGCGAGGAATTCAGCTGCTTCTTCGTCGTCCATTTCAGAGAGCTCGGCTTCGACCTTGCCACAAAAGGCAGTGAGGCCGGCGTTGGGGCGGGCGGCGAGATCGGTGAGCTTGTACCTGGCCGCCGCGGCTTCGAGGTCGGCGCCCAGAGTCGTGCTTTCGGAAAGATTGACGGCGTAGAGGACGGGCTTCTGCGAAAGGAACATGAAGCCGCGGATAAGCTTCTTCTCTTCGGGCGACATCTCCAGCTCGCGGAGCGGAGTTTCGGCTTCGAGCGAGGCTTTGCAGCGCAGGAGCAGCGCGTTCTCTTTCTCTAGGTCGGGGGTGCGCATCTTCTTCAGATCTTTTTCGAGGCGTTCGAGGCGCTTTTCCACTTGGGTGAGGTCGGAGAGCATCAGGTCGAACTCGAGGTTTTTGGCGTCGCGGGCGGGGTCGAGATCGCCGGTGTGGGGGATGGAGTCGTCCTCGAAGGCGCGAAGGACGTGGATGAGGGCGTCGACGTTGCGCAGGCTGGCGAGCAAGGCGGTTTCCTTGAGTGCTTCCTGGCTGATGGCGGCGACATCGGCGTATTCGACTGTGGCGTGGATGAGCTTCTTCGGGTTGTAGAGGGCGGCGAGGCGGTCGAGCCGGTCGTCGGGGACTTTGGCGATGCCGAGATGGGCTTCGCGGGAGTAGCCGCGATCCTCGACTTTGGCGTGGGTGAGGATCTTGAAGAGCGAGGTTTTGCCGACCTGGGGCAGGCCGATGATGCCGGTTTTCATGGGTATCCTGAGAGGAAGATTAGAGCAGTTTGGGAATACACGCAGACTTTTTGAGGCTGGTGCAGGGTGGCTTTTGAGAAAGCCACTTGAGCATGTGCTTTCGGTCTATACCAGTTCCGAAACTGCTGTGATCTTCGATGATAAAGGCTGAGGAGCCAGGATGGGGAACGATCGGCGATAGCCGGCTATCCCATGGGCTCTCAGAAAGTGGTTCTGAGCCGCAGCATATAGCTTCGCGAAGGGCCGATGGCGTTGCCGGAAAACAAGCCGCCGAAATCGATCACATCCAGCACGCTGGTCAGGTTCTCCCCGTCGGCCTGGAATTGCACGTCGATTCTCTCCGAACGATAGACCTCCGCACCCGCCGACGCACTTACCTGGAAGGAAGGATCGATGCGCCCGCGGGCGAAGTTGATGCGATCGAGGACCTGCCGGCCATACTCGGCTAGCACGGTGGAGGGACTACCGTCGAATTCAAAGGGAAGGCCGGTGTCATACTGAGCTCCGCCGGCGGCCCAAAATCGCGGACGGATCTGATAACGCCCTCGTCCTCGAACCGTATTCCGCTGATCCTGGGAATCCGGAAAATGTCCCGTCAGCTGCTCTTCTGCCTGGGTGGCATCGTCGCCCAGAAAGAGGCCGCCGGTAACCGGATTCCAGGCATTGCCAACCTCCCACGAGTAGCTTACGAAGCCGGAGAAGCGGCGCCAGTCGGGAACTTCGACCTTACCCTCCGCGCCATAGACGATCGCTTTGCGAAAGGCGATGGGAAAGCTGATGGTGGTGTTATCGATTTGGTCGTCGTCAGCGTAGTTGTCTGCGAACCTGCGGAAGTAGTTCGCATCCAGCTTGATCTGCCGATGGAACGCTTTGCTCAGGCCCCCTTCGTAGTAGTCCCCCACCGAAGGCCGGACGGGCAGGCGAAGGAAGGCAGCCGGATCGAGCGATGCCACCTCGGTCGAACTGGAGAGAAGGATGTTTTCAAAAGACGGCGTCTGGAAGACGCGGTCGTATGAGAAATGCGCCACGAGGCCGGCAGATGGGAAGTAGCGGGAGATGGAAAAGCGCGGCTCCACGGCCTGCTTGTTCAGCAACAGCTGATAATGATCCCAGCGAAGACCGGCCGAGAAGGTCCACGTTTGGAGCCGCGCCAGGTCCTGCACGAAGGCGGACTGTTCGAGGTCAGGGCGCTGGCCGGCGAAGGCAAAGGCGAGCGAGGTGCCCTGGTCAAACTGGGTTGGGTCGGTGATGACGTAACTGAAATCTTCGTGCAGAAAGATGTTGTCCGATTCAACGCCGAATTTCCACTCATTCCGCCTCCCCTCGGTCGTGACCGTTGCCTTGAAATAGCCTTCGCGAAAGCGGTTGTGCTGAAACACCTCGACCGGAGTCGATTGCGCACTGGAGTTGAAGTTGTTCGCGTTGTCGCGGACCATGCCGCGATAATCCGCCAGAGTACGCGCGGAGAAAGTGTGCTGGTACGAGGCGGAGCCCATGGTTTCGAAGTTGTCTGCCGTCTGGCGCTGGCCGGCCGCCTCCTGCACCTGCTCGTTGGGAAGATCGAACCGGGAGAGCTCGTGACGCACACTTACGCTGAACCGGTCCGCGGGGCTGAAGTCGCGGTCGCAGCGGCCTGAAAAGTCAGCCAGCGTGCCGGTGTTGGAGTAGTTCTGCGGGACGACCGGATTGAGATAGCGATCTGTCCGGCTGCCGCTGGCGCTGCCGCCAAGAGCGTTCCTGCCCCATGCATATTGCCCCTTCGCGAACCCGCTGGCGGTGTCGAAGCTGCCTCCGGCTAAGATCACGTCGCCGTGCAATCCGGCCTGCCAGTTCTGAGCGGTGTTCAATTCAACGACACCGCCCATTTTCCGCCCATATTCGGCGGCAAACCCCGCCGTGTAGATGCTCATGGACTGCACGTCGTCGGCTTCGATCTCCGGGCCAAAGCTGGGCGAGCGATTGTCGGTGAGAGGGATTCCATCGATCACAAACTGCGTCTGGTATTCGGAACCGCGCGGATGCAGGACCGCATTGCCTTCGTAGAGCCATCCGGGCTGCGAGTTCACCAGGTCCTGCAGGGAGCGGCCGGGGATGGAGCCGACCCGGTGCTGGATGAAGGACGCGCCCAGCTGGACGACCGACCCCGGCTCCTCAGGGTCGATGAGAGTGTTGGCGGCTTTGACGGTGACGGTTTGCTTCACCGTCGGCAGCTTCAACCGGATGAGCTGATGCAAGGGCAGCCGGGACTGGATGGTTAGATCCTGCGCGACCGGGGCAAATCCCGGCTGCTCGACGGTCAGGCGATATATACCGTACGGCAGCCATTGAACAACCAACTCGCCGTCGAGGTTCGTTTCGAGATTCGATCGATACTGATTGGCCTCGCTGAGCAGAGAAACCGTGGTTTGCATTCCACGGCCGGAGGGGCCGGTTACGGTGACGTGCAGTTCGCCGCTGTTGGCCTGGCACCATGCCGACGGTGCGCAGAGCAGCAGAAACAATGTCAGCCGCTTCATCACGAATCGCCCTCAGGGTTATCGCTGTGTCCTCGAAAGCTCCGGCTCCTCTGGAGGCTGGGCCATGCAAGACCTCGAATCCAATGTACTCACCGCGGACGACCCTGGCCAACAGTCTGCCGGCGACGATACGCGGAGCGGACGAGCCTCCCGTTGAGAGCGACTGAGCTTTGGTAAAGGACGGAGGCCGGGCGCGATCGCCGGAGCGGACGGAGCGCGACCGTGGCCGGTAAGCTGGGTGGAGTCCGAGTGCGGAGAGGGAATGCGAATGGGGAGTCAGAAACGGGCAGCAGTTGTTACCGGAGGGGCGCAGGGGATCGGGCGGCGAACGGCGGAGCTGCTGGCGGAGCGCGGGTTTCGCATTGCGATTGTCGACCTGCTGGAGCCGAAAGCGACGGTGCAGGCAATCGAGACGCGCGGCGGCATTGCGTTCGGGTTCGCCGGCGATGTGACACGGGAAGACGTTGTCGAGGAGTTTGCGCGGAAGGTATTCGGGCGGTATCAGCGGGTCGATGTGCTGGTAAACAACGCCGGAATCAGCCTGATTCGCGCGGCAGAGGATACGACACCGAGCGAATACCGGCGTGTGCTCGAGGTGAATCTTGTGGGGCCGTTTCTGCTGGCGCGGGCATTCGGGCGAATGATGCTGGAGGCGCGACGCGGGTCGATCATCAATGTTGCGTCGATTGCAGGCCTTGTAGCGGTTGCGGATCGTGCAGCCTACAACACGTCGAAGCACGGGCTGGTGGGGCTCACGCGAACCCTGGCCGCTGAATGGGGAGGGCGCGGGGTACGGGTGAATGCCGTTTGTCCGGGTTGGGTCAAAACCGAGATGGATGCCGCAGATCAGGCGGCCGGCAGCTATACCGATCCTGACATTACCCAGCGGGTGCCGATGGGACGCTTCGCGAAGCCGGAGGATGTGGCGCGGGCGATTGCGTTCCTGGCGGACGACGAGGAGAGCGGCTTTGTGAACGGCCATACGCTCACCGTGGATGGAGGCTGGTCGTCGGATGGGAGCTGGGAGTCAGTGCGGCTGAGCAAGCGCTGACGGGACAGCGCATCGGGAGTTCCTGGTTACCGGGCATTCGCCTGCAAGATTGCGTCACGGGCTGCAATCAGCTCAGTGAGCTGCGACGTGGTATCGCGAGTTGAGGACATCTCGATTGCCGACCCGAGATATCCCATGCAGAGACGTGACCGCCCGGATCGAGTGACGCGCATCGAGGAGTATCGCGAGCGATCGGTCCGTTTCTGTTTGCACCATGCAATAGTTCAGTTATCAAAGAAGACTGCGCTGCACTCATCGGAATGCAACTAAAGACGCATTGAGCCGGGCACGGTACTTACGTAACATGCTGCCTGGAAGTGAGTCGAGCGATTTCGAGGTTTCCGGACCCGGGTCATGGTCATCCTGGGAGCACTTTGGCCTGTGTCGAAAACCGCCTGAGAATGCATGATGACGTTGCGGGTCAAGGCTCTTATTGGCGTGGTGGTCGCAGGAGCCATTGCGAGTTTGTGTCTGGTTCCCCGACTGCCTCCTGAGCATTGGACTTACTTCTTTGTCTACCTGGCCGCCATCCTGCTCAGTTCCGGGATGAAGGTTGCGCTGCCCAAACGCGACGGGACGATGTCTGCCAACTTCCCGTTCATCTTTCTGGGCATTGTGCAACTTTCGCCGTTACAGGCGGTGCTGCTGGCGGCATCGAGCGTCATTGCGCAGTGTCGAATCCGGGTAGTCAAACCTTTCACACTCGTACAAATTGTCTTTAATGTAGCCAACGTAACAACGGCCACGGTTCTGGCCACGCTTGTCTATGCGGAGTCGCTGAGACCGCTGCATCACGAGGTCGCGCCGGCGCTTGCCCTTGCGGCAACAGGTTATTTTCTGGCAAATACCGTCCCTATAGCCCTGGTCATTTCCTGGGACTCGGAAACTGAACCTTTCCGGCAATGGCGTGAAGAATACCTCTGGTACCTGCCCTTCTATCTGGTTGGCGCCATGCTGGCTGCAGCCGTTAATTTCATCGGCATTATGTTCGGCTGGCTCACGTCGCTGCTGCTGATACCGCTGGTCTATATCGTCTATCGCGCTTATTGCGCACAGATGGCCATCGTCCGCGACCGTGAACGGCACATTGTCGAAACTGAAGCACTGCATCTTCGCACCATCGAAGGGCTGGCGATGGCCATCGAGGCCAAAGATCGCAACACACATCGCCACCTGATGCGAGTGAGAGTCTACGTGTCTGAGCTGGGAAAGATCCTGGGCCTCGATCCATCGCTCATGAAGGCGCTCCTGACTGCGGCCTTTCTGCACGACATCGGCAAACTGGCTGTCCCGGAACACATCATCAACAAGCCCGGCAAGCTCACGCACGAAGAGTTCGAAAAGATGAAGATTCATCCCGTAGTGGGCGCCGACATTCTGGAGCGGGTGCACTTTCCTTATCCGGTGGTTCCTATCGTCCGGTCGCATCACGAGGCGTGGGATGGGAGCGGATATCCCGACGGCCTGCGGGGCGAGGAGATTCCAATTGGTGCGCGCATTCTGACCGTCGTCGACTGTTTCGACGCGCTGGCGTCGGAGCGGCCGTACCGCCGGGCTCTGCCGCTGGACGAAGCCATGACGATGGTTAAAAGCAAGTCCGGCATCCAGTTCGATCCTGCGATCGTCCGGCTGCTCGAAGCGCGTTATCCCGAGCTCGAAGAACTGGCGCGTCAGCAGATTGAAGAAGTGGAGCCACTGAAGACGGATTTGTTCATCGAACGCGGCGCCGCGCCAGGCGCAGGATTTGCGCCGGAACCTTCGGCTCAGGCAGCCGCAGGGGTGGCGCAGCATGCTGGATCCGGCAGCATAGCTGCAGCGATTCACCGCGAGCCGCTTAGCCTGATCGCGGAGGCGAGCCAGGAGGCGAAGGCTATATTCGAGCTGAGCCAGATGCTGGGGACATCGCTCGGCGCGCGCGAAATCAGCTCGATGATGTCCATGCGCCTGCAGCCATTGATACCGTTCGATTGCTTTGCGGTGTACCTCAGGCGAGAAACATCCGTCGCCGCGCAGTATATCGACGGCCGCTGTGCCCGGGCTTTTTCCGCGCAGCCCATCCCCATGGGAGAAGGGCTGTCCGGCTGGGTTGCTGAGAACAGACGGCCCATCGTCAACGGCAATCCAACTGTAGAGCCGAATCTGATCGCCGAATGCGGATTGTTTTCCGCACACAGCTCCGCACTCTCGGTTCCGCTCTTCGATCTCGGCGGCGACACCTTTGCGGTTGTTACGCTTTATTCCTGCAAACCTGCGGCGTTTACCGACGACCATCTGCGGACCCTGCAGGCAATTGAGTCCCGATTCTCGCTCTCCCTGCAAAACGCGATGCGCTTTGAGGCGGCGGAGACCGACGCGAGGGTGGACCGCCTTACCCAGCTTTGGAACACGCAGAGTTTCTTCCGGCACATCGCCGCGGAAATCGAACGAGTGCAGGTAAATGGCGGGGAATTTGGAGTCGTTGTCTGCGACCTGAATTCCTTCAAGAGCGTCAACGACCGGCATGGGCACGCAATCGGCAACGAATTGTTGCGCGCCATTGCCCGGGAATTTCGCTGCTGCTGCGGACCGGCGGATGCCGTTGCCCGCATGGGTGGAGACGAATTTGCCTTCCTCTTTTCCTCCCTCAGCCTCGAATCGGCAGACTGGAAGCTGAAGACGCTCGAACAGGGCTTGCAGCGCGCGTGCCACGGCCTGCAGATCGAAGCCGGCATCTCCGGCAGCATGGGGGTTGCGTTCTGTCCCCGGGACGGTAAGAGTCCGGAAGAGCTGCTGGGCATCGCCGACCGCGGAATGTATCTGCAGAAGCGCCACTTTTACAGCGCTCATAACAACCGGGAAGCGCCGCCTGTGCTGGCGGGCATTGCAGCATCATGACGGCAGGGGCGGCCGTGCTGCAATGGCTTGGCCGAACCATCGCCATCGTTCTGCTGGTGATGGCCGGATCCACGGTCCTGGTGCGTTTTGCTCCCGGGTATCTCAGCGATGCCCGCGAGATGGACGCCCGCTATGCCGATGCGGCGCACGCTGAACTGTCCCAGGAAGCAGCGCGGAGCCGATCGTTGCCGCACATGCTCTCCGCGGAGATCTCCGGATGGGCGCGAGGGGATGCCGGAATCTCGCGGGAGTACGGAGTTCCTGTATCCGCTCTGATTCTGCCCCGCCTGGCCGTAACCGGCGGTCTGTTGCTGCGATCGATTCTCCTCGCCTGGACGCTGGCCCTGAGTGCTTCGCTCCTTACCACCGCGGGTCGCAACCCATCGCCGTTCTGGCAGACGCCGGCTACGCTTCTGCTGGCCATACCGACGGCCGCTATGGCGACACTTTGCCTGCTGGCGAACAGCGGCGGTCCGGTGCTGGTGATGGCTCTGCTGCTGGCGGCGCGGGACTTCAAATTCCTTCATCGCGCCCTGCGCACGGCATGGCTCGATCCGCATGTGCTGCAGGCGCGCGCTCAGGGCCTCAGAGCGCGGCAGGTGCTGCGGGCTCATGTTCTCCCCGCCATTGCTCCCCAGCTTGCTGCTCTGGCTTCACTGTCCATCATGACGGCACTGAGCGCGATTGTTCCGGTAGAAGTGATCTTCGATGTGCCGGGACTCGGCCAGCTGGCCTGGAACGCTGCGCTGAACCGAGATCTTCCTGTGCTGCTGGCGGTGACGATGATCATGGCGCTGGCCGTGGTCATCGGGGGAATGACCCCTGATCGCCCGCCGGAGTGGAAGAGCGTATGAAGCTTCGTCCCTCAGCCGCGTGGCTGCTTGCCGTCACGATTCTGGCCGCTGCCATTGTTCTCGCGCGACCAGGCGCGAGCTACTCGCATCAGGATCGTGCCGAGCCGCTTGCCGCCGCATCGACCCTCCATCCGGCAGGCACCGATGCGCTCGGTCGCGATCGCCTGACGCGCGTGGCGGCTGCTCTTCTCCTGAGCCTCGTTGGCGCCACTGCTGCGGCGGCGGTAACCACCCTGGCAGCAGCCGGCGTTGGCACGCTCGCAGCCTTCGCCCCCGCATCCATTGGCTGGCCCGCCATGTTGCTGTGCGATGTCTTTCTCGCCCTGCCCTGGATGTTCCTGCTGCTGATGGTTCGATCGGCTCTCCCTTTGACCACTTCTCCCGCGAACTCGGCTGCAATTACGTTCCTGGTCCTTGCGGCGTTGGGGTGGCCGGCCTGTGCGCGGGCTGTCTATCGAGGCGCCCTCAGCCTGAAACGTTCTGCATGGATGCTCCACGCACACGCCGCAGGACTGCGCGGCAGGCAAATTGTCCGCTATGTGCTTCCTAACCTGATCCCGCTGCTGCTGCCCCAGTTCCTCATTTGTGTGCCGACGTTCGTCATTGCAGAAGCTAACCTGGGCGCGCTCGGCCTCGGCATCGGTGAACCGCTGCCGTCATGGGGCGGTATGTTACTCGAACTGGATAACTCCGCAATGCTGCTGCAAACCCGATGGGTCTATTTCCCCGTGGCTTTGCTGATTGCCGTTCTGCTTCTGCTGGAAGCTGTCGCGGTGGAGGCCTGAGCCGATGCGCAACTCCATTCGTCTCTGTGCCTTTGCCCTGGCGATTCTGGCCGCGGCGCCAGCGAAGACCTGTCTGGCTCAGGCTGCGCCCCGGATGCCCGGGGAACTGGCGTGGACCATCGGCTATGACCCGAAAACCTTCGATCCGGCAATAGTGGACGACCAGGAATCGGAGCAGGTGCGGTACCTGACTGCGGGCGTGCTGCTCCGTTTCAATCGACTGACACAGAAGGTCGAGCCCGAACTGGCAGAGACCTGGAGCGTTTCGGCGAATGGCAGAACTCTGACCTTCAGGCTGCGCCTGGGCCTGCAGTTCTCCGATGGCAGCAGCCTCACTGCGCGGGACGCCGCCTGGTCGATCCGGCGTGTTCTGCTGCCGTCGACCCATGCACCGGTTGCCGAGGAATTTGTGTCTCCCGGTGAAGTCACGGTCGAGACGCCGGATGCGAGAACCGTAATCGTTCATTTGCCCAAACGAGTAGTTGGCATCGGCAAGGTTTTTGACGAGATTGCCATTGAACCGGCTGGCCGGCCCAGCCAGGGCCGCATCACCTCCGGCCCGTTCTTCGTATCTGACTACCATCGCTCTCTGTATGTGCGGCTGCGCCGCAACCCTCACTTTTATGCGAGGGACGCCGCCGGCGTGGAACTTCCTTATGCTTCCGGCGTACGTCTTGATGTTCTCGAGAATCCGGAACAGGAGATTCGGCTGTTCCTGCGCGGCGCATACGACGTGATCGACGACCTCCCGCCGGATTACTTCGAACTTTTGAGACGAAAGGATCCGTCCACCGTACGGGACCTGGGACCATCGCTGAATACCGAACAGATGTGGTTCAATCAGGCGCCGGATGCTCCCATTCCCGCATGGGAAAAAGCCTGGTTCCGGAATCGGGCATTTCGCATTGCTGTCTCGCAGGCCGTCCATCGCGCCGATCTGGCACGCATCGCATACGAAGGACACGCAACCCCTGCCTACAGCTTCATCTCGCCGGCCAACTCCATCTGGTACAACCGCAGCCTGTCCGCGCCGCATACCGATGTCGCCGCCGCGAAGGCTGAACTGGCTGCGGCCGGCTTCCATCTGAGCGGATCGGTTCTCGAAGATGCGGCGGGACACACGGTTAAGTTTTCTATTCTCACCAACGCGGGTAACGCCGCTCGATTGAAGATGGCGACCCTGATTCAACAGGACCTCGCAGCCCTGGGCATGCAGGTGACCGTCGTGACGATGGATTTTCCCGCCCTGGTCGAGCGTCTGATGCACACCCAGGACTATGAAGCTTGCCTGCTGGGACTGGAAAACGTCGACCCCGATCCGAACACCATGATGAACATCTGGCTCAGCTCCTCGCCCAATCACCAGTGGGACCCATCTGAAAAGGAGCCCGCAACCGCGTGGGAGGCCGAGATCGATCGCCTGATGAACGAGCAGGCCGGCGCCTTGATGAGCTCGGAGCGGAAGCAGGCTGTCGATCGCGTGCAGCAGATCGTTGCCGACCAGCAGCCGTTCATTTACCTGGTGTATCCAAACGTTCTGGTGGCCGTTTCACCCCGACTACAAGGCGTGCAACCCGCCGTGCTCGAACCGGCGCTGACGTGGAATGTCGAGGACCTCCGGCTCAGGGAGGCGCGATGATCCACGAAACGCTTCTGCGGGTCAGCCTGACGGCTGGATACTCCACCAGACGAGTCCTGCACGAGATTCGCTTTGAGCTGCAGAGAGGCGAAGTGCTGGGACTTGTGGGAACGAGTGGCGCAGGAAAAAGCACGCTGGTGCTTTCTCTGCTTGGCCTGCTTCCCTGGCGCGGGGGGCGCGTGAGGGGCGAGGTTGAGCTGAACGGCAGAAATTTGCTCGCTCTTTCCGAACGCAATCTGCGCAGGCTCCGCGGACGCGAGGTTGCTCTGATACCGCAAAGCCCGATGAGCGCGCTCAACTCTGCGATCACTCTGGAAAGACATTTCGACGAGGCCTGGAAAGCCCACGAGACGCCTGGGCGTGGCGCTTTGGCGAGCAGGCTGCAGCAGTTGCTCGCCGAGGTGCAACTGCCTTGCAATGCAGAATTCCTGCGCCGGCGCCCCTCGCAAATCAGCGTCGGACAGGCCCAGCGGGTGCTCATTGCCCTGGCGCTGTTACACCAGCCTGCACTCATCATTGCAGACGAGCCTACCAGCGCGCTGGATCCGGTGACCCAGACGCAGATCGTCAACTTGCTCAGGAGACTCAATCGGCGGCATGGCGTCACGCTGCTCTATATCTCGCATGACCTGGTTTCCGTCCTGCAACTGTGCGATCGCCTCGCTGTTCTGAGTGAGGGCGCCATCGTGGAGAGTCTCCCGGTCGACGAGCTCAGCGAGGCGCGTCACGAAGCGACGCTCGCTCTCCTGGGAGCTCTGCCCGTTCCTGCCGAAACTCTGCTGGCTTTTCGCGACCGGTCAACCCGAGACGCCATCGACCTCAGCGGGGCAGCTAATTACCAAAGACAGTAACAACGACGGTTACTAAGGCCCCACAAATACAAACACTTATTAGCCATTGTCACCGGCACAATACAAAGCTACAGTTTCGCCATGCGGATGACGTGCGTTCCAGCAGTGCCTCCCCAGAGGCGGAACGGAGCTTCCATCGTCAGCCGAAATCAAGTGCGTTGAGTCTCGATTGACTCGAGGGGTTCCTATGCCGCGGCCACGTTTCCATCTGCCAGCAGTTCTCGGCTTGTCTTTCGCTATGGCAGCCACCACCTTCGCGGGCGCTCAAACCGCGAGCAGCAAAATCTCGCCAGATCTGGCGGCGGAACCGCCCAATGCCAATGTGCAGGTGATCGTCCAGTACTACAACCCTCCGTCGACGGTCGAGACCGGACTGCTCGGACTGCTGGGCGGCGTGTTGAAGCTGGTTCTCGGGCCAATCGACGCCATTGTCACCGATATCCTTCCCAGCCAGCTGAATTCGATTGCCGCGGATTCGAATGTTAAATACATTTCGTTAGATCGTGTCGTAGGCGCGCGGCAGGCAGTCACGATCACAGGGGCGGAATATACGACCGAACCCATCAACGCTCCCGCCGTGTGGCAACAGGGCTATGAAGGCACCAACATCGGCGTCGCCGTGATTGACAGCGGCATCACACCCGTTCCGGACCTGAACACCAATTCCCAAACTCTCTCCCTGGGCTTGTCGCAGCTGCTGTCCTCGCTCACTGAAGTCGCTCCCGGGAGAACCGGACGAATCGTCTACAGCCAAAACTTTGTTCAGGGTCAGAACGACGCATTGGATCATTACGGGCACGGCACGCACGTCGCCGGCCTGATCGCCGGCAACGGTGCGCTCTCAAGCGGCAAACAGTATTTCAGAACGTTCAGCGGATCCGCTCCAAACGCCAACATCATCAACCTGCGCGCGCTCGACGAGAACGGAGAAGGGACGGATTCATCGGTAATCGCCGCAATTGACGAGGCAATTTCCCTCCAGAACACCTATAACATCCGCGTCATCAACCTCTCGCTTGGCCGCGCAATCTACGAAAGCTACACTCTCGATCCGCTCTGTCAGGCGGTCGAAAAGGCGTGGAAGTCAGGCATCGTCGTAGTGGTGGCCGCAGGCAACGATGGCCGCAACCAGAATCTCAATCCGGAAGGCTACGGCACCATCGATGCGCCGGGCAATGATCCCTATGTCATCACCGTCGGCGCCATGAATACGATGGAAACGCCCGCCATCAATGACGACATCATTGCAAGTTATAGCTCCAAGGGACCATCCTTTATCGACCACTTCGTGAAGCCGGATATCGTAGCGCCTGGCAACCTGGTCACCAGCCTCGAATTTGCTCAGGATCCGCTGGCAACAGATAATCCGTCCTTTTACACGTGGTATTCGTTCTACCAGACAAACGGCGCCGAAACGCCTTCGCAGTACTACTTTCCCCTCAGCGGCACAAGCATGGCGACCGGGGTCACCAGCGGAGCTGTCGCCGACCTGCTGCAGGCAGCGCCGCGGCTTACTCCTGACGAGGTGAAAGCTCTTCTGATGGTCAACGGGGACCGCAGTTACTTCCCGGCAACCAGCAGCGTAACTGCCAACGGCACCGTTTACAACGCTAACTACGATGTCTTTACCGTCGGGGCCGGATATCTGGACATCGCGAAGACGATCAGCGCTGCTTTGGTGAACGGCGGATCTGTCCCGGCCGGGACCGCAATGTCGCCAATCGCTTCTTATAATGCGGTCACCGGGAATACAACTGCAGTAACCGATCCGAGCGCCCTCTGGACCGCGACCGGCCCGTGGTCGGCATCGAGCGTCTATGGAGGCCGGGCTTTTATTTCCGGCGATACTTCGGCCGCATTGTGGGGAACAACTCCCCTGTGGGGTGGGAGCGACCCTGACGGTTACACGGCACTCTGGGGCAAGACTGCACTCTGGGGCAAGAGCACTCCGGAAGCCGAAACAGCTCTCTGGGGTAAATCGGGGACATCCGGAGAAGCAGTGCCGCTCGAATATTAGAAACAGGAATGGCGTAGTAGTGCGGTGCTGCGGGGAGGGTCGCAGAAAGTGCGACCCTCCTGCTGTTTGCGTATCGATATCTCCACCGCATCTCTCGCAGTTATCGAGGAAAGCCTCTCATCTTTTCTGCGGGCGGCCTGAAGTTCGCACGGTCGCCGCGCTGGGCGAATCTCTGTCAGAACGAATCGATCTCCAGTCCCGGGAATGCTCTGCAAGCCGCGTCCGCTTTCAGACCGTGACGCACGGGCAGAACGAATTCAGATCTTATCGAGGAGCTTTTGCAGAACCGCGGCTTCGTTGTGCTGCTGGTCTCTGGCGCCATAGATTAACGTGACCGTTCCCCTGGCCGCCTCGTGTTTTAAGAGCGAGAGTTGCTCCTTATTCTTCCTGAGTTCCTTCCGGTAGCGCGTCTGGAACTCTGGCCATTTTGCAGGATCGTGGGCAAACCACTTGCGAAGTTCCGTGCTCGGCGCCACTTCCTTTAGCCAAAGATCGATTTTCGCCTTGTCCTTCGTCAGACCGCGCGGCCAAAGCCGGTCCACCAGGATTCGAGTTCCGTCTTCTTTGTCCGGACGTTCGTAAGCCCGTTTGATCCGAATATTCATGACAGGTGATTGCCTCTCTGATGACCTCGAACAGTTTCAGGCGGTCGTGCACGGTGAGACCGGGACTTTGCTCTGCCGACCCTGGCTGCGATGGCGTCTCCCTGACAGTGAAGCCACATCATGGCTGCTACGAGCCAACTGCGTCCTCGGTGCATCCTTCGTCACTCTGAATGAGGCGGCCTCGGGCTGGTTATGAAGTCGGGCTTTGGCGGTGAACAGATGGAATCGAACCACCGGCTAATGTAAATCTGAGCATCCGCTTCGCCGCACAAATGCCGGGCATCAGCCGCATTTGCGGATTCCGCATTCCATCGAAGTACCGTCAGCTGAGACTCGCCACACCGAATCACAAACCAGTGAACCGGGTTATTGGCAACCAGGCCGCAGACTTCGCAGCGGTATTCCTGAAGCGATGCCATGGGAATCCTCGCGTGTGGGCAATGGCATATGTGGGAAGGCCCGTCGTTCCGATGTACGGAGCAGAGTGTTCTGCTTTACGGTCTCGAAGATTATCACAACTGCGGACAGAGGCGACGGATGGTGAGCGTACTCTTCGTGGATCCCGCGCATAGGTCATCAGCCGGATGCCAAACCGGAACATATGATCCGGTCCGGCAATTCACTGGGACAACTGCTGGAAGCATGGCAGATCCTTTTTCAGCCTCATACCCTGATGACTACGCGAGAAGTGGTATGCGAGCGCTCTGCGCAGTTCCGCTCGTCCGCGGCTCCTCCGGGACTTTACCGCGCTTACTGTGATCCCCAGCAGCAGAGCTGTTCTGCTCGTGGATTCCTCCTGCAGGTCGCAGAGCTCCAAAGCCCTGCGTGCTGCCGGTCTCAGTTCATTCAATCTTGCAAAAAGCAGCGCTTCTCTTTCTCTGGTCAGACAGGCCGATTCAGCGTCTGGCCGCGGATCAGAGATCTCCAGAGGAGCCTCTGTTTCCTGCTCCGTATTGATTTCGAACGCCGGGAATTCGCGCGATCGCGATCTTTTTCTTCTCCACATGCGTGCCTCGTTCATGGCAATGCTGATCAGCCACGTAGAAAAGGCAGACTTGCCTTGAAACGTGGAGAGCTTTACGAATACCTTCATGAAGGTTTGCTGGGCAATGTCCTCGGCATCGTCGGAGTTGCCGGTCATCCGCTGGGCAATCGCGAGAACAGTGCGTCTATACCGCCGAACAAGCATCTCGAAGCATGCTGCATCGCCGGCAGTCGCCGCTGCCACGAGCGCGTTCTCCGGGCCTGCGCACGCTGCGGCCGAAGGGGTCTGTTCTTCCAGTCTGTGCTGTGCTGTCGTCATTGCACGGCGTCCTCTCGTCTGGTTCCGATTAAGCCAGATATTCGCAGACGAATGTATTGGACGAAGGTATTGATCAACACCTTCGTATCGGCCACGCGCAATTGCTCTGGCGACGCCACAGTGTGTCATCCCCCATCGAACGCTTCTTTCCGCATCGACTGGGCCCCGCGGCCGATTGATACCAACGTCCAATAGACTGGCGCCCCCTGCATCTGGCACATTGGCCACTGTGTGTCGGCTCCGAGCCAAATCGGGAAGACGCAGTGCGGAGATTCACCGGTGGATTTCGGGAATGAGCAGGGAGTGGGCAGGGAGTAGACAGGAGGATCGATGAAGGCGACACAGGAACTCCATGATCTCGGGCAGAGTTTGTGGCTCGACAACATAACGCGCGATTTGCTGGACAGCGGAACCCTGAAGCGTTACATCGACGAGTTTTCCGTCACAGGACTGACATCGAATCCGACCATCTTTGAGCATGCCATCTCCACCAGCAAATCCTATGACGCGGAGATTGTCCGCCTGGCGGCAAAAGGACTTGCGGGCGAGGAATTGTTCTTTGAAATGGCGTTGCAGGATCTGACTCGAGCTGCCGACCTCTTCGCCGCGGTGCACCAGCGCACAGCGGGCAATGACGGCTATGTTTCCCTTGAAGTGTCGCCTCTGCTCGCCTATGACGCCGAGCAGTCGGTGGCTGCAGCGACCAGCTTGCACAGGAAGGCGAATCGTCCCAACCTCTTCATCAAGATCCCGGGGACGAAGGAGGGAAATTCGGCGATTGAAGGGGCAATCGGGGCTGGCATCCCCATCAACGTCACACTTCTTTTTTCCCGAGACCACTACCTCGCCTCGGCGGACGCTTACATGCGCGGGCTCGAGCGCCGCATTGCAGCGGGCCTCAGCCCGGATGTTCGATCCGTGGCATCGGTGTTTCTGAGCCGTTGGGACGGCGCAACGATGGACAAAGTGCCCGTCCCGTTGCGAGACAGACTCGGTGTTGCCGTCGGACAACAGGTTTACAAGACTTACCGCGATATCCTCGACTCGGACCGCTGGCAGCGGCTGGCCAATTTTGGCGCCCGGCCCCAGAGACTCCTTTTTGCCAGCACCGGCACGAAAGACCCAAAGGCTTCCGACGTTCTCTACATCGGTGCTCTGGCCGCGCCGAACACCATCGACACGATGCCTGAGAAGACGTTGCTGGCCTTCGGCGATCACGGCAAGCTGGCCGGAGTTCTTCCGCGCGACGGAGGGGATTGCGAAGCTGTTCTGGCTGATTTCCAAAAGGCCGGAATCGATCTGGACCAATTGGCGGCCGATCTGCAGTCGCACGGCGCCAAATCCTTCGATGAATCGTGGCAAAACCTGCTCGATTCGATCGCGTCAAAGGGCAAACAGTTAAAGATCGCTTCCTGATCCCGGGGTACGCATCAGGCCAACGAGAGCCCGCGGCCGGGCGAGGGCTTCCGGCGCGGGCGAGAGGATCGCCGCTTGCCAGCCTGCGCAGCGGATCGGCAGTTCCAGCGATTTGCGAACCAACTACCCGCTGCCGGCTGCTTAGCTGCCCAGCGCCTTCCAGCCAATATCCCGCCGGTACGCCATCCCCGCAAACGAGATGCGCCCCATCGCGTCGTACGCCGACGCCAGCGCGTCTCGCAGGGTCGATCCGGTCGCCGTCACGCCCAGCACCCGCCCCCCGGCCGTCAAAAATTGGCCGCCGTCAGCCGACGTCCCGGCATGGTAGACCTCGACCCCCGGCACCTCGGCCGCACGCTCCAGCCCCGTGATCGGATGTCCGACTGTGTACGCACCCGGATAGCCCTCCGAGGCCGCCACCACGCACGCCGAAGCTCCCGGCTTCCACCGGAACTCCGTCTCGCTCAGCCTCCCTTCCACGCAGGCTTCGAGCGCCTCGACCAGATCGCTCTCCAGCCGCGGCAGGATCGCCTGCGTCTCCGGGTCGCCGAACCGCGCGTTGAACTCCAGCACCATCGGTCCTTTGGCCGTCATCATCAGCCCGCAGTAGAGCACGCCCGCAAACGGGGTCTCCTCCGCCGCCATCCCGTCCACCGCCTTCTGCGCGATGTGGCTCAGGATCCACTCGCTCATCTTCGCGTCCAGCATGGAATCTGTCGTATACGCGCCCATCCCACCCGTGTTCGGCCCCCTGTCGCCTTCCCCAATCCGCTTGTGGTCCTGCGCCGGCACGAGCGGCACGGCATGCTTCCCGTCGCTCAGCACCAGGAACGAAACCTCCTCACCGGTCAGGTGCTCTTCGATGATGACGCTCGTCTCGGCGGTCCCCAGCAGTTGGCCGCTGAAGAGTCCGGCAATTGCGTGTTGCGCCTCGTCTTTGGACTCGCAGATCAGCACGCCCTTGCCGGCGGCCAGCCCGTCGGCCTTGATCACTACCGGCGCGTGAAACAGCTCCAGCGCCCCCAGCGCCTCTTCTTTTGAGCAACACACTGCGTAGTTCGCGGTCGGGATCATGTGCCGCTGCATGAACCGCTTGGCGTACGCCTTGCTGGTCTCCAGCATCGCCGCTTCCCGCGTCGGCCCGAACACGCGCAGCCCGCGCCGCTGCATCTCGTCGGCCAGCCCCAGGGACAGCGGCAGCTCCGGCCCCACCACCGTCAGGTCCGGACGCTCCTCAGCCACCACGCGCAGCAGGTCGCCCAGGTCCTTCTGGCTCACCGGCACGCACCGCGCCCCCTGCGCGATGCCCCCGTTTCCCGGCGCGCACACCACCTCGCTCACTCGCGGCGAGCGCCGGATCGCCGCACACAGCGCGTGCTCGCGCCCACCCCCACCAATCACCAGAACTTTCATCAGGCTTCCCGTCCCCCGGTCCGACTAAGTACTTGTCCGATTATCGCAGTCCGGCCTCTCGCTACCGCGTCGCCGTCCACGCCTGCCAGAAGACCACAGCCATCATAAACAGGAGGTACACCCGCAGCGCCCACAGGATCAGCAGCTCGCCGCCGTGCAACTTCCGCCGCGGCACTACCGCCTGCTTCACGCCCACCAGCTGGTCGTGCTCCAGCGTCGACAGGACAAAGCCCGCGTCGGCTTCGCTCACCTGCTCCGGATGTTTCGTCAATCTCCCTCCTATCGCCCGCCTATCCACGCAAACACCTGCGGAGCCACCACGCTCAGCCCGTACAGCACGCCCGCTGCTGTCAGCAGCAGCACCACGCCCAGCGCGAGCAGGTTCGCCCAACCCGGGCTCTTCACACCGCCCATGATCTCCTTGTCGTTCACCAGCAAATAGAGGAAGACCAGCGCCGGCGGCATGGCCAGCACCGCCACCACGTTGACCACCAGCACCACGAATACCAGCGGCAGCCCCGGAATCAGCACAATCGCCCCTGCCGCCGCCGCGCACAGCCCCAGCACTGCGTAGAACGACATGCCCTCGCTCACCGGCAGGTTCAAACTGTGCGGCCGCCGCGCCACTTCGCCATACGCGTAAGCCGACGAGGTCGAAATCGTGATCGCCGCCACGATGCCCGCTTCCACCATGCCCAGCGCAAAGAGCGACGCGCCGAACCGCCCAATCAGCGGTTGCAGCGCCTGAGCAAACTGCGCCGCCTGGAAGTTGTCCGCGCTCATCTGGTGCGCAAAGAGAGGAGCCGTGGCGACGATCGCGCCCAGCGCCGCCGCCGCCGCCAGCGCTGCGCCCAGCACCGTATCGATGCGCCCAAAGTGGATGTCTTTGATGGTCAGCCCCTTGTCCACCGTCGCGCTCTGCTGGAAAAAGAGCATCCACGGCGTCACCGTGGCCCCGATGTCGGAGAGCACGATCATCACGGTGTCCCTGGTGAATGGCGGCAGCGGGCTCCACCTCGCAAATGCGTGCCCCACTGTGCCCCAGTGCGGATGAGTCATCAGCGCGACCGGTATAAAGATCAGGTTGAAGGCCGCAGCGGCCAGCGTCACCCGCTCCCATGTCCAGTAGCGGTGGCTTAAGAGCGCCGAATACAGGACCAGCAGCGTCACCAGAACCGCCGCCCACGCCGGCACGCCGAAATACCCCAGCCCCGCGCGCACCGCAATGAACTCCGTAATCAGGGTCAGAAAATTGCCGATCCCGAGGTCGAGAAGCGAAAACCATCCCCAGAACGGCCCGAAGCGCTCGAAGATCAGCTCAGCATGGCCGCGATGCGTCGCCGCCCCCAGCCGGACGGTCATCTCCTGCACCACCAGCGCCATGACGAACGTCAGCACCACAAACGGCACGAAGAAGCCGATGCCGAACTTTGCGCCCGTCGCCGCGTAGCTCAGCATGCTGGGGCCGTCGTTCTCGCCCAGCATCACCAGGATGCCCGGCCCGATCAGCAGCCACAGCAGCCACATGCGCGACCGCAGTCCGCTGCCCCCTCGGGCCGCCGTCACCCGTGCCCGATCGTGGGCGCGGTCGATGTCCTCATGGGTAACAACCACGTCCTCGCCAGCCGCGTCCCGCTCCGTAGCACGCAGCGGTCGCCCGGATTGTGTGCCCACACTCATCCCTGCTGCCGGCCCTGCCATCCCTGGTGAAGTGTCACGGGTGCGCCTCGAAACCCGGTGTGCAAACCAGGCAAGCGCGCCTGCTTACGAGTCTACGGTCCCGGAGCCGATCTGTAAACCATAGTTAATATGCGAATGTTAAGAAAAGTTCACACATCGCGCAGCTGAAGGCCGGCGCCCGCCAGCGAAAGCAGTGCCGCCCAGTTCAAAATCCACCGGTTCTTCGTCTCTAATTTCAGAGTGGAAGGGATAAAATGATTGCGGTGACGATGAACTCCCGATTCTCGTTTCCGCCGCTTCTTCGGCGCTTCCGGCGCGGCCGTCCCGACCGCGGACGACGCATTTCCGCCTGACCAGCCGCTCCAGTCCCGCTCCGCCTGACCGCTTCGGGCCCTCCGGCCAGTCGTGAGCGATGAACCTGCGCCCTTCACCATGAAAGGAATCGTCATGAACACCTTCGGCAGCCAGTCCGAGCTTAAGGTCGGCGGCAAATCGTACGAGATCTTCCGGCTCAGCGCCCTCGAAAAACGCGGCATTGCGCTCGCGCGCCTGCCCTTCAGCCTGCGCATCCTTCTCGAAAATCTTCTCCGCTACGAAGACGGCAAATCCGTCACCTCGGATGACATCGAGTTCCTCGCGAAGTGGGACCCCAAAGCCGAGCCTTCCCGCGAAATCTCCTGGATGCCGGCACGCGTCCTTATGCAGGACTTCACCGGCGTGCCCGCCGTCGTCGATCTCGCCGCCATGCGCGACGCCATGAAAGTTCTGGGTGGCGACCCGCAGAAGATCAATCCTCTCCAGCCCGCCGAGCTGGTCATCGACCACTCCGTTCAGGTCGACGAATACGGCACCGGCAGCGCCTACTCCCTCAACGCCGCGCTCGAATTCCAGCGCAACCGCGAGCGCTATGCGTTTCTGAAGTGGGGGCAAACGGCCTTCCGCAACTTCTCCGCCGTCCCGCCCGGCATGGGCATCTGCCACCAGGTCAACCTCGAACACCTCGCCCGCGTCGTCTTCACTACCGGCGGCGCAAAGCCCCAGGCCTATCCCGACACGCTGGTCGGCACTGACTCTCACACGACCATGATCAACGGCCTCGGCGTGCTCGGCTGGGGCGTCGGCGGCATCGAAGCCGAAGCCGCCATGCTTGGCCAGCCGGTCTCCATGCTCGTCCCGCAGGTCGTCGGCTTCAGGCTCACCGGCAAGCTGCGCGAAGGCGCGACCGCCACCGATCTCGTCCTCACCGTCACGGAAATGCTGCGCAAGCTCGGCGTCGTCGGCAAATTCGTCGAGTTCTACGGTCCCGGCGTCGCCGAACTGCCTCTGGCTGATCGCGCAACCATCGGCAACATGGCCCCCGAATACGGCGCTACCTGCGGCCTCTTCCCCGTCGACGCCGAAACGCTGCGCTACCTTCGCCTCACCGGCCGCAGCGCGGAGCAGATCGCGCTGGTCGAGGCGTATTGCAAAGAACAGGGTCTCTTCCACACCGCCGGCTCGCCCGAGGCCGAATACTCGCAGACCATCGCTCTCGACCTCGCCCAGGTCGAGCCCAGCGTCGCCGGCCCCAGGCGCCCGCAGGATCGCGTGCTGCTGCGCGAAGCGGGCGCCAGCTTCAAAAAACAGCTCCCCTCGCTGCTCGGCCCCAACGCCGACAAAATTGGCCAGCGTCAGGCGATCCGCTGGGAAGGCGAAGGTGGGCACACGTCCGCCAACGGCAACCCGCAATCCACACACGCGGCTCCCGAACCCGGCGGCAATGGCCACATCGCCCACACCGTGAAAGAGCGCTTTGGAGTTGACCCGGAGCCTTACCTCGACCACGGCTCGATCGTCATCGCCGCCATCACCAGCTGCACCAACACCTCCAACCCCTCCGTCATGGTCGCCGCCGGCCTGCTCGCGAAGAAGGCCGTCGAGAAAGGCCTCAGCGTTCCGCCGTGGGTCAAGACTTCGCTTGCCCCCGGCTCCCGTGTCGTCACCGATTACTACGACAAGTCCGGCCTGACGCAATGGCTCGACAAGCTCCGCTTCAATACCGTCGGCTACGGCTGCACCACCTGCATCGGCAACTCCGGCCCGCTGCCTTCAGACATCTCGAAGGCCATCGAAGACCATTCGCTCGTCGCCGTCTCCGTGCTCAGCGGCAATCGCAACTTCGAGGGCCGCATCAACTCCGAGGTCCGCGCCAACTACCTTATGTCGCCTCCGCTGGTCGTCGCCTACGCGCTAGCCGGCCGCATCGATCACGACTTCGACCAGTCGCCCCTGGGCAAAGACAAATCCGGCCAGCCCGTCTTCCTGCGCGACATCTGGCCCACGCAGCAGGAAGTCTCCAGCGTCATCGCGTCCTCGATCAGCTCCGACAGCTACACAAAGGAGTACGCCACCGTCAGCCACGGCGACGCCAACTGGCAGAAGCTTAGCTTCCCCACCGGCGACGTCTACCAGTGGGAACCCGATTCCACCTACATCCGTAAAGCGCCCTACTTCGACGGCATGCCCGCCAGGCCTGCGCCGGTCACGGACATCCAGGGTGCACGCGTCCTCGCCGTCCTCGGCGACAGCGTGACCACGGACCACATTTCGCCCGCCGGCTCCATCAAGCTGAAAGGCCCCGCCGGCGAGTACCTCACCGACCACGGCGTGAAGCCAGCGGACTTCAATTCCTACGGATCGCGCCGCGGCAATCACGAAGTCATGGTTCGCGGCACCTTCGCCAATGTAAGACTGCGCAACAAGCTCGCCCCCGGCACCGAAGGCGGCGTCACGCGCCTGCTGCCCGAAGGCGAACAGATGTCCATCTTCGACGCCTCGGTCAAATATGCCGAGCGCGGCACCCCGCTCGTCATTCTCGCCGGCAAGGAATACGGCTCCGGCTCCTCCCGCGACTGGGCCGCCAAAGGCCCGCGCCTTCTCGGCGTCCGCGCCGTCATCGCCGAGAGCTTCGAGCGCATCCATCGCTCGAATCTGGTCGGCATGGGCATCCTGCCGCTGCAGTTCAGGGCAGGTGAAAACGTCGAATCGCTCGGCCTTACCGGCGAGGAGACCTATGACTTCCCCGGCCTCAAGTCCTTGCTCGACGCGAAGTTCGCCGGCGGCAAAGCACTGAAAGTCCGCGCCACCGCGAACGGCAAAACGAAGGAGTTCGAGGCAAAGGTCCGCATCGACACTCCCCAGGAAATCCTCTATTTCCAGAACGGCGGCATCCTGCAGTACGTTTTGCGCCAGCTTGCCGGCAAAACTCAGCCCGGCGCATGATCATCCTGTAGCGATTGCCGTCGGAGCATGCCACCCTTGCCGAGCGAGGGTGGCATTTCTCTTCGCACGAAACGGAGCAGCCTCATGAACTCGCCCGTCTGGCGTCGCCTCGCCTCCCTCGCCCTATGGATCGCGCTCGTCGTCGAGGCCGCCTGGCTCTCCATTGAGCGCCTCGCCCATCACGCCTCCTGGGACCGCCTCGCGCAGCCCGTCGTTTTCCTGGCGCTCTTCGCCGTCCTCGCCATTCTGCGTGGACGCCTGGCCTGGTACCCATTCGTCATCCGCGTCTTTCTCGCCTATGAATTCGGCTCGGCCGTCGCCGACCGCCTCGGCTGACTCGGACCTCCGGGATCCGGCGTCGCGTGGGGCAACTTCGCGCACTTCGTCGCTTATACGCACCGCGTGAATGCGTTTCTGCCGGTCAGCTTCGCTTATCCTCTGGCCGTCCTTGCCACCATTTGCGAGTCTGTCTTCACGGTGACGCTCCTTTTCGGCATACGGACCCGCGAGGCCTGCGCCGGCGCTGCCATTTTGCTTTTCTGCTTCGGCTCGGCGATGACGGCTTCCGGACTATCGCACGGGCAGTTCTATTACGCGGTCTTCCTGTTGGCTGCCGGCGCCTGGTACATGTCCGCCATCGATCCAACGTGGTTGAGTCTCGATCGCTTCCTCAGGCGCCGCAACTCCGCTCCGCTCCCTGCACCGGCTAACAGCAAATAGCCTCGCACAAACAGAAATGGCCACCCTCGGGTGGCCATCGGTTTCTCTGACGAACTCCCCTACGCCGCCAGCTTCTGCGCCCGCTGCCCCGCCAGCCGGTGCGCAAACATCGGCAGCCCAAACGCCAGTCCCATCACCAGCGTCGTCGAGAGCAAATCGTTCCGGTAGAACGCCAGCCCCGCCGCATAGCACGCCGTCAGCCCCGCCATTGTGTGCGGATACAGCAGGCTTCCCGCCCACACCGCGTAATTGCTCACCGCGAAGAACGAAGTCGACGCAATTATCGGTGCCGCGATCACCCGCGTCACGCTCATCTGCCGGCTCAGCAGAATCCGTCCCAGCACGACCACCGCCGCATACCAGACCCATGTGATCAGATATGCGCTTGTGTGCCACGCATAGTGGTAGAACGCCACGGTCAGATAAACATCCGTCGCCACAAGCGCCAGCACCGGCCAAACGGCCTCGCGCAGCGGCCGCCGCGCTCCGAAGTACAGCAACCCGCCGCCTACGGCTGTGAAATTCATCCACGGGTGCGGTATCACCCGGCTCAGAACCGCTACCACCACCAGCAAATATGCGCCCATTGATCCCTCAGCAATCCAGAGTCGTTCTGTTCTCATTCTGCGGACCGCGGCGCCGCGCGGTCAAGGCAAGATTACCGCGTCATCAACCGCACACTTCACCAGGCGAACAAATCGGGCTCAAGATCGGAGACCCGAGTCAGCGCCTCTAATCAGGCTGCTGGTGCCCGGCCATAAAGATCCCTTCAATCTCATTGCCCGGCCCCACATAGACCCACCCGCTGAGCGGTGAATCGCTGGCCGGTTGCGATCCCTCACTGGTGAGCGGCGCGTACCCGAAACGCAGATCCTGAAACTGCACGGTATGCCAATCCGGCTTCGGCGGAAAATCCGCTCCCGGCGCAGGCAGGGCTCCCCGATCCGCGGTCACCGGCCAGGTCGACCAGTCCAGATACACTTTGCCCAAATACGACTGCTTCGCCGCCGCCACAGCCGGCGTTACGGGCGGCTTGTAAATCACGTCGGTAAAGTCGTCCGTTGTCACCCGATCGCCCAGCGTCCGCACCTCGGCCGTCTGATAGTAGTCGTTGGTCTCCATAATCACGTGCCAGCTGAAGGGATCGAGCATGTGCGGCTCCGCGGCCACCCGCAGCAGCGGCTCCCGCGTATAGTCGCCGCTTCGTACCAGCTCCAGCGCGTGCAGATGTTCGGCATTGCGCACGCCCCACCACATCACGACGACAGCCAGGGCCGCTATCGCCCAGCCCCTTCCCCGAAAGGACGTTTTTTTCGCACCGATTTCGCGGTCGGCCAGCCCCAGGATGGACGGCACCACCAGAGCCAGCAGCAGCACGATAAAAATGACCGGATCGAAGATGAAAACGATGCTCCACGCGTACCAATGCGGATTGAACGGGAAGAACGGCCGCAAACCGTAATTGTTTGTAAAGTCCAGCAGCAGGTGGCTCAGGTCCGCGATCAGGGCAAACAGCCAGAGCAGCGCCCACCGTGGAGCAATCACAGGTTCGCTCCGCCGGAAGCGATGCAGCAGCCACACAAATCCCACCACCACCAGCGCGATCACCGGCGCAGCGATGAGCGTATGCGTGATGCCGCGATGATGCTCGAGCTCCGCCACCGGACCGCGAAAGCCCCAGAACATGTCGATATCCGGCGCTTCCGCCGCCAGGGTCATGGCCAGCGTCGCGTAGGCAGTCTTTCGATTGAAGCCGGAGCGTCCAAGGCAGGCTCCGGTGAGAAAGTGCGTGACAGGTTCCATGCCTTTTTTCTGGAACTCAACTTTACGGGCTACCCGCTACCGGGCTTCGAAACACAAGCGCCGCTCCCGAAGCGGCGCTTGCCTGTGCCCTGAGCCCTGTGCCCTGTTGTTACACCAGCTTCGCATCCAGCGTAATCTGCGCGTTCCCTTTGAAGAGCCGGGAGATGGGGCAGCCGTTCTTGGCGTTCTGGGCCGCGGTTTCGAAGCTCTGCGCGGTTGCGCCCGGCACTTTCGCCCGCGTGGTGAAATGGATCGCGGTAATGGCGAAGCCGTCGTCGGTCTTCTCGAACTTCACTTCCGCCGTCGTCTCCAGCGATTCCGGCGTCAGGTTTGCATTGCCCAGCTGCGCGCTCAGCGCCATGGTGAAGCAGCCCGCGTGCGCCGAAGCGATCAGTTCTTCAGGATTGGTCCCGATTCCGTTCTCGAATCTCGTGCCAAACGAGTATTGCGTGTCCTTCAGCACACCGCTCTGGCTGGAAATGGTGCCTCTACCGTCCTTCAGACCGCCGTGCCAGACGGCGCTCGCTGTGCGTAGCATAACAATCTCCTTCGTTGGTTCGTTGTCTTTTGCTGAAACCCGGGATCATCCTGAACAAGTTCCTGCAGAATCGTACCCATTGGATGCCGTCGAGCGCGTCCGCTGCCTGTGAAATCCGGAGAGACCGGCAGAGGCCGCGGAACAGGAATAAACCGCGCCCGCACCATCATATTCGATCCGCGTTGTGCATTGCGCCGGCCGCGCCGGGTGCTGCAAAGTCCTTTTCGCCCCTTTTCCCCCTCGCGTATGATGGGTTCGCTGCCATCATCATGAAATCCTTCTGCATCGGTATCGATCTTGGAGGCACCAACCTCCGCATTGCTGCTGTCACGCCCGCGGGCGAACGCCTCGACACCATCAGCCTTCCCACTCGCCTCGCCGCCGGACCACAGGCCGTCCTTGACGACATGGCCTCGTCCATCCGCCAGATTGTGGAGCGGCAGAACGGAGAGTTGCTGGGCATCGGCGTCGGCAGCCCCGGCCCGCTGGAGCTGCCGCTCGGCGTGCTGCATCATCCGCCCAATCTCCCCGGCTTCGACGGCCTCAATCTCCGCGCTGAGCTGGAGCGGCGCATTCATCGTCCCGTACAGGTCAATTCCGATGCGAACCTCGCCGCCTATGGAGAATTTCGGCTCGGAGCCGGCAAGACGTTCGGCGTCCATTCGCTGCTGGCCCTGACTCTGGGCACTGGCGTCGGCTGCGGCATCATTCTCGACGATCGCATCTGGCAGGGCATGCAGGGCGCGGCCGGAGAATCCGGCCACGGCCCCGTCGATCCGGCCGGGCCTGCGTGCCCCTGCGGCGCACGCGGCTGTCTTGAAATGTACGCGTCAGCTACGGCGATCGTCCGCCGTGCCGGGGAACTCGGCATCTCATCCCGCGGAGTGAACGGCTCTGCGGCTCCGCTCACCGCCTCCTCGGTTGCAGACCTCGCCACGTCCGGCAACCCGCGCGCCCGGCAGATTTTCGACGAAGTCGGCCGCGCCCTCGGCCTTTCCCTGGCAAATCTCATTAATGCGCTCGACTTGCCGCTCTACGTCCTGTGCGGAGGCGTGGTCGCCGCCTGGCCGCTTTTCGCACCGCGCATGTTCGCCGTCGTCCGCGAAATGAGCTACGTCTACCGCATGTCCATGCCCGCCGATCCCAGCGTCTTCGAGCCGGGCAAAACGCACATTGCGGCCGCTCAGGTGGCCGATGCCGGCATCCTGGGCGCGGCGCTGCTGCCGCTGGCCGCCGGGGCCATTGAGGCCGCATAGGCCAGCCGCCGCTCACGATCCACACGGGCTGTGCAAAATGGCGCCACTGCGGCCAGCCAGTGACGCCGCCCGCCCAACTTTTTGTAGCGACCTGCTTTTGCCCTGTGCTATAAACCTGCAAACCGCTCCCCCCACCTGCCGCCGCGCAGGCCATCTCACCCACGGGGAACCCACGCTATGAATCTTCACTTTGCAGGACGACCCACGCTCCCGATGCTCTTCCTCTGCGCAGTTGCACTCCTCAGCGCCCGCGCTGCCGCACAGACCACACCCGCCGTGCCGCCCGTGAAGATGGGCCTGTGGCAGTCGGAGGTCACCATCCAGATGTCGGGCATTCCGAATGCGCCCGCAGGCGCGATGCCTCCCCGCACCATCAGTCAGGAAGCCTGCATGACCAGCGACAGCTGGAAGAAAGCGATGCAGGGACTACAGGGCCAGCAGCAGGCAGTCGACTGCAGCGTATCCAATATGCAGCAGGACGCACACCATTTCACCTTCGACGAGCAGTGCTCGGCGCAGCAGGGACTTACCACCAATGTGCACGTCGATATGCAGCTGGACAGCGACGAGGGCATGCACGGGTCTGCCGCGGTGACCATGAACGGACCCGGCGTACCCCAGGGCATGACGATGAATTCGACGATCACCTCGAAGTATCTGAGCGACGACTGCGGCGACCTGAAGCCCGGTGAGCAGAAGACGCTTCCGCAGTGAACCGGCTCGCGGGTTCCCTCCGCTGCGGGGAGCGGGCGTTCCAGGACCTTGGCAGTTTAGCCTGAGGCCATGCTCCCCGAGCTTGCAACATCACGTCTGCTGCTTCGCCCCCTGGAACTCGCCGACGCCGGGCAGGCACAGCAACTGTTCCCGCACTGGGAGGTTGTTCGCTACCTGAACGCCATTGTTCCCTGGCCCTACCCGCCGGACGGATGCCTCACCTACTATCGCGACATCGCGCTGCCCGCCATGGAACGTGGCGACCAGTGGCACTGGACGCTGCGGCTTCGGTCCGCCCCGCAGCAACTCATCGGGTCAATCGGATTGATGCGTGGGGAGACCGACAATCGCGGCTTCTGGCTTGCACTCCCGTGGCATGGACTGGGCCTGATGACCGAAGCCGTCGTCGCGGTCAACGATTATTGGTTCGATGTGCTGGGATTCAGCGTCCTGCGCGCGCCCAAAGCCGTCGCCAATCTCGCATCGCGCCGCATCTCGGAGAAGACCGGCATGCGGCTGGTCTCAAGGAACGAGAAAAATTTCGTCTCCGGACGCCTGCCCTGCGAGATTTGGGAAATCACCGCCGGAGAATGGCGGATTGTGCGCCGGCGGTTCTTTTCCGCCCAGGCCCCTCAACCAGAAGCCCGCGGCTGAAGTTCACTGGTCGCTGTCCTGATCCCCGATCGCGAAGTATCCCTTGCGCGCCTGCACCTTCAGGCCCTCCGTCGGGTCCTTGCAGAAAACATCGACCCGGCGGAAGGCGCCATCCATGTTCCGGTTGGCAGGGACGTACTGCATTACGTATTGGGTGCGCAACTCTTCTTCGATCTGATCGAAAGCATCCTCGAGCTTCTTGCCGTTGTTGCCCACATTGATGACGCGTCCGCCCGTTGCTTGGGTCAGCGACCGCATCTGCATATCGCCCGTATAGCCGATTCCGTAACCGAAATACTGAGCGCGATCGGCGATCAGGATGACATAAATGATGGAGTTGGCGTTTTCCGCCGCAGCAATGGCCGCTTTGGGCTTCGTCTCGCTGCCTTCATCTTCGCCATCGGTCAGCAGGATCAGCGCTTTGCGGCCGGTCTCCGTGCGCATCTTGTTGTTCGATGCCAGGTAGACCGCGTCATAGAGCAGCGTGCCTTTGGGTGCCCCGATGGTCGGAACCGGACCCTGGCCGATCCCCGGGACGCCCGCCGATCCGCCGCCCGCTGCGGTGTTGATCTGAACCTTATTGATCGCCTGCTCCAACTCGCGGACGTTATTGGTGTAATCCTGCTCCAGATTGACGCCGACGTCGAAGCTGAGCAGGAAGGCTTCGTCCTTCGGCCTCAGGATCCGCTTCAGAAACGCCGACGCTGACTGCTGTTCCAGGGGCAGAACGTACTGCTGGCTGCCGCTGGTGTCGATCAGGATGCCCAGCGTCAGGGGCTGATTTGCCTCGGCGACAAAGTTCGAAATCTTCTGCTGCTGCTTGTCTTCCCATACCGTGCAGTCGTTCTTCGTCAGGTTGGGAATCAGTGCGTTGTGCTTGTCGCGCACGGTGAAGTACTCGCTCACCAGGTTCGACGTCACATGCAGGGTCTCTCTGGGCGGACCGGCGTCCACCGTCGAGTTATCCGCTGGCACTGAACTGACCGGGGGCGCATCGGGTGACGGAGCCGCCTGGCCCCACGTCATAGGTACAGCGGTTCCCAAAAGCAATGCCGGAATGATCAGAACACGCAGACAGCGCACATCCATGCCCCTTAGACGGATTCGCTTCCGGATGGGTACCAGGCAACGAGGGGATCGCCGCTCTGGTAATCTTGAGCATACGCCTTCGTCTCGAACCGAGGGGTGGAGCATCCAATGGATCGGTGCTCCGCGCACAGTTCCGGGAGATACGGACAGGTCCACGGATGAGCGCAATTTGCCGATTTTGAGTGCAGGAATTGGGGGTTTCAGGGTGATGCGCGCATTTTGGTTCGGCGCTCTTTCTTTGGTTCTCGCGGGCACGGCGGTTGCCCTGCAACAGGCGGTACCGGATGCTCCCGCCCCCCAGTCTCAGGCGCAGTCTGCTCCGCCGAACGCCCCCGCGCCGCAGACGCCTGGCCCCTCATCGCTCACCAGCCTCACCAGCCAGGTAGCCCCCGGCAAAGCCACGGGCACAGACCAGGATCAGGACCATTCCGCTGACGCCGCCCAGCACACCAGTTCCGGCGTGGTCCAGGCGCCGGCCAGCCAGACTCCGCCGCCGGATGCGTTCCAGGGCGCGGCGCCGCTTTCCCCGGCCCCCGGTCAGCCTTTGATTCCGCCGACTCCCAGCGATGTGCCCACATTCCGGACCGGGGTCACCCTTGTGGATGTCCCCACGATCGTCCGCGACAAGCATCACCAGCTGGTTGCCGGTTTGCCCTCGTGGCGGTTCCGCGTCTATGAGGACGGCGTTCGCCAGCGAATTTACTGGTTTACAACGGACGCCTACCCGCTTTCCATCGCCTTCGTCATCGACGACACGCTGCCGTCGGACATCATGCAGAGGGTGAACGACAGCCTGTCCGCCGTCGCCAACTCCCTGACCCCGTCCGACACCGTCGCCGTTATTACCTATGCCGGTACCGGACCCGACATGATTACCAATTTTACCGGGGCAGCGGGAGCGCGGCTTCCGGCTGCTCTGGTCATGGCGAAGAGGCCTGGGCAGCAAATGGGCGTCCCTTCCATGGGCGACGACCCACTAAGCAGCGGGCCGACGGTGAATGGCCAGCAGGCCGATCCGACCCTCGCCCCGCAGATGGGCAACGGCGGATTCCTGATGCTGCCCAAGGAAGTCCATCCGCTGAATGACGCCATCCTTTATGCCGCCGAGCAGCTGGCCAGCCAGCCGCGCGGCCGCCGCCGCATCATCTACGTCGTCAGCGACGGAAAAAATGAACGCAGCAAAGCGAAATACCAGGAAGTGGTTCAGTTCCTGCTCACCAACAACATCGCTGTCTACGGAACCGAAGTTGGCGACGCTTCGCTGTGGGGCATTGGGTACCTTGACCGCATGAAGCTGCCGCTGCTGGCTCCGGAGAACGTCCTGCCCCGTTACGCCATCGCCACCGGCGGCGAGATGCAGGCGGAAATGTCGGAGAACGGCATCCAGAACGCCTTCGTCCACATCACGGAGTCCGTCCGCACCTCCTACGACATCGTCTACGCCAGTCACCAGCACACCATCAGCGACAAATACCACTCCATCGACGTCCATGTGGAAGGCCTGCCTGGGCTGACCGTGGAGTCCAAGGCCGGGTACTATCCGTCTGCGACAGCCGACCAGTATTGATCCCCGCGGAAGAGCCGCGCTCCGGCCCTCCCGCCAGGACGATTCGCTCGCTTTCAACCCGAGGATTGCCCTGTGCAGGAACGAGGCTGCTATCCTGTCTCTTAACGTTACGAAGAGACCGACAACTCACCCACACAACTGCGCCTGAACAGCCTGCCCTGAGCGAGCCGCAGGCGATTTGAAGGGCAATTCCTCCTGATGGCCGACGCAAAACTACAAATCATCCCCCTGGGCGGGCTCGGCGAGTTCGGCATGAACTGCCTCGCCATCCGCTATAAAGACGACATCGTTGTCATCGATGCCGGCCTCATGTTTCCCGAGTCCGAGCTGCTCGGCGTCGACATCGTCGTCCCGGACATTTCTTACCTCGTCGAGAACCGGCAGCATGTCCGCGGCATCATCCTCACCCACGGCCACGAGGACCACATCGGCGGCCTGCCATGGATCCTCTCCGAATTGAATGTGCCCGTCTACGGCACCGAGTTCACGCTCGCCTTTGTCGAAGGCAAGCTCGAAGAGCATGCCCTGCTCGACGACGCCGAGCTGATTGAAATCAGCCCTAACGCCAAATTCTCGCTCGGCCCCTTCACCATCGAGCCCATCCGCGTCACCCACTCTCTGGTGGACTGCGTCGCGCTCGCCATTGAGACGCCGGTTGGCATCATCGTCCACACCGGCGACTTCAAGATCGATCTGTCGCCGCCCGACGGCAAGGCCTTCGACCTGCACCGCTTCGCCGAGATCGGCAAGCGCGGTGTGCTCGCCCTGCTCCAGGACTCCACCAACGTCGACCGCTACGGATACACCCCCAGCGAATGGGCCGTGAAGCCCCGCCTCGACGAAATCTTCTCGCGCACGAAAAAGAAGCTCTTCTTCAGCTGCTTTTCTTCTTCGATCTACCGCATCCGCATCGCCACGGAACTGGCGCGCCATCATGGCCGCAAGGTCGCCGTCGTCGGCCGCTCCATGCTGGAATCGTCGGAGATCGCGCAGGACCTCGGCTACCTCGATCTGCCCGCCGGCCTTATCATCCATCCCGGACAGATCAACGACTACTCGCCGGAGCAGGTCATGGTGCTCATCAGCGGCACCCAGGGCGAGCCCATGAGCGCGCTCAGCCGCGCCGCCGTCGACAACCACAAGCACGCGAAAATCCAGGCCGGCGACACCGTCGTCCTCAGCTCCCGTGTCATCCCCGGCAACGAGAAGAGCATCTTCCGCGTCATCGACCACCTCTGCCGCCGCGATGCCGACGTGATCTACGACGACGGCTCGCACGGGCTCATCCACGTGAGCGGCCATGCCAGCCAGGAAGAGCAGCGGCTCATGATCAACCTGCTGCAGCCAAAATTCTTCATTCCCATCCACGGCGACTACCGCCATCTGAAAAAGCATGCGGAAGTGGCGCAGCGCCTCGGCGTCATCGATCTCGCTCTGGTTATGGAAAACGGCGATGTCCTCGAACTGGACCGCGACAACGCCCGCAAATCCGGCAAGGTCACGGCGGGCCGCGTCTGCATCGACTCCGGTTCCTCGAGCGACGTCGTCGAAGACCTCGTCATCCGCGACCGCCGCCACCTTTCCGAAGACGGCTTCGTGCTGCCCATCCTCACCATCAATAAACTCAGCGGCAAAGTCGAACGGCATCCCGAGATCGTCAGCCGCGGCTTCGTCGGCGCCGAGCCCGATCTGATGGAAGGCGCGCGCCAGGTGGTGACCCAGACCCTCGACAACTCCAGCGCCGAGGAAAAGGCCGACTACGGCGTCATCAAGGAAAAAATCCGCATCGATCTCAAGCGGTATATCCAGAAGAACACCAGCCGGCGCCCGCTCATCATGCCGGTGATCCTGGAGATCTGAACCCAATTCCGCCACGGCCCGCCGAGCGCATCTCTCCGGGCCCGCCGCGATGATAAACTCCGGCTTTATCCCCCGCACCTCAGGACAATTCAATGAACGTCTGCCGTCCCCTCTGCCTGCTGGTTCTGGGCGCAAGCACCGTCGTCTTAGCACAACAGAGCCCTCAGCCCGCCGTCCCCTTCCTAGGCGTATCGGGTCCGCAGCAGTCCAACGACGAGGGCCGCACCGAACTCCCCATGGTCGTGCGCCGCAGCATCAGCTTCCGCGAGATTGGACCGGCTATCTCCGGCGGACGCGTGACCGCCGTCGCCGGAGTGCCAGGGAGCCCCGGCGTCTACTACGTGGGCGCGGCCGATGGCGGCATCTTCCGCACCGGCAACGGCGGCATCACGTGGAAAGCTCTCTTCCAGTACCAGAGTGTAGCTTCCATCGGCGCGCTCGCTGTCGATCCCGTCAATCCGAACATCGTGTGGGCGGGCACGGGCGAAGCTAACATCCGCAACGATGTCTCCTTTGGCGACGGCATTTATAAATCGACGGACAGCGGCGCGCACTGGAAGCGCATGGGGCTGGACAACAGCTTCTCGATTTCCGCGATCGCCATCGATCCCCATCATCCAGACACCGTCCTCGTCGCCGCCATGGGCAGCCCCTGGGCCGACAGCGAGGACCGCGGCGTCTACCGCACCACCGATGGCGGCGCCACCTGGCAAAAGGTTCTCTACATCGGCCCCGGCATTGGCATCTCCGATCTGGCGATGGATCCGAAAAACCCGCAGATCTTGTTTGCTGCCGGGTATCGCTTTCGCCGTACGCCCTGGAATTACTCCGATGGCGGGCCGGAGGACGCCATCTACCGCTCCATCGACGGGGGAACGACCTGGCAGCGCCTGAGCGGTCACGGATTGCCCGAGCAGCCCGTAGCCCGCATCGGCCTCGCCATCGCGGCCAGCGCACCCAATGTCGTCTACGCCGTGATGGGCTCGAACGCAGGCGTGCTGTGGCGCTCCGGCGACTCCGGCGATCACTGGAGTCTGGTGAGCAAGGACCAGGAAGTCGACGCGCGCCCCTTCTACTTCTCGCACATCGCTGTCGATCCGCGCGATCCGAACCATGTCTTCGCGATCTCCAACAATCTCGAGGAATCGAACGACGGCGGAAAGACCTTCAGCCCCATCGCGAAGCAAATCCACGTGGACCACCACGCCATGTGGATCGATCCCGCCGGCAGCGGTCGCATCATTGAGGGCAACGACGGCGGCGTGGCGCTTTCGCGCGACAACGGCGCGCACTGGGCCTTCGTCCACAACATCGCCATCGGCCAGTTCTACCACGTGGCCACCAGCGGCGATCCGCTGTATCTCGTCTGCGGCGGCCTGCAGGACAACAGTGCGTGGTGCGGCCCGGGCCGCAGCAAAAATCCCTCCGGCATCCTCGATCGCGACTGGTTCGCGCTCAACGGCGGAGACGGAATGTACGCCATCCCTGCTGCCGATAACCCCAACCTGATTTACAACAGCACGCAAAACGGCGTGTTCCTTATGTTCGATCGCGCATCGCTCCAGGATCACGATATGGAACCTTACCCCCGCGACGTCACCGGCCAGGGCGTTGCCGACCTGCCGTATCGCTGGGCGTGGAATTCCGCCTTCGCGGTTTCTCCGCAGAATCCCCGGGTGCTCTACGCCGGAGCCAACGTCCTGTTCAGGAGCGAAGATCGCGGCCGCACCTGGAAAGCCATCAGCCCCGACCTGACCCGCAACGACAAGGCGAAGCAGCAGTCGTCCGGCGGGCCCGTGATCAAGGACAACTCCGGCGCAGAGTTTTACGATGCCCTCATCAGCATCGCGCCCTCGCCCAAAGATCCGGGCGTCATTTGGGTCGGCGCCGATGACGGCGAGGTGCAGCTCACCCGCGACGGCGGCGCCACCTGGAGAAATGTAACCGTCAATATTCCAAATTTGCCTCCCTGGGGCCGGATTGAATCGATTGACCTGTCCTCCGACGATGCGGGCGAGGCGCTCATCGCCGTGGATCGGCACTTCAGCGGCGACTTCAAACCGTACCTGTTCCGCACCACGGATTACGGCGCCACCTGGCAGTCCATCAGCGGCAATCTGCCCCAGGTCTACGCGCATGTGGTGCGCCGCGACCTGCACAATCCGCAGCTTTATTACGCCGGCCTGGAAAACGGCCTCTACGTTTCATGGGACGCGGGCCAGCACTGGTATCTTTTCGGCCTGGGCCTGCCTCACGCTGCCGTCTACGATCTGGCTCTCAACGCGCGGGACAACGATCTGGTTGTCGCCACGCACGGCCGCTCGGTTTGGATCCTGGACGACCTCACCCCCTTCCAGCAGTTCACGCCGCAAGTCGCGCAGGAGACGGCACACCTGTTCCGACCCCAGGCCGCGCTGCGCTTCTGGCCATGGTCGTCGATTGAGTCGCTGGGCGATGGCGCGTTCTATGGAAAGAACCCGCCCTACGGAGCGCTGCTCAGCTACTACCTCGCGAAGGAAGTAAAGGACCCGGGCGAGCTCGTCATTTCCGATGCCGACGGCCACGTGGTACGCACGCTAAAAGGAACGCACGAGCTGGAGCCGGACGAAGCGCCGCCCGACGAGGACGACCTGCCGCCTGCGGCCCGAGCGCAGGAAAGCAGCCAGAGCGCTGCGAAGCGGCCTGAGCAGGAAGAGGCAAAGCCGGCGCATGCAGCGACACCCTCGCAAACCGAGCAGCAGACCGTGCCGCCCGCTGCAGAGGAAGCGGCCTCCGAGAAGACGAAGGAGATTCCGTGGGTGCCAACGAAGCCGGGCTTGCAGCGCATCGCGTGGGATCTGCGCGCCGATGGCCCGGTACGCTGGAACGGCGGCAAGGACTTCGAAAAGGGGCCGCGGTCCGGGGCGCTGGTTCCTCCGGGCGAGTACACGGCGAAGCTGACCATCGGCGGCCAGACCACGACCGGGAATATCACCGTGGTCAACGACGCGGCATCGCATGCCGACCCGGCTGACATGCAGGAGCGCTTCCACGTGACGGAGGCCGTTCTGCATCAGCTTTCGCAGTTCGATGTCGCGCTGAATCGCATCGACGCCATCCACGCGCAGCTCGACGCTCTGCGTCTCGCCGCCAAAGGCTCGCCCGAAGAAAAGAAGGCCGGGGCGGCCATCGATGCGCTGGAAAAGCAGATGAAAGGAGTCCAGGCGAAACTGACCAGCAGTCCCGGGGCCGCAGAGGCAACCTTGCGTGTTCCGGACCAGATTCGCGAACACCTGCTCGCGCTCGATCAGGCGCTCGAGGGCGAAGACGATGCGCCGACCGCCGCTCTTCTCGATCAGAAGAAGCTGCTCAATCCGCAGTACGAGTCAGCAATCCGGCTGTTCAACGGCTTTCTGGCCAACGACGTCGCGGCCTTCAACCGAACCATGTCCGAAGAGAAACTGAGCGGCGTGGTAGCCGGAGAAACTTTGCAGCCGTAGGCGGGCGAGGATGCGGGAGTGCCCGTGAGTCCCCTGAATGAGTGCGCCAGGGCCGTTCGGCGACCGAATGTCACGCGATGTGCGGTCTCGACAGTTCGTGCGGGCCGGGAATCGTGTCGTCCTCCACGCCGGCAACGATCGTTCCCTGGTGGTACAGAATCTGCCATCCGCTCGCGGTCCTCTCCCAAACGGTGGCGCGCCGCGTGACGCGTTCGCCCTGGCGCAGCGTGTAGGTCAGCAGATACGTCTCCAGCCCCAGTTGCCGCAATCCGAAGTCGCTGCATCCCCAGCCGGCGACGGCCGCATCCAGCGGCGGATGCTCCGTGAGGCCCGCCAGGATAAATCCCCGGCTGTAGCGCCGTCCCGATCCACCCACTTCCCAGTAGCCGGGGGCCATCCTGCGATCGAAGTCGGCGGGCGTCCTCCCAAATTCTTCCGTGTGAAAAATCGGCTCGTGCCGCCGCAGCTCTTCCAGCACCGGCTCCAGCTCCGGCGCCACCTGCGTGAATGCCCCGAGGCTTGTCATGCAGACATTGTAGGGCCGGTCCTGCGCCGCCGCGCAGCCGCATTTGACTTCCGCCGCCGCCCTCGGTAATTTCGTCTCCAGCGCGAAGGGCGCATCCAGTCCGCGGAAAGGGCCGTGCCCACCTTAGCCGTTCCCACAAATCAGCGAATCTTCTTTCAGCCTCCGTGTGCGGACTCCTGAGGCGCCTCACGAAAGGAGCTTCGTTATGTCTGAAATCCCCGCCCGCCCCAGCCTCGAACAATACAAAAAGCAGGCCAAAGACCTCCACCGCGCCTGTGCCGCCCGCAATCTCGACGCCCTCGACAGCATCCGCCGCTGGCATCCTCGCCTCCGCAAGGCCACCGACGATCAGCTCGTCGCCATCTCCCTCGCCGATGCGCAGCTCACCCTGGCCCGCGCCCATGACTTCCCTTCCTGGCCCAAATTCACCGCGCATCTCCGCACCCTGCAAACTCTGCGCGCCCTCGAAGACCCCTCCACCCCAGCCGCTCTTCGCGATCCCGTCGCCTTCTTCCTCGAGTTCGCCTCCGTCCCCATCCACGGCTGGCACGCCGCCGGCACCCTCCGCGAGGCGGATCTCATCCTCTCCCGTTACCCCCACGTTGCCACGGCGAACATCTACACCGCCGCCGTCCTCGCGGACGAGCCCACCCTCCGCGCCTTTCTCACCCGCGATTCGGCTCTCGCCACCGCCAAAGGCGGCCCGCACCAGTGGGACGCCCTCACGTACCTCTGCTTTTCCCGCTATCTCCGTCTCGACAAGTCCCGCTCCGACGCCTTCACCGCTACCGCCCACGCACTCCTCGAGGCCGGAGCCAGCCCCAGCACCGGCTGGTACGAAACCATCGACGACCCGCCCCGCCAGGTTCCCGAAACCGCCATCTACGGCGCCGCCAGCCTCGCCCAGCACCCCGGCGTCACGCGTCTGCTCCTCGAATACGGCGCCGACCCCAACGACGAAGAGACCCCGTACCACGTCCCGGAAACCTACGACAACACCGTCATGCAGATCATCCTCGAGTCCGGTCGCCTCAATGAGCGCTCGCTGGCCTGGCTCGCCGCCCGCAAAGCCGACTGGCACGACGAGAAAGGCCTCGCTCTCGCTCTCGACCATGGCGCCAACCCCAACTACCTCACCCACTGGCAATACACGCCCTTCCAGCACTCCATCCGTCGCGACAACGGCCTCGTTATGATCGAAATGTTCCTCGACCATGGCGCCGACCCGTACCTGCGCAACAGCGCCGACGGCCGCAACGCCTTCCAGATGGCCGCGTACCACGGACGCGGCGACATCCTTGAAGCGCTCGAACGGCGCGGCTTTGCCCACACCTGCGACGGCCCCACCGCCGCGCTCGATACCCTCGTCGCCGCCTGCGCGCGCGCCCGTCTCGCCCAGGCGCAGTCCCTCCTCGCCGCCACGCCCGATTTGCATCAGCAGCTGTTACAAAATGGCGGCGCCCTGCTCGCTCGCTTTGCCGGCGCCGCCAATCTCGAAGGCGTCCGCACCCTCCTCGATCTCGGAGTCTCTGTCAACGAGCTCTGGCCCGAGGGCGACCCCTACTTCGACAACACCCGCAACTCCACCGCCCTCCACGTCGCTGCCTGGCGCGCCTGGCACGATGTGGTCCGCGAGCTGATCGCACGCGGCGCAAATATCCACGCCACTGACGCGCGCGGCCGCACCCCCCTTCAGCTCGCCGTCAAAGCCTGCGTCGATTCGTACTGGGTCCGCTGCCGCCAACCCGACTCCGTCGCTGCGCTGCTCGCCGCCGGCGCAACCACGCAGGGCATCAAACTCCCCACCGGCTACGACTCCATCGACGCGATGCTGCTGGCGCAGCGGGCACGGGAGTCGCAGCGATGAGAGCTACGGCTGCCCACCGAATGTCGTTTCCTCAATCTGCGGCGGATTCCGATCGAAGTCGCTGTAGCGAATCCACCGAGGCCGTACGACAAAATACGCGATACCCGGCCAGCTCATCCTTGCTGGCCCGTCCGGCCATACGCGAAAGTAGATTTCCTGACACCGCCGCAGTTCCTCTCCCGCCGGCTCCACGGCGATTCCCTCATACTGCACCGTCTGCTCACCCGCCCACCCCACCACAAACGAGCAGGCGGAGCGCGCGGTCAGGTTTGCATACTTTCGCGTTGACTGGACCGTGTCAAAAAATGATCTCCAGCTCGGGGGAAACGGCAATGCCAACCAGCGCCGATTGCGGATCGCCGTTCGCCGCAATGCTGGAAACAACTCCATAACGGCTGGAACTCATGAACCCGTACAGGAAAGATCGATCCATCGCTCGCCTCACGTATCCGCAAAACGGTGAATGTGCAGCAACGTACCACGAACCGGAGCTCATCTGCCGCCCGTGCCCCCGCCAGGCTGCTACACTGCCGCAATTGGCAACGACAACTGCCGCTGCAATTCGAGGAGAAAAGCAATCTGCATGAATCCACGCGCGAGCAAGACGAACCTCCCCATGCTGCGCCCTCGCTGCGCGGCCATCCTGACTGGATTTCTGACCGTCACTGCGCTGGCTGCGGCTCAGACGTCGCGCCCCACTTACCCCACCCGCGACCCCCACACGCCCGGCTATGTCCAGGCCACCCAGCTCCCCGACGGCGCCGTCCCTCCTGCCGACAAGGACGGCAACTTCATCCTCGGCCCCACGCACCCACCCGCGCCCGAGCTGTCGGATCATCCCAGCGCACCGCAGGGAAATGTGATTGAGTTCACCATGACGTCCGCCGACAGCAAGTTCTATCCCGGCATCGCGCGCGACCCTGGCACATTCGGAACGCCCGATCCGAATGACCCCGACCGGCTCATCGTCACCACCAGCCATCCCCAACCGTGGACCCGCACCATCGACGTCTACGTCCCGCAGCAGTACGTTCCTGGCTCCGTGGCGCCCTTCATCGTCGGCGCCGACGGGCCCGACCTCAGCCTGTTCACCGCGCTCGACAATCTCATCGCCGAACACCGCGTCCCCGTCATCGTCGCCATCTCCATACAGAACGGCGGCGGCGACGCACAGGGCAGCGAGCGTGGTCTCGAATACGACACCATGTCAGGAAAATACGCCGAGTGGGTGGAGGACGAGGTCCTTCCGCTCGTCGAGGCAAAGTGCAACGTAAAGTTGACGCGTGACCCCAACGGCCGCGCGGCCATGGGAGGCAGCTCCGGCGGAGCCGTCTCGCTCATCATGGCCTGGTACCACCCCGAGTGGTACCACCGCGTCCTCGCCTACTCCGGCACATGGATCAACCAGCAGTGGCCCTGGGACCCGGCCACCCCGCACGGCGCGTGGGGTTTCGTCGACAACCTCATCCCCAACTCGCCGCGCAAACCCATCCGCATCTGGATGGAGGTTGGCGACCGCGACCTGTACAACCCCAATGACATGCGCGATGGCATGCACGACTGGGTTGTCGCCAACGAGAAAATGGCCGCCGCTCTGGCGAAGCAGCACTATCACTATCAATTCGTGTTTGCCGAGAACGCCGGCCACGTCGACCACGCCACGAAGCTTCAAACCCTCCCCGAAGCCCTCGAATACCTCTGGCAGGGCTATCCGAAGTAGTGAATATTTCTCTCGTGGCCAATCGCCGACTACAACGGCCGTAAAATTGGCACTCTGAGACGGCCATCCGCCATGATTTGGAGAGATGCCGTAACAGTAATCGTTATTTATGCTGTCTATCGGTTCGCAGCTTACTGTCTCAGGCGTTATCAGAGAGACCGTGAACTCACCGCAACCGGAGTGGATTGATCCCTCCCACTTGCTAAACTGGAGCTGAACTCATGGCCTCCGCAGTGACCATCCCGCCCGGCATCCGCGCGAAATACGAAGCCGTCATCGGCCTCGAAGTCCACGTCCAGCTGCTGACCGAAACCAAGGCCTTCTGCGGCTGCGCGAACAAATTCGGCGCGCCTCCGAACACCAACGTCTGCCCGGTTTGCCTTGGGCTGCCCGGTGCGCTGCCGGTTCTCAACAAGCGGGCCGTCGAGTTCGCCACGCTGGCCTCGCTCGCACTCAACTGCCAGGTCCGCGAGCGGTCGATCTTCGCGCGCAAAAACTACTGCTATCCCGACCTGCCCAAGGGCTACCAAATCTCTCAGTACGACAAACCCCTCGCCGAGCACGGCTGGCTCGACGTGCCCACGCCGGAAGGCGTGAAGCGCCTCGGCATCACGCGCCTCCACATGGAAGAGGACGCGGGCAAGAGCATGCACGAGGGATTTGCCGATTCGGCGACGCATACTTACGTCGATCTCAACCGCTGCGGCACGCCGCTCATCGAGATCGTGAGCGAACCGGACATGCGCACCCCGGACGAGGCCTTCGAATACCTTACGCGCCTCAGGGAAATCATTGTCTACACCGGCGTGAGCGACGGCAACATGGAAGAAGGCTCGCTCCGCTGCGATGCCAACGTCAGCGTGCGTCCCCGCGGCCAGGAGAAATTCGGCACCAAGGCCGAGGTGAAGAATGTCAACAGCTTCCGCTTCATCCGCGCCGCGCTCGAATACGAGATCGAACGGCAAATCGAGATCGTCGAATCCGGCGGCCGCGTCGTCCAGGAAACGCGTCTGTACAACGCCAACGAAGGCCGCACCTACTCCATGCGCTCCAAGGAGCAGGCCCACGACTATCGCTACTTCCCTGAGCCCGATCTGCCGCCGCTCATCGTCTCCGATGCGTGGAAGGCCGAGATCGCCGGCAAAATGCCGGAACTGCCCGAGGCGCGCCGCGCCCGCATGATCGCCGAGTACGGTATCACGGCGCAGGATGCCCAGACCCTCACCGCCACGCGCGCCTTCGCCGATCAGTTCGAGGCTGCCGCGCGCGCCGCGAAGAACCCACGTCGCGTTGCCAACCTCGTGCAGAGCGAGCTGACCATGCGCCTCAAAGCTGCCGGCCTCGAGCTGGAGCAGTCTCCGATCACGATGAAAGGCGTAGCCCAGGCCGCCGACTTAGCCGAAGACGGCAAGCTGTCGAGCAAGCAGCTCAAGCAGCTCTTCGACCTCTGCTTTGAACGCAGCGAAGATTTCGGCCCCGTCTATGAGCGCGAAAAACCGCAGCAGATCAGCGACGCCGCCACGCTCGAGAAAATGATCGACGACGTCATCGCTGCCAACCCGGCTCAGGTGGAGCAATACCGCAAAGGCAAGAAGACGGTCGCGGCCTTCTTCGTCGGCCAGGCGATGAAGGCCTCGAAGGGCCAGGCCAATCCCGCGCTGCTGAACGAGCTGGTGACGAAGAAGCTGGAAAACTAGTCGCTGGCAGCCATCGGCGCGAGGGCCTCGTTTCTTCGCGCTTCGGTGGTCGCCCACTTCCCCACCCACAGCACCGGCGCGGCAAAATACACCCCCACAAGTCGCGGAATCCGCTTCAGGTCGGTTGCCAGCGAGTGTGATTCCTCGCCCACCAGCAGCGCCCCGTTGCGAATCATATGCCAGTGCAACGTCGCGGAAAGAATGGTGAAGATCAGGCCCGCAACGCCCAGCTGGCGCGTCTGCCGCCCGTCGAGCCATAAGTGCAGCGCTGCGTCGCATCCCAGCGACGTGAGCGGCACGACCACCACGCATGCCAGCCACGCCAGCGCTTCGCGCCCGATCTTCAGCGACTGTTGCTGCAGGGCCGAAAAGAAGCCGCAGGTCAGCAGCACATAGGCCGCCTCGACCATGCCAAAGTGATCCCGCGCGCGGACCTCCATGTGCCGCAGAGCCAGGATGCAGGCGCAGCCGCGCAGCACTGCGGTCAGCATGGAGACTTTCCAGTTCCAGTGCGTCAGCGGATACAGCAGCTCCGCCATTCTTCCCGCGCTGGGTTCGCGATCTCGGCTGGTTCGGCCCATTCCGCCTCCGCTGCTCTCCGGTCGTGCGTGCTGCTGCCGTTCCGAGAGTCGCATGCAGCCGAAAACCGCCGATCAATGGAGCGTTACATTCTGCATAAATTCATGCGCCCGGTCATCCTTCCGTCACCGTCACGGGTACAAGTTACGTTCGTGCGCGGAATTCTGCGAAAAACTGCGAAACTTTGCCTGCAGAGGCGGGTTCACCCTCACGAACGGCGGTCGGTCGTAAACACCGCCCATCCTAAGCACCAGCGGTTCACAGGGAATCCACCGCTCACGTATTGTTGCCGCCGTCTTCCGAGGATTACAGCCCAGCTGACCGGTACAGGCGCTTACCCTGCGCTGCAGTTCCTCGTGTGCCCGGCTCGTGATCCTCGCCAAACGCCGCCAACAGGCCGCAGCCGTTCCCGGAGCCGCGGAAAGAGTCGATACCATGTCGTCCCACGGTCGTTCCTCCTCCCGCACTTTCCTGGCAGGCCTCGGCGCAGCTTCGCTTGTCATCGCTCTCTTCGTTGCCGGCTGCGGCAACACCACCATGTCCGGTACCACCACGACCGGCCAGAACACCGGCGAGGCCTTCGTCGTCGGCACGGACGCGCCGGTAGCGAGCGTTGTCTCCTTCAGCGCCACGATTCAGTCGATCGATGCCCTGGCTTCTGACGGCACCAGCGTCTCGCTGGTCAGCGGCAACCCCACCATCGATTTCGCCCGGTACAACGGCCTGCAGACGCTCGTCGATGCGAACGACGTACCGGCCGACACCTATACCCAGATTTCCGTCACCTTCGCCAGCGCCACCGTCGGCTATCTGCAGACCGGTTCCGGCGCGCCCACCATTCAGACCCTGCCGGTCAGCTTCACCACGCCGACGGTCACTGCGACGCTGACGAATCCGCTGGTGGTTGCGCAGACGGGTCCGGTCGGCATCCGCATGGATTTCCGGCTGGATAAATCCATCCAGACTTCCGGCGGACAGATTGTGGTCTCCAACGGCGACGTGGTGGTCGATCCCACCGTCGACATCACGGCTGTCGGCCCCAGCGCTCCCGGCGCCTACATCGACGAGTTCGACGCCGGAGTCGTCAACCCAACCCTGTCGACGCAGTCCTTCTCCATCCAGGGTCCGCACGGTCGCCAGTGGACGATCAACGTGAACGGCAACACCGAATGGGATAACGGCGAGGGCCTCAGCGATCTTACTTCTACCAGCATCGTGCAGATCTCCGGCGTTCTCGACAAAGCCGACTCCACCATCGACGCCGACGAAGTCGCAATCCTCTCGCAGGACGGTTTCTATGCCGGGGGTCTGGTCACCTATGTCCAGCCCGGCTCCGGTAACGACAGCGATTTCCAGCTTTATGTTCGTGGCACTCTGCCCGCCAGCGGTGACGGCGTTACGCTCGGACAGATCGCGCAGGTCGACCTCACCGGCCAGGAGAAATTCTTCATCTACTGGATGCACAACCGATTCACGCAGTTCCTCTTCAACCCCTCCACGCTCCTCGCCGGCCAGCATGTTTCCGTAGGCGGAACGCTTGCCGGAGCCGCCAACGGTCAGGCCCTCAGCGTCAAACGCGTGGTCCTGCGTAACTGGGGCTTCAACGGGACCATCGTGCCCGGCTCGATCAACAGCGGAGACGGCAGCTTCCAGATGCAGGTCAATGGATTCGCCGGCGTGCTGATCCCGCAAACCGTCACCGTCTACACCGCTTCCGGCACGTCGTTCCGCGACGGCTTCAGCGGCGTCAGCGATGTCAGCTCCGCGACCACCGTCCGCGTGGTCGGTCTGCTCATCAAAGACCCCACCTCCGGTGACTCTGTCATCCTGGCTCGTTACGTCGACGACATGGATTGACCGGGAAGCACCAGAACCCACGGAGGCGGCGCGCTCGAATCTGAGCCGCCGCCTCGCTCCTGAGCGGCAGGATTCTGTCGGCGAAGGACAATCTCAGCGAACCCCCGGTCCGTATTGCAGCAGAGGGATTCCGCTATCCGCTATCCGCTATCCGCTATCCGCTATCCGCTATCCGCTATCCGCTATCCGCTAAAAACTACTTCCCCGCGTAAGCAGACCGCATATATTTCCGTGCCAACTCCCCCTGCACGGTGTCGCTGCCGGCATTCAGGACCTCCTGATACTGCAGCACGGCATTGCCGTGTTCCCCCATCAGGTCGTAGGTCTCGCCGGCCATCAGCAGGCAGCGCCGCTTCAGCTCTGCGCTTGTCGTCGGCTGAAAGGCGCCTTCGCGATAAGCCTCCACCGCCTCCTGGTATCTCCTCTGACCGCGCAGGCTGTCCCCCAGGCCAAAATAGGCCAGCTCCAGGTGCGCCGAATCGAAATACCCCGGGCGTTTCGCCAGGTCGATCAGCTGCTCGTAGGTATAGACAGCCTTCATCCCCTCGCCGCCGTCCTTCTCGAGGTTTGCCTGCTCGAGCTGAAACAGAAAGCCGTGCGGATATTCCGCCGCCAGCTCCCGGGCGACACTCGCCGCCTCCTGGTATTTGCCTTCGCGGCGCAGAAAGAGCATCATCGCCGTCCGGGCTTCCACCTGCGTTACCACGCCGTTGGCCGCATCGTCGCGCAGCATCGCCATGCCTTCGGGTTTGGATCCGTGAATCCCCACGAACCCTACCAGCAGCTTGAACGCGAACGGGAGCGCCCCGACCACATATTGATACACGCCCGTTACCAGCTTCGCGTCAACGTAATGCGGATCGATCTGCAGCGCCCGATCGCAGTCGCTCCTCGCCCCCAGCGCCTGCCTGAGCCCGGTGCCGAAGGCCCGCTGCGCCATCCCTGAATACGTAGCTTCCAGGCTCTTCGCCCAGCCGCGCGCAAAGAGCGCGTTCACGTCGTTCGGGCTTTTCTTCAGCTCTGCGTTGGCCTCGTTCACCGCCTGATCGCCCAGCGCGCGAATCCGCTCCCGCGCTTGCGGATCCTCGGCGACCGTATGTTTGCCGGTCAGGAAACCGTCGTTAGCGTAGAAGGTTGTATCCAGCAAATCCAGCCGGTTCAGCTCGCTGAAGAGCACCGCATCGAGCAGATAGTCCGTCGCGATCGGATCGCCCGGATGTTCGCCCTGTATCTTCTCAAACTGCGCGATTGCATCGTCGTAATCCATGCTGTACACGCGCAGGAAGGCCTCCTGCACCGCCGGCTGCCGGTTCAGCGGATCGGTATCCACCGTTTCCGCGTGAACGCGCAGCGATCCCGGCAAGAGAACCAGGGCACAAAATCCTGCAACGATTCCTGGGTGAGCCTGCAAGCGCGACATGTCTTCAGGGATTGTAGACGCAGGAACCTGGTCGCTGGGCGGCGACCCTCCAGCGGACTCCCCGGCCAGCGAGGCTGCGGCAACGGCAGCCGCGGAGGAACGAGAACCTGCTTTTGCCGGAAAATGCCGGCCGAGGTAACCCCGGACCTGGCATTGACCCTACTTCGCGCCCTGAAAGCGATACAGCCGCTCGGCGTTGCCGCGCAGCACCAGTCGCGCGATCTCGCTGGCGCGCTCGCGGCTGATCTCGCCATCCGCCAGCATTCCGGTCAGCGCAATTCCCAGTGCCTCGCGCCCGTTGCTGCTCGCGATCCACGTTGCCTCCGGCCAGCCCATCTCTTCGGAAAACGGATAGCCATCGCTGCCGAAGAGAACTTTCTCCGGCTCCCACTCCAGCCACTCGCGCAGCCAGCTCGCCTGGGTCCGCGGTGTCATCAGCAGGTCCTGCGACGAAATATCCGCATACACATTCGGCTTTTCGAGCAGCGCCGCGGTCTCACGCTCGTAAGGCCAACCGCCGTGCAGCAGCACGAAGTTCGTCTTCCGCAGCCGCGCATCGTTGAACAGCGGCTCCAGCAGCAGCGGATTCACGCCCGCCACGCCAAAGTAGCTCCCATCGCCGGCCATGGTATGCAGATGCACGGCCATGCCCAGCCGCCCGCAGTCCATGGCGATATACCGGAACAGAAAATCCTGCAGGACCTTGTAGTCCGCGTCGTCCGGCACGCCGCCGCGCGCCCAGCGAGCATATACCTTCGCGGCCCGGTCCTGCGGCGGATCGCCGAAGTCGAACGACCGCAGATACGCCACTTCAAACTTCACAGCAATCGCGCCGCCGGCCCGCTGCCGCTCCAGCGTGGGCGCCACCACCTCGCTTAGATATGCATCGAGCGTCGCCGGAACCGCCTTCAATCCCGCTTCTTTGAGATATCGCGCGCGCACCTTGTCTTCCAGCGGGAAGAATTCTTTTTGGTCCGGCGTCGCCGCCGCCAGCCCGCTGTTGTCCAGCGGAAACAGCAGCGTGTCCACATAGGGCACCCAGCGAAATCGCGGCGGCTCCACGCCCAGGCCCATGGCCACGCGGTTCGCCACCTGCGTGCCGATGCGGGCCTGATCGAGCACCCAGGCTGGGAAATTCTCACCCTCGCGAGCCTTCACTCGTTCGCGCGCCGCGTTCAGCCGCTGCAATCCCGCCGCATCCAGCGGCGGCCTGGCCTCGAATCCCCAGAGAGCTTTCCACGCGTCGGCGAGCCGCGGAAAATCGTCGCGATACGCAGGTGGTTCCGACTCCGGCTCCAGCGATTCCACCGGCAACGCATCGAATTCGCGATCCGTCGCATCCTCCGGCGGCGCCAGCACCGGATGCGCGTGATTATCGATCGCCCAGATACCTTCGATCGTCTGTGCGATGCCGGGATCGATATACGGCCCGGCGTGATGCGTGCCCCGATGCCGCGCGCATCCGCACGCTGCCACCATTGTGGCAAAAACCGCAACCGTCGCCCATCTCCGCGTTGTCCTCACCGTGCGCCCATTCATCCGAATGCTGGGTTGTGGTTCGCCCTGCGCGAAGCGCTTTCGCCTGGACGGCTGGAACTGGTCTCATAAACCCAATGCACTCGAGGGCGCTGAGGATGAGACCCGCCGCCGAAGCGGGGCTCAGGCTCCTCGCCGAAACCCCGGCCCTACATATGAGACCAGTTCTAGTCCGCGGCCGGCAGCAGCTTCGTCGCCTGTTTCAGCAAATCGGCCTCGTGCTCCAGCGCCACCGAAACGCGACCAATCTGCACGTCGGCCTGCGTCCACTCGTTCTGCTCGATCGCCTCGCGCACTCCCGGAATCGTCTTCACGCCATAGCCGGTATAGAACCCGGGGGCGTACAGCAGGTGCTCGAACCAGGGCCGATTCGGCAGTCCGTGCGAATCCGTCAGCAGACGCTCGCTGCGGATCAGATCCGCGTTCAGCCCCGCCGGCGCAACTCCGCCCGCCGCCGCATACGCCGCGTCGAAGGCCTTCGCTGCGTCCGTCAGATCGTCCGACGCCTCCTCCAGCGGCGCAAAATTCAGATACGGCGGAATGGCCTCCACCGGCGGCGGCACGAGCGTCTTCTTCGGATCGTAGAGCGCCTTGTACACGCCTTCGGCGATCTCGCGATCGCGCTCTTTCGCCTCTTCGCGCTTGTCGTCCGCCAGCTTCTGCAACTGTCCGACGTACATGTGCACTGTGTCTGCCAGATCGGAAAACTGGAACGGCAGAATATCCGCGTCCGCCATGCGCATCACCATGGTTCCCGCGGTCTGCGCCAGCGCGCGCTCGTAGCCGAAGGTCGTATCCATAAAGTGCGTGTAGTAGTAGAAATCGTCGTAGGCCGAGTGGTATTGCCCACCGCCCTCGTCTTCACCACCGTAGCCGAGGTCTACGCTGGCTACCCCGAGGTGGTCGATGAAGACGGTGTAGTCGGATCCGGAGCCGAGGGCTGGAATGCGCAGGTCGGGCCGCGAGCGAATCTCCGCCCGCTCCTGTGGCGTGGCGTTGGCAATGTCCACGAGCCGCACCCGCTTCCACACCGACATGCCCGTCTCCGGATCGGTGATGTCCTTCACCACGTCGTTAACGAAATTCTCCAGTGAGTGCGATCCTTCGGCGAAGAAATATCCGCGATCATTCGTATCGGAATTGAAATACGCCACCGCGTGTTCGCGCAGTTCCGCGTCGTGTGCCTCCGCCCACTCCGTCGAGCCCAGCAGGCCGGGCTCTTCACCGTCCCAGAAGCAGTAGATGATGGTCCGATCCGGCCTCCATCCCTGCTGCAGCAACTCGCCAAAGACGCGTGCCTCTTCCAACTCTGCACTGGTGCCCGACAGCGGATCCTCCGCGCCGTTCACCCACGCATCGTGATGATTGCCGCGAATCACCCACGCGTCGGGATACTTCGCTCCAGGGATTTTCGCGATCACGTCGTACAGCGGCTTGCGATCCCAGTTAAACGACACGGCCAGGTGCGCCTTCGCCGTGCTCGGACCCACGTGGTAGGTGAACGGCAGCCCGCCGCGCCACGCTTCCGGGACCGTCTCGCCCTTGAGCGCCTTCAGAAACGGAGTCGCATCGGCATACGAGATGGGCAGCACCGGAATCTTCGTGATGGTTTTCACCTGGTCGAGCGGAATGAGCTTCACGCCCGGCACCGCACCCACGCCCGGCGTTTGCGGATCGCCCGGATACACCGGCATGTCCATCACGCTGCCGCGCTGCGCGCCCTCGGCCGGCCGCATAGGGCCGTCCGGATAGGAGTCGCCCTCGAAGTAGCCGTCGTCGCGCGGATCGGAATACAGGATGCAGCCGACAGCGCCGTGCTCCGCCGCCACCTTCGGCTTGATGCCGCGCCAGCTCTCGCCGTAGCGCGCGATCACAATGGCTCCCTTCACCGAGATGCCCATCCGATCCAGCACTTCGTAGTCTTCCGGCCGCCCATAGTTCACGTACACCAGCGGCGCCGTCACGTCGCCGTCGCGCGAGTACGCGTTATACGTCGGCAGCTGCTCGCTCGTCTGGTCCGACGTCGGATCCACGGCAATCGGCGGTTCCTGCAGCTTTGCCGTGAACGGCTCCGGCCCCAGCAGTTCCAGCTCGCGCGACTTTGGCGTAGGAAACAGCGCCGAAAACTGCTCGATCTGCGCGTCGAGTCCGTACGACTTCAGCTGCTCCAGCAGCCATTCGGCGTTGTCGTGATCGTAGGGCGAGCCCACATGATGCGGCCGCGCCGACAGCCGCCGCATATTCTCTTTGATCCGTGCCGCATCCGGCATCGTCCGAAATTTTTGCTCCCAGTTGATTTCCTTTGCAGAATCTTCCGGTGTGTAGCCGCGCAAAACGTGACCTGCGTCGACCGCATAAGCAGACAGTGCGATCAAACAAACAGCAGCAACCTGAAGACGCATTGGCTCCCATCCTCTTCAGAGCGTTGAGAAGGACCCGCAGATGATGAAGGCAAAGGGGAAAAACTGTTCCTGCCACTATAGCCGATTCGCCACTCCGAGCCCGGCGCGGACTTGCCCGCGAGAAAAACCCGGGGTTAACCGGATTTGCTCAGAAGCGCATCGTCACGCCATGCTCGCCCACCGTCGTAAAGACGTCCAGCAAGCGCGTCCTCCCCAGCAGTTCTCGCACCCGCTTGCCCAGCTCCACAAGCTCCAGGCTGCAGCCGGCCGATTTCGCGTGCACATACAGGCGCACCAGCGTGCCGAGGCCCATGCTGTCAATGAAGGTCACACCCGCCAGATCGAGCACGATCCGCCGAGTCTCCGGCATCAGTGGCCTGACTCTGGTGTAGACGATCTCGCTCGCTGCCGTTGCCAATCTGCCCTGGCACCGGACGACAGCCGAGTCGCCGTCCCGTTCGATCTCAATCGTCAGAGGCCTTGCAACCGCTTCGTCGGCCATGGGGGCTTTCCTTGTCGCTGCGATCCGAAGAGGCTATTCCCAGTGCCGGATGATTCTCTCACGGCGACCGCCCGTTTGGCGTTGGGTAATCGGGTTTTACAAAACCTGCCATAAAATAACGGCTTTGACTGGACAAATCCGACACTGAGGTATATGTTTCTGCTAAAACCTGTCGATAAGAGACGTGTTTCGCAACGAATTGCTTCAACAAAACCGGAAAGTCGCGACCGTCATGACATCATCGCCAGCCTCCATCCTGAGCGAAGGCGCCCAGCGCCACGCGAAGTCAGCAGCTATCGCCATCTCCCGCCATACCCCCACCCAAGCCAGCGGGTCGGCGCTGCTGGCCGCCGCTCATCTTGAATCCCTGCAGCACGCCGACGGCTATTGGGTGGGCGACCTCACCGCAGACTCCACACTCCAGTCCGATTACATTCTTCTCCAGATGTGGCTCTACCCCGCCGCTCCTGACGGCTCCTGGAATCCTCCGACCATGCCCAGGATTCGCAAAGCCGCACGCGCCATTCTGGACGCTCAGCTCCCCGACGGCGGCTGGAACATCTACGAGCCGGGCCGCTCGGAAATCAACGCAACGGTCCGCGCCTACACCATGCTGAAGATGACCGGCATGGGCCCCGACGAGCCGCGCATGAAGAAGGCGCGTGCGCTCATTCTGCGCCTCGGAGGACTGCAGGCGTGTAACAGCTATACCCGCATCAACCTTAGCTTCTTCGATCTTTTCCCGGGCAAATACTCGCCCACGATCCCTCCGGAGATCATGATCGTCCCCGGCAGCGTCCTCTATGAGATGTCGTCGTGGACGCGCACCATCATTGTTCCGCTCTCCATCGTCCAGGCCCTGGCGAAACCCATGCCCACCCCCATGCGCCTGCGGGTCGACGAGCTGCTCCACCCCAACCGCCGTCTGGCGCTGCACCGCAAAGACCGGATTGCGAATCTCTTCGTCCGCGCCGACAAACTCTTCAAGCGATGGGAGCGGCAGAGTGTGCGCCGCATTCGCGACCGTGCCATCCGCGAGGCCGAGCACTGGATGCTCGACCGCATGCACTACAGCGAAGGCCTCGGCGCAATCTATCCCTCCATCATGTACTCCATCATGGCCATGGATGTCCTTGGCTACGAACGCGACCACCCCGACCTCGAGCAGGCCATTCGCCACATCGACGGCCTCATCCTCGAGGACGGCGAAAAGCTCATCGTGCAGCCTGCCAAATCGCCGGTATGGGACACAGCCATTGCCGCCTTTGCCCTTGGCGAGCTCGGGCGGGCCGACGCAGCCCGCATGACCGCGGCCGCCGACTGGCTGCTGAGCAAGGAGATTCGCCGTCGCGGTGATTGGGCCAGCAAGCGTCCCAATCTAACCCCCTCCGGCTGGGTCTTCGAATTTGCCAATGAATTCTACCCCGACATCGACGACACAGCGATGGTGCTGCTCGCCTTGCAGCACGCAAAAGCCGGCGATCCGGCCCGCCAGGCGCGCGCCGAAAATCGGGCCATCCAGTGGCTGCTCGGCATGCAGAGCTCCGATGGCGGGTGGGCCGCCTTCGACGTGGACAACAACTGGCAAATCCTCAACAAGGTTCCCTTCGCCGATCACAACGCGATGCTCGACCCAACCTGCCCCGACATTACCGGCCGCGTTCTCGAGTGCCTCTGCCGCCGCGGATTCGATGCCGGGAATCCCGCGATCGATCGCGGCGTGGAATATCTGCTCAAGAAGCAGGAGCCGAATGGCAGCTGGTACGGACGCTGGGGTGTGAACTACGTCTATGGGACTTTCCTGGCGCTGCGCGGTCTGGCCGCTGCCCGCGTGCCCGCCGCCCTGGATGCCGTCGCGCGCGGTGCACACTGGCTGCGCGAAGTGCAGAACCCCGACGGCGGCTGGGGTGAGAGCTGCCTCGGCTACGAAACCGGCCGTTTCGAGCGTGCCGTCAGTACGCCATCGCAGACGGCCTGGGCCATCCTCGGCCTCATCGCCGCCGGTGGCCTGCGCAGCAACGCCGTCAGCGACGGAATCCGCTGGTTGTGTGACAACCAGCAGCCCGACGGCTCGTGGACCGAGGCCGTCACTACGGGCACTGGTTTTCCGGGCGTCTTCTACATCAGCTACAACCTCTACCGAGATTACTTTCCCCTGCTTGCCCTTGCTGCTTATGACCGGGAGGCGGTGCAGCGGCTCGAACCCGCGTTCGCCGGCGCGCATGCAGCGCGCATTGAAATGCAGGCATCCGAATAATGAATGACTGCGCCGTTAATCTCCCTTGATCGCCGCCCTCTTTCGGGATACCTTGAAACCGGTCCTATGACGCGCCGCGAACTACTCCGCATGATCGTTCTCCGCGCCCGCGCCCACGGGTTCGAGTTCCGCAAGTGGTACGAGGCCAACATTGAGCCCGACTGGAAGGATCTGAACAGCGCGATCGCGGTCCTCGAATCCGGCCGCCGCTACTACGCCCTGTTGTTTTCTCACGACTTCGCCCGCAATTTCTGGAAGAAAGGCACGCAGATCAGCTTCATCCTGCCCTCGCAGGAGTACACGCGTCTCGACAAGGACGGCAAGGTGGTTACCATCCAGCGCAAGGCCTTTACCCGCCGCACCTCGCGTTCCACGTCCAACACCCTCTGGCAGTATCACCTCGAGCAGATGGCCGTCTGGGAGGAACCTCTCCGCTACATTCGGCGCTTCGTCCTCACCGAAGAGGAGTCGGATACAGCGGCAAACGAATCTGCCTCCGCCGCCGCGCCAATCCGGCGTCGCGGCCTGGCGCGCAGGCCTGTCAACTGGTGCTGACAGGGGTCTCTGGTCCGATTGCCGCTCGGAAAAGGAACTGGTATTCTCGAAAGAGTCCTGCGAGCGCGCCCTTAGCTCAGTTGGATAGAGCGACTGACTACGAATCAGTAGGTCGGGAGTTCGAATCTCTCAGGGCGCGCCATACAATCAACAACTTACGACGTCCACATCAACCCAGTCAGTCTTGGTATGACGTAAATCAGGATTCAGCGGCGCTCTCCTTCCACGCCTCGTTCCGTTGCTTCACGACTCCCGCAACCATCTTGAGCGACGGGTGTATGTACTTCCCAGTCGCAGCAACGCTCCCATGCCCGAGCACATTCGAGACCAGCTTGAGGTTGCCAGTCCTGGCCAGGAGGTCGGTTGCAAAGCTGTGAGGCGATGAATACAGCACGACATCATCGGGCAGCATGGCCTCCTTCCTCGCCTCGCGAAATGGCTTCTCCACGGCGGTGAGCGTCATGTGTCCCGTCTGCTATTCTTCGACGGAAACACGAACGGCGACGTAGCGCCGCCAGCGAGAGCGCGCAGCCTGTCGCGAACACGATCGCTGAGCGGTACATGACGCTTCAAGTTTCTGGTTTTCCGCTGGGCACGAAGAGAGCTCTTAAAATAAAGTTGGATTCGCAGGCCGACCTAAGATCAGCAGGGGCCAGGATGAGGACAATCAGCGATTTCGGCATCGAGTGCGCAATCACTGGAACAGGCTTAGCGATATGGCGTTGGCCATCGCGGCGTAGCCTGCATCTTTGGGATGGAGATGGTCGCTGCTGTCATACGCGGACAATAGCGTGAGAGGAGCAGCCGGATCGCGCATCGCCTTGTCGAAGTCGATGACACCATCGAAGGCGCCGCTGGTTCGAATCCACTGGTTCACCGCTTCGCGGATCTGCTCACCTTTGTCAGTGAAGTAACCTGCTCCTTTGTAGGGCGTGAGCGTGGCGCCGAAGATCCTGATGCCGTGCTCATGCGCACGAGCGACCAACTGACCCAAGCCCTGTTCAATATCTTCGGCAGTGAGTTGGTAGCCGGGCTGGTTGGGATTATGGAGCGCCCCGATATCGTTAATGCTCTCCAGCACGATCACGTACTTCACGCCCGGCTGCGACAGAACATCGCGATCGAACCGGGAAAGCGCATTCGGTCCGACGCAGTGAATGAGAACGCAGTTGCCGCCGATACCCTCGTTGAGGACCGAGAGACCAACGGTAGCAGGATCGTCATGCAGGCGGACGGCCAGATAGTCGGGCCAGCGATGATTGGCGTTTTCCGTGGCCCAGGCGCCATCCGTGATCGAGTCGCCGAAAACAACAACCGCCCCGACATGGCTCGCGACGGCTTCAACGTCGATGCCCTTGAGGAAATACCACGAGTCGATCGTGGCCGGCTGGCTCAGCGTCGGAGAGCTGACTTCGTTGCCGGTCTGAATGTAGTTATCCTGAGCCGCGTCGCCGTGGAAAGATATCTTGCTGATCTGCTGCAGAGGCAGATAGATGCTGACTGCCACGTTTGCAAAGGCGGGAGTCGCCATGATGACAGGGTCGCTGACAACGAGGGCTCCGGGCGGAATCACGATTGAAGATTGGCCGCCGAAGGTGACGGGATGCAGAGACGATATCTCGACGGTCGACCCTCCGGCGCTGAGCCCGACCGTGGCGGCATCGATGCGCAGCGGCTCAATGCCGAATTCGTTCGTGAACCGGATGCGCAGCTCCTTGCCGGCAATCGAAGTGTGCACGACCTCGCGAAGCGTGGAGTCGACCAGCGTTGGCGTGGTGTGCCAGGGATCGAAGTCGAATGGCGCAGTCGCCCAGGTGCCCGTCCACTGCGGCGGAGGCGCGGGGCTCTGGGCGCGCGCAGGGACCGCGTTCATCGCGCCAATCAGAACGGAAAGAATGACGAGTGTCGAGGACAGGCGGCGTGCAAACAAAAGAGATAGTAGCTTCAGGAGCATGCGGAAGGATTCCTCCTGGAATCGGAAAATCTTGGAACAGTCCCTGTTGCTGATCGTCGGTCCACTCAGCCTTTGCGGATAAACGCGCGCTCTCACTCGCGAACTTTGGGTTTGCGGCGGCGACGCGTTTCGTCTTCGAGCTTGTAGGGCCAGCTTGCCTGCGTGAAAGCCGCGCCGTCCACCCAGAGTGTTTGTCCACTGACGTAGGTAGCGGCGTCGGATGCCAGGAAAACCACGGCATTGCCTACATCTGTGGGCATACCGACCCGGCGCAGTGGCGCCTGCTTTCCCCAGATCGATGCGTAGCGCGGCTCTTCCCGGAGCGTACGATCGATCAGGATAGCGCCCGGGGCCACGCAATTCACGCGGATGCCGTGGCGACCCAGCTCAATCGCCGCCACTTTGGTCAGCATTTCGATGCCGCCCTTGCTGGCGCTATAGGAAACCAGCCGCGGGAACGGCACCTTGTTGCAACCGGAGCCGATGTTAATGATTGATCCTCCACCCGTGTCCTTCATCCAAACGGCAGCAGACTGCAGGCAGAGAAACGAGCCTTTGAGGTTCGTGGCGATATCGCGGTCCCAGTCCGCTTCTGTCAGTTGCAGCAATGGCGCCCAGGTCTGGGTTCCTGCATTATTCACCAGGATGTCGAGCCGCTCATGATGCTTCGCGAGCGCGGCAATCATCCGCCGCACCTGCTGGCCCGAACGCACATCCGCTCTGACGGGAAATGCCTTGCCGCCAATGGCCTCGATCTGATTCACGGTTTCCCTGGCCACGTTCGTGTCGCTGAGGTAGTTCACGGCGACGGTGCAGCCGGCGCGTGCCAGCTCCATGGCTATGCCTTTGCCGATACCCTGTGCCGCTCCGGTCACCAGCGCGAGCCGGTCACGAAGTGGCGGAACTGAGCTGAGTAGACTAGCTGGTTTCATCGCTTCCGGTTCACACTCCTCATTGCAGCGTTGCCTGGGCTGCCGCGAGGATCGTTCGGACAGGTTGATTGAACCGCACGCTCCGATGATCGACCGTCCGCCTCGGTGGCGCCGCTCAGGCGAGTCTGTTCGGCAACCGCTCAGTCACGAAGGAAGCGTGTCCCGACTTGAGTCCGGGAGACGTCGCATTAACCCGCACTCTTCCCGGCTGAAACGTGGAGCGAACGGCAACTCGCATCAGTCCTCCTTCTGCCTGTAACTCGTGGTCGCAGGGCGCGTGCCATGTCGCCGGCCTGGCCGGATCGACATAGAAGTTATATGAACCGCGATATTCCCCGGGACCCGACACAGAGAATTCGAGGTTATTGCCCGCGTCGATACACAGGTTACCCTCGCGGTCGACGATCTTAGCGGTGATCAGTGCTACGTCGGAGCCGTTGGCCCGCACGCGGAACTGGCGCCCGTCTGGCCGGGTCAGCTGCGGCTCCACAGTCAGGACTATGCGCGCCGGATTTCCAGAGGTGCGCCGCTCGTCGGTGCACACGGGGCGGCCTGCAGAATCGAGCCCCACGGCCTTCAGGCTACCTGGCTCCCAGGAGACGTTCTCCCACGTGCAGCGCATCTCGGCGTCCGGGGTACGTCGCCCTTTACTGACTCCATTGACGGACAATTCCACCTGCGGGCAGTTACTCCACGCATCGACATTCTGCAGGCCGGAAAGATTCCAGCTGCTCTGCAGAGCGATACCCGGCCTTTTCGAATAAGGCAGCCACAACGCGTTCTGAAAGATCCGGTACGGCAGCTTGGGGAAGCGGTTGCCGTCCATGGCGCACGAACCGAGGGATTTCTGATGGGTCATGCCGTTCAGATACGGCATGAAGGGCGATTCCATCGTCTCGGCAAGCATCCAGAAAATCCATCCGCAAGCCTGATCCTGAATGTTGGAGATGTACTGCTTCGCGAAAAAGTCCGCAGACTCCTTCTCGTGCGCGTAATCGAAGCGCGCGTTGCCGCGGTAATAACACTCCATGTTGATCGACGGCGAGCCCGGCACTTTCCTGTAGTGCGCGGTGTATCCGATCATGATCTTCTTATCCGCGGGCCAGTAATCGGAGGTGTCGCGGCTTTCGACGATGCGGCCACCGTCGGGATCCCAGCGATCAACCAGTTCCTGGGTCACGCGCGGCGAGTAGATGTCGGCGTGGTGCTGCACCGAGGCCAGACCGTTATTCGATTCCCACACCGCGACCGACGGATGATTGCGGAAGTAAATCATCACGTCGCGGTCGTATTCCCTCTTATAGGTCAGTGCCGGCTCGCCATAGAGCGTCCACTCGTTATCGCCGCTGTCCTGGATCACCAGCACGCCGTAGGCGTCGCAGGCGGCCACCGTCTCCGGCATGGCCGGAATGTGGCCGACACGCAGAGCGCTGCCGCCACAGTCGGCGATCAGCCGCACGTCGTTCCACTGCAGCTCCGCCGGCACCGCCGAGCCCAGCGCCGGATAAGTATTGCGCTGCCCAAAGCCGTTCAGCAGATGTTTATCGCCGTTGACGTATCCGTAGTCCGAGTCCCAGCGGAGGGTCCGGATTCCAAACGGAGCTTCCACCCGATCGATCTCGACGCCATTCAGCTCAACAGAGCTGACGGCGCGATACAGATACGGGCTGCCTGCGCTGCCGTTGTTCGGATACCAGAGCTGCGGGTGGGGCACCTCGCCGGTCTGATCGAAGAGGGCCATTTCTCCGGGCGCAATGGTTCGGGTAGCAGTCATGGTCAGAGCGGTGTTGTCGTCTGCATCCAGGAGCCTCGTTGTCAGCGTCGCGTCGCAGGCTGAATCGCTCTGATTTTCGACGTTCGTCCGCGCCCGCAACTGCGCCCGGTCGGCGCTCGCCGTCAACGTCGTCAGGTGCGTTCCCCATTTTTCCATCGGTGAGAAGGCATTCAGCGGAATGTGCACCGGGGACGTGACGTGCAGATAAGCCGGGCAGACGATGCCGCCGAACCCCATGCCGAGACCGAAGAAGGCTCCGTAGCCGGGCCATGTGTAGAAACTGTGTTCGGCGTTGGAGACCCGGACCGCGATCACGTTGTCCGCGTTATAGCGCAGGTCGTTGGTGATATCGAGGGCGAAGGGAATGAAGCCGCCGACGTGCGTGACTTGCTGCGGCTGCGAAACAGCGGTATTACCGGGATAGAAGCGCCCATTGACGAACACGGCAGCGGCCAGGTCGACACCCTGAAACTCGAGGAGGAATCGCTTGCCTCGATCGCGCCCGTCGACAAAGAAATGCTTGCGGTACCAGACCGTTCCCTGGAACGCCTGGTTCAGCGAGAGATTCTGATAGGTGTCGGTGTCGTTGAAACAGTGCGGCACGCCGACCTTCGCCCAGGTTGCATCGTCGAATCCGGGCTCCTTGGCGGCCGGATAAGGATCGGATTTCAGAAAGAGCCAGGGAGTGTCTCCGAGATCGATCACCTTTCTGGACGATATTTCTTCGGCCGCCCAAAGACTCCGCGCCTGGCCGGATACCAGCGGCAATGCCAAGCCGCATGCTGTCAGTCCTTTGAGAAAATCGCGACGATCGGTGTAGCTCATCTTCCTCCCACCCTGGTTTTGGCCGGTTTCTCATGCGTGGCCGCCGCCGTGGCATACTCGGGCCACGCTACCTCAGCTTTCAGCCTGTGTCTCTGCCCTGGTTGATGCGGTTCTGTATTCCATTGCCATCAGATCTCCCCGGCTTTGTCCTCGTCTGCCAGAATCCTCTCGAAAAACAAAAGGTTGTCGCGAAGATGCTCTCGCCAGTACGGCCAGTCATGGCTGCCGGGGGAGACCTCGAAGGTGTGGGGAATTTCCTTCTCAGTGAGCACATGATGCAGATCCTTGTTGCCTTCGAGCAGAGCGTCGTCCTGTCCGCGGTCGAAACGGAGGGGAGGCAGTTGCATCCGGTTGCGATCGAGCCAGTAGAGCGGGTCCACTTCGTGTTCATCGAGCGCCTCGAATGCGCTCATGTCGCGGACGAAATGTCTGAACTGCGCGACCGCTGTGATCGCCGAATGGGCCGAGATGCCGCGGAATCGCTGTGGGAATTTCGCACCCAGGCGAAGCGCACCGTACCCTGGCCGTCTGTGACGATTGCTTTCGCTGCGATCATGACAATTCCTCCCTGCTGTCAGCAGCCCAGCACCACGAATGTCACGGCCATGCAGCTGCACGCCAGACAAGTCCCGGCGTCCGGCGTCGCGCCGACGAAGTCGCGATATGATACCCAGCTTGCTTCCAGGCCCTTCGTCAACGTCGCCCACTTCCCAGGTGGTTCACGGGATGTCGCGATGGGATGATTGCGCGCGGCTGGCGCGGATCGCGGACAGCCAGCAACCGCGCTCGTCAGCCGGCGACCTGCTTCAGATCCGCGCGAGTATTTTCATACGTGGTGCTGTAGGCGAGCAGAGTGGGGTCAGGTTCGACGCCCCAGTGCTGACAGGCGTCACGATAGACCTCAGGCCACCAGTTGCGATGTTTCGTGAGTCCCTGCTCGCGCCAGCGCGCCCAGTCCACCAGAATCCGCGACCACGCGCGGTCGCCAAACGCCTGCGCTTCCTTTTGGCTGCCCAGTTCCGGAACCAGCCAGTCGCGCCCGATCCTCGCGTGCAGGATCTCGTCGGCCCAATCGTAGTCCTGGATCAGCGCCGTCAGGCGGTTCGCGGTGGCCACAGCCACCTGCCACTCGTATTCTTTGCCGGTCTTCTTCGGCATCAGCCCCTGCTCGATCGCATACAGCACACCGTGCCGCTCGAGGGGAGTCAGCTGGGTGTTCAGGCCCAAAGACCACGTGAGGTTGAGAGGGATCTTCGTCCAGTCGATGCCTATCGAGACGAAGCCGATCTCACCCATCATTGCGTGGCGAGCTTCGTCCCACAGCTGCCGCGTCATGTCGCGGTAATAGTCCCACGGCTTGCCAGGAGTCTCCACCAGGATGCTGGACATCATCTCGGGGACGTCGATCTCGCGCAGGCGCTTGAAGTACAGCATGACCGACTTGGGCAGAGCGGCAATGTTCGGATCGAAAAGGAACGCCTCTGCGTTGACGCCCATGTTGTAGGGGTCCTGAAAACGCTCATCCCGCTTCGGCACGCCGTCGTAACGGTAGGGCGCGAGCGAGTACATGCGCTGCGGCTCGACATCCTTCTTCGACCGGGTACCGTCCAGATCGCCCGCGGCCCCGAGCAGCGTCTCCAAAAGTGCCGTCCATTCGGCCAGCGCGGAGCGCGCCTCGTCGTTCACGAGGCAGGCAATCGCTTGTTGCCCGTATTCCAGAACGTCCTGCATCTCGACGAGGGTGAGACGGCAGATGCGCCACGTCGGATGATCGAAGAGCTTGTTCGTGTCGGCTATCAGGCGCTCCAGCGCCCGCACCAGAGCAGGAATTGCATAACCGTAGAGGCCCAGAACCAGGGCGGGCACCTCGGACGCGCAAAGAATCTCGTCGAAGAACGCATCCAGCGCGGCGTCCGGGCAAATTTCCAGTCCATAGGGTGGCTGGCGCATCTCGCGTACCCGGCTCGCAAAGGGGTCCACGTGCTCGGCGCAGTAGTGCGTATGGAGGCTGAAAGCCATCTTGAGCTCGTAGATCGGTATCGCCGTGATACGCGCTACAAAAATCATGTGCAGCCGCTTCAACGACCAGTGCACCCGCAGCTGACGCGCGACGGATTCCGCAACGGTCAGGCCTCGCATGGCGGCCTCGGTCATTTCATGAAGGCCAACCAGGGGCGGAAGCTTCGCGAAGCCGGTGTATGTGGCCATGCGCTGCCGAACCTGTTCGGCGTCAACCGGCTGCTGGCTCATCGGGGAATCTCCTTGGGGGGATTACAGATGCGATGCTGCTGTGCACGGCACCGTCTGTTCTCAGGAGCATAGCCGCCCGCCGTTCAGGAAATCCTCTCAGGGGTTGACGCGTTTCTGTATTCCATTGCGCAATTTTGAAATATTCTGACGGGAATCAGGCAAACGTGGTTAAATTGCGCCTATGAAGGCGCATTTTGAGAAGGTCACACCCGGTTCGGCCTCGTTGCTTGCCTTTGAACGGGTTGATCTCGAGTTCCCCTTCTATTGGCACTATCACCCGGAGTTCGAGCTGACGTTAATTGTCGACAGCCAGGGCCAGCGCCTGGTGGGTGATGGCATTGGCGATTACGGCCCCGGCGACCTGGTCCTGCTCGGTGCCAACCTGCCTCACAGCTATCGCTCCGGCCCGGTGAAAACGGCGGAGCCTAAGTGTCACCGCGCCGTAGTGATTCAGTTCCGCGAGGATTGTCTTGGACCGGAGTTCTTCAAGCTGCCGGAAATGCAACCGATCCTGCGACTGCTCCAGCGCTCCGCCTGCGGGCTCTCGTTCAGTCACACCGTCGCAGGCCAGGCGGCAGCCGCAAAGATGATGAAGTTCCTCTCTTGCTCGCCTGCGCAGCGCATCGTTGAGTTGCTCGAGATCCTCGTGCTCCTTGCGTCCGAGCCGAATCCGGCTGCGCTCTCCACCGATCGCGTTCGCCCAATGTGCCGCGTCGAGGATCAGCAGCGAATCGACGCGATCTGCGCTCACCTCAGCGAGCACTTCGACGAGGAGATCAACTACGCCAGGCTCGCCGACAAGTTGTATATGGATCAGGCTTCCCTGTGCCGCTTCTTCAAGCGCGCAACCGGACGCACGATGACCGCTTACGTAAACGAGCTGCGTGTCGGCGCCGCGGCCCAGTTGCTGACCACCACCGATCTCAGCGTGCTCGAAATCGGCTTCCAGGTGGGATTCGGCAACTATTCCAATTTCAATCGCCAGTTCAAGCGCATCAAGGGATTTGGACCCCGCACCCTTCGCCAGGAGTTCCGCTCCCATGGCGAGCCGGATTTCGATGTTCCGCCAAAAATGGGAGCCGGCGAGTTCAACTCGCGCATGCGAATCTGAGCGCATTGGCCTCAGATGGCCAAATTCGCCCGCCGGTCGAGGGAATTCGGCCAATGGAATACACAAGTCGCTCAACTCTGGTGAGGAAAACTCTGGCCCAGGCATATTACGCTGAGCGCGCCGAATCCACTCTTCACCCGTGGCTTCTGGCCATTTCCCCAGCCTGATCCTCCGCGGAGATTTCATTGTCCCCAGTCCGCCTGCAGTGGAAGAAGCTGTTTGACCGTGGCCTTTGTCTGCTTGCCCTGCTCACCGCAGGCGCGGCCGTGCCCGCGCTGCACGCCCAGGATTTCCGCAAGCAGGTGATCTACCAGATCATCACCGATCGCTTCTTCGACGGCGACCCCACGAACAACAATCCGCCGCAAAGCCCGGGCATGTACGACCCGACCAAGACCAACTGGCAGGCTTACTGGGGCGGCGATTTCGCCGGCATTCAGGACAAATTGCCATATCTGAAGCGCCTGGGCATCACTGCCATCTGGATCTCCCCTGCAGTGGACAACATCAACTTGCCCATGACGGGACCCGATGGCAAGCCTGTGCCATACCTTTTCGCTCCCTATCACGGCTACATCAACCGCGATTTCATGCGCGTGGAGGAACACTTCGGCAGCAGCCTCAATGACTGGAAAGCCTTCGACTCCATGACGACGGCATCCCATGCTGACGGGATCCGAATCGTTCTCGACTTCTCGCCCAACGACTCGAACCTGGTGTACACAGCCGAGCACGGCAATCTCTACGACAACGGGAAACTGCTGGCGACCTACGACCACGACCCGCAGGGTATGTTCCATCACAACGGCATGTTGACCGACATCAATGATGCCTACGAACTCCAGTACTACGACGTCTACGGGCTGGCCGACCTGAACCAGGACAATCCCACGATTGACCGCTACATCAAGGATTCGATTCACCAGTTTCAGGACCACGGCGTGGATGCGGTCCGCCTCGATGCCGTGCGTCATATCACCTGGGGATGGTCGTACAGCTTCGCCAACTCCGTGTACACGCACAAACCGAGCTTTATGTTCGGCGAGTGGTTCATGAGCGGAAGCCATGACAAGTTCTATCCGGACGCGCGGAAGTTCGCGAACCAAAGCGGCATGTCCTTGCTCGATTATCCCTTCGCTCTTGCCATTCGCGACGTATTCGCGAACGGTAAGGGATTCTCCGAAATCCAGCAGACGCTCGAGCGAGAGGACCGGGACTTTGATCATCCCCTCGATCTCGTCACCTTTGTTGACAATCACGATATTCCCCGGCTGCTCTCCGCGAAGGGGACCCGCCATGGACTCGATGAGGCGACCGCACTGGTGCTCACCGCCCGCGGCATTCCCGTGGTCTATTACGGCGACGAGCAGTATCTGCACAACGACACGGACGGCGGCCGCGATCCGTACACACGGGTGTGGATGTCTTCCTACGACACCAACTCGTTGGGATTCCGTCTGGTGCAGCAGCTTGCCGCTCTGCGTCAGTCCAACGACGCGCTTGCATACGGCAGCATGCAGATGCTTCACGTCGAGCCGGACGTCTTCGTTTTCGAACGGCACTTCGCCAACGACGTAGTCCTGGTCGCCATCAACAAGAACGAAACGGTATCCGCCACCGTTCCCGCGCTCGAAACGAGCTTGCCGCCCGGAAGCTATAGCGATTTTCTCGGCGGCCTGATGGACGGAGGCAGGCTGCGGTCCCGCCGCTTCGCCAATGGCAAATCGCAATCCGGGCCTCTGGTGCTCGCGCCTCACAGCGTTTCGGTCTGGCAGTCTGCCCGCCCCGCCAACACCGCGGAAGTTGGTTCCCTCGGACCGACGATTGGACAGCCGGGCATGCAGATCACGATCGCCGGCCAGCGCTTCGGCTCATCCCCTGGGTCGGTTCTGGTAGGCACTGTCGCCGCGCCTGTGCGCTCCTGGTCAAATGACACCGTCACGTTCACCATTCCCTCGATACCACCGGGAACGTATCCAGTTGAATTGCACACCGCTCAGGGTCCCGCAACCAATCAGGAGCGCCTCACCGTGATCGGGAACCAGTTGATCCCGATCACCTTTACGGTGAACGACATTCCCCTCCTGCCGGGCGCGTCCGTCTATTTGACAGGTAATACCGTCGGAACCGGACAATGGCAAACAGACCCCAACACCGCCTCAGGCCCGTTCTTGTGTCCCCATGCGCCTTCCTGCTTTCTCGATATTTCCGTGCCTGCCGGGAAAGCACTGGAATTCAAAATCTTTCAGATTGCCCGCGACGGCTCCGTGCATCCGGAAGCCGGTGCCCGCCACACCTGGACCGTTCCAGACGGCGGAACCGGCAGCGTAATTGTCGACTGGCAGCGATGAGCACCTGCAGAGTGGATTGCCAATGAATCGTCGTGCATCGCTGAAGCTGATTACCGGCGCCGCAATTTCGCTTTTCCTAAAGCCACGGTCGGCGGGGGCGCTTGCGGATTTCACCGGCGGTGCTCCACCCGCGCAGGAGGCATCTCTGCCGGCGGAGCCGATCTTCTCCTGGCTGCAGGTTGGAGCCGTCAAGCCCACCGGCTGGATTCGGGCACAAATGCTGCGCGATCTGAACGAGGGATTCGCTGGTTGTCTGGGCGGACTCTGCCATGAAGCCTCGTCCGACATCTTCGTGACGAATCGCAACTCGCTGCACTCGCAGAATGTCGCTAACCGCAACGCGTCGCATGGTGGAACGGCGAGAGCGAAGGTAACTGGCGGGCAGGCTTCATCATGATGGCGTAACTCACCGGCGACACCCACGCGATGCGGGAAGCCGACGAATACGTGAGCCACATCCTCTCTTCTCACGACAGCGACGGCTACCTCGGCATCTTCGCAACAGATTCGCGCTTCGTGCATCCCGGAAAACTGTGGACACAGACCTGTTTGCTGCGCGGCCTGCTCGACTAAGCGGACCTTGCCGCCAAATCCGTGGTGCAGACCGGAGTGCAGCGCTGCGCCGACCTCATCATCTCGGTTTATGGCCCCGGCAAAACCCCAGTTCTATGGGGTGAAGATCACGACCTGATGATCATCGACGTCATGGAGCGACTCTTCGAGCGCACCGGAGAGGCCCGGTACCGCGACTTCTCCGTGTGGCTCTACGACGAGTGGAAGCGCAACGTCAGCGACACCGATACCAGCCTGCCCTCCCTCCTCAATCGCCAGGCGCCTTTCGTGCAGCACGGCGTGCACACCTACGAGACCATCCGCGTCCCGCCTTGGCTCGCCACTGCGACCGGGCGCCCGGATTTGGGCGAGGCCGCGCGCAATGCCATGGATAAGCTCAATCGCTATGCCGAACCGGGCGATAACGTAGGCTATTTTTCGCACATTTTGATTTGAGCCGGGCTCTGGAAGGCTGTACAAGCAGGAGGAGCAAGACCTTCAGAGGACGGAAGATGGAGCCAACCGAAGCGGCAGGGAACGACAGCAAGGCGCTGGGATCGGTGGTACAGATCGACGAAGGCAAGATTCAGGCTCACCTGGACCAAGTGGTGCGAGCC
>JASHNW010000131.1 GCA_030041435.1 Acidobacteriaceae bacterium
AATAGTTCCAAAACTCCCTCGCATAACACGGCACCAGGGGGACGGGACTCCTTTTCGATCCTTGAGGGTTTGCCGCATAACAAGGTTCACAACTACATAGGAGGTGTCGGTCCACTCGATCCGGGCCCCTATGGGAATATGACGAATTTTCTATCCCCGATAGATCCGATTTTCTATCTGCACCATGCCAATATCGATCGCCTATGGGATGTTTGGACCCGCAAACAGGAACGTCTTAAACTCCCCTACCTGCCAGCCGGTCAAGAATTCCAGGTATTTTCCAGCGAGCCGTTCCTGTTTTACGTGGATGGAAATGGCAATTATGTAGGTGCGAGCCATGCTGGCGATTACGTATCGATCGACAGGTTTGAGTACGAATACGAGCCGGGGTTTGGTGAAGAGATCGTTAAGCCTCCGAGTCCCGGTCTCTTTCAGCAACACGAAATGGCGCCCGTTCAGGGCTCCATAAAAGGGAACATTGCCATGCTGTCGCTTCCTTCTGAATCCGTCAGAAATCACCTCTCTGAAGAGGCGGCAGCTTCTCTCGTGGCTCAAATTACGCTACCGCGTCCGAACGCGCTCTCTTCGGCCCGGGAGTTCGACGTGATTGTTGGTGCTCCGCCTGATGTGACGCAAGTCGATGCAAACAGTCCATATTACGCAGGAACCATAGCCTTCTTCGGCAAGATGATGAACATGAATACCATGGCGACCGAGGCGACGTTTGCGGTTCCACTCCCGAAAAAACCTGAAGCATTTCATACCCTTGAGGCCGTGAGGAACGTCTCAATAAATATTCGCGTCGTCGCCTCTCAAGGGCATGGCGAAAAAGCCCCGGCGCTGAGGGCGGCAACGATCCGGACCCTGCAGTGAGGTTATATGAACCTTCTCCTAGTCTCATTTGCGCTGTTCGCGCTTTTCGGACAGCCTGCGGCTAGCGAGCACGGCCGCGAGATGACGCTACCCTTGCCTCACCACCTGACCCAAGGCGAAAGCGCCTGGATCGTCGTGAAAGTCGGGACGATTGGCAATGCGGAGATTGAAGTCACAACACCGAGTGGCCGATCGCTTGGCACGATCTCACCTTTCGGAGTTCGATATGGAAATCAAGCTGGAACTTACACGTTGCCTTTGCCTCCCGAAGTGATCTCGGATGACCACGTTACCGTGCGGTTCTCAATAAGCCAGCCCGGTCACTCTCAACGAGCCCCGAGTTACGAAGAACTGAAGGGAGCACGGATTAAGGTTCAGCGATTGCCTCAGTGAACGTCATGCAATTTTGAGATAGGACTTCAATTGCCTTGTACCAGCGAGACTCTATGCGATTTCCTCAAAAGTCCGTGACGGCCGCGTGCCTGATCGTCGGCAGTTTTGTCATTGGCGTTGCGCTGCACCAAGTTCGCTCCGTAAAGGCATCTCCCCAGGAGGCTCCGGCTTATGCTGCGAACGGCGATATGCTGCCGCCTACACATTATCGCGAGTGGATCTACCTGTCATCGGGCATCGACATGAGCTACACCCCGAAGGCACTGGGCATGAGCGGCATGTCAATGTTCGACAACGTGTTCGTTGACCCCGAAGCCTGGCGTGGCTTTCTTGCGTCGGGTACGTGGCCCGACAAAACCGTCATGGTTCTCGAAGGCCGACACGCCCGCTCCAAAGGCTCCATCAATCAGGGCGGCCACTTTCAGGCTGACGGCGTGATGGACTTCGAGATCCACGTGAAAGATGAATCGCGTTTTCCTGGAAAGTGGGCGTTTTTCTCATTCGACTCGCCCGATAAGAACGGAACCCTGATTCCGCAAAAGGCGGACTGCTACTCATGCCACAACGAACACGGCGCGGTAGACACCAGCTTCGTGCAGTTCTACCCGACGCTTCTTCCCATCGCTAAGGCGAAGGGAACGTTAAGCGCGGCGTATGTGAGAGAAACTCCGCCGGGCGCAGGCAAATAGCGTTCTCACTCTCAGGCATGAATAGTTTTCTTCTATAGATTCAATAGGTTAAGCGATAATCTGTGCGCTACCAGAATTCTCGACACCTGCAACGTTAGCTTGCGCGCGCCGCGCGGCCCCTGCTCTGGAAATGATCAATCGCGTAATCGAGTTGCCGATCGCTGCTATGCGAACGGCGCTCTCGCCAATCGAAATCAACCACGTGATCAGGTTCAACGGGTGTTCCTTCGAGAACTGATCCCTTCCACGTGTAATATGCACCCGTGGGCAACGCCAGCCGAAATCCCTTGCCGACTTTGATGGATGTAGAGGAAAGAAGCCGCCCAGCGGTCCTCTCTCCGATGATCGTCGACAGGTTGTTTTCCCGTGCGAAAGCAACGATCATCTCGGCCGCGCTCGCGGTGTGGCGATCCACGAGAAGGACTATCCGTCCATGGAACGGCATCGGCCCCAAGCCCTCTGTCTGGAGAACGATTGACTTCTTCGACAGCATTGCTGGAGCGAACCGCAAACCCAGCAGCCACAGATTCCCGGGGGACGGTGGGATTCGCGTGAAACGAGGAAAGCTCAGCTTCTCTGTATCCAGATTGGCGGTGGTCCGGCGCCGGTCGAGGGCGAAGCCGACCGGAACTCTATCTGGAGTGAGGAAGCTCATCACTCGCAATGCGGCAATTCCTCCGCCCGTATTCCCCCGGAGGTCGATGATCAGATGGCGGACGTCGCCCAAGTTCGTAACGGCACCGGAAATCTGATTCGCGACCAGAACCCCAATCATGCCTGGAAACATCGCGATCTTCACGTATCCCAGATCTTCGCCAAGTTGCCGTGCCTCGACCAGCGCCGGTTCGATGAATTGCAGCTTCTTCCCTTTGGGACGCGCCACATCGACTGACACGGTCCTCTGCCGGTCGTCGTTGGCGACAAACTCCAAGGTGGTCTCCTTCCCCATCGGGAAAACAGGATGCTCAGGCGGCACGATCTCCCGGCCGTCAACACGCAGAAGAATGTTCCCCGGCTCGATTCCGGCGATTGCGGCGGCGCCCCCGCCGTGAACATCCTGGAAGATCCAGCGTTTTCCATAGGGGGTCTCGTCAGCCAGGTAGTTGGCGCTCAGAGCTGCCCGGCTGGACGCCCGGTGTGCGGTGCTGTGAAAGAAGCCCAAGTGCGAGGTATGGAGCTCGGCGAGCAGGTCGTTCATCGCCTGTTCAAATGCATCAGGCGTCTCGGCACTCTCGATGATTGGCCTGTGCCGTTCCACGGCGGCCTGCCAGTCCGCATTCAGCTTTTTGGGCGCATAGAACCGCTTTTGCAGCGCAGCCAGCACATTCTCAAGGATCGCGTGGCGATCCTTCCCTGTGAGCTGAATCGAGATTCCGGGCACTGCCATGGCCGTTGTCGTCATCGAGTGCTGCTCCTGAGAGAGTAGTCTGTCGCGGTTCGTTGGAAGAGGCTGCCGTCGGGTTCGCCATCCAGCTCGAACCCAGCCCAGGAGGACGGCGGCCGCCCGGATTTGAGCATGTCGAGTTGCGCCTGTCTAAG
>JASHNW010000132.1 GCA_030041435.1 Acidobacteriaceae bacterium
CGCCCATCCCCTGCACTGGACCGGTGGGACCGCTTACGTCCAGCACCACCGGCTTCGTCACGCCGCGGATGGTCAGATTGCCGTTCACCACCAGGCCCGAGCCGCCCTTCGCCACGCCGGTGCTCACGAAGGTCGCGGTCGGGTACTTGCTGACGTCGAAAAAGTGGTCGCTCTTCAGATCGGAGTCGCGCGCTGCCACGCCCGTATCGATTCCGTCCAGGTGGATGGTGGCCTTGACGGTCGATTTCGTTACATCCTGGCTGTCGCTCACAATTGTGGTATCGACGGTGCCGAAGCGCCCGTGCACGCTGGTGATGCCCAGATGCAGGATGGAGAAATCGACCTGGCTGTGCGCCGGGTCCGACTTCCAGGTAGATGTTTGCGCCATAACCGCAGGCGCGGCCAAAACAAGAAGGGCAGCAGCGACGCCTGCCGGCACAAAACGTACAAGCTTCATGGTGGATCCTTTCACTGGGGTATGAGGAACGGCGATGCGAACTTCTCCAGCTTAGACAAAGATCAGGTTCTTAGGGGAAACATCGTGGGTTCCAGGCGGGAAAAGGGTAAGCCGCCCCAGCGATTCACCGCGGCGTTCCCCGCCGCGCTGCGCGACTACCCCGCCTCGGCCAGCCCATACCGCCGCTGCCAGGCCTCTTTCAGCCGCGCCCACACACGCGCCTTCTCTTCGGGCGTCGCTTCCTCGCCGGCCTTCTGTACGAACCGCGCCGACTCGAGTTTGGCCAGCTCCAGCAGCTTGCGATCGCGCACCAGGTTTGCCACGCGGAAGTCCGGCAGCCCCGCCTGTCGCGTCCCGAAGAACTCGCCCGGCCCGCGCAGCTCGAGGTCCAGCTCCGCCAGCTCGAATCCATCCTGCGTCCGCACCATGGCGGCCAGCCGCTCCTCGGCGTTCGGTGAAATCTTTCCGCCGGTCATCAGGATGCAGTACGACCTGGCTGCCCCGCGCCCCACGCGCCCGCGCAGCTGATGCAGCTGTGCCAGCCCAAAGCGCTCCGCGTGCTCGATCACCATCACCGTCGCATTCGGCACATCGACGCCAACTTCGATCACCGTGGTTGCGATCAGCACATCGATCTCGCCGCGCTGGAAGCGCCGCATCACGACTTCTTTGTCGTCCGCATCGAGCCGCCCATGGAGCAGCCCAACGCGCACCCCGGCCAGCTCCTGCGCGCGCAACCGCTCGTACATGTCTGTCGCGGATTTCAGCGGCAACTTCGGCGAAGGCTTCTCGAACAGCTCCTCGGTCTTCGCTCTCTTCGCAGACTTCTTCGCCGGTTTCGGCTCCTCCACCTCCTCCGGCAGCGCAAAATCCAGCTCCGGCTGATCGTCCTTCGGCCCCTCGATCACCGGATAGACGACGTACGCCTGGTGTCCCTTCGCGACCTGCTCGCGGACAAACTTCCAGACCTCGCCGGAGCGGTCGTCGGCAACCTGCCGAGTGACGATCGCCGTACGCCCCGGCGGCAACTCGTCGAGCACGCTCAGGTCGAGGTCGCCGTAGAGCGACAGCGCCAGCGTCCGCGGAATCGGCGTCGCCGTCATCACCAGCACATCCGGTTCCGCGCCGTCCTTCTTCATCAGGCGAAAGCGCTGCAGCACGCCGAACCGATGCTGTTCGTCGACGACCACAAGGCCGAGGTTGGCGAACTCCACTTTCTCTTCGATCAGCGCATGGGTCCCGATCACCAGATCCGCCTCGCCCTGATAAATCTTCCGCCGCGCCGCGCGCTTCACGTCGTCGTCAAGCGAGCCGGTCAGCAGCGTGATGCGATAGCGCTTCGGCGATTTCTCGAGAATTCTCCGTGCCGACAGATAGTGCTGCGTCGCCAGAATCTCCGTCGGCGCCATCAGCGCGGCCTGGTAGCCGTTTTCGATGGCGATGAGCATGGCCTGCAGCGCGACGATGGTCTTGCCGGAACCGACGTCGCCCTGCAGCAGCCGCCGCATCGGTGCCGCACGCCGCATGTCGCTCGCAATTTCGCCCAGCGCGCGCTTCTGCGCCGCCGTGGGATGAAACGGCAGAACGGAGCGTAGCGCCGCTCGGACCTTGTCGCTGGTTTCGAACGCAACGCCGGTCTTCTCCTGGAATTTCTTCCGTTTCAGTTCGAGGCCCAGTTCCAGGTAGAACAGCTCTTCAAAGATCAGCCGCCGATGCGCGGGCGTCGCCGCCGCCTGCAGCTGCGCCAGGGGCGTGCCGGTCGGCGGAAAATGCACCTCGCGCAGCGCCACTTCGCGGCTGGGCAGATCGAGCCGTTTCAGGATCGACTCCGGCAGCGCGCGTGGCAGCGTTTCAGCCATGCTGCCCTTCAGCTCTTCAAGGGCGTTCCACACCGTCCGGCGAATCCACCGCGATGCCAGCCGGCTGCCGCCCAGCGACTCATAGACTGGCGTAATGCGCCCAACCTCGAGCAGGTGGTCAATGGCGTCATCCTGTCCATCAGGTAAAACTTCAAACTGCGGCTGGATCATCTTGAATCCACGGCCTGAACGCGACGCCTCAACTCTGCCATAGAGGGCGACCATCTGGCCGGGTTTGAATTTGCCTTCCAGATATGTGCCGTGGAACCACATGCACTTCATCGAGCCGATGCCCTGGCCTACGGTCATTTCGAAGATGGGCATGCGTTTCGTACGCAGCAGCACGGCGCCGCGCACTTCGCCGATCACACTGGCCGTCTCGCCCGGCTTCAGCTCGTTCAGGGCGCGCGGGTTCAGCCGGTCTTCGTAACGGAAGGGTAGGTGCAGCAGCAGGTCCTCGACGGTGGCGATCCCCTTTTCTGCCAGCATTTTGGCGATGGCGGGGCCGATGCCCTTGACGAACTGAATTGGGGTTTCCAGAGTGAGCACTGCAGCGATGCTATAGCATCCAGCCGCGCGGAAAACCCGTATCTCGTGGGCAGATTGGGCCTTCGCGCCTGTGGATTTCCCCATTTGCAACCGGCCTTCGAATAGGCGAATATAAGGCGAAGACGGGGTTGTTATGCCTTCCGCCCACCTGCTTCGCCTTCAGATCGAAACCGCCCTGTCGGCACGCATTCCATCTGCACTTACGCCTGCGCCGCGGGTCATCCGCCCCACTGCGCCCACCGGCATCGCCGCGCTCGACGAGCGGCTCGGCGGCGGACTTCCGATTGGGGCGATCAGCGAGCTGACCGGGCCGGAGTGTTCCGGACGCACCTCGCTCGCGTTGTCTTTCGTTGCCGGACTCACGGAGGCGGGCCGCGTCTGCGCCTGGGTCGACGTCTCCGACGCGCTCGATCCCGAGTCGGCCGCGGCGATCGGCGTCGATCTCGACCGGCTGCTGTGGGTACGCTGCGGGGCGGAAGCGCAGCAGCTGGCTTTGCCGGGGTTCGAGGCGAATCCAAAAATTGCGGAAAATTGTCCGGGCGAGGCCTCCGTTCTGCAAACTGTATCCACCACCGCTACAAATTCCCGTACCGGAAGCGGCGAATCCTTGCCATCCTTTGCACCCCGCTGCGCCGAGCCGCAGCCACGCGTGGTTCGGAAGAGCAGGGAAGCCGTCCTTCCGGCGCCGCAGTTTCCGCAAGCACCTGTGCGCCGAACTCGGCCCGCAAAGCCGTGGTCGCGCCTCGATCAGGCGCTGCGCGTGACCGATCTGCTGTTGCAGGCCGGCGGCTTCAGCGCCGTCGTGCTCGACATGGGTGGAGTCGCGCCTGAATTCGCTCTGCGCGTGCCGCTGGCCACGTGGTTCCGCTATCGTGCTGCCGCGGAGCGCACCCAGGCCAGCGTGGTTCTGCTGACGCAGCGCGCCTGCACGAAATCGAGCGCCGGTGTGGTGCTCACGCTCACGCATGGGGGCATGACATCGGAAGGCGCCACTGTCCTCACGGGCGCCGAATACCACGCGGAAATTGCCCGTGAGCGCTTTGGGAAGGTTGCCGAATTCGCGCGCAAGCCGCCGCAAAGCGAGCCCAGCATCCCTCACCTCATCGCGGCCAATGGACGCGCGCTGGAAACTACAGTTCGCTGGCAAAGCTTCGCGCCCTGGGCAGGCCGAAGATGACGCGTCCAGCCCCTCTTTACGCCTGCCTCTATGCGCGCGAGTTTCCCGTGCAGGCCATGCTGCGTCTGCGGCCCGCGCTGCGATCGACTCCCGTAGCCGTGCTGCAGGGCGAGCCGCCGCGGCAGTTTGTCTGCTCACGCAACGTCCGCGCAGCCGCGCTGGGCATCGCTGCCGGCATGACGCGCGCGGAACTGGACGTTTTTCCCACCGTGGTCCGGCTCCCGCACTCGCTCGCGGAAGAAGGCAGCGCCCGTACCGCGCTGCTGCAGGCCGCAGGGCAATTTTCGCCGCGCGTGGAACTGATCGTTCCGGAGCCCGACGACGGCACCTGCTTCTGCGCGATCCTCGACATCGCCGGCACTGAAAAACTCTTCGGCCCTCCGGAAAAATCTGGCCGGAATCTGCTGGAGTCCGTCCGCGCGCTCAGCATTCAGGCCGCTGTCGTCGTCAGCAGCAACATCGATGCGGCCATTTGCCTGGCGCGCAGCCTGCCTGTGCGGATTGCCGTCATTCCAGCGGGAGAAGAAGCCGCCACGCTTGCACCTCTGCCGCTTTCCGTTTTGCCCCTCGCGCCTGAACACGCGGAGACCTTTGCCCGCTGGGGCATCGCCACCCTGGGCGCTTTGGCTGCGCTGCCGGAAAAAGAACTCATCGCCCGCCTCGGCCAGCAGGGCCAGCGTCTGCGCCAGTTGGCTCGCGGAGAAGCCCAGCATCTGCTCGTCCCTGCTGAGCCGGAGTTTGCGCTCGAAGAGCGCATGGAACTGGATGCGCCCGTCGAACTGCTCGACTCGCTGCTCTTTGTTCTCGGCGTCCTGCTCGACCAGCTCATTGCCCGCGCCACGGCGCACATCCTCGCACTGGCATCGGTCACGGTCGTGCTCGCGCTCGAAGGCGGCAGCACGCATACGCGCACCGTACGTCCTGCGCTGCCCAACAACGACCGCAGCCTCTGGCTCAAGCTGCTGCACCTCGATCTGCAGGCGCATCCGCCGTCCGCGGCCATCTTTGCCGTCACCGTCACCGCTGAGCCAGGCAGCACCAGCAAGGTCCAGATGGGCCTCTTCTCGCCGCAGTTGCCGGAGCCTTCGCGTCTGGACGTCACGCTCGCCCGCATTCGCTCCATCGTTGGGGACAGCCGCGCAGGCCGCGCTGTTCTCGAAGACACGCATCGGCCGGATGCGTTCCGTGTTGCGCCCTTCGTCATTCCGCAGGCCTCTGCCGTCGCCGCGATGCGAGGCCGGTCGCGCGGAGCCGTGCGCCGTTTGCGGCCGCCGGAACTGGTCTCTGTCACGCTGTGCCGGCGCCGCCCCAGCGCCTTCGTCTTTCGCAACCAGCGCTATCTCGTCGAGCAGACCTACGGCCCATGGTTTTCTTCCGGCAACTGGTGGGGTGCGGAGTTGTGGTCGATGGAGAAGTGGGACATTATCGCGCGCGCCGGCAGCGACACCATCTGCTGCTGTATCGCGCGCCGCCCCATGCGCCCTCCCACGAGTCAGGACTGGCGCATCGAGGCGCTTTATGACTGAGCCTGCGCGCTACATCGAGCTGCACGCCGCCAGCGCCTTTTCTTTTCTTGAAGGCGCTTCGCTGCCCGAAGACCTGATCGAGCGGGCCGCGGAACTCCAAATGCCCTCCATGGCACTGCTCGACCGCAATGGCTTCTATGGTTCTGCGCGCTTCCACACCGCCGCACAGCGCAACAGCCTGCGCGCGCATGTCGGCGCGGAGGTTGCGACATCGGCCTTCGGCAAGCGCCTCACCCCGCCTGCGTGGCTGCCGCACCAGCATCCGGCAGAGCCTGCCCGTCTGCCGCTGCTTTGCACATCGCGCACCGGCTACCAGAATCTCTGCCAGCTGATCACGCAGTTCAAAATGCGCGAGAAGACCAAGGCCGAAGGCGCAGCCACACGCGACGATCTCGCGCAGTATTCTGACGGACTCATCTGTCTCACCGGCGGCGATGAGGGTCCACTGGCTGCCGCGCTCGTCAGCGGCGGCGACGCAGCCGGCCGCGCGATCGTCGAGCAGATCGTCAGCCTCTTCGGCCGCGACAACGTCTACATCGAACTGCAGCGTCATCAGGAGCGCGAAGAAGAATGGCGCAATCAGGCTGCACTGCGCATCGCGCATTCGCTGCGTCTGCCGGTGGTGGCGACGAACGGCGTGCGCTACGCGAAAGACGTCGACCGCGAAATTCTCGATCTCTTTACCTCCATCCGTCACCACGTCGATCTCGATCATGCCGGACGCCTGCTCGCGCTCAACTCGCAGCGTGCCCTGCGCAGCGCGAGCGAAATGGCCTGGCTCTTCCGCGACACTCCTGGCGCGGTCGAACGCACAAGCGAGATTTCGCAGCGGTTCCGTTTCGAACTCGCCGATCTCGGCTACGAATTCCCGCACTACCCGGTGCCCGAAGGCGAGACGATGGACAGCTTTCTGCGCAGGCGCGTCGACGAAGGCATCCGTCTGCGCTACGGCGCAAAGAATAACCGCGGCCTGCTCGAGCGCGCGAAGAAACAGGTCGACCACGAGCTGGCGCTCATCGCCAAACTTGGCTTCGCCGGCTACTTCCTCATCGTCTGGGACATCGTGCAGTACTGCAAAACGCACGGCATCCTGATCCAGGGCCGCGGTTCAGCCGCCAACTCCGCAGTTTGTTACGCGCTTGAAATCACGGCCATTGATCCCGTCGGCATGGAGCTGTTGTTCGAGCGGTTTCTGAACGAGAACCGCGGCGAGTGGCCCGACATCGACCTCGATTTGCCCTCGGAAGACATGCGCGAGCAGGCCATCCAATATGTCTATCAGCGTTATGGCGAGCTGGGCGCGGCCATGACCGCCAACGTGATCACCTATCGCGGCAAATCGGCTGCGCGCGAAGTGGGCAAAGCGCTCGGTTTCGATGCGGAATCGCTGGGGCGCCTGTCGAGCCTTGTGAGCCAGTGGGAATGGCGCGGCGAAAACGACACCATGGCCAACTCCTTTACGCATGCCGGCTTCGATGTGCAGCACCCGCGCATCGCCAAATACCTTGAGCTGTGCGTGCGCCTGCAGGATCTGCCGCGCCACCTCGGCCAGCACTCCGGCGGAATGGTCATCTGCCAGGGCCAGCTCAATCGCGTCGTGCCGCTGGAGCGCGCGTCGATGCCCGGCCGCACCGTCGTGCAGTGGGACAAGGAAGACTGCGCCGATCTGGGCATCGTCAAGGTCGATTTGCTCGGTCTGGGCATGATGGCTGTGCTCAAGGATTGCCTCGAGATCATCCCGCGCCACTACGGCGAGCACCTCGACCTGGCGCAACTGCCTGAAGACCCCGAAGTCTACAAAGTTCTGCAGCGGGCCGATACCGTCGGCATGTTTCAGATCGAGAGCCGCGCGCAGATGGCGTCGCTGCCGCGCAATTACCCTGAGCGTTTTTACGATCTTGTGGTGCAGGTGGCCATCATTCGCCCCGGTCCCATCGTCGGCAAGATGATGCACCCGTACATGCGCCGCCGGCAGAAGAAGGAGGAGATCACGTATCCGCACCCGTCGCTGGAGCCGGTGCTGCGACGCACCCTCGGCGTGCCGCTCTTTCAGGAGCAGCTGCTGCGCATCGCTATGACCGTCGCCAACTTCAGCGGAGCGGAAGCCGAAGAGCTGCGCCGCGCCGTGGGCATGCGCCGCTCGTGGCAGCGCATGAAGGACCTTGAAGGCAAGCTGCGCCGCGGCATGACAGCCAACGGCCTCGCGCCCGCTACGCAGGACGAAATCGTGCAGGCCATCAGCTCCTTCGCTCTCTACGGATTTCCCGAATCGCACGCCGCCAGCTTCGCGCTCATCGCCTACGCCTCGGCGTACATCAAGGTGAAATATCTCGCCGCCTTCACCGCCGCCATTCTTAACAACCAGCCCATGGGCTTCTACTCGCCAGCAGTGCTGGTGAAAGATGCGCAGCGCCACGGTCTCAGGGTTCGCCCCATCGACGTGCAGCGGTCGGAGTGGGCCTGCACAGTGGAGCACGAATCCGACGGCAAGCTGTCGTTGCGTCTCGGCCTCGGTTACGCGCGCGGGCTCCGTCAGCAGGCCGGAGAAGCCATCGTGGTCTCTCGCGCGCACGGCGGCCTGTTTTGCTCCGCCGACGATCTTGCGCTGCGCGTGCCTGTACTCAACAGAAAAGAGATCACGCTGCTGGCCAACATCGGCGCGCTGAATCATGTCGATCGAATCGGCCATCGCCGCGACGCGCTGTGGCAGGTGGAGCGCGCCGGCAAGCCGGAGGGTCCGCTGCTGACGCATACCCGCGCGCTGCTGGCCGATGCTGCGGAGCCTTCGCCTCTTGTACAAATGACCGCCGAAGAGCGCCTTGTGGCCGACTATGCAGGCACCGGCCTCACCACCGGCAGGCATCCGATGAGCTATCGCCGCGATGCACTCCGTCGGCAGAACGTTCTTTCCGCAGAAGAGCTGCGCGCACGCCGCGACGGCGAATACGTCCGCGCCGCCGGATGCGTGATCGCGCGCCAGCGGCCGGGCACGGCTAAGGGGTTCGTTTTTCTTTCCATGGAAGACGAGACCGGCATCGCCAACGTCATCGTCACGCCCGATATGTATGAACGCAACCAGGTGGTCGTCACGCGTGCGCGCTTCCTGCTCGTCGAGGGCCCGCTGCAGAACCAGGACAACGTGATCCACGTGAAGGCCGCGCGGCTGACTCCGCTGGACGACCACTCTGTGGAAGTGCGGTCGCACGATTTTTACTGATCTGCGCCGCGCCTAAACGAACTGACTGCTATCCGTTAATACGACCTGATGGCGAGCGAAATCCGATTCGATGGCCGCCACCGAACCCTCCACGTCAATCGCACGGCACGCGTCGCCGATCACCACCGCCTCGAAACCAGCGGTGCGGGCATCCAGCGCAGAAAACCCAACGCAGAAATCGTAGGCCAGGCCCGCGAAAAACATGCGCTGAAAATTGCGCTCGCGGCAATAGCTTACGAGGCCGGTAGGTGTTGTATGGTCGTTCTCGAAAAACGCCGAATAGGAATCGATTTCCTTTCGGAATCCCTTGCGCAAAATCAGTTCCGCTTGCGGGAGCTTCAAATGCGGATGCAATTCCGCCCCGCACGTACCCTGCACGCAATGGTCCGGCCACAGACGTTGCTCTCCACAGGCCAGCTTCACCGCGTCCCCTGGTTTCCGCCCCGGATAACTCGACGCAAATGAGCAGTGACCCGGCGGATGCCAATCCTGCGTCAGAAGGATGTGCTCGAATCGACTGGCAATCCGCTGAATGACATCGATAACCGCATCTCCGTCAGGGACAGGGAGAGCGCCGCCGGGGCAAAAGTCGTTCTGCACATCGACGACGATCAGCGCGTCGTGTCTGGCGAGGTTCATATACGATTGTGACGCATCGCGGGGCGTGCGCCCTCCCAGGCGCGTCGAGCAAGAGGAGCCGTGTGCCTATGGATTCCGCGCCTCCTTCAGCTTTCGATTGAAGAAATCCGCCTCCAGCGTGTACGCCGTCATCCAGTCGCGGTGCAGCAGAAAGCCGTGAATCTCATCCGGAAAAACGTGTTCCTCAAACGGCGTACCCTGTGCGCGCAGCGCAGCGGCCAGACGCACCGTATTCGAGAACTGCACGTTGCGATCGTCGTCGCCCTGGATGAGCAGCACCGGCGACCTCCAGGTCTTCACCGAAGCCAGCGGCGACGACTCCCACGCAATGCGCGCCGCGTTCAGATCGGCATTCGGATCATAGTTTGGCTGCCAGATGCTCAGCTCCAGATTCCAGTCGTGAACGCCGTGCATGTCCACGCCGGCGGCGAACAGATCCGACGCCCGCGCGAGGGCCAGCGCTGTCAGATATCCGCCATAGCTCCCACCCCATACGCCAATGTGCTCGCCGTCGACATCGGGCCGGCCGCGCAGATAGAGCCCGGCGCCCAGCACATCGTTGAACTCGCTCGCCCCTGCCGCGCCGTAGTTGAGCGCCTCGCGAAAATCGAGCCCGTAGCCAATCCCGCTGCGGTAATTCACCGACAGCACAATATAGCCGAGGCTCGCCAGGTACTGATTCTCCGCGTAGGAGTTGGAATAGTAGTCCATGTAGTGCCAGCCCAGCAGCATCTGCCGCCTCGAACCTCCATGGAAGAAGACGACCGCCGGATGCTTCTCTCCATCGTTCGCTGACGCCGGCAGGAAAAGTTGCCCATGAATCTTCATGCCGTCGGCAGCGGAAAGGATCACCTGTTGCGGCACGACCAGCTTCGCTGCGGGGAAATCCGCCGGAATCATCTGTGGCGCCAGATCGTGCAGGTCTCCGTCCCTCGTCACCACTGCCGGCCGCAACGGCAGTCTCGCATCGGAATGAAGCACGGCCAGCGTTCCATCGGGTGCAATCACCGGGATGACCTCGATCCCGTCGCCATGAGTTATCTCGCGGGGAGATCCACCGTCCGCGGATACTTCCCAAAGATGCCGCCGGTCGATGTCCTCCGGATCCGATGAATACTGGTTCGAGGAATAGACCAGCGTCCGGCGATCTTTGCTGCAAGCGATGTAGTCCACTTCGAAATTGCCGGGGGTCATCTCCGTCGCGGCACCGCCGCTGGCTGCGACCGAATAAAGACGCAGCCAGCCATCGCCCTCCCAGGGGAAAACGAGCCGATTGTCTGCGGTCCAAAAGAGCTGTTGATCCGATTCCGTTTCGTGAAACACGCTGCCTGGCCCTTCGTGCGCGCGCCACACTTCGCGCCCCGCGCCGGTTTCCACGTCTGCCACACGAATCGACCATGGCTGGGCCGCGCGGCGCGGTTTGAAATCGATGCCGGAGGTATCGGGTGGAATGCGCACAAAGGCGATGTGCCGGCTGTCCAGCGACCAGATTGGATCTCGATCGATCTCCGTGGATGGATCGAGATACCGCAGCGCGGATTCCGCGAAAGAGTAAACGCCGATGAACGCATGATCGCCGCGCCTGCTGGCGAACGCCAGGTATTTCCCGTCGGGCGACCAGGTCAGCGACTGCAAAGTCCCGCGTCCATGGAAAAGCTGCGCCGGTTTAGCGTCCGGATCGCGCAGGTTGAGCGTCCAAATCTGATCGTCGCTCAGAAACGCCATGGTTGAACCGTCCGGCGAAACAGCCGGCGAGCGCCCCGCAGCCAGCTTGCGCGTGCCTCCGCCGTGCACGGAGACGATCCAGATATCCTGCTCCACTCCCTGCGGCAAGAGCGCCGGGTTCGGGGACGGCTTTTCGGGGAACTCGAAATCGCCTCCGCGTACGTAGACGATCTGCTGCCCATCCGGCGTCCACACGATATCCCCCAGGTCGATCCCATCGTCGGCATCGTCGCTGGTCACGCGATGCATCACGTATGCCGCTCCGCTCTTTTCGGCCACCCAGATGTTGCGCCGCCCTTCCTGATTGGCGATCCACAAAAAAGCGCCTCCCTGAGGCGATGCCTGCAAATCAGAGCTGAACGGCGCGCTCATCACCTGCTGCAGGGTGAAGCTTTGAGCGCGAACAGGCGTGGCAAAAATCAGGCAGCCGAACGAGGCCAAAGCAAGCGCAATCCGGTGTTGAATCATCGACGGTCCTCGGGGTGAGCGGGATTGAGCCATTATTGCGGTCCGGGCGCGGGATGACAACCTGGCGGAAAAACGCGGGTCTATACTCAGCAATTGTGAGCACCGTGTCCAACCCGCAGCGAAGCGGCGCTGGCGAAGAAGAAGCCCAGCTCGGCTTCTCCTTCGAGTTGCCTGTCACCCGCCATATCTGGAAGGTCGGCGATCTGGTGAGCGAAGTGCGCGTCCGTGTGGAGCGCGAGTACGGCGACCTTTGGGTCGAGGGGGAAATCTCCAACCTCCGCTCCGCGCCATCGGGCCACACCTACTTCACGCTCAGGGATGGAGACGCGCAGCTGCCCGCTGTGATTTTCCGCCGCCAGGCATCGCTGCTGCGCTTCAAGCCCGCCGACGGCCTCCACGTCCTGCTGCGTGGCAAAATCTCCGTGTACGAGCAGCGTGGGCAGATGCAGCTGGTCGCGGAGTTTCTGGAGCCAGTTGGCGCGGGATCCCTGCAGATCGCCTTTGAGCAGCTCAAAGCGCGGCTGGAAGCACGCGGCCTGTTCGATGCCGCGCGCAAAAAGCGGCTCCCCGCATTCCCACAATGCGTCGGCATCGTTACTTCGCCCACTGGCGCCGTTATCCGCGACTTCCTCAACATTGTCAGCCGCCGCCACGCCGGTCTCCACATCCTGCTATATCCCGCGTTGGTTCAGGGGGACGCGGCGGCTGCCGAAGTCGCGGCCGGCATTGCCTGGTTCAATCGCAGTTGCGAGGCCGATGTCATCGTCATCGCGCGCGGCGGCGGATCGCTGGAAGACCTTGCGCCCTTCAACACCGAACTGCTGGCCGAAGCGATTGCCGCGTCCGAGCTGCCCGTCATCTCGGCTGTTGGTCACGAGACCGATTTCACCATCGCCGACTTCGCCGCCGATCTGCGTGCGCCCACGCCTTCAGCCGCTGCCGAGCTTGTCACCGCGGCTTTGCACAACATCGCGGAACGTGTGCAGATGCTGGACCGGCGTCTGGTGCGTGGCTGCCGCTTCCGCCTCATCCAGGCGGCCAATGCGCTGGGCCGCGTGCAGGTCGAATCGATTTCGATGCGCACCATGGATCAGCTGCGGCGACGCCAGCAACATGTCGACGAGCTCGGCGCACGCATGGCATCTCAATGGCGTCTGCAGCATCGCGGGGTCGCGGACCGATGGCGTCAAATCTCTGTGAGGCTGACCCGCCAGGACCCAGGATGGCGTATTGGCGTTGCGCGCGAACGAGTTTCGGCGCTCGATGTGCGGCTTACCAGGGCGGCACGGGAACGCGTGCAGGTTTGCCGCGAGCGCCAGACAGGATCGGCTCGTCAATTGAGCTTGCTCTCGCCGCTTGCCGTTCTCAATCGTGGCTATTCGCTGGTATACGACGAGACCGCCAAGCTGATAAAAAGTACAGAGAGTGTGACGGAAGGTCAAACGCTCGTCACGCGACTGGCGCGCGGACGCCTCCGCAGCCGCGTCAGCAAAATAGAGGACGAACCCAGAGAATTATGAGAAAGCTGTTTGGCACGGACGGCATCCGCGCCGTCGCCGGCGAAGCGCCGCTGGATGCCAGGACGATTTACGCAGTTGGTCTCGCGCTGGCCCATCAGGTGAACGGCAGGCACCGCAATCCGCGCGTGATTCTGGGGATGGATACACGCGAGTCGAGCCCATGGATCGCGGCCACGCTGGCAGCCGGCCTGCGCCAGGGCGGGGCGCAGGTGGAAAATGCCGGAGTTATCACCACCCCCGCCATCGCATTCCTGGCGCGCTGTCATGGGTTTTCCGCAGGCGTAGTCATTTCGGCTTCGCACAATCCATGGCAGGACAATGGCATCAAGGTCTTCGGCAGCGACGGTTACAAATTACCTGACGAAACCGAGCTGCGCATCGAAGCAGAGATTTTTCGTCGCCTGGAGAGCATCGGGTCCGCCCAACCGGCGGACGCTCCCGCTGTAAACGAGAGATATCGCAGCGACTATGAAGAGTTCCTGCGCTCCGCGGTTCCCGACCTGAGCCTGAATGGGCTGAAGGTGGTTCTCGATTGCGCCAATGGAGCCGCATCGGCGATTGCCCCGGAACTTTTTGCCCATCTCGGCGGCGCCATCCATCTCACG
>JASHNW010000015.1 GCA_030041435.1 Acidobacteriaceae bacterium
GGCGAGGGGGCCGATCTGGGTGGCTTCTTCGCCGAAGTCAATGGCGCCGGGGGGGATGGCGATGTCGAAGGAGACGGGCTCACGTTCGAGATCGAGCAGCGTGATCAGCATGGCGGGAACTCCTTGCGCGTGGGCGGGGGATGCTTTCAGGGTACGAGGAGGGGCGGGGCAGGTCAATGGAGGGCGCGGGATGGCGGATAGGGGGTACTAACCAGCTTCTTTATGGCCTTTTGGTGGGATGGCGTGGGGGTATGCGGAGGATAGAATGACCATCAAACTATGACTCATGTTTCTACCGCTGGCCCACAGCTGGTTGCTGTGCTGGAAATGCACCTGCATGTGATTTGGCCGCGGTTCATCACATCCATGGTGATTCTGGGGAGTATCCTCGGGGCGCTGGTCTATCTGCAGGTGCGGAAGTAGGGCGCGCGGGGAAACGGGGCAGGCCTGAGGGATGAACCTTCAGGCCTTTCGTGTTTTTGGGGCGGAGTGCCGTGGGTTGTGCGGGGCCTGGCGCGCTGATTTTGGAGTGCTGCGAATTTCCCCCTGGTTCATTCACCGGAGGCGATGGCGGCCCGCCCGGCCCTGGGAACGCCGTGGGTGTGGCAATCCGTACACCGGACCCAGTGAATGTTGTGCCTGCTGGCCGGATTGGAGTAGCTGGTGTCCATCTTCTCGACGTCGATGCCGCAGTGAGACATTTTGGGATGGCAGGTTTTGCAGGAAGCGCGGGCATTCTCGTTGTGGCCCTGGTGGCAGGAGAAGCAGCTCAGGCCTTCGTGGACGCCGAGCGGCGTGCGGTCATCGCCGGATCCCGCCTGGGGTCCCCAGTGGTGGGCAGCGGCCACGGAGCCAGTGTCCGGCTGGCGCGGAGCATGGCACTGATAGCAAATGGCCTGGCGCCGATCGGGGCAGACCTTCACTGGCGTCGCGCCATCGAACAGCTGCGGAAGCGGGAGCTCTGCGGCGGCGAAGTGCATGCGCTCGCGGCGGTCAAAGAAGGCCAGTGAGTCGTGGACGGGGGAACCGGCGACGGAAATGCGTTCGGCGGGTTTGGTTTCGAGCGAGCCTTCGCGATGAATCCAGTGGCAGGTGAGGCAGGGCATGGTGGGCTGATCGGCGAAGCCGGCGCGCACCACGCGCCAGGGCCCGGTTGCATTCAGAGGCTGAACCAGATCGCGCACGGAGCCGTCGTAATGCATGCCGTGGCAGCGGAGGCAGTCGTCCATCAGCCGGCGCTGCGTATTCTGCTTCGCATCGGTGAAGATCTGACGGTAGGTTGCGCTGTGCGGGCCGGCATGCCAGGTGGCGTACTCCTGCTGATGGCATTTTTGGCAGGCCGAGGTCATGGATACGACATCCACATCGCGCAGACGGATCGCTTCCGGACCGGTGCGGCCGAGATGGACGGCGATGTGGCGCAGCTTTGTGGCGAGGCTCGTATCGTGACAATCGAGGCAGTTCTGGCTGCGGTGCGCTGAGTCGTGCACTCCGCCGACATAGGCGGCCATTTCATGGCAACTGGTGCAGCCTGCGCCATGCTGCGAGTCGTAGTACAGAGAAGCTCCGCTGACGCCCGCAGCACCGAGCACCACCGCCGCAGCGAGGCAGAGCGCGGCGACCCTCAGCAATGCTTTCATGACCGGAAGCTCGTGCCTTTCCAGCTGCGCAGCAGCGCATCGGAGGCAAAGTAGGCGATGGCCATGATGGTGAGCACCGGATTGAAACCGCCATTGTTGACGTGAACGCTGCCGTCGATGACGAACACGTTGTCGACGTCGTGGAGCCGGCAGTATCGGTTCACGACGGAGGCGCGGGGATCGTCGCCCATGCGGCAGGTGCCGGCCTGGTGTTGCCCCGACGATACGATCTCCGGTCTTCCGGCCATCAGCGCCGTCTGCATGGCTCCGGCCTCTTTGAGCCAGGCTGCGGCGCGTGCAGCCTGCACCTCGCCGATCTCGAAAGTATGGGGATGGCTGTTGCCCTGGAGGCGCGCAACCGGCAATCCCCATCGGTCCTTTACCCACGGATCGAGGGTCACGCGGCCCTCGGCGGTGGGGATCTGCTGGGTGGGACCCATCACGATGATGGTGCGTCTGTGCCAGGCGCGCATGGCCTGCTTGTGCCCGGGGCCCCAGCGTGGAGTGCCGGGGGGAAGGCGATCCAGAGTATGGATGGGCAGGCGGATAAACTCATTGGCCAGCAGACCGCCGCCACACAAGCCAGGAGTCCCGTGGTTGTAGTCGGTGACTGCGATGCTGGCGCCAGGCCCGATATCGTCGTAGGTGTCGAAGTCGAAGAATCCCAGCGCGCCGGTGTAGTGGTGGCCCTGCAGATTGCGTCCGACCTGGTCGTACCGATTGCCGAGCCCATTGGGGAAAAGGCGGCTCTTCGAGTTCAGGAGCAGGCGCGCGGACTCGATAGCGCAGGCCGAGACCACCACGATGTCAGACAGCTGCTCCTGGAGCCGGCCGTTCGCGTCGAAATACGAGACGCCGCGGGCGCGGCCCCGGTTGTCGGTAAGAATTTCCTTCACCATCGACCGGGTGCGCAGCTCGCAATTTCCCGTGGCCAGGGCAGCGGGAATGACCGTATTCTGCGAGCCATTCTTCGCGTCCACCTCGCAGGCAAAACCGACACACCAGCGGCAGCGCATGCAGGGGCCGCGTCCGTTATAGGGCACGCTGTTGCGGAGCATGGGAATGGGAAAGGGGTGCAGGCCGAGGCGTTTGGCCGCCGGTTCGAGGATGGCGAACTCCCGGTTGGGAGGAAGCGGAGGCATAGGCAAGCTGCGCCGGCGCGGGGAGTGAAAGGGAGTGGGGGAATCGTCGCCGGAAACGCCAATCTCGTATTCGGCCTGGTCGTAGAAGGGCTCGAGATCGTCGTAGCCGATGGGCCAGTCTTCGAGCGAGCTTCCCTCGGGCGCTCCATAGGTCGAGCGCATGCGAAAGTCCTGGGGCAGGAAGCGCCAGGCCATCGCCCCATAACTGAGCGTTCCGCCGCCCACGCAGGCGGCATTGTTCTGGTACGAGCCTTCGCTGGGCAGCACGATGTGGGCTGCGCCGCGGGCGTCGATCCAGACGCGGGGGTTGCCTTCGTCCTCCGGGCCGAAGGCGTTGCCGAGCACCGTGGTGCGCTGATTGCGGAGATCGTCTTTGCGGCAATCGGCGGCCGTGTACCACGGGCCGCGCTCCAGCAGCACCACGGTGAGCCCGGCGGACGACAACTGCTTTGCGACGATGCCCCCGGCCGCGCCGGCGCCGACGATGACGGCATGCACGCGCTTCACGAGCGCGGTCCTTTGCTGAGGTCGTACTGCGCCCTGCCCAGAAGGGGCGGCTGCGACACGCCGAGCATGCGCCAGCTGACGGCGTCGCGATTGCCGCCATGCCGCGGGGAGCCGTAATAGCCCTCGAGGGTGTGCTTCCTGACCAGATCGAAGAACGCCGCGTTCTGCTGCTCGATGGCCATGACGACCTGCAGCTGCTGCGGCGGCGAGGCCTGCGCGAGGCGCACACCGCAGCGGGTGGCGCCGATGCTGTCCGCCTGCTCGAGGCCGAGGGCGTAAGCCTTGCGATGACGGCGGTAGTGACGGGCCAGCTGGCGGTCAATATAGGTGACCACGCCTGCCTGGGAGGCGCTGGGATAGTCGTCCGCAGGAACGATCTGGTCGCAGATGGCGGCCAGGGTTTGCGCCTGGCGCTCGGTGAGGGATTCCCAGGGCCCGCGGTGCGAGGAACATCCGGCGGCCCATGCAGCGCTCGCCATCGCGCCGGCTGCCATGAACTGCCGCCGCGTCATGGCGCCGGGTTCCTGCCTGGCTTTCATCAGCGCCCGCCATTCCGGACATGATTCGCGCGGAGCTTTGGTGCCTGCGCTCGTTCGCGGAGAAGCTGAGGTCATCCTCCAGCCGACGGCCACTCCTGTCTGTGATTCGAGTCACAGGGTGGGGCGGCTGGATGAGGAATCGGGCAGGAAGATCGCAGGCCTGAGGGTTGAACGCTCAAACCTTTGGTGTTTTTTGCGGATCGCGGCGGCTACCTGGTGGGCGATGGCTCGACTGCATGCCAGGAAATGCGATGGGGCCTGCACGGGCGGCGCGCTCGCGATTATGGGCTCATTTCATTGACAAGCGCGACGAGCGCAGGCACGGTTGATCCCGGCCGTCCATGTGCCTGTCACGCGGCTCCCGCCTGCCGGCGGTGGCCAACAAAGGCGGGAATTGCGAGACCGATTGGGTGGGAGACTACTCTGATCGCTCTTTGCGCTCTTCGCGGATGGCATCGATCCAGAGATCGAGCGTGAGATCCTCCCGCTCCGGACGCGCCATTTGCCAGCGAAGCTCAGTTTGGTAGCGCCGCCGCAGCAGGTCGAGATCGAATGGAATCGTTCGTGCCAGATGGCGCACATCGTCGCGATCCCTCTGAATGTTCCTTTCGAGCTTCGAGAGTGCCAGATCGTAGGGATCGAGAGCCATGACGCGCAGGTGCTCGAAGACGCCCGGAAACATCTCGGTCAGCCGCCTCTCGTAGTCCTCGGGCACGCAGGCGATTCCCGGCCCGACATATTGCAGATAAACTCCGTACTTTCGATGCAGCGGGCCACCCTGAAAGGCCAGTCTGCTGATGGGCTCGGAAGATTCCGGGGGAGCGATTTCGAGCACATCGACATCTGCGGTCGGTCGTCCCATCCCGTAGAGGAGCGTCAGCACGAAACCACCTATGCAATCGAGGCGCGTTGTCGTCTCGAGGGCCTCGTCGATTGCGGCAAGAAACGAGCGCCACGGTTCGGTTACGGAGCTAAGCGGCCCAGGCAAGATGATCCACTGTAAGGTCGGTGAGAAGGTTCCAGTACTCGGCGCTGGCCGGTCGCCTCTGGCGCAGCCACTTCCGCTCGGCCTCTGTCATCGAATCATGGCAAAGCGTGTCCTCGTTCGCAAGCCTTGAGCGCTCAAGATCTGACTCCACCGCCTCCAACAGCGAACCCGGTTCGGCGGCGGACTGCTGTTTGGCGACCTCGCGAGCCAGATGCACGACAAAGCCCAGCCGATTCTGACGGTCATGCACCTTCGCGTGGGATACCAACCACTTCCAGTCGAGGTCCGCGAACCTGAATGCCAGCCAGGGAAGTGCTTCGACCACCCGGGAATCAAGATCCGGCTCACTCAGCGCGAGGAAGAGGAGCTCGGCCGGATTTCGCTTCCTGGAGTGGCGCAGGTAAGAAAAGCCAGGATACCCGAGAGCACCGAGCGCGGTTTGAAAATCGGGCAACGATGCGGAGGCATCCTGTGCTTCATGAAGAGGGAGCGCTGTCGGGGAAGCTTTCAAAACGGAGACGGCCCTGGCCGCAAGTTCAGGAGGGACGGAGCGCCGGCCCTTCTCCATCATGGAGAGATACGCCTGTGTGACGCCGAGCCGGGCCGCCGTCTTCTGCTGGGTCCAGCCTGCGGTTTGTCTCGCGTCTCTGAGCTCAGGGCCTGTCATGAGTCAAATCCACAGGTAATATAACACATTCTGTTATATTTCCTGGAAGCGCGAACGAACAGGCGACAGATTCCACGATTGTCACCGATCCGCCCAGGCGTTACGCAAGGAGCGATTCGAACACAATGTCGACAGCAGTCAGCCCTCGCCTAACCTCAGATATTGGCAGCAGAACAATGCGCTCATCGAGCCGATCAGCCGGTCCTTTCCGAGGCTCTGGGGCGCAGCTCTTGCGGCGCGGGCGTTGGGAGGGCTGCCGAGCCGATCAGTAGATGCGGAAGTTGACCTCGATGTCGATGGCGACGGCTACGGGGCGGCCTTTGTAGAGGGCGGGCTTGAATTTGTACTGGCGGACAGCTTCGAGGGCTTTCTGGTCGAGGCCCATGCCGAGAGGGCGCACGACCCTGGCCTCGCGGGGATTGCCCTGCGCGTCGACGATGAGGCCGACCACGCAGATGCCCTGGTATTTGGCGCGGCGGGCTTCGTCGGAGAACTCGGGATCGGGCGAGTAGATGAGGACGGGTGCGGAGACGACGCCGCCGACTTTCATGAGGCCGCCGCCGTAGCCTCCGCCAATGCCGGGGCCGATGCCGTTGCCGCGGCCGTTGCCGATGCCGCCGCCGGCGCCCGTGCCGAATCCGGAGCCGGAGCCGGAGCCCTGGGCGCCCAGCGCAACCTGCTGTGACTGCGGGATGCCGAGGTTGGGCATCTGCGCAGCGTCAGGCAGCTTGACCGGCTGGGGCATGACGATCGAAGGCGCAACGGGGAGCTTGGGATGGTCGAGCCGGAGAAGCTGCGGCGGCGCGAGCTGGGTTTTGCTCATCTGCGGCAGGCGGCCTTTGGAGGCTTCGACGGGGGAGTGGTCGCCTCCGCCGCCTCCGCCGCCCATGGTGTCGCGCAGGGTGAGCGCGGGGATGGGGGACACGGCTTCGACAGTGGCCAGGGAATTGGCGCGGGTCACTCTGGTGTGCCACTGGCTGAGAGCGAAGAGCAGGAGGAGCGACGCGACCACGGCATGGGCGCCGAGCGAGAGCAGGCTGGTCCAGCGGGACTGGGTGCGGAGGCTGAGGCCGGCGAAGGTGGGCACGTACGGCCTGGGCGCGGCGGGCTGGGCGAGTGCGACGGGCGCGACGAGCTCGCGCAGGCGGGCCTCGACGGCGGGGATCAGCGAGGCCGGGGCTGCTTCGCGGGCGAAGGCGGCCGCAAGGGCCTGTTCGAGTTCAGCGTCGGTGTCGATCATTGTTTGACCCTCTCTTAGCGCAGCACGCGCGTCAGTTTTTCCCGCAGCAGCTGCAGGGTGCGGCGCAGGTGGCTTTTCACCGTGGCGACGGGCATCCCCAGCAGCTCCGCGATTTCTTCCGGCGTTCGATCCTCCTGGTAGCGCAGCGCGATGACGGCGCGCTGGGTGGCCGGGAGCGAGGCCACCAGCTGCCGGAGCTGGCGGCTGAGCAAGGGGTCGCCGGGTGCGGCTTCGGCGGCCGGTTCGGGCAGGTCGACGGCGTCCATCGCCACTTCGGGACGGCGCTCGCGCTGGCGGAGCCGGTCGATGGAGCGGTGCACGGCGGCGCGGCGGAGCCAGTTGGCGATGTGGTCCGGCGACTCGAGTTTGGGGAGCTGCGCGTGCAGCTCCAGGAACACATCCTGTGCGGCCTCTTCGGCGAGGAAGCGGTCGTTCAGAATGCGCAGGGCGATGCTGAAGACCATGGACTGGTGGTCCAGCATGAGGTCGCGGAAGGCTTGATCGTGAGCGCTCAGGATGTTGGCCTGCACTTCCTTCTATGGACGTATACGGCGGGGAAGCGTGGGGAGGATGCAGGAAGTTGGCGCTCGGCGCAGGCCGGGTGGGAGCCGACGCGGCAGTTCCAGAAAGCTGAGGTAACTTTGCCGGTTCGGTGTGATACTGCCGTGTAGCTGATCGACCAGTTGGGGCGAGTGTGGTTCAGGGCGCATGAGGGCGGCCGGAGCGGGGCTGCGCTGCGCGCGGGAGGGGTGGATCCAGTGAACGATTATCTGGCTTTGCTCGATGGGTTAGACGGCCTTGACCCTGCCACGAATCTCGCGGAGAGACTGGCTGCGTTCGCTGTGGGTCCGATCCCAAGGAACGATGCTCTGGCGCTGCTGGCGCTGGCGGAGAAGGCCGCTCAGGCGAAGCAGTGGCAGGCGGCGGCGCAGCTGTATGCGCTGACCATGGTGAGCTCATTCATCGGCCCGGCGCAGGAAGCCTATCGCGTGGAGCACGCGAAGCGGATCCTTCTGCTCATGACCGGGCGCGAGGCGGAGCTGGGGTCGGCGATCGATTTGCTGCTCTACGGCCATCGCAGGATGACCGCGTCGCTGCGGGCCGACGGCATGCATGCGCCGCACATGGAGGAGTGGACCATTGCGGCGGTGGGCCGGCTGCTGCGCGATGCGCCGGCGCGGGTTGCGGCCCTGCAGACGGCGATGAGCGAGCTGCGGCTGGGCAACAACCGGGTGGGAAAGATATACCAGTCTGAGGTGAGTGCGGTGCGAAACGTGCTGACCTGCGCGCTGCGGCCGCACGTCGGCGATGCCGCTCAGGCCGGCGATGCCGCCCAGGCCGCCCAGGCCGACGCTTCCCGCAGGCGTGGCGTGAAGCATCTCAGGTGGTTGAGAGTCGCGGTGGCGGCGGCGATTGTTGTGGGGTACGTGTGCCGGCATACGTTTCCGCTGCCGGTGAGCCCGGCGCTCGATCGACTGGGCATTGCTTCGTGGCTGCGCGGGGGACTGATCGCCTGGCCGGTGCTGCTGGTGGCGACGTGGGTCTTTGCGCGTTTCGAGAGCATCCGGACCCAGGCGTACCGCTACCTTTCACCCTGCCACCTGCTCGATTCCGACCGCATCGTTACCGGAGAGGTGGTTCCGTTCTATCAGGACGGGTTCTTCCACGTATTTCAGTGGGTGTGGCTCTTCCTGCTGGTGATTGCGTGGATGCTGTTCCGGCAATGGCAGACGCTGGAAGCATGGCTTCCGACGGTGCGGTATGAGCCGGCGCAGAACGGCTTTGCCAGGTTCGTCGCGTCGCTGGCGGGATGGGTTGCGGTTCATGTGCCGGCGCTGGCGGGGTTCTGGACCCACCCCGTTGCATTTTTGGGCTGCGACATTCTTGCGCTGGGGGCGGGCGTTGGCCTTTGTGTTGCTGCGGTACGGAAACAGCGGAAGATTCAGAGAGACCGCATCGGGAACAACAAGGATTTCTACTGGTGGGATTTCCGGATCAACCCCACGGAATGGTGGATTCGGCTGGCGATGGTCGGCCTGGACATGTTCCTGGTCGCATTTCTGGTGGTCAAAGTTCTGCTGATTCTGTTTGCGGCCATCGGTCTGGTGGCGATGAATACCCTGCCGGTTGCGTACTTTGCACCGGATGGAGTGGGCGGGCTGAAGAATCTGACCGACGTGCTCATGTACCTGTCGTGGATCGTGTTCCTGTTCGGGATGTTCGTTTTCGCCAGCCTTTACATGCACTGGAACCTGCATGAATATCGAGCGTCGGATCTGCGCCTGGTCTATGCGTACATTGTGCTGGTGGCGCTGCTGGTGGTGCCGCTCACGGTTCTGGATCACAAGCTGGGGGCCGCTGGAGAGGATCAGATCCGGCAACTGGCGGCGAGCGCCGATCCTACCCTGATGAAGCCGGACGCGGCGCTGACGAAGCCGGACGAGGCAGCGCACAAGAAGCTGGACGAGGTGGCGAAGTATGTGCAGAACGTCGGTGCGCTGCGCGCCTGGAAGGTGTCGGCCGTTCATGTCGGGATCCTGGGGAATCCGGTGCTGCCGCTCGGCTTTCAGTTTGTGGTGATCCTGCTGCAGTCGCTGGGCCGGGCCGGTAAACTGCCCAGGTGGCCAGGCACGATACTGGGCGACGTGAGCGGGGCCAAAGGTGGCGATGACGCCCATTGACGTGGACAAAGTGGGCCGCCTGCTCTCGCACCGGCTGCGCGGCTTCGATGAGTGGGACAGCACGCAGCTGGGGCTCCAGCGCGCATTGAGGGCGGGCGTGCGCAATGCCGAGTTCGATGTCCGGTTCACGCGCGACGGGCAGGCGGTTGCGTATCACAATCCGCTCTTCCGGGCGAACGACGGCGCGTGGCACTTTGTGGAGGAATGGGAGCTGGCGGCGCTGCGCACGCAGGCCGCGTTTCCGCATCTGGCCACCCTCGAAGAGATGTGCGCGTGCTTTGCGGAGTATCGCAGCGCGGATGCTGTGCTGCACGTGGATATCAAGGTGGGCGGGCAGGAAGCGGTTATCCACGACACGATCGCGCAGTTTGGATTGCTGCCGCATGTGGTGATCGTGTCGTGGCTGCCGGGCGCGCTGGTGCGCTTCCATGCGCTGTCGCCGGAGACGCGGCTGTGCTTCAGTTATCTGCCGCTGGCGCCTGGATTCTACGGGGTGGCGAAGGCGGTATGCGAGATGGTGGATCACGTGCCGCGCGTGGTGAGCCGGGCGATGCGGGAATTTGGGCCTCCCTTTCTGAAAGAGGCGTCGACGGTGTCGTTCTGTTTTCACGACCAGGGCGATCCGGCGAGCGGGGAGACGGGCGACGACGGAGCGCACCACAATCTGTGTCATGTGGTTCCAGGCCTGGTGAGGGGAGAGATGCTCGAGCTGCTGCGCAGCACGCGCGGGATGGTGTGCGTCCCGGTGCGGCTGGCGCCGCGGAGCCTGGTCGCGGGCTATCGAGCGCAGAACGTGGAGGTGGCCGTGTATGCGGTGGACGACATGCTCTGGCTCGAGCGCGTGATGGCGGCGGTGGATCCGGACATCGTTTACGTGGACAGTGCGGACGTGCTGCGCCGGGCGATGGCGACCGAGATGGCTTAGGCGGGCAACTGCGGCGGGCGCAGGGGTGACGCATTCGCGCGTCAGATTGTTCGACACATCAGGCGGCGCGGGTGAGCCAGCCTTTCATGGTGTTGGCGTCGACTACGCCGGCCTGCTGGAACTGCAGGCCGCCATGCGAGAAGACGGCGAAGTTGGGAATGCCCTGGACGTTGTAGCGCGCGGCCAGCTGCGGGTGCTGCTCGGTATCGACTTTGAGCACGACGGCCTGCCCGGCCAGATCGCGCGCGACCTGGGCTACGTGCGGGGCAGCCATGCGGCAGGGTCCGCACCATGCTGCCCAGAAATCGACGAGGACTGGCACTTTGCTGTCGCGGATAATTTCATCGAACTCGTCGGGGCCGACGGCGACGGGCTCGGCGATGGAAGGCAGCGGCGATTTGCAGGCGCCGCAGCGTCCGGTGTCGGTGAGGTGTTTCGCCGGGATGCGATTCGGTTTTCCGCAGGCGGGACAATTTCGGATGATGGCCATGGCGCAGTCCTCGGTGGCGTTGCCGCGTACTCAGTATTTCGCCGGTGAGGCGATGGGGCAAATGGCGCGCGGCGCAAAACACGCCCCTGGGGATATGCGCATCTCACTGTGGACGGTGGTTCGGTCCATACATGCTTTGGCTAGCCGGGTTTCGAGGTCCGGACGCACCAGCGCCGATGAGAATCTGGCCATGGGTGGCGCTGTGGTCAGGTTGATGCTTCTCTGGTAAACATGAGGGAGCGCCGTACGCGGCCCTGGGCCTCCCCAAGAATTTTGCGACCCATGACCCTCCTCCTGGTACAGATGGCCGCAGTGACGCTGGTGACGCTGGCGTGCGGATGGCTGGCGCGCCGCATTGGGCAGGCGCGCGTTATCGGAGAGATCGTGGGCGGCATCCTGCTCGGTCCCTCCGTCTTTGGGCGGATGGCGCCGCATGCGTGGGGCCGGCTGTTTCCGCAATCTTCGTTTGCTTCGTTTGAAATGCTGTCGACGGTGGGGCTGATCATATTTCTGTTTCTGATCGGCATGGAGCTGGATTACGAGCAGCTCTACCGGCAGCGGACGACCGCGGTATTTGCCAGCGGGATGAGCATTCTGCTGCCGTTTGCCATGGGTGCGATGCTGGCGCACTCTTTGCGCATTCGCTTCGCGCCGCACGGCATCGGCAGCATCCCGTTTGTGATGTTCCTGGGAATTGCCATGAGCATCACAGCGTTTCCGGTGCTGGCGCGCATTCTGGAGGAGCGCGGCCTGCAAAGCACGACGCTGGGCACGACGGCGATTCTGTGCGCGGCGGTGGACGATGTGGTCGGGTGGCTGCTGCTGGCGGTGGCGCTGGCATTGATCGGCGCCGGCGGCGGGCCGGCGTCGCTGCCGCTGCGGCTGCTGGGCCTGGCCGCGTATCTGGTTGTGATGCTGGGGGTCATCCGGCCGGTCGCCGCGTGGCTTGTGCGCCAGCGGCGCGATGCGGACCTGTCGTACGAACTGCTGGGCATTGTGGTCGCCTTCATCCTGGCTTCAGCGGCGGCCACGGAGGCCATCGGCATTCACCCGCTGTTCGGAGCGTTTCTCGCGGGGGTTTGCTTTCCGCGCGTGGAGCGCTGGCAGGTATTGTTGCGCTCGCGGCTGGACATGCTGGTGTCGGTTCTTCTGCTGCCGATGTTTTTCGCGCTCACCGGCATGCGCACGCGCCTCGATCTGCTGAACGGGAAAGCCATGTGGCTGTGGGCAGGATTGGTGCTGCTGGCGGCGGTGTTCGGCAAGATGGGCGGGGCGGCGCTGGCGGCGCGCTGGACGGGGCAGTCGTGGCGGAATGCGGCGGCGCTGGGCGCGCTGCTGAACACGCGCGGCCTGGTGGAGCTGGTGGTGCTCAACATCGCGTACAACGTGGGCGCGTTCTCTCCCACGTTGTTCACCATGCTGGTGGTGATGGCGCTGATGACAACTGTCTGTACAACGCCGATCCTGAACCGGCTGGGCGTGGAGGATCGCAGCCTGCGCAAGCCGGTTGCGGTGGAGCGGCGCACCGCGGCGTAGGCCCTAGAGGCTGTTATTAACTTTCCCACGGCCGGCGCTGGGAGCCCATTTTTCTCAGTTCGAGGAGCGAGGAGCGACGGATACCGGGTGTATCTTAGCGACGAGCGACGACGAAATGGGGAAAATGGGCCCCAGCCCCCTGGGTTGCGGGGAAAATCGGGCCATACTTCATTCTCGCCCTCGACGGTGGACCCGCCACAGCCTTCGGGCTCGGCTTCGTCTGGCCCGATTTTCCGTCGCTACGCCGGCCGCGCGAAAGTTAATAACAGCCTCTAGCCTGCAGCGAGCATATTGATGTCTTCGATTTCGAGAATGGATTTTGGATAACCGCGCTGCGCTGCGTGGATCATGGCGCGGCCGACCTGGCGCAGGGTGCTGACGCGATTGGGCACGAGCGCGCGGGCGATGGGGTAGAGCCATGCGATGAATTTGTAATAGGGCAGGATGTTGCGCTGGCCCTGCGTGGCGCGCATGAAGCCAGGGCGGAAGTTATAAACGTGCGCAAAGCCGAGCTTCATGAGGTCGTTTTCGGTCCGGCCTTTGATGCGCGCCCACATCGTGCGGCCCTTCTCTGTGCTGTCGGTCATGGCGCCGGAGACGTAGATGAAAGTCATGCCGGGATTGAGGCTCGCGAGCGTCTGCGCGAAGTGCACGGTCAGGTCGTGGGTGACGCGGGTGTAGCCGGCCTCGCTCATGCCGACCGAGCTGACGCCGGCACAAAAGAAGCAGGCGTCGTAGCCGGCGAGCTGCGGGGCAACGGCGTCGAGCGAGAAGAAGTCGGGGACGATGAGTTCCTGGAGCTTTCGGTGCCGCAGCGGCGATGGGCGGCGGTTGACCATGAGGACGTGGCTGACGGCGGGGTCGTCGAGGCATTCGAGAAGCACGCCTTCGCCGACCATGCCGGTGGCGCCGGTGAGGATAACGCGTAGATTTGCTGCGGTGGCAGACATGCGGCTGGCTCATCGATTGGAGCGGATTTCGATGGAAAAGGATTCAGGGGAATCGGCGGGAGACGCGGCGGAGAGCCGCGCCGGGCGCCGCACAGAATCCGTTGACGGTGGGGTGCCGGCGACCTATCATCAGGCATTCCCGCCAGCACCTGTTCTGATGATCGATACGACCATCTCTCATTACCGGATCGTAGCCAAACTGGGCGGCGGCGGCATGGGTGTCGTCTACAAGGCGGAGGACACGCGCCTGGGACGATTCGTGGCGCTGAAGTTTCTGCCCGACGCGATGGCTCGCGACCGCGCTGCGCTGGATCGCTTTGGGCGCGAGGCGCGGGCGGCCTCGGCGCTGAACCATCCAAACATCTGCACCATTTACGACATCGGCGAGGAAGACGGACGCGTCTTCATGGTCATGGAGTTTCTGGACGGCGAGACGCTCAAGCACCGCATCGGAGGGCGAGCGCTGAGCACGGAAGACGTGCTGGGGCTGGGCGTGGAGATTGCCGATGCGCTGGACGCGGCGCACGGGCAGGGCATCGTGCATCGCGACATCAAGCCGGCGAACATTTTTGTCACGCGCAGAGGCCATGCCAAGGTGCTCGACTTTGGGCTGGCGAAGGTGCCGGTGAAGCCGGCGGCGGGCGCCGAAGAGTGCGATTCGGCGACGGTGACTTCGGATGCGATGGCCGAGCACCTGACCAGTCCCGGCGCGATGCTGGGGACGGTCGCGTACATGTCGCCGGAGCAGGTGCGGGCGCTGGAGCTGGATACGCGCACGGATCTGTTCTCGTTCGGCACGGTGCTGTATGAGATGGCGACGGGGAAGATGGCCTTCGACGGGTCGAGCCCTGGAGACATCTGCGGAGCGATTCTGCACCAGGAACCGGAACCGGCGACGCAGGTGAACGCGGAAGTGCTGCCGGGGCTGGAGACGGTGATCGCGAAGGCGCTCGAAAAGGACCGGAATTTGCGCTACCAGCATGCGTCGGACATGCGCGCCGACCTGCAGCGGCTGAAGCGGGACTCGGATACGGGGCGCTACAGCGCGGTCCGGTCGAGCGTGATCGCGGAGCCCCCGGAGCCGGTGAAGACGAAGAAGAGCCGGTCGAAAATAGTTGCCGCAGCGGTGGTTGTGGCGGCGGTGCTGGCTGTGGCCGGCCTCTGGTATGTTGCGCGGCCGCGTCATCGGCTGACGGACAAGGACATCGTCGTCGTCGCGGATTTCGCCAACAGCACGGGCGATCCGGTGTTCGACAACACGCTGAAGACGGCGCTGACGGTGGCGCTGAACCAGTCGCCGTTTCTCAACGTGATGTCGGACACGCAGGTGCAGGCGACGCTGAAGCTGATGACGCTCGAGCCGGATGCGAAGCTGACGCCAGATGTGGCGCGGGAGCTGTGCGAACGGGCGGGAGCGAAGGCGTATATCGGGGGATCGATCGCCAGCCTGGGCAACGAATATGTAATCGGGCTGAAGGCGGTGAACTGCCAGAGCGGCGACGCGCTGGTGCAGGAGCAGGTGACGGCGGAGGGCAAGGAGAAGGTGCTGAACGCGGTGGGCGACGCGGCGGCGAAGCTGCGCGGCGAGCTGGGCGAGAGCATGAGCACGGTGCAGAAGCTGGACGTGCCGCTGGCGCAGGCGACCACCTCGTCGCTGGAGGCGCTGCAGGCCTACAGCCTGGGCAGAAAAGTGCTGACGCAGCAAGGGCCGGAGGCGGCGCTGGCGTACCATCAGCGCGCCATTCAGCTGGATCCGAACTTCGCCATGGGCTATGAGGCGCTGGGCATCGATTACGGCAATCTGGGGCAGCCCGGCCGTGCGACGGAGTATTACGAAAAGGCTTTCGCGCTGCGCGACCACGCGAGCGAGCTGGAAAAGCTGACCATCAGCGCCGAGTATTACCTGAGCGTGACCGGCCAGGTGGAAACGGGAGCTGCGACGTTTCAGGAAACGATCAACGAGTACCCGCGCTACTCTCCCGGATACAACAATCTGGGTTTGTCGGATTCCGAACTGGGAGAATACGAAAAAGCCGTGGAGGTGACGTCAACGGAGAGGCAACTTTCGCCGGAGCTGCTGACGTCCTACGGCAATCTCACCAACTATTATCTGGCGCTGGGGCAATTCGACAAGGCGCAGCAGATGATCGACGAGGCGCATTCCCGGCACCTCGACTCCTTTCTCTTTCACGTTGCGCAGTATGCCCTGGGATTTCTGAATAACGACGCGCAGGCCATGACGGAACAACAGCAATGGCTGGCGGGGGTTCCGGCAATCGTGAACTTCGGAATCTCGCTCGAGTCGGACACGGAGGCGTACGGCGGACATCTGAATCGCGCGCGGGATCTCACCCGCCAGGCAGTGGAGTCGGCCATGCAGAATGACAGCCGGGAGAACGGCGCCATCTGGTGGGAGAACGACGCCGTGCGCGAAGCGGCCTTTGGCAATGTGGCCGAAGCGCGCCAGGCGAACGCTGCCGGCCTGAAACTCACGCCGGCGAGCCAGGGCGTGGATGTGGAAGCGGCGCTGTCCGACGCCATGATCGGCGACACCGCGGCTGCTCAGGCGCTGGCCGACGACCTGAACAAACGCTTTCCGCTCGATACGCAGATGCAGGCACTGTGGCTGCCGGCCATCCGGGCACAGATCGCAGTGGACAGGAAGGACCCCGCGGCGGCCATTGCCGATCTGCAAAGCGCGCTGCCGCCCATCGAATACGGTTCCATCAGCTGGATGGCCAATATCTCCTGCCTTTACCCCAGCTGGGTGCGCGGCGACGCGTACCTGGCCGCCGGGCAGGGAACGCAGGCGGCGGCGGAATTCCAGAAGATCGTGGACCATCGCGGCATCGTGTGGAACTGCTGGACGGGGGCGCTGGCGCATTTGGGCGTGGCGCGGGCAAATGCGCTGGAGGCGAAGAGCGCCAGCGGCGCCGATGCGGATGCGGCGCGAGTGCGGGCGCTGGCCGCATACAAGGACTTCCTCGCGCTGTGGAAAGATGCCGACGCGGACATTCCGATTTATCGGCAGGCCAAAGCGGAGTACGCGAAGCTGCAGTGAGGCGGACGGGGAGCTGGGGGCTGGGAGTCGGCGAGCCCTCAGAGTCCGTGGCGATGCTGGACCGCTCCCTCCTTCATCACAAGGCGCAGGTTCTTCTCCGGATGCGCGAGCACCGTGATGTCGTCGAGCGGGTTGCCGTCGACAACGAGAAGATCGGCGATGGCGCCTTCCGCGACGACGCCGAGGCGGCCCTCCATGCCGATGAGTTTTGCAGCTACCGTCGTAGCGCTGGCCAGGATTTCGCGTGCCGGCAGGACGCGGGCGCGGATGGCGAACTCTTCGCACTGGCGGACGTGCGTGGGGCCGAGCAGATCGGTGCCGAAGGCCATGGGAACGCCGGCGTCGCGCAGGATGGAGAGGCTGGCGAGACCGGCCTTGCGCACGGCTTCGATTTTTGCGATCGACGCTTTGGGGAAGCCGAAGGAGGGGCCGTCTTCGGCGAGGGCTTCGTAGGTGACGAGGGTGGGGACGGCGACACAGCCGGCTCCGGCGGCAAGGCGCGCGGCGGGGGCATCGATGAGGTTGCAGTGTTCGAGCGAGTGCACGCCGCACTCGATGGCGCGCGTGATGCCCTCGGCGGTGTAGAGGTGCGCAGCGACGTAGGCGCGCGCGTCGCGGGCTTCTTCGACGGCGGCGCGGATCTCATCGGGCGTGTAGCCATACCAGTTCACCGGATCGGTGGGGCTGGCGACGCCGCCATTGCCCATGATCTTGATGAAGGACGCGCCCTGGCGCAGCTCCTGACGGCAGGCGCGGCGGACTTCGTCGACGCCATCGGCGACGCGGCCCAGCGCGCCGGGGTTCGCGGACCATGGATTGGGATCGTCGGCGGCGTAGCGCGGACGCATGTCCGAGTGGCCGCCGGTTTTTGAAAGCGCTTTGCCGCAGACAAAGAGGCGCGGGCCAGGCGTGAGCCCCTGAGCGATGGCTTCGGCCAGCGCATACGAGGCGCCGGCGACGTCACGCACCGTGGTGAATCCGCGCGCGAGCATGCCTTGAAGGATGGGCACGGCGCGGAGGACGGCGGTCGCGGCGGGCAGCTGGGCGTTGGCGGCGAGGTCCATCATGCTGGCCATCACGTGGACGTGGCAGTCGATGAGGCCGGGCATGACGGTGCGGCCGCGGAGGTCGATGACCTCGCGATTGGGCGCAGCGTGAGCTTCCGCGTTCAGGTCGCGGATGACGCCGTCTTCGACGAGAATGTGGCCCTGGCGCGGCTCGGTGGCGGCGGCGTCGACCAGGGTGGCGTTGGCCAGCAGGGTTTGCATGATGAGCCATGGTAATTCCGCGGTTGATGCTGCGCGTTGTGCGTTGACTGCGGCGCGACCGCGCCCTATCATCAGCCAACTCTGCTACCGGTTCGATGATCGACTCGAACATATCCCACTACCGGATCGTGACCAGGCTGGGCGGCGGCGGGATGGGCGTGGTTTACAAGGCCGAGGACCTGCGGCTGGGCCGATTTGTCGCGCTCAAATTCCTGCCTGACGATCTGGCGAAGGACAGTTCTGCGCTGGAGCGGTTTCGCCGCGAGGCGCGGGCTGCGTCGGCGCTGAACCACCCGAACATCTGCACCCTGTACGACATTGGCGAGGAAGACGGCCGCGTCTTCATGGCGATGGAGTTTCTGGATGGCAGGACGCTCACGCACCAGATCGCGGGGCACGCGCTCGCCACAGACGAAGTGCTGAGTCTGGGAGTCGAGATCGCCGACGCGCTCGACGCGGCGCACAGCCAGGGCATCGTGCACCGGGACATCAAGCCGGCGAACATTTTTATTACGCAGCGCGGACACGCGAAGATTCTGGATTTCGGGCTGGCGAAGGTGGCCGCGCCGGCCGCGAGAATCGATGCCGCCACCATGAGCGTGGACACCCCGCCTGAGCACCTCACCAGCCCCGGTTCGATGCTGGGCACCGTGGCGTATATGTCGCCCGAGCAGGTGCGGTCGCAGGACCTGGACGTCCGGACGGATTTGTTCTCGTTCGGCTCGGTGCTGTACGAGATGGCCACCGGGCGGATGGCTTTCGACGGCGGCAGCTCCGGCGAGATTTGCGGGGCCATCCTGCACCGGGAGCCGGATCTGCCCTCGCAGGTAAACCGCGCGCTGCCATCGGGGCTGGAAGGGGTAATACGGAAAGCGCTCGAGAAGGACCGGAACCTGCGCTATCAGCACGCGTCGGAGATGCGCGCAGACCTGCAGCGGCTGAAGCGTGACACGGAATCGAACAGCGCGGTGCGCGTCGCCGTCAACCCTCCAGCGGCGCAGAAGGGGAGGATCTGGCTGGCTGCCCGGCCCGGTCCCACTGTACTGATCCTTGCGAGCCTGGCGCTCGTCCTGATTGGGATCGGCGTTTATGCCTGGCTGGGGCGAAAAAAACCTTTCAGCCCCTTCCAGTCGATGAACATCGAGCGCCTCACCACCGGCGGCATCGCCCGCTGGGTCGCCATCTCGCCGGATGGCAACTATGTCGCTTACGTTACCGATAACGTGGGGAAGCAGAGCCTTTGGGTGCGACAGACCGTCACTCGCAGCGATATCCAGATTATTTCCCCGAGCGAGGAGCATTATGGCGGGCTCACCTTCTCGCCGGACGGGAACTACGTTTTCTATGTCGGAAGAGCGACTGCCTGGGGGCCGGGTACGTTGTATCAAATTCCTACTTTGGGCGGTGCGTCACGCAAGCTGGCAGATCACGTCGCGTCTCCGGTGGCGTTCTCTCCGGATGGCAGGCGCCTGGCCTTCGTAAGAGACAAACCCGGGTCGGAGACTGCTTTGATGGTGATGGAAGCCGATGGCAGTGGCGAGCAGCAACTCTCCGCACGGAGAATTCCCGATCCGTTCAGTGAAGCAGGCATGTCCTGGTCCCACGACGGCAAGCGCATCGCCATCGGGGCGTATTCCGGCGGTGAATGCTACGTGATGACCGTTCAGACAGCAGACGGATCTGTGAAGCGCGTCGGCTCTCAGGGATGGCGTCACGTCCTGAGGGTGGCCTGGCTGGCGGATTCGAGCGGGTTAGTTCTCGGGGCTCAGGATTCGGCGAACGGGCCGCTTCAGCTGTGGGAACTTTCCTACCCCGACGGCCGGGCGCGAAGAGTCACCAACGATTTGAACGATTACGTGGACCTGGATATGACAGCAGATTCGCGCGCGCTGGTGACGGTTCTGCGCGAGGTCCGCTCCAACCTCTGGATTGCTCCCGCGGGTACGCCCGGTCAGGCCGCTCAGATCGGTTTTGGCGTGGCCACCCAGGACGGCCTGTTCGGTCTCACATGGACGCCGGAGGGGCGTCTTGCTTATGCCTCGCTGGCGAGCGGCCGCCGCGAGCTTTGGGTTATGGACGCCGACGGCGCTCACCCGCGGCAGCTGACCTCTGCTGCCGACCTCCAGTTTTTTTCTTCGCCTTCATCCTGCCCCGATGGCAGCATCCTGTACGGGTCCGGCGTGTACGGCGCAGCCGACATCTGGCGGATCGATTCAGATGGCGGTAACCGGAGACAGTTGACGCACGAAGGCACCAATGGTGTCCCTTCCTGTTCGCCGGACGGGAAATGGGCGGTTTTCAACTCTTCGCGCGGCAGCGATTACTCGCTGTGGAGAGTTCCCGTTCAGGGTGGCGCCTCCGAGCAACTCACCAGTTTCCCTTCAGCGTTTCCCTCCGTTTCGCCCGACGGCAAGTGGATTGCCTTCGAAGACGAGCGGCTTTCTCAGTCCCAGCGGTTCGGCGTGATTCCCTTCGCAGGCGGTCAGCCGGTTCGGTCCTTCGACTATTTGCCCTCTGGCGCGGTCGGCTACCCCATCATCCAATGGACCCGGGACAGCCGTAACCTCACCTACATTCAGGACAGGCAGGGTGTCTCCAATATCTGGTCGCAGCCGCTCGATGGCGGCTCACCCAGACAACTCACCGATTTTCCCGCCGGCGTTATCTACAATTTTGCGTGGTCCCAGGATGGCCGACGACTCGCTCTCGCGCGTGGCTCTCAGACGAACGACGTAGTCCTCATCCGCAGCGTCGTCACCAGTCAGTAGAGTGGCGCGGTGCCCGGCGAAGCCGATGCGGTCAGCGAAGAGCTGTAAGCAGAAAACGGTAAGCAGGAAGGCTCTGAGCGTAGAACTACAAACGAAAAGCAGGTATCGGGAACCGGCACGGGGCGAGCTTCGTATCGCTCAGGAGAGGTTCGCGTTCCCATGCAAACCCTTCGCCAGGACATCGCCTATGCCCTGCGACAGATGCGCCTGTCGCCTGTGTTCACGCTGACGGCCATGCTGACGCTCGCGCTTGGGATTGGCGCGACAACGGCTATCTTCTCGCTGATCGACACGGTGATGCTGAAGTCGCTGCCGGTGGCCGATCCGGCGAGCCTGTATCGCATTGGCGACGGCGGGGACTGCTGCGTGGAGGGATCGACGCAGGGCAACTGGGGGATGTTCTCGTACCCGTTCTACCAGGTAATGCGGAAGAACGCGCCGGAGTTCGCGCAACTGGCGGCGTTCCAGGCGGGACGCTGGCCGATCAGCGTGCGGCGCGGCGAGGCGGACCGTATGGCCAGGCCGCTGACCGAGGAATATGTCAGCGGCAATTATTTCTCGACCTTCGGACTGGGCGCGTTTGCGGGGCGCACGCTGAGGCCGGCCGACGATCAGGCGTCAGCCCCGCCGGCGGCCATGCTGAGCTATCGGACCTGGCAGCAGCAGTACGGATCGGACCCGAGCGTCGTGGGTTCGACCTTCATCCTGAATGGGCATCCGTTCACGATTGTGGGCATTACGCCTCCGGGGTTTTTCGGCGAGACGCTCCGCAGCGATCCGCCGGATGTGTGGATTCCCCTGAACCAGGAGCCGATGCTGGCCGGGAGCAACTCAATCCTGCCTCATTTTGAGGCGTGGCTGCGGGTGATCGGGCGCGTGAAGCCGGGAGCCAGCGTGAGCGCAGTTCCGGCGCGGATGACGACACTGCTGCGGCAATGGCTGGTGAATGACAGCGGCATGCCGGCGGAGTGGATGGGCGACATCAAGGCATCGCTGCCGAAGCAGCAGATTCATGTGGTGCCGGGGGGGACGGGCGTGGGCGAGATGAAGGCCGACTACGCAGACAGCCTGCACATCCTGCTGGCGGTGTGCTCGCTGGTGCTGCTGATTGCCTGCGCGAACATCGCGAACCTGCTGCTGGCGCGAGGTGCATCGCGGCGCACGCAGACGTCGGTGCGGCTGGCGCTGGGCGCGTCGCGAATGCGGCTGATGCGACAATCGCTGACGGAGAGCGTGGTGCTGAGCGTGATGGGCGGCGTTGCGGGACTGGCGGTGGCCTATTTGGGCGTGAAGGCGATTGTGGCGCTGGCGTTCCACGGAGCCAGGTACGTGCCCGTCGACGCCGCGCCGTCATTGGCGGTGCTGGCCTTTGCGTTCGCGTTGTCGCTGGTAACGGGCGCGTTGTTCGGGATTGCGCCCGCGTGGCTGGCCACGCACGCCGACCCGGCGGAAGCGCTGCGAGGCGCAAACCGGAGCACGCGCGACCGCGCGTCGTGGTCGCAGAAATCGCTGGTCGTCGTGCAGGCCGCGCTCTCGGTCGTGCTGCTGACCGGCGCCGGGCTGCTGACGCGCAGCCTGACCAACCTGCAGCACCAGGATTTCGGCTACGAAACCGACCATCGCGTGACGCTGAGCCTGGGCGCGCCGTGGGCGACGTATTCGACGGCTCAGATCGACGCCATGTATCGCGAGCTGGAGCAGCGGCTGGGTGCGATTCCGGGGGTGGAACGCGCGGTGCTGGCGCACTACACACCGCTCACCGATAACTGGGGCGAGCTCGTGATCCGCCAGGGCCACGGAATGCCGGACACGAATGGGCCGGTAGGAACATCGTGGGACCACGTAAGCGCCGGCTATCTGGAGACGCTCGGCGAGAAGATCGTGCGCGGGCGCTCGCTCACCGAAGACGACACGAACGCGACGCAGAAAGTGGCCGTGGTGGACGAGGCGTTTGTGAAGCGGTTCTTCAAGCCCGGCGAAGATCCGATCGGGCAGTACTTCGGCCTCGATCTGCCGCGCTACAGCAGCACGTACGAGATTGTCGGCGTGGTGCACAACGCGAAGTACAACGATCCGGCGAATACGGATCCGCCGCGGCCGATGTTTTTTGCGCCGCTTGCGCAGCGCATCCACTACGACAACCCGATGATGCAGCAACTGGACAACGAGACGCACCAGATCGAGGGGGCCGTGCTCGAACTGCACGGCAGCATGGAGGGTTTGGAGCCGCAGGTGCGCCGCGTGCTGAGCGACGTGGATCCCAACCTGACGCTCCTGAGCGTGCAGACACTCGAGGAGCAGGTGGACCTGAGCTTCGATCAGCAGCGCGTCGTGGCGCAGATGACGGGACTGTTCGGGATACTCGCGCTGATTCTGGCCGCCGTCGGCCTGTATGGGGTAACCGCGTACGGCGTGGAGCGGCGCACCAGCGAGATCGGCGTGCGCATGGCGCTGGGAGCCGATCGCGCCAGCGTCATCGGGCTGGTGCTGCGGGGAGCGTTCCTGCAGATTCTCATCGGTCTGGGCGTCGGTATCCCCGCCTCCATCGGCTGCGCGCATCTCATCCGGACGCAACTGTACCAGGTGAAGGGATGGGACCCGATCGTGCTGGTTGGTTCCGTCGTGACGCTGGGCGTGTGCGCGCTGATCGCCAGCATGATCCCTGCGCAGCGCGCCGCCTCCATCAACCCCGTGCAGGCCCTGCGCACGGAGTGAAAAGCCAGTGAGGGGGCGGTCGGCGACGAGCCCTGGAGCGCTCTGCGCAGGAAGGAACCGTTCGAGCGCAAATCGCAGAATACGCCAGGTGTTCGGATTCGGACACGTGTGATCGGTTGCGGACGAGCTGTGGACAGGTCTCCCTTCCGGCGATGGGCTTAAGTTCTGACTCATGAAGCGAGACATCGCGCCGGGAAGTGGCCGATAACGTGTATCCATAAGCTCCTCACTTTTGTGTCCGGAGGACTGAGATGGAAACGGTGCTTCAGGATGTGCGGTATGCGGTGCGGCAGCTGCGGAAGTCGCCGGGATTTGCCCTGATTGCGGTGCTGACGCTGGCGCTGGGGGTGGGCGCGGCGACGGCCATCTTCAGCGTGGTGGATGCGGTGCTGCTGCAGCCGCTGCCCTACAGCCAGCCGGACCGGATCTACGCGCCGGTGACGCTGGCGAAGGAAGGCTATACGCAGCCCTTCTCGTGGCAGAGCTTCGAGGACACGCGCGCGCAGAATCATGTTTTCGCGGCGCTGTCGGGAGAATCGGACTACACCAGCGCGAACCTGGAGACGCCGTCGGGGCCGGTGGCGCTCAAGTGGGTGCAGGGGTCGGACGATTTCTTCGACGTCTTCGGCGTGGCGCCGCTGCTGGGGCGGACCTACCGGCCGGGCGAAGACGAGGCGGGCAGGAACAACGTCGCCGTGCTGAGCTACGAGGTGTGGCAGACGAACTTCGGCGGGCGGGCGGACGTGGTGGGCAGCGCAATCGAGCTGAACGGCCAGCCATACACCTGCATCGGCGTCATGCCGGCGGGCTTCCGCTATCCGCTGAGCGCGGAACACGCGATCTATACGCCGCTGCATCCGGATCCGATCCTGATGAAAACCCGCGGCGACCACTGGCTGCGCACGGTGGGGCGCCTGAAGGCGGGAGTGACGCGGCAGCAGGCGGAAGCCGATATGAACGCGGTGCTGGCGAACCTGGGGCGGGCGTATCCCAGCACCGACGCGGGCCGCAGACTGCAGATGGTGAGCCTCGCAGACAACGTGAACGGGCAGACCAACGGTCCGCTGGCGGATTTGTCGCTGGCGGTGCTGGCGCTGCTGCTGATCGGGTGCGTGAATGTGGCCGGGCTGCTGCTGGCCCGGGGCGTGAAGCGCGAGCGCGAAATGGCGCTGCGTGCTGCCGTGGGTGCGAGCCGGCAGCGGCTGGTGCGGCAGGTTCTGACGGAAAGCCTGCTGCTGGCGGCGATGGGCGCGGCGGGCGGCGTGGGACTGGCATCGCTGCTGCTCGAGGCGATGCGGACCTTCCTGGTGCATGCGCTGGCGCGGGGCACCGAAGTGCAGATGGACGGGACGGTGCTGGCGGCGGCGCTGGGGCTGAGCGCGGCCACCAGCGTGGCGGCGTCGCTGTTTCCGGCCATGCGGCTTTCCGGGACGGACCCGAACCAGGCGCTGCGCAGCGGCGGCTCAGCGGGCACGGCGCGGAGGCATCACCGGCTGCGGTCGGTATTCATCGTGAGCCAGGTGGCGCTGTCGCTGGTGCTGCTGGTGGTGGCCGGGGTGCTGCTGCGCGCGGTTTCGGGTTTCCGGAACGAGGATCTGGGCTTCGACGCCCGGCACATTCTGGCGGCGGAGATCGACTTGTCGCCGGGGACGTATGCGAATCGCGATTCGTGGACCGCCTTCTACCAGCCGATGCTGGAGCGGGTGAACCACCTGCCGGGCGTGGTGGCCGCCGGAGTGAATGACCTGGTGCCGATCGCGAACTGGGGCTCGAACAGCGAAGTGCACGTGACCGGACAGCCGCCGGCTCCGCCGCATACCGAAACGCTGGCGGAAATCCGCTTCGTGTCGCCGGGGTACTTCGACGCGATGGGGATTCGGCTGCTGCGCGGGCGGGAACTCTCGGAGTCGATCGATCTTTCCACGAACAAGTTCGGAACGATGGTGGTGAATCAGGCGTTCGTGAAGAAATTCATGCCGAACGTGGCGGACCCGGCGGGCCAGCATCTGGACGACAACGACAAGCCGGCGGAGAGGACGGAGATCGTGGGTGAGGTGACCAACATCCGGCAGAGCCTGTTCGATCCGCCGATGGCGGAGATGGATTACCTGGCCACGGAAGTGCCGCCGGAGCAGCGGACCGGCATGCTGATGTCGCTGAACCTGCTGGTGCGCACGAAGGGCGATCCGAAAGCGGTGATTCCGGAGCTGCGCGAGGTGTTCCACCAGATCGATCCGACGCTGCCCTTCCGCATGCCCTTGACGATGGATGAGATCGTGAGCGAACAGCTGACGATGCAGCGCATGGAGAGCTGGCTGTTCGGCATCTTCGCGGCGCTGGCGGTGCTGCTGGCGGTGGTGGGTTTGTATGGGCTCATCAGTCACGAAGTGGAGATGGGGACGCGGGATATCGGCGTGCGCATGGCTCTGGGAGCAACACGCGGCAGCGTGTTTCAGATGGTGCTGCGGCGCGTGTCGTTGCTGCTGGCGGTGGGCATTGCGGTGGGCCTGGTGCTGACGCTGGCGGCGAAAAAGCTGATTGCATCGGTGGTGGCTTTTCAGATTGCCCACCAGGCAGGGCTGCTGGCGCTGCTGGCGCTGACTATGGCCGTGGCGGGACTGCTGGCGGCCGCGATCCCGATGCGGCGTGCGGCTTCGATCGAGCCGATGCAGGCATTGAGGACGGAGTAAGGCGGCGAAGCAGACGGCAGTGAAGCAACAGAGAAAAGGCCGGAGCCAGAGCTCCGGCCTTTGTGCCGATGGGTGGAAAGTGCTTAGAAGTCGAGCCGCAGGCCGAACTGCATGCGGCGATAGGTGCTGAGGGTTGCTCGGTAGGCGCCCAGACCGGGCTCAGTCAACTGCGGGTCGAGCCCGGCGGGACTGACGTCGAAGCGGTTGGAGTTGGTGATGTTGTACGCCTCGGCGGAGAACTTGAGGTTCATCAGCTCGGCGATGTTCCAGTTCTTGGTCAGCGAGCTGTCGATGTCAAAGTAGCCGTCGCCGCGGAAGAAGTTTCGCTCCCCGGCCTCGCCGGCGTAGGGATAGCGGATGGGGCCGACGCCGGTGAAGACGCCGTTGTTGATGGCGTTTACGGTGGCCTGATTCATCACGAAGGGCGCCCCGTTAATGAAGGTTTTCTTCAATGAGATGGGCTGGGTCTCAATGCCCCAGCCGGGATTTTCGTAATTGGTCGGGTAGCCCTGGGACAGCATGCTGAACGGCAGTCCGCTGGTGGCGCGTGCCAGCCCAGCCCACTGCCATCCGCCGACGAAGGCATCGGCAAAGCGGTTTTCCCCGCCCCACACGGAGCGGCCGCGCCCCACGGGCAGGGCGTAGACCCAGTCGGTGGTGAACAGGCTGTGGGTGTCGAAGTCGGAGACCGCCTTGTTGAGTTTGGGGTTCCAGGTGTTCTGGATGCCGAAGTCGACGTAACCGTCGTCTCCGTTGGTGAAGACGTCGCCGCGCTCGGTTTCCGATTCGAGATCGAGCGATTTGGAGAAGGTGTAGCCGAAGTCCAGCGTCAGTCCGTGGTAGGGCGGATGGCGGAGGGTGAACTGCAGCGCGTTGTAGGAGCTGTTGCCGATCGTGGACAGGGCGTAGAGCGAGGAGAACTGATCGGTCCAGAAGGTGGACTGCGTAGCGCTGCCGTAGCCATAGACCACGGGGAAGGCGTCCAGGATCGCGAGGCCCAAAGTCTCGCCGCCGTAATAGCGGGTGGGCGCCCAGGCATCGTTAAAGATGGCCTGCGTGGCGCTCTCGCCGGCGTAATCCGTGTTCTTCCAGGTGGGAAACACATCCTCGAAATAAGGAATGGCGGGCACGTTGTTGTTCACCTTCTGCCCGGCGCTGTTGAAGGGGGCGGCATCGACTGCTTTCGAAAGGACTCTGGCCGCGCTGAAGTAGTCGCCGCCGCCCTTGGGATCCACGTAATCCACCGGCTCAGCCAGATCGATCTGCTGCAGCAGATGACGGCCGAGGCGGCCGACGTAGGCCTGCTCAAAGACAAAACCTCCGGGGAACTGGTGTTGGAAGGAGAGGTTGAATTCCTCGGAGTAGGGGGTCTTCATGACGTTGTCGATGCCCCAGTAAATCTGGAAGCCATCCGGAGGCGGGGTGTAAGGGAAGGTCGTGGTCGGGGTGGATGCAGGCAGAGGAATATCGGGGAGGTTGTGCACCCCGGTGAAGCGCGGCGCGTTCTCGAAGCCCAGGACATCCGGGGGGTCGGTAATGGCGGTGGCCAGCCCGGCGGAGCCGTACTCGTCATAGTCGTTGACGAGCGCCTCGCCGAAGTGATCGTAGAAGATACCGAAGCTGGCGCGGAAGGAGCTGTTCGGGTCGGGGGCCCAGGCCACGCCGACGCGCGGCGCGAAGTTGTCTTTCTGCTTGGGCCAGTAGCCGGGCCGGCCGTTGGCTTTGCCGGAGGGCGCAAGCGTCAGGGCCGGCTCGTAAATCTGGCTGTGCAGCGCCGCGGTCTCGCGCTTCCTGAACCAGGTGTCCATATTGATGGTGGGCGAAATCTGCTGGCCGTTGGTCTCATACGGCGTCTGCAAATTGGTGTAACGGACGCCGAGGATCACGTTCAGATTGCTGCGGGCGTGCCAGGTGTCCTGCACGAAGCCTTCGTACTCGTTGGCATGGTAGTTGCGGGTGACGAACGCGCCGTCGGGCAGCGCCGTGCCGGTGGTGGCGGAGGTGATCTTGTAGTTGTAAATGTTCGTCAGCTCGGGGATGACCCCCATGAGGTTGGCCCAGGAGTCCGCCCAGGAAGTGGTGTAGAAGCTGTTGGTAATGGGGGCATTGCCATTGGCCGGGCCGGGCGCCGGCAGATCGGCTTCGTTGGCGTAGAGCGGGTTGGTGGAGGCGGTGGCGAAGGAGTTCGAGTCGGTGCCGAAGTAGTTGGTGACGCCGCGCCAGTTGCCGCCGAGGGCGAAGGTGTGGTCGCCGCGCGTCCAGGTGAGCGTGTCGGTGATCTCGTTGACCGGGACGTGCCGCAGGGTGCCGCAGTCGCAGATTTCAATGGGCTGCGTGATCCCGTAGAGGCCGACGAAATTGCTCTGTCCGGGGCCATTGATCTGGAAACCCTGGCGGATATATCCGTAGCGCAGGTCGTTGACAATCCGGCTGGCGGGCATCCACGTGTAGCCGGCCGCCAGACCCTTGGTATTGTCGTCGTAGAAACTGCCGGCTGGCTCCCCGGGGAGATTTTCCGCACCCGCCGTGGTGTCTTTCTGCAGGTTGCCGCGGACAAAGAACCGGTTTTTGCTGTTCATGCTGTAGTCGAGCTTGAGGATGCTGGTGTTGAGCGTGGCCGGCGCGGGCGAAGTAAAGAAGTAAGCGCCGGTGTTAATGCCGTCGCCGAGGATTGGGGGCCCGCTGATGGGCGCTACCTTCGGTATGTTCGCGTAGTAGGCGAGAACGGCGGCGTTGGCGCCTGGCCCGTTGGGACAAACCGGCTGGCCGTTGAAGGTGTTGGTCGTGCAGGGCATATCGAGCTTCGCCACGTCCTGCGCGGAAAGAAGATCCGTATTGCCGTTGGTGTCCGGATACTGTAATTCGCCGGCCATGAACGTGGTGGTGGGCAAAGTGGCTCCGACCACCTGATGGGTGCCGACGCGCTGGCCTTCATAGTTGCCGAAATAGAAGAGTTTGTCTTTTTTGATGGGCCCGCCGAAGGCGCCGCCAAAGGTATTCACGAGATAGAACTGCGGATTGTTCGGCTTGCTGCCGGAGAGTTGGCTGTACTTGTTGAAAAAGCTGTTGGCGACGACGTTGTCCGGGCGGTAGTACTCGTAGACCGAACCGTGATAGTGGTTGGTGCCGCTCCGGGTGACGAGCTCGATCTGCGCGCCCGAGGAGCGGCCCGCTTCCGCAGTGCCGTTGGAGGTGACGACGCGGAACTCCTCCGTGGAATCGAGCGTGGAACGGAGGATGCCGGTGAAGGCGGTGCCGAAGATCTGGTCGTTGTCGTCGAGCCCGTCGAGGGTGACGTTGCCCTGGTCGGAGCGGCCGCCGGCCACGGCTCCCTGGCGGCTGTCGGAAACCTCGTTACCGATGTAGAGTACGCCGGGCTCAAGGGTGAGCAGAGAGATGGGGTTGCGCCCGTCCATGGGCAGGGACTGAATCACGGCGTTGCCCACGGCGTTGCCTTCGGTGGCGTCGGTCTGGTTCAGCTCCTCGGCGGCGGAGCTGACGTTCACCGTGACGTTGGCGCGGCTGACGGTGAGCGCGAAGTCGAGAGTAGCCGGCTCACTGACCAGCAGCTCGATCGAACTGGTTTCCGCTGCAAAGCCCTGGGCGGCGATGGCGATGCTGTAGCGGGCCGGCACGACGACCGGAAAGATATAGAAGCCTGAAGAGTTGGAGACGGCATGGTAAGCCGCGCCGGTGCCCGGACTGGTCAGGGTGACGGTAGCGCCGGGAACGAGCGCCCCGCTGGGATCGCGGATGACGCCGCGCAGGGATGTGGTGGCGTTCTGGCAGAAAGCGACAGTGGCGGCGGCGAGGATGCAGAGCACCCCGGCCCGCAGAAAACGCTTCATAGCTGACCTCCAAAAAGTCGTGCGGCGCGCGCTTCGATGATTGAGCAACGCTTCGGTGACGGTTGACCTGTGGCCTGGCAATGGTCCAGCAGGGCTGTTTTCTATGTTCCTGCGACCGCTCGGCGCCTGGGGTTCACGCGCACGGAGCTCAGCACAGTCTGCAGCAGCAACTTCCTGAAGCCTCTCGAAAATTGGAGAGACGGCAAGGGGCAGCAATTCGAGATGAAATATCCTAACCGAATCTCGACTTCCAAAGAAAGAGACGCGGAGCTGCGGAAAAAAAAATTGCCCCTGGCATGGTTGCAAAGGCCGGGGAGCGAAGGGCTTCAGCCGGTTGACGGATCGGATGCGGGGCGGCGCATCTCACCTTCTATTCACACCGAGGCGGTAGCGCCGGTCATAATCTGACCTCAATGCGCCGCGTGGTTTTGTTCCTGAACCCGATTCTGATCCATTCGGCGAAGCGCCGCGCCACGGTGGAGCAAATCGCCGAGCTGCTGAGCGCGCACGGCTGCGATGTGCACCTGCAGGAAACGCTCTCCGCGCACTCCGCGGGGCAGCAGGCGCGCGATGCTGTGGCGGAGGGGTTCGACACCTTCCTGGTGTGCGGCGGCGACGGCACCGTGTTTCAGGTGATGCAGGGGGTGGCGGGGTCGGACGCGATGCTGGGCGTGCTGCCGTTCGGGACCGGCAACGTGATCGCGCAGAACCTGCGGCTGCCCAGGAATCCGACGGCGGCGGCGAAGCTGCTGCTGCACGCCGAGGCGCGGCCGGTGAGCCTGGGCAGGATCCGGCTGAACCCGGTAGGACACCGCAGGATGCAGAGCTGGTATTTCTTCATCGCGGCGGGGATGGGCGTGCACGCGGCGCTGATGAACCTGGCGCCGACCGGCCAGGGCAAACGGCGCGGGGGGCGGCTGGCGTATTTTGTGGGCGGCCTGAAGGTGCTGCTGGAGCATCCGGTGCAGACCTTTCAGGCCGACTTCACCTGCGCAGACGGCAGCACGCGCACCGAACAGGTGTGCGAGGCGATCGCGACGCACGTGCCGGAGATCAACCGATGGAAATCCGGCGGGGACATGTTCGGCTCGACCCTGCAGGTGGCGTGGGTTCCTCCCACGGGGCGGCTGGGCCTGGGGCATGCCAGCTTTCACGCCCTCACGACGGGCCGGGGCAACGGCCGCAGCGAGGGATGGGGCAAGCTGCCCTATCCGCAATATGTAACCGTGACGAAGATGATTTGCCGGCCGGTGAATGGCAACCATTACGATCCACCATTGCTGGTGGAGGCCGACGGCGAAGTGCTGGGCGCGCAGTACACGGAGATCGGCATGGCGGAGGCCACGCTGCGCCTGCTGTGGCCGAACGGCATGAAGAAATAGAAGGCGGATTTCAGCGGCGGATCGTCTTTTTCTTCTTTCCCACTGCGGCCGGCAGCGTCGATCTTCGCCATCGCCATCCGAAGATGAACGCAACGGGCCGTGTGCCGCCTTGGCCTCCAGCGCCTATTCGGGCAGGCAACCCTTTCGAGATCGGGCCGGCAGGAATTTTGCAGGCTCGCGCGCGCGCCGCCGGTTGACCAGATAGTAACTACAGGCATCTTACCGAAAGATTCCGCCAGGTCCTCCCGCGCACGAAAGCAGGGAGCAGCTGGACGGATCAGGTGTTTGAGGAACGGCGAATCTCTTCAAGGGAGTAGTGCATGAAACGAATTGGATTCTTTGCCTCGATCGTGGGGCTGGGCCTGTTTGCATCCATGCCTTCGCTGGCGGCGGCCCAGGCCACGCCACCGGCGGCGTCGGGCGCACTGAACCACGCGGAGGTAGGCGTCTACGGCGACTATCTGCGCTACGAGCCAAACACTTCGCAGATCGACTTCGTGGGAGTGGGCGGGCGGCTGGGCATCAATATGTCGCCGCATCTGGCGCTGGAGGGCGAGATCAACTACGACTTTGCCCGAAACTACACCAACACGTACACCACGGGCACCAGCAGCACCACAACGACGACCTTCGTGACCACGCGCCTGCGGCCGCTGACGGGGTTGTTCGGGCCCAAACTGCAGTTCGGGACCAGCGGGCCGCTGCGGGCGTTTGTGACCGGCAAGCTGGGGTTCATCAACTTTACCGAGAGCAACCCGAACAACGTATCCACCGGCACGTTCAGCAGCGCGGTGAGCGGCGTGGGCGGACCGGGAACGCACCTGGCGTTTTATCCGGGCGGCGGACTCGAGGCGTTTGCCGGGCCGTTCGGGCTGCGCGCGGAAGTGGGCGACGAAATCTACCTGGACAACGGAACGTACAACAATCTGCGCGTGACGTTCGGTCCGACGCTCCGGTTCTGACCATGCGGCGGGCAGGAATGCGGCGGCTTTTCAGCGCGGCCGGCGGGGCTGGTGGTCTCGCCTCGCCGGCCGCGTTCCGTGGGTAACTTGCAGGGTCGCTCGCCGGTGCGGGCTACGGCCGAGCTTCGTAAACGATGTTGAACGGCGTTTCGGCGGCGCGCCGGAAGCGTTTGAATCCGGCCGTGGTCACCACATCGCGAATGCGGTTCTCTCCAGCCTGCGCGCCCAGGCAGAGCCCCACTTCCTGGGAGCGGGAGCAGGGCGTGCAGAGCAGCGTGGAGAAGGAATAGTAGACGCGGCCTACGGGGTTCAGATTGTCCTTGAGCTGATCGTGGGCGAAAGGCTCGACAATCATCCACGTGCCGTCCGGGGCCAGCGACTCGCGGACGTGCGCGGCCGCTCCGACGGGATCGCCCATATCGTGGAGGCAGTCGAAGACGGCGACAAAGTCGTAGTTTTTTCCGGGAAATTCCCCGGCTTTGGAGACGGCAAAGCTCACGCGATCGGCGAGCCCGTCGCGCTGGGCGCCGGCCGCCGCCGCCGCAATCGACTTGTCGTGGTAATCGAAGCCGTGAAATCGGGAGTTTGGGAAGGCTTTGGCCATCAGGAGCGTCGACGCGCCCTTGCCGCAGCCGACGTCGGCCACTTTGCCGCCCGCCTCCAGCTTCTCCCTCACTCCGTGCAGAGCCGGAATCCATGAACTGACGAGGTTGGCGGCATAGCCTGGGCGAAAGAATTTCTCGCACCCGTGGAAGACGCCGTCGTCATGCTCATGCCAACCCATTCCGGCTCCGCTGCGGAAGGACTCGGCGATCCGGGGAACGGAGGCGAGCGAGCCCAGGGCGAGTTCAAAAGCTCCCGGCAAATACGCGGGACTGTCTTCGTTGGCGAGGGCGAAGGCCTGTTCCTCGCTCAGGCTGAATTTGTGGGTCGTTTCGTTGTAGGTGACGTACCCGCCCGCGGCCTGCGAGGCCAGCCACTCGCGTAGGTAGCGCTCATCGGTCTGGGTTTTGGCGGCCAGTTCCGCCGAGCTCATCGGCCCGGCGGCCAGCGCTTTGTACAATCCCAGTTTTTCCCCGATGACGACCATCCCGGCATGCACGGCGGCGCCTAGATCGGTCACAAAACGGCCGATAAAGGCGTTCAGTTTGTCCATGTCGAGGACGGGCATTGCCGCTGTTGTCATGCGCTTCTCCTGCTGGTGGAGGGCATAGTGAACCCCGGCAGCACCGGGGCTCAATAGCGCGGCCCTGTCGAATTTCTTAATTCTTCTGTTCCCGCAAGCGGCTGGCAGCACGGGGCTTATCGCAGGAGGCAGGAATTGCTCTAGAATGCAGCCATTCTCCAAGGGGGTAGAGCCTTGGGGCCGGAAGCCGCCAAACCCCTGCAGACGATCCGGTTCGGCAAGGAATTCGAACTCGATCCGGGACTCTTCGAGCTGCGCCGCTCAGGCCGCGCGGTCAAGCTGGAACGCGTGCCGATGGAAGTGTTGCTGCTGCTGGTGAACGAACGGGGCCGGGTGGTCAGCCGCCAGGAAATCGCCGATGCGGTGTGGGGCGAGGGCATTTCCCTGGACACCGACAACAGCATCAACGGCGCGATCCGGAAGATCCGCCAGGCGCTGAAAGACGACCCGGAGCGCCCCCGCTGCATCCAGACGATAACCGGGCGCGGGTATCGATTCATTGCGCCGGTCGCCACGCAGGAAGCTGAGGGCGAAGAGCCCGCCGGGGCTGAGCCGCCGGCGATGGCAGCGCCGGGCGAGGAGTCCGTCGAGGCGCCGATGCAGCCCGAACTGCAGGCAGCAGCAGTGCGGGCGCCGGCCGCAGAATCTCCGGCCCGTGCGTCGCGTCGCTGGCGGCTCGTTCTGGTTGCCGCCGCCGTGGTGGCGATCGCTGCTGTGAGCCTCGTGGTGTGGTGGCGCCGGTCAGAGGCCCGCATCGCCTCGGAGCGGACGGTGCGGCTGGCGGTGCTGCCCTTCCAGAACCTGACCGGCGACCCCGGCCAGGATTACCTCAGCGACGGATTCACGGAAGAGCTGATCACGCAGCTGGGCAGCCTCGATCCCCAGCGCCTGGCGGTGATCGCCCGGACGTCGGTGATGTACTACAAGGGCGCGCGGACGCCGCTGCGGCGGATCGCCCAGGACCTGGGCGTCCAGTATGTGCTGGAGGGCAGCGTGCGGCGCGACGCCGAGAGAGTGCGCATCACGGCGCAGCTGATCCAGGTGCGCGACCAGACGCACCTGTGGGCTCAGGAATACGACCGCTCGCCGGAGGATATGCTGGCCATCCAGAGCGAAATCGCCCGGGAGATCGCCGGCGAGATCCAGCTGGCGCTGGACAAGCGCGCGACCGGCAGCCGGGCGGAACAGGCCGCGCTGTCGCCGCAGGAATACGAAGCCTGGGACGCTTATCTGAGAGGGCGCTACCTGTGGAGCAAACGCAGCGAGGACGGGCTCGAGGGAGGTGTGGACTGGTTCCGGAAGGCGATCGCCAAAGACCCGAACTTCGCGCCCGCGTGGGCGGGGCTGGCGGACTCGTGGACGATCATGAGCAGCTACGGCTACGTGCCTGCCAGCGTCTACATGCCGCAGGCGCGGGAGGCCGCGCTCAAGGCGCTGCAACTGGACGGCTCGCTGGCGGAGGCGCACGCGTCGCTGGCGCTGATTGCCGAGAACTACGACTGGGACTGGCAGACGGCCGAGAAGGAATATCGCCGCGCCATCCAGCTGAACGGGAACTACGCGACCGGACACCAGTGGTTTGCGGAGTGCCTGGCCTTCGAGGGACGCTTCGACGACGCGCTGGCGGAGAGCGAACGAGCGCGCTCGCTCGATCCGTTGTCGACGATTATTGCCGCCGACAATGGTGCAATTTACTACTTTGCGCGCCAGTACGACCGCGCTGCAGCCCGCTTCCAGAGCGTCCTCGATGTGGATCCGGCGAACGGGCGCGCCCATCTGATCATCGACGTTTATGTGCAGCAGGGCCGGTACGCGGAGGCGCTGGCGGCGATCCAGCAGTGGCGCCGCCAGGGCGACGGCCCCTGGATCTGGGCGAAGGAGGCTCTGGTGTACGGGCGGTCGGGCGATATGGCGCGGGCCAGGCAGGCGCTCGAGAAGGTCAGGAAGGCGCATCGGAGCATGGGTCTGGATCCCGATCCGCTGCTCGACGTTGCCTACGCCGGGGTGGACGACCGGGAAGAGCGGCTGGCGACGCTGGAAGACGCATTTCGACGGCGCAGCAACCTGCCCACGGCGCTGAAAGTCGACCCGCTGTACGATCCTCTGCGCGGCGATCCGCGCTTCGCGGCCATGCTGCACCGGGCCGGGCTGGATCGATAGAGCGCTACTCGGTGCGCAGGGCGCGCAGCGGATCGATGCTGGCGGCGCGCGCGGCGGGCACGGCGCTGGCGGCCAGCGCCACGGCTGCAACGCCGGCGACTCCCAGCAGATAGCTCAGCGCATCCAGGGGCTGAACGCCATAGAGCGACGAGGTGAGCCCGCGCCCTGCCAGCATGGCGAGGGGCACGCCCACCGCTACGCCCACAGCCGTCAGCCACAGACTGTCGCGCAGGATCATCCACACCACCTGCCCGCGCCGCGCGCCTACGGCCATGCGGACACCGATCTCGGCGGTGCGCAGATTCACCCGATAAGCGAGCGTTCCATAGAGCCCGGTGGCCACCAGCACAACCGCCAGCAGGCCGAAGAATTCCGCGAGGCGCGCGAAGAGAATCTGCTGCGAGATGGTCTGCTCAAACTGCGTCCGCTGCAGCGTTGGGCGGATGAGCGGGGCATTGGGATCCATCTGTGCGACCACCTTGCGCACCGTCGGCAGAATCGCCAAAGCATCGTCGCGGACGCGCATCTCCACATTCATTCCGCCTTCGCCGGGGGCCTGCGCGTAGTCCCACCAGGCCATGGGGATGGGCGCTTCATCCATGCTGCGGTACTTGTGATTTTGCACCACGCCGACGATGGTGAGGCCGTTGACCTGATGCCCCAGCGGATTCTGGTTGGGCAGGAAGGTTTTAGCAAAGAGCTCGCTGACAATGGCGACTTTCTGCGAGCCGGCGTTATCGGCGTCGGTAAATTCGCGGCCGAGAAGAACGGGAACCTGCAGGGTGTGGAAGAAATCGGGCCCAATATCGTTCTCGCGGACCAGGTTCTCTGCGCCCGCCGGCAGGACGGGGTCGTGGCCGTCCACCATGACATTCGAATTGTTGGACCACCAGGAACCGATGCGTTCCTGCATGACGGCTGCGGATTCGACGCCGGGCAGCAGGCGCAGGCGGCGCTGCAATTCCTGGTAGAAGCGCACCAGCGCAGGCTCCGAGTGCAGGCTTTGCGGATTGAGCCCGAAGACGACCAGGCCGTCGGTATTCATGCCCAGCGGAATGTTCTCGAGATTGCGCAGGGAGCGCGTCAGCAGCGCGGCGCCCACCAGGAGCACGACGCAGAGGGCCATCTGCAGCGAAACGATGGCTTTGCCGAAGCGGGTTTTGCCGGCATCGGTGCGGGCCGCGGCGGCCGAGGTGCGCAGGGAGAGCTCGGCTCCGCCCGCGGTGGCCGCGCGCAGCGGAGCCAGACCGAAGAGCAGCGCCGCGAGGGCCAGAACCGCCAGAGCGAAGAGCAGGACGGTGCGATCCGGGGCAAGGCTGGATTCGATCAGGGCCCAGCGGGCCAGCGTGCGCGTTGCTCCCAAAGCGAAACACCAGGCGAGGGCGCCGCCGGCGGCCACCAGCAGCAGGCTTTCGGTCAGCAGCTGGCGCAGGAGTTTCACGCGGCCCGCGCCGAGGGCGAGACGCAGAGAGAATTCCGTTTGCCGGGCTGCGTTCCGCGCCACCAGCAGCATCGCCACGTTGGTGAGCGCAATCACCAGCACCAGGGCCACCAGGGCCATCAGCGCGTGCAGCGGTTTGCCGTACTGCTCTTCAAAGCCGGGAAAGTCTCGGGCGTCTGCAAAGCTGAGCACGGGTATGCGCTCGTGCGGCATGGGGGCGCCGAGACCCACATACGCGGCGCGCTGGAACAGCGGCTGGACGCTGGCCAGAGCCTGCGCACGGGTGCGCCCCGGCGCGATGCGCGCGATCAGCTGCAGGCACCACCAGGTCGGGTCCTGCTGGTACAGCTTGCCGTTTTCCGGCGGATTGCCGAGGACGTTGAACTCGACGCGATTCTGCAGCGGGATCCAGAAGTCCATGGAACGGCCGGCTTCCGTTCCTTCAAAGCCGGGCCCCGCGACGCCCACGATCGTGAATGGCACGCCCTTGATGAACATAGTCGTGCCCAGCACGTCGGGTGAACGCGAGAAGCGCCGCGTCCAGTAGTTGTAGCTGAGGACCGCGGTTTGCGTGTGATCCTGTTCGTCCTGGGCGGTGAAACCGCGTCCGCGCGCCAGCGGCACGCCCAGGCCGCTGAAGAAATTGCCGCTCACCATGTCGCCTTCGGCGGTTTCCGGTTCCGCGTCGATGCGGACGCCCACCTTATCGGAGGAGAGGTCGCCGGTCGCGATCACCTGGCTGAGCGCATCGCCGCGGTGGCGCAGCGCGTCGTAGACGGGCCAGGAGAACGTCGCGTTGGAATCGATCGTGCCGGTGTTGTTGGGCGAGCGCGAGGTCCGCAGCAGGACAACGCGCTGCGGATCGGAAACCGGCAGCGATCGCAGCAGGACGGCATCCATCACGCTGAAGACCGCCGTATTCGCGCCGACGCCGAGGGCCAGGGTCAGGATCGCGGCCGCGGCGAAGCCCGGGCTCTGGCGGAGCCCGCGCAGGCCGAAGCGCAGATCGCGCAACAGCCGGTCCAGGCCGATCCAGCGGCCGCTCGTGTAGAAGCGCTCCTGCGCGGCGCGGACGTTGCCGAATGCGCGGCGAGCTTTCCAGCGCGCCTCCTCCTCGTTCAGGCCCTCCTGGCGCAGATCGTCGGCTTCCAGTTCCAGATGAGTCCGGATCTCTTCGGCAAAGTCGTCTTCGCTGCGTTTGCGCCGGAACATGCTTACACCTCCTCGCCCTGCGGTTTGCCGCCGGAGTCAAGAATCAGGCCCACGGCGCGGGTGAGCCGCTGCCACTCCGTGGTCTTGTCGCTCAGCTGCTCGCGCCCTTTGGGCGTGAGGTAGTAGAAGCGCGCGCGGCGGTTGTTCTCGCTGACGCCCCATTTCGCGCGGATCCATTTCTTGTCCTCGAGGCGCTGCAGCGCGATGTAGAGCGAGCCGTGATCGACGAAGAAGACCTCTTCGGACTGGCGCTGGATGGAGCGGGCTACGCCCTGCCCGTGGCAGGGGCCGAGGAGGAGGGTGCGCAGAATGAGCAGGTCGAGAGTGCCCTGCAGCAGCGCGATGCGGTCGGGGTTGCTGTCCTGGGTTGACATTCGACCCAAGTATGGGCGCAGCTTGGGTAGAATGTCAACCCGAACGCTGCAGGAGCGTATCGGTCAACGGGAGGGTTGAGCGGGCGCGCCGGGAGGCGGACGGCCGGGGGAAGTCCCGGCGGCGGGTCGCGGCGACCGTGCACTCGATCCGGAAGGCCACGGGAACTCAGGACTTGCGATTAATGCGCGGTTGCCTGCCGCCGATAGAGTTCAATACAGGCGCATCGGCCGCCCGGCCGGGCCGGGAAACCGGAGCTGCGCCTGAACGACAGCGGGAAACGAGCAGGCATGTCGCGAGAGCAGAGACGCGAGAGCGGTGAGGAGTGGTACCGGTACGCGCTGACGCTGGAGGCCTCGCAGGAGGGCTTCTGGGACTGGGATCTGGCGACGGGCCGGCTGTGGGGATCGAACCGGTGGCAGTCGATTACCGGGGTGGACGAGCCGTGCACGCGGCTGGAGACCTGGATGGAGCGGGTGCATCCGTTCGACAAGCCGCGGCTGGAGGCGGATCTGCGGGCGATACGGGCGGGCAAGTGCAGCAAGCTGCGCAACGAGCATCGCATCCGGCACCGCAACGGGCAGTGGCGCTGGGTGCTGGCGCATGGCGTGGCGGCCCAGGACGGCGGGGGGCGGGTGACGCGTGTGGCCGGCTCGCTGACCGACATGACCGAGTGCCGCACGGCGGATGCGCTGACCGGGCTGCCCAATCGCATCTTCTTTCTGGATTATCTCGAGCACCGCATGGACCGGGGACGCCAGCGCGGAGACTGGGATTTCGCGGTGCTGGCGGTGGCGCTGGATCGCTTCGACCGGGTGAACGAGGTGCTGGGCGCGAGCGGCGGCGATCGCCTGCTGATGGAAACGGCCATGCGCATGCAGGCCATGTTGCCGGAAGGCTCGATCGCAGCGCGGCTGAACGGGGCGGAGTTCCTGGTGTGTCTCGAATCGGTGCAGAACGATGCCGAGGCGGTGGAGTTTGCGGCGCAGACGGCGGGAGCGGTGGGCGAGCCGTTTGTGTGGCGCGGCCATCGCATGACGCCGCAGCTGGCGATCGGCATTGCCAGGGCGGAGGCGACCTATGCGCATCCTGAAGACCTGATGAGCGACGCGGAGAGCGCACTGGCCCATGCGCGCAGGGGCGAGCCCTCCGGCGTGGTGTGCTATTCGCGCGGCATGCGGGAGCAGGCGCTGGAGCGGCTGGAGCTGGAGGCCGATCTGGAGCGGGCCATCCGCCAGGGCGAGCTGACCATGTTCTACCAGCCGGAAGTGGACCTGCGGACGGGACGCATCATCGGCTTCGAGGCGCTGGTGCGCTGGAAGCACGCGCGCCGCGGGCTGCTGCCGCCGGCCGAGTTTATTCCGCTGGCCGAGGAGACGGGGCTGATTTTGCCGCTGGGCGACTGGGGCATGGCGGAAGCGTGCAGGCAGCTGGTGGAGTGGCGGACCAGGGGCCATGCGGAGCTGAAGAGCGCGCGCATGAGCGTCAACCTCTCCGCGCGGCAGTTCGAGCGGCCCGATCTGGTGGAACGGGTGCGCCAGGTGCTGGACCAGACCGGGCTGAACGACGGCGCGCTGCGGCTGGAGGTGACGGAGAGCAGCCTCATCGCCGATGCGGCGGCGGCGGCGAAGACCATGCGCGAGCTGGGCGCGCTGGGCGTGGGCCTGCACATGGACGATTTCGGCGTGGGCTACAGCTCGCTGCATTATCTGCAGCGGTTTCCCTTCGACACGCTGAAGATCGACCGCTCGTTTGTGCGCGGGGTGGTCCACGACCGGGAGTCGCGGCAGATCGTGCGCAGCATCCTCGATTTGGCGAAATCGTTCGGCATGGACGTGGTGGCGGAAGGAATCGAGGACGCGGAGCAGCTGCGGGAGCTCCAGTCGATGGGCTGCCCCTGCGGTCAGGGATACTACTTCGCGCGGCCCATGGATCCTGGGGCCATTAGCGAGCTGGTGGCGGCGCGGGGATTCACCCATGAAGCGATTCCTTTGCCCGTGTGAGCGCGGCCTGGGGAGCCGGAAAGTCAAAATTCGGACCTGTGCCGCGCGTGCTACCTTGAAATGCAGGTTGCCGGGCGCCCTGCGATCGCCCAGCCCAGCGACCGGAACTCGTTCAGCCGGGCAGGTGGATCTCTCCATGGGTCAGCGCAGGTGCGCAGGTTTATTCGCAACGGTGCGGCGCGCGGTCCCCCGGGCTCGTCTGTTTCGCATGCGTCGATTCTTCCCGGTGGCCGCCTTCCTGGCCGTCGCGTGTCTGCTTGGCTGTGCCGCAGTCGCCACGGCGCAGGATAACAGCGCATCCGTCATCGCCTCACAATCCAGCGTAGCCCCCGGCGCCACTTCCGCCGTCAGCCGGGCCCCCGTGCCCAGCGAGGCTCCGGCCCAGGACCTGGTCTTCGAGGGGATGGGCTCGTACGGCAACTACAGGATTTTCGCCGGGGGCGAAAACGCCCATCTGTATACGGGTGGCCTTGAATACGACCGCAATTCGTGGGGCACCTTCCTCAAGGCGCGCATGGATTACTCGGCGGAAGTCCTGCCGGTGATGATCCTGAACGAGCCGGCGGTTACGGACATCTGGGGTGACACCAAAGGCCCGGGCCGCAAGATCCTCTACGGCATTGGCCTTACACCCGCCGGCCTGCGCATGACGTGGCGAGAGAAGCGGGCGATCAAGCCCTGGTTCGCGGTTAAAGGGGGCGTGCTGGCCTTCGATCAGAAAGTGCTCACGAGGGCGAGCACCTATGAGGACTTCACCCTGCAGGAATCGGCGGGCATGATGGTGCGCGTGTCGCCGCGCTACGATCTGCGCCTGGGTTTGTTCGGCGACTTCCACTTTTCGAATGGATTTGCGACCAACGTGAATCCGGGCCTCGACGTGATGAATTACAACGTCGGAATCGTCTACCACCTGGGCAGCCGCCGGAGCGAGGTTGCGCGCGCGCGCTGACGGCGCATACGGCAGACTGCAATTCCGCGCATGGAAGCGCCGACTGCAACCCCGCATCGGCAAGCCAGGATGTCCGGCCCTCAGAAGCCGGACGGGCGTTCGCCCATTACATTGAATGCGCGTTCGAGCGCGATGCCCGCCGAGCCCAGCGTTCCCTCTTCAAACAGCCGCCCAATCAGCGTAACCCCATGCGGCACGCGGCGGGGCGGCGAGAACTTCGGCAACGGGTGCGCGGGATCGGGCGCCCAGTCGCTGCGCGCCTCTGAGATTTCGACGAAGCCCGCCCGCAGCGTGAGGCTGGGCTGTCCGGTGAAGTTGGTGATGGTGAGCGTCTCGTCGCGCAGCGAGGGGACGAGCAGCAGATCCACCTGAGAGAAAATGCGCGCCATCTCGTTGGCCACTTTGCGGCGAAAGCGGTCGCACTGCACAAAATCCACGGCGGAGAGGAAGCGCGACTGGCGGAAGGTATTAGGCCATGCATCGGGTACCTGCTCGCGCAGTTCGTCTGCCTGATGGCTGAGCGTCAGCTCTTCGAAGGCCGCGGCCGATTCGGCAAACAGGATGATCTGCAGGTCGTCGTAGGGCCAGTCGGGCAGCGAAACCTCGACCGGCGTCATGCCCAGCTGTGCCACTGTCTCGAGGGCGGCGCGGTCGACCGGAGTCGCCGGGTCCTCGTGCATCCATTTGGGAAAGTACCCAACCCGCAGACCGCGGATGGAAGCCGCCGCGTCGAAATCCAGGTGGCTGGGCACGCTGCCGGTGTCGCCGGGGTCGGGACCGGTGATGGCCTCGAGCACCAGTATGGCGTCCTCTACGCCGCGCGTCATGGGGCCGAGCTTGTCGAGCGACCAGCACAGGGTCATCGCCCCGGTGCGGGCCACGCGCCCATAGGTGGGGCGCAGGCCGGTCACGCCGCAGCGCATGGAGGGGCTGACGATGCTGCCTCCGGTCTCGCTGCCGATGGCGAAGGCCACCAGCCCGGCCCCGGTGGCCGCGCCCGGACCCGCGCTCGAGCCCGACGAGCCTTCGTCGAGATTCCACGGATTCATGGTCTGCCCGCCGAACCAGATGTCGTTGAGCGCGAGCGCCCCCATACTCAGCTTGGCCACGAGCACCGCACCGGCGTTGTTCAGCCGTTCCACGACCACGCAGTCTTTTGTGGGGACGCGGTTGCGGAAAGGCTCCGCACCATAGGTGGTCGCGATGCCGGCGGTGTCGAGCAGATCTTTGCCGCCCCAGGGAATGCCGTGCAGCGGCCCGCGATAACGGCCGGCAGCGATTTCGGTATCGGCGCGCCGGGCCTGATCGAGTGCGTGCTCCGGCGTGAGCGTGATGACGCAGCGCAGCTGGGGATTGAAGCGCTGGAGGCGGGCAAGATAAATGCGCGTCAGCCGCTCGGAAGTGAGCCGGCGGTGCTCGATCCAGCGCGAGAGCTTCGTAATGGGCGCCCAGGCGATCTCCTCGTCGCTGGCGGGCAGCGGGCCTGGATCGGCGTTCGACCGCACGAAGCGGTCGTGCGCGGGACCGCTGGGCCAGCCGGGCTGCGCAGCGCGCACACGCGACCAGGGAGCCAGTTCGGGCTCCAGCGCCACCGTGCGCGGACCGGTGCGGCGTTCGTACAGCGGAGCCATCGCCTGGCGCCAGCTTTCGGCGGCCTCGGCGCGATCGGCATCGGTCATCTCCACGCGGACCAGCTTCTCGGCCTCGGCGAAGGTTGCAGGGGAAACTTCCGGTCCGGCTGCCGGGGCGGTGGCGAAGGCGGGCGGCTGGCCGGGTGGCGGCGCGGCGGGGGGCGTCTGTTGCGCCGCGGCGGAAGCGTCCAGCGTGCCGGCGACGGCCGCGCCGAGCAGACCAAGAGAAGAATGCACCAGGAATTGCCTGCGGGCTCGATTCATGCGTGCCTCAGAGAGATGCAGGGAGTGGGAAGCAAACTCAGTCTGGAATATACGGCAAGAGCGCGTCGCGGGCCGCTTCCGGCAGCCGCGGAGAGCAGCCGCACGAGGCGCGAGGGACGAGACGCGTTTCCAGCTTAATTTGCAGCGCTTTGTCCGGCCTGCCGGCGCGGGCGGGTCGCTCCGAACCAGGAAGTTGATCGAACAGCGCCTCCCCGGCCAGTCTGGCGATCTCCTCGATGGGCTGCTCTACGACGCTGATGGAGGGGCGCACCGTGGAGGCAAGCTCAAAATCGTCGTAGCCGAGCAGGGCGACCGACCCCGGAATCGGCACATTGAGCTTCTGCAGAGCCTCAAACGCGTAGACGGTGGTGCTGTTCTTCAGGGTAAAGATCGCGCCGGGGGGATTGGCTCCGGAGAGCAGGCTTTCGATGGCGTACTCGGCCGATTTGTAGTCCTTGACCGACGTATCCAGCAGCACTTCGAGCCCGGCCTTCTCCATCGTGATGCAGTAAGCGCGGATGCGCTCGCGAATGGTGAACAGGGTGCTCTCGCCGGTCAGACACAGGATCCTGCGGTAGCCGTGTCCGATCAGATGTTCGGTCGCCATCGCGGCCCCGCGGAAGTTATCGGCCACGATCGACGGAATGCAGCTATGCGCTACCGGCCGATCGATGGCGACGATCGGGACGTGAATTGACTCCAGCAGCTGGCGCAGCATCACGCTGTGCGAATTCGCCGGCGCCAGGATCAGGCCGTCCACCTGGTGGTGCATCAGAACATTGATGTTGTCGATTTCGGTGCGCGGGTCGTTTTGCGTCGTGGTGACAATCAGCAGGGAGTCGTTCGCGCGGGCCACGGCCTGGATAGCTTCGGCGCACTCGGAGAAAAAGGGGTCGGCAATGCTGGGGATAACGAGGCCGATGGTCCTGGTCCTGTAGCCCTTCAGGATGCGCGCCGCCTGGTTCGGCACATAGCCGAGCGCATCGATGGCGCGCCGCACGCGCTGCAGAGTCTCCGGGCTCACCCGGTGGCCGCCGTTGATGACGCGGGAAACCGTCGTGGTGCCCACACCAGCGCGTCTGGCCACTTCGCTCAGTGTTGGGGGCGCCGTTCTCCTGGGCATGGCCCAAAGACTACCAGAGGAGTTTGAAGGCAGTCGCGCGATCCGGCACCGCGCCGATGGCGCGAGCGCGAGAGCCAGGCGCGTGCCGCAGAGCCGGTCCGCCAGCCGTGGCACGGAGAGGTTGCTGAGCGCTGCGCGGGTGGGCTGCCTTGACAAGGAAAGCCTTGCCCGCTTAGTTTTGGGCGAGGCGTGGAAACGATACCATTGCCCCATGCACCTTCCTGTCCGGCCCCTGGCGGATACTGAACTGAATCCTGCCGTAAGCCCCTTCGCAACGGCGTCATCGCCCTCGCTGGAGCGATTCCAGCAACTCAATCAGAGATCCGGAGCATGAACATGTCAGGAAAGCCGGCTGGCCGGGTGGCATTATTTCTCTTCTGCTGCGCCGCAGTGTGCGCCGCTCAAACGCAAACGTCGGAAAAGCCCGATCTGACGAAACAGCCCACTCTGTATGTTGTGGGCTACGCGCATCTGGATACCGAGTGGCGCTGGGAGTACCCGCAGGTCATCGACGAATACATCCCGAAGACGATGGAGAACAACTTCGCGCTCTTTCAGAAGTATCCCCATTACATCTTCAACTTCACGGGAACCAATCGCTATCGCTTCATGAAGGAGTATTACCCGGCGGACTTCGCGAAACTCAAGCAATACGTCGCGGAAGGCCGCTGGTATCCTGCCGGATCGTCGGTGGAGGAGGGCGACGTCAATGCGCCCAGCGCGGAGTCCATCATCCGCCAGGTTCTCTACGGCAACGACTGGTTCCGCAAGGAATTCGGCAAGGCCAGCGCGGAATACATGCTGCCCGACTGCTTCGGTTTCCCCGCATCGCTGCCGACTATCCTGGCGCACGCGGGCGTGAAGGGCTTCTCCACGCAAAAGCTGACGTGGGGATCTTCGGCCCCCGGCGGCGGTCCTGACTCGCCGGAGAGAACACCGGAAGGGACGCCGTTCAACGTGGGCGTGTGGGTGGGGCCGGACGGGGAGAGCGTGCTGGCCGCGCTCAATCCGGGATCGTATTCGGGCGGCATCGACACCGATCTGAGCAAGCCGCTGCCGCCCGCGCCGCCGGACCCGGCGATCGCCTCGGTGCAGGACCAGATAAAGGCGCTGCGCGCCAAAGGCGAAGCCGCGCAGGCGAGCGGCCAGCCGATACCGCCGAATCTTTTCCAGCAATTCATGGCGTTGCGGAACGAACTGAACGGCCTCGAACAGGCTCAGCAGGATGAGGAACTGGACCGCTATCAGCGCGACTGGGCGGCGCGCGTGGAAAACAATGGCAAGCTGACCGGCGTCTACACCGACTACCACTATTACGGCACCGGCGACACGGGCGGATCGCCCGACGAGGAGTCGGTGAAGCGGCTGGAGGCGATTGTCACGCAGGGCGAGGCGAGCCTGCCGCCGCCGGACTACATGGGATTTCGCGGCGAATCGCATCCGAACTGGCCGGACGTTCCGGTGGGCGATGGCCCCGTCCACGTGATTTCCGCCACCGCCGATCAGATGTTTCTGAACATTACGCCGAATGAGGCCGCGGCGCTTCCGGAATACACCGGGGAGATGGAGCTGACCAATCACTCCGCGGGATCGCTGACGTCCGAGGGATACCAGAAGCGATGGCTGCGCAAGGAGGAAGTGCTTGCCGATGCGGCCGAGAAGGCTTCGGTGGCAGCGGCGTGGCTGGGCGGGCGCACCTATCCCCTCGATCGCCTGAATGACGCCTGGACGCTGGTGATGGGCGGACAATTCCACGATCTCGCCGCGGGCACCGCCACGCCAAAGGCCTACGAATTCGCGTGGAACGACGACGTGATCGCCATGAACCAGTTTGCCGGCGTGCTGGGCAGCGCCACGGAAGCGGTATCGGCTGCGATGAATACGGCGACGGATGGCATCCCCATCGTCGTCTATAACCCGCTCAACATCGAGCGGCAGGATGCGGTTGACGCCGATGTGAAGTTCCCCGGCGGCACGCCCTCCAGCGTTGTCGTCACGGGACCCGATGGACGTGAGGCTCCGGCGCAAATCGCAGACGGCAAAGTGCTGTTTCTTGCCAGGGTGCCGTCAGCAGGATTTGCCGTGTATAGCGTGCGCGCAGGCCACGCATCCTCTGCAACATCCGAGCTGCACGTGACGCAGGATTCGCTCGAGAACCGCTACTATCGCGTCCGCATCGACAGCAATGGCGACATCGCCAGCATTTACGACAAGGAAATCGACAAAGAACTGCTGAGTGCGCCGATGCGGCTCGCCATCTCCTACGACAATCCCGAACAGTGGCCGGCATGGAATATGGACTGGGACCAGGAGCAGGCCAAACCCAAAGAGTATGTGAGCGGACCGGCCACGGTGCGCATCGTCGAGAACGGACCGGCGCGGGTTGCGCTGGAGGTAACGCGCGAGACTGCGGGATCCAAATTCGTTCAGACCATCATGCTGGCAGCGGGCGACGCGGGAAAGCGCGTCGAAATCGCGAATGCCGTCGACTGGAACACGCGCGAATCGAACCTGAAAGCGGTGTTTCCGCTGACCGCGCACAACCAGGAGGCGACCTATAACCTGGGCATTGGAACCATTCAGCGGCCCAACGAACAGCCGAAGAAGTTCGAGGTTCTCTCGCACCAGTGGATCGATCTGACCGACGCGACCGGCACCTATGGCGCCACCATCCTTACCGACTGCAAGAACGGATCGGACAAGCCGAACGACAACACCATCCGCCTCACGCTGCTGCGCACACCGGGCACGCGCGGCGGTTATGCCGATCAGGGAACGCAGGACCTCGGCCATCACGAGTTCGTCTACGGCATTGCCGGGCATGCGGGCGACTGGCGTCAGGGCGAAACAGACTGGCAGGGGCAGCGGCTCAACGATCCGCTGGTTGCCTTTGCGACGGAGAAGCACGCCGGCAGCCTGGGCCGCGAGTTTTCGCTGGTCAAGGTCAGCAATCCCAGCGTGCGCATCATGGCGCTCAAAAAGGCCGAGCTCAGCAATGAGATTGTGCTGCGCCTGGTCGAGCAGGACGGCAAGCCGGAGCCGGATGTGCGCATCTCGTTTGCGTCGCCCATCCGGGCGGCTCGCGAAGTGAATGGGCAGGAGCAGCCCGTGGGCCCGGTTGTCGTGAAAGACGGTGCGCTGGTCACATCGTTCACGGCCTATCAGCCGCGCACGTTTGCGCTCACCCTCGATGCGCCTTCTGCGCACGCAGCGGCGGTGCGCTCGCAGCCGGTGGCGCTCGACTACGATCTCGCGGGAGCCAGCAACGACGGCGCTCCTGTTTCCGGCGGGTTCGACGGGCAGGGCAACGCGCTTCCCGCGGAGATGCTGCCTTCCACGGTGCACTTCCACGGCGTGGATTTTCATCTGGCTCCGGCCCAGACCGGCACGCCCAATGCGGTCGTCGCCAACGGCCAGACCATTTCCCTTCCCCCAGGCGACTATAACCGCGTCTACGTGCTGGCAGCCGCCATTGACGGCGACCAGGACGCGGTGTTCCGCGTGGGTGACCACGATGTGCCGCTGACGATCGAAGACTGGGGCGGATTCATCGGCCAGTGGGACGATCGCCAGTGGCAGGGGAAAGACGTCACGCGCCCCGCGCGCCCCGGCCGTCCCGCTGAAACGGAGCATGACGATTACGCGGTGATGACCGGGATCCGTCCCGGATACATCAAGCGCGCGCAGCTGGCCTGGTACTGCTCCCACCACCACGACGCAGCCGGCAAAAACGTCGCCTACTCCTACTCCTACCTCTTCGGCTATTCTCTCGACCTGCCTGCCGGCGCGCACAGCATCACTCTGCCGAAGAATGACAAGGTGCGCGTGCTGGCCATCAGCGTCGCGCAGGAGAACCCGGCCATCGATCCTGTCCAGCCGCTGGTTGACACGCTGGGCCGCTCCGAACCGGGCCCGGTCGAGTCAGGCCCGTTCGCGCCTGGCCCTTCCGAATCGAGCCCGGCAGAGCAGCCATGACCGAGACTCGTCGTTCTACTATGAATGAATCAGTCTCTCGCCTCGGGCGCTGAGCCGAGCGCATGACGGCGCGGCGCAGCGCCTGGCGGGACCAGGGTTGCCGATGAAATGCGGGACGAGTCGGACGACGGGATTTCTGTTGCTGGCGGTTGCGGCGGTCTGGAGCTTTGCCGCCGCCGGCCAGCAGCCGGCTCCACCTCCGGCGGCGCCCGCGCCCGAAGCAATGCCGGACGCGCCAGCCGCGCACGAACCGGCCATCGAGTCGCCGCAGCCCAGCGACCAGGTTCCGGCGGAGTATCTGGCGCTGATCGCCCAGCGCCGCTATTCCGACGCCGAAGTGAAGATCCAGGCTTATCTTCGCGATCATCCCGGCGCGGCGGCGGCGCACTTTCTCCTCGGCTACACCCTTTATCGCGAGAACAAGCCTCGCGAGTCGCTGGCCGAATACACCAGCGGCGCTCGCCTGCAAACACCTGGCGCCAACGATCTCGCGGTTGTCGCCATGGATTACATCCTGCTGCACGATTACGCCGACGCGGACAAATGGCTCACCCAGGCGACGGCGTGGAGCCCCGGCAACGAACTCTACTGGTATTACCTGGGGCGCACGAAGTACGCTGAGAATCGCTTTCAGGAGGCGATCGGAGTTTTCAATAAATGCCTGGTGCTGAAGCCGCGCGATCTGCGCGCCGAGTACAACCTGGGCCTGGCCTACGCCGGCCTCAACCGCGACGACGAAGCCATCGCAGCCTATCGAACCGCCATGGGCTGGGAGCAGGACGCCGCGGCGCAGGATCCGCAGCCGTATCTCGATCTCGGCGTGCTGATGCTGCAGGAATCGAAGCCGGACCAGGCGCTGCAGCCCCTCGAAAAGGCCGTGGCCCTCGATCCGCAGAATCCCCGCGCCCGCGAGCAACTCGGACGAGCCTGGGAGCAGCTGCGGAATTTGCCGAAGGCCGACGCGGAGATGCAGGCTGCTGTGTCGCTGGCCCCCGACATTCCCTCCCTGCATTTCGAACTGGGGCGCATTTTTCAGCAGGAGGGGCTGCGCGCGAAAGCGAAGCAGGAGTTTGACCGCTGTGCGGCCCTGAACGCGACCCACTCCAGCGATTCCGCGGAGACACCGAATCCCCCTCCAGCCAGCCAGCGCGCTCACAACTGACCGGCAGGCCGGCGCGTGGCGTTGCAGGCTTGCGGAACCCTTCGCATCGCAGATAACCATTTGCTAAATAGGCATCGGCTGCTTCAATCCGTCGCAGGCCGGGCAGAACTCGTATTACCTGCTGATTAGCCCAATCAGCCCGGTCTAATGAGTTTCAATGCCATTGCACTCGAGGGCGTGGGCATAAGGTGGATTTGGCGCCAGGCCAGAATTTCCCAGCCCAGTCCACAAGCGGTATCGTGTTCTGCAAGTGGCCGATCCGCAACAACTCGAAGTGGTAAAGCGAGGTGCAGAGGCGTGGAATCAATGGAGGATAGAGAATCCAGGGATAATACCGGACCTTCGCTGGGCGCATCTCCACGGCGCAGACCTCGCTGGGGCGAACCTTCACGGGACGAATCTCCAGGGGGCGGTCCTGACCGGGGCGAACCTCTGCCGGGCTGACCTCCGCGTGGCGGACCTGCGCGGGGCGTACCTCGAGGAGGCGGACCTGAGCGACGCGGACCTTCGCTATGCGAATCTTGCGAGCGCGGATCTCAGCAAGGCAGATCTTCTCGCGGCATACCTCAGCGGAGCAAACTTCAGCAATGCGAACCTCAGCGAAGCGAACCTCCGCGGCGCGTACCTCTTCCGGGCAGACCTCCGCGGGGCGAATCTGACCGCCACGCGGCTGATCGAATGCAAACTGGAAGGTTCGGATTTCACCGGCAGCCGGGTCTATGGGGCGTCGGTCTGGGACGCATCGTTGGCAGGCGCGACGCAGCGGGATTTGATCATCACTCCATCCGGTCAGCCCACCATTACGGTAGACAACCTTGAGGTGGCGCAGTTCGTATACCTGTTGCTGAACAACGCCAGGATCCGCGAGGTGATCGATACCATCACTTCGAAGGTGGTGCTGATCCTGGGACGATTCACCCCGGAACGTAAACGAACGCTCGACGCTCTGCGCGAAGCACTGCGTGCCCGGAACTATCTGCCCATCGTTTTTGATTTCGAACCGCCAGCGAATCGCGACTTCACGGAGACAGTCTCAACCCTTGCCCACCTTTCACGGTTTGTCATCGCCGATCTCACCGATCCCCGCAGCATCCCGCAGGAGTTGACCGCGATCGTCCCTCGCCTGCTGTCGGTTCCCGTCCGGCCGCTGCTGCTGGGCGGGCAGAGGGAGTGGGCGATGTTCCGCGATCTGGCTCGCTATCCTCAGGTCGTTGAACCGTTTCACTACAAGGATGACGAAATGCTCCTCAGCCATCTCGAGACCCGGATCATCGAGCCCGCCGAGCAGAGGGCGCGAGAACTCAGCGCCAGATACCCGCATGCACCATGAAGCGGATGGCTGTGCATCGAAATGGAAGGCGGATCGCTCCTGTTGACGAAGCGCGATTGGCGAGACATGCTTGTGGCATGGATGTCGTTGATCGCCACCCCGTGATCCTGCAACCGGTGCTGCTGATTGTCGGCGCGATCATCCTGGGAGCCGGGCTGTTAGCCACGGCTCTTCTGGTCGCGGGCGCTGCAGCAGCGTACCTTGTTGAGCGGACGAGAGATCATAGGCTGCTCGCCAGGGAGTGAGGTTACGTGCCTCTGCATCGACCGGGAAGAGGAGCCGATGATTGCGTGGAAATCACAAAATGCAACCGGCATCAGAACCGGCACCAGTGCAGAAGCGGGAATTAGAGAGCCATTTTGAAACCAAAGTAACTTATTATTTTACAGTAATATAGATCTAGAATGGGCCTGTAGCTCAATGGTCAGAGCAGGGGACTCATAATCCCTTGGTTGGGGGTTCGAATCCCTCCGGGCCCACCATTGACCGCGTTTCTGCCGGATCGCCAACGTACCCTAAAGTAACGTCCGCCCCTGCGTCCTCGTTGCCTGCTCCAACTCCTTGCAGCACCGCAACCTAACCGGCTCTCCCTGAATAACTATGAAGGCTGGCGCGGGGCGAATACCCCAAAAGTGTCAGAGGCGTCCTTACCGAAGTAATATCCAGAAGCGCATCGACATGCTATTGTTTCGGCAGTTCTCAGCAACCGGGCCGACTCGCTGGATCGCAGTACGGAGCGAATGGGCCATTTTCTGCGCCGCATGCGCCTGGTGCTGGCACACTGAATCCCTCCATCGCTGACCGGTGCGGATTCGGGAAAGTCTTGCCAAGGAAGTGCCGCATGTCCATCCGTACGTCCCCCGCGTTCGTGTCTGCCGATCCGTCGCTCCACTCCGGTTTCTGCGCGCGTCTGCTCCGCTTCCTGCAACGTACCCGGCTGTTCGCTGTCGCCCTGGTGGCGGCGCTCGCCCTGCCCTGCGCGGGGCACGCACAGACGACGTTTCCGCTGACGGCAGTCGGCACATCGGCAACCGCGCAAAACGTCTCGGTCACGGTGACCGGAACGGGTACCGTCCAGTCGGTCGCGGTGCTGACCATGGGCGCTCCCGGCCTTGACTACACCGAACCCAGCGGAGGCGACAACTGCTCGGGCATCAGCTCCGGCAGCTGCACGGTCAGCGTAGTCTTTGGGCCGAAGTTCCCCGGGCCCCGCAACGGCGCGGTAGTGTTGCTGGGCGCCGGCAGCGTGGTTCTGGGCACGACCTACATCACCGGCATCGGCCAGGGACCGCTGGCCGTCATGTCGCCGGGAACCATCGGCATCGCTGCCGGCCAGGTGGGCCAGTGGACCCAGCTGGGGGATGGCGGCCCGGCAACCCAGGCGGATCTCTATTTGCCCGCCGGGGTGGCGATGGATGGGGCCGGCGATCTTTTCATCGCCGACTCGAACCATAACCGTGTGCGCGAAGTGCTGGCTGCGGCGCAGGGAGCGATTCCTGCCGGCAGCATGATCACGGTCGCGGGCGACGGCAACGCCGGCTACGATCCCACCGCCACCGTTGCGGTGAAGACCTCGCTGAATGTTCCTAACTCCGTGGCCATCGATGGCGCAGGCAACCTGATCATTGCGGACACCAACAATAACGTCATCCGCGAAGTGAATCTGACTCTGGGAACGATTGCGACGGTGGCGGGAACCGGTGTGCCGGGCTACGCGGGCGACGGCGCAGCCGCCACGTCGGCCCAGTTGAATTCGCCTAAGGGCATCGCGATCGACACAGCCGGCAATTTGTACATCGCCGATACCGGCAATAACGTGGTCCGCGAAGTCAGCGGCGGCAAGATCTCCACCATCGTCGGATTTTATCCGGGCAATCCCGGCTTTGCCGGCGACGGCGCCGCAGCCACCACGGCGGAACTCGATGCGCCCTACAGCGTGGCCTTCGATCCGGCCGGCAACCTCTACATTGCGGACTCCGCGAACGAGCGGGTGCGCATGGTCAGCGAGTCGAACCGGCAAATCAGCACCTTCGCCGGCGACGGCACGGCCGGATATGCCGGCGACAACGGACAGGCAACCCTGGCCGAACTGAATTCACCGCTGGGCGTGGCATGCGACCCGGCCGGCAACGTCTATATCGCCGATGCCCGCAACTACGTGGTTCGCAAAGTCGATTCCACGGCGCATAACATCCATACGGTTGCAGGCAACAACGCCAGCGGCCAGTTTAACGACGGCAAGGGCGGCTACACCTACGGCAACGGGCAGTCCGGCGAGAATTTCACCGGCAATGGAATCGCCGCCGGAGCGCCGCCGACGATTGCCGGCGCGGGCATCTACGCGCCCTACGCCGTTACTGTCGACGCATCCGGCAACCTCTTCGTGGCCGAGTACTTCGACCACATCATCCGCGAAATCTACGCAGACCAGGCCACGCTCTTCTTCTCGCCGGAGCTGTGGGAGAACCAGGTGAGCGCGCCGCAGTCGCAGAGCGTGGTGAACATCGGCAATGCCGCCCTGACGTTCAGCAATCTTGCCCACGATGCGAATGCTGCTTACGACACCGCCAGCACCACCTGCACCACGTCGGCCAGCATCAACGTCAATTCGGACTGCACCGTCGGCGCTGAATTTGCGCCCACCACCGCCGGCAATCCCGACGTTGGCAACGTCACCCTGACCGCCAATCCCTCCGCGACAGCGCTCGATATTCAAACTGTCGGCCAGTCGCTGGCCCAGAATCAGGTCAGCGTGACGCTCACCTCCACGCCCAACCCGTCGAATTTCGGGCAGAACGTCAACTTCTCGGTCGTGGTCGCCGCGGCGCCCGGTTCGAAGTCGGGCACTCCCACCGGGACGGTCACCTTTACCGACACCTTTGGCGGCGCCACCAATCCCATCGGGACACCGCAAACCCTGAACTCCGGCGCCGCGACGCTGCAGCTTAACAATCTGGCTGTAGGCACGCACGTCATCACGGCGACCTACGGCGGCAACACGTACTACCTGTCAGCTACATCCAACCCGCTCTCCCAGGTGGTGACCGAGCAGGTCACAGTCGCCCTGGTGAACTCCAGCGGCAATAACCCATCTATTCTCGGCGCGAACGTGACGTTCCAGGCGACCGTGACCATCTCCGGCGGCATTGCGGTAACGAACGCCGTCAGCTTCTACAACGGAGCGACGTTCATCGGCAGCGCACCGGCCAATGCCGGCGGCGTGGCCACGTTCACCACGGCGACCCTGCCGCTGGGCAGCAATTCCATCACGGCAACCTACACCGATTCCAACAATGTGACGGGAACCTCAGCGCCGCTCATCCAGAGGGTGCAGCAGCAGACCGCCACCACGCTCACATCCACCCCGAACCCGTCGCTGCATGGCAATTCCGTCACGTTTACGGCCACCGTTGTGGCAACCGGCACAGTAACGCCCACGGGCTCCGTAACCTTCTACGATGGAACGACGAAAATCGGAACCGGCGCGCTGGCCGCGGCGGGCGCCAGTACGGCCGTCGCGACCTTTGCGACCACCACGCTCGCGGTGGGCACCCACAGCATCACGGCGACCTACGGCGGCGATACCGACGACTTCGGCAGCACTTCCGCCGCCCTCCAGCAGGTGGTGCAGACCGCCACCACCAGCACGGCTCTCGCTGCCAGCGCCAATCCTTCGATCGCCGGCACGAAGCTCACGCTGACGGCTACCGTAACCGTCACGAATGGCGGAGGCGTCCCCACCGGGACAGTGAATTTCCTGAGCGGGACAAACCTGCTGGGCGCCGGAACGCTGAACGCATCCGGAGTCGCCACCTTCTCCACATCGTCGCTCGCGGTCGGCGCCTACTCCCTCACCGCGGTCTACGTGGGCGACAACAACAATGCCGGCAGCACCTCATCGGTTCTCACGCTGACCGTCATCCAGGCCACAACCAGCGTCAAGCTGGCGGCCAGCGCGGCCTCCGTGACTGTCACCACGCCGGTTACCTTCACGGCTACGGTGACGGGAACCGGCGCCGTGCCCACCGGGACCGTGACCTTCATGGACGGCGTGAACACGCTCGGCACCGGCGCGCTCAACACCGCCGGCGTGGCCACGTTCACGACCTCTTCGCTGGCCGTGGGGTCGCACAGCGTTACAGCGGTCTACGGAGGCGACACGAATAACGTCGGCGCCACTTCCTCCACGGTTACGGTCACCGTCAGCGCCTTTGTCTCGAAGACGGTGCTTGCCACGTCGGCCACGACAGTCAGCGCCAGCCTGCCGCTCTCGCTGCTCACCACGACGACATCGGCCAGCGCCACGCCGCCTACGGGAACCGTGACCTTCAACACCGGGAGCACGACGCTGGGCACAGCCACCCTGGACGCAAACGGCGCCGGCACCCTCACCGTTACGCTCACCGCCGGCACCTACCCCATCGTCGCGCAATACAGCGGCGACTCGCTGAACGCGCCGTCGACCTCCAACACCGTCACGGTGACCGTAGGTCCGACGACGCAGTTCACCATCCAGCTGAGCCCAACCACGCTCACCATTCCAACCACGCAATACGGCACCACCAACATCACGCTCACCTCAGAGAACGGCTACACCGACACCATGGCGCTGGGCTGCTCTTCCCTGCCGTTCTCGGTCACCTGCAGCTTCTCTCAGAACGACGTGACCCTGAACGCCAACGGCACCGCCACGGTGGCGCTGACCGTCGACACCAACTCGCCGCTGGTGGGCGGCGGGCAGGCGAAGAACGAGATGCCGGGACCGCACGGCGGGGTCCTCGCGGCATTCGTTCTGCCCGGCAGCGCGCTCTTCGGATTCGGCTTCTGGCGCTTCCGCAAACGCCATGCGGTTCTCAGAGTTCTGGCGATCGTGGCCATGCTGGCAGGCACCACTCTGCTGATGAACGGATGCGGCGGCCTCTCGCTCAACAGCGCGAAAGCCGGCACCTATGTAATCCAGATCACGGCCACCGGGGAGAAAACCAGCGTGTCGCATGTGGCTGATCTGACGGTGCAGGTCACCCAGTGAGCGGAGCGCGAGCCATGATGAAACGCACCTGGATTCTCTGCGCCCTGCTGCTGGGCGGCCTGTTCGGCGGCCTGCTCCCGGCACGCGCCCAGTCGCCGGAGGCGGCCATCGGCGGCGATCAGCGGCTGACCGTGGGCGGCGACGTGAACGCCACCTACCTGGGCTACGGCAAGCGCTGGATCGGCGGCGCCGGCGCCAGCGTCGACGCCAACTTCAACTGGCGTCTGGGCGTCGAGGGCGAGGCGAATTTCACCTTCTACCGCGAGCAGGCAGATACCCACGCCACCACCTATCTGGTGGGCCCGCGCTACCAGCTGAATGCGCTGGGCAGCAGGTACCGCTACCGGCCTTATGTGAAGTTCCTGGTTGGCGACGGCGAGTTCAACTTCCCCTATAACTACGGCCACGGCAGTTACTTCGTCATGGCTCCGGGCGCGGGCATCGACTATCGCCTCGGCTACCACTGGCGCCTGCGCCTGGTCGACTTCGAATACCAGTACTGGCCGCAGTTCAGCTTCGGCGCAGTGTCGAACTACAGCTTCACCACCGGCGTCCGCTACAACATCCCCTGAGCCTCGTCAGGAAGCTTCCGGCGCCGGCGGTTCTTCGTCGGGCAGAGCCGGGGACGGTTCCTCGTGCGCGAGGCCCGATGCAGCGCGCCCCTCGCCATCCACCGTCTGCGCACCAGGCTCCGCGCCCTGTCTTGCCAGGGGCACGCCAGGCTGCGCCGCCAGAATCTGCACCAGCTGCGGCTCGGCGGGTTGTGCCGCGCCCATCGCCGCTTCATGCTGGGCGCGCGCCGCAGCGTCAATGTCCACCGGAATGCCCCCCGGCACAATTTCCGCATAGCCGTATTTATGCTTCAGATCGGCGGTGACGCGGACGATGGCAATCAGCAGCAGAAATCCGACCGCCACTCCGAAGGCGCTGCCCTCCGGGCCCTGCGTGCCGCCGGTGAGCCAGGTGGGGCCGGCCGCGTTGGTGACGAAAATCGGCGAGTAATTCATGCCGCCCGCCATCGGCAGGCCGAAGAGCAGGCTGGTGACCGCGGCCCAGGCAAAGTGGAAGCCCCAGCTCACCCACAGCGCGCGCGTGCGCAGCGCGGCGAGCGCCAGCGCCCAGCCCAGCAGGAACGAGACCACCACCGCGGCCGTCGAGGTGGGCGCGGCGTGGGTGCGCCAGATGGCATAAATCGCCGCCATGAACAGCGTGGCCAAACCCGGGCCCAGGGCCTCCGCAAGCCGAAAGAAGCCGTAGCCGCGGAAGGCCACTTCCACCGCCAGCGTGCCCGCGGCCAGCGCGATCAGGTCAAGGAATGCAACCACGAGCTGATGGCTGTTGGTGAAGACCGTGAAGACCAGTCCGCCGATGAGCGCCGTCGGCAGCACGCAGGCCACCACGCCTGCCCAGCCCACGGCCGCACCCAGCGCCCACTCGCGAAGCCGTCCGGGCCGCGGATCGACGCCGATGTTCTTCAGGGGCCGCACGCGCCGCTGGCTCAGCATGCTCAGCAGCGCGTAGCCCAGCAGCAGCAAAAACACCAGGAAGATGCGGTACAGCGGCTCGAAATAGTCGCCGAAAGTCAGGCCGCTGGCGGCGCGCATGGCCGCCAGGTCGCTGAACAGGTACCACGCGGCGGCCAGCAGAAACCAGCCCAGCGCGCTCAGGCGCCCCAGAAAGCTCACGCTGTTGCTCCCCAAAAAGTAGCGGCAACGCCGGGAATGAAATTCATCAGGTGTTCGATGCCTGCCTGCGCTCAGACGGTGTAGAACTGCGCGATGTTGCGAAACTTGTCGTAGCGGCGGCGCAGCATCTCGCCGGTGGGCAGCGCCTGCAGCTCGCTCAGGTGGCAGCGCAGCTTCTCCGCCAGCAGCTCCGCAGCCGCGACCGGGTCGGCGTGCGCGCCCCCTTCCGGCTCGGGCACGATGTCGTCGACGCAGCCGAATCCGAACACATCGTCGGCTGTGGCCTTCAGCGCCACGGCAGCTTCCGCGCGCTTCGCGGCGTCGCGCCACATGATGGAGGCGCAGGCTTCGGGCGAGATGACCGAATAGATGGCCTTCTCCAGCATCAGCACGCGGTCGGCCATGGCCAGGCCCAGTGCGCCGCCCGATCCGCCCTCGCCGGTGATGGTGGCGATGGTGGGAATGCGCAGCCGCGACATCTCCCGCAGGTTGCGCGCGATGGCTTCGGCCTGGCCGCGCTCTTCGGCGCCGATGCCGGGATTCGCGCCCATCAGGTCGATCAGCGTGAAGACCGGGCGGTTGAACTTCTCGGCGAACTTCATGGCGCGCAGCGCCTTGCGGTAGCCTTCCGGATCGGGCATGCCGAAGCGGCGGTGCACCTTTTCCTTGGTCGAGCGGCCCTTGAGGTTGGCGATCACCAGCACCTCCTGGCCCTCGAAGCGGGCCATGCCGCAGGTCATGGCCGGGTCGTCGCCAAAGGCGCGGTCGCCGTGGATCTCCGAGTAGTCGGTGAAGATGCGCTCCATAAAGGCCAGCGGATCGGGGCGCTGCGGATGGCGCGCCAGCTCGGTCCTGGCCCACGCCGGAGGAACCGGCTGCGCGGGTTCCACGGCGGGCCGCTTTGGCTCGTCGAGGTGTTTCGTGCCTGGCTGTTCGCTCATAGAGGGAGAACGCTCGAATCTCGATTGTATGGGCGGGGGGAAACGGGGGCAAATGGCGATCTTCTACGAGAGAGCCCAAGTAGCTGAAATAAATGCTCTGGGGAGTATCATTCCAATCGAACACAAGATGACACCAGCAACAATCAAACTCTTCCTTCAGCGGGGAGACGCGAAGAGTCTCCGCACGGCGGAGATCATCAATTGGACCGGCAAAGCCATCGCGGCTCCGCGAACGGAACTCGACGAACTACTCAATCGAGAAGAACTCAACAAGGCGGGAGTCTATATCCTCACCGGGTTCGATCCCCAAACTAATACTCCTAACGCCTATATCGGGGAAGCGGAGGTCATACGCGAGCGACTCAAGCAGCACAAGACCAAGGAGTGGATCTCTGCCATCGTATTTACCAGCAAAGACGAGAATCTCACGAAGGCGCATGTGCGGCATTTGGAATCTCGTCTTCTCGCCGAGGCCGCTCGTGTCAACCGATTCAAGCTTGATCAGGTCCAAGCTGGAGGATCGAAGCTCCCCGAGTCTGACCGGGAGGATATGGAAGCATTCCTGGCGCGCATTCAGCTACTCCTACCAGTTTTGGGCTCGGATATTCTCGCGCCTATCGCCCAGCCACCGTCATCCGGGCCCAGTGGCGGCAGGCTTTTCTGTCGCATAAAGCGCGCAGAAGCGCAGGGTCAACGCACTGCAAATGGGTTTGTTGTCTTCCGGAACTCTACTGCTGTTCTGGAAGAGCGCCCCTCCGCCGAAACCTACCCGTGGGTCGTGGCTCAGCGAAAACAGCTTATTGCCGACGGCACGCTTGTCGAAAAGGATGGGCTTTTCGTCTTCACAAAGGACACAGAGTTTTCCAGCGCGTCGGCGGCAGCGGTTGTGATCCACGGCGGCAGTGCAAACGGACTCACTGCCTGGAAGACAGAAGGCGGGAAGACGCTCAAAGAACTGGACGCCCAGTCATAGCATCCGCAGGTCCCGAACGTTGCACGCGCCCGGACCGGAAGGAAGCACAGCGCACCGCCGAGCTGGGGCGAGCCTTGATCTACCCCTGAAGGGCCCCCGGCACCGCCAGCGGATGCTTTGGCTGGTACAGACCCACCGCGCCTCCGCCGGGGAGCTGAATCTTTGCCACCGAGCCCCAGCGCGCCTCCTCGACCTTCGAACACCGCACGCCCTTTTTGCCCAGAGCCAGCATTTCGGCTTGCAGGTCGTCGCACAGCAGGAAGTAGAGCTCGTGGCGGCCGCCGTCGGCGGCGGGATGCACCGCGGCTTCAGCGGGCGGCAGGGCGAAGATCAGCCAGCCGCGGCCCGCATCGACAGACCGGAATCCCAGCACATCGCGCAGAAAGGCGCGATCCGCCTCCGCGTCCTTGCTGTAGACGATCACATGCGCTCCAAAGATCATGGCGGTTCCCTCCTTCTGTGGTTTTTCACCCGGTGGTGGCTTCCTGACCGGCTGGCGGGCAGGGGACCGCATCGCGCCCTGGTCGAAGGTAATACCCGGCGGATATTACTATGGATCTTCAACAAAACAAAGTCCCATTTTCAATAGCACCCCAAAAATCGATGGGTTTTTGCAGCCTTTGCGGCCCGCTTCGTCGCCCCGCCGAAGCCCCACCATGTACCCTGATACCCGACTCCCATTGACGCGATGAGGACGATGGATTGACGGATGCCAGACTGGACAGCGGCAAGGGTCGCGAGCCGATCGGCGCGGTGCCTTGTGGGTCGGCGGTCCCGGTTCGCTGGCTGCGGCTGGGCCTGTGGATCGCGCTCCTCGCCTGCTCGGCGCTCTATGTCGTCTGGACGTGGCGCTGGCCGTTGCTCGGCGACTCGTCGCTCATCCACTACATCTGCTTCCTGATGGAGCGCGGCTGGGCGCCCTACCGCACCCTTGTCGACATGAACATGCCAGGCTCGTTCCTGATCGAGTGGGCGGCGATGCACGTCTTCGGCGGCGGATCGATGGGGTGGCGGCTCTTCGACCTGACCGTCCTGGCAGCGGCTGCGGCGGGCCTGGTGGCCATCGCCTGGCCGTATGATCGGCTGGCCGGCGTTTTCGCCGCCGTCGTCTTCATGGTGGTGCACGGGCGCGACGGCCTCAACGACACCGGCCAGCGCGACCTGACGATGGCTGCCCTGCTGGTGCTGGCCTACGCGGGCCTGTTCCTGGTTTGGCGGCACGGCTCGGGCCGCAGCTCGAGCCTGGGTTCGCGTGGGGGTTCCACGCTGCCTGCGTTCCTGTTCGGCTTCTGCATTGCGGCCGCGGGGACCATCAAACCCACGGCTCTGCCGCTGGGGATCGTGCTGCTGGCGGCGATGGCGGTGGTTCTGCGCGGGCAGGGAAAACCCGCTGCGCAGGCAGTGCTGGCGGGGACGGTGGGTTTTCTGCTGCCTCCTGCAGTCTGCTTCGTGTTCCTGGTTCGCGAGCAGGCGCTCGGGGCATTCGCGCACAACCTGACGACGGTGGTGCCCTACTTCGCCAGCCTGGGACGCAGGCCGCCAGGCTTTCTGCTGCTGCACAGCGTCTCGCCGCTGCTGCCGCTGGCGATCGTGTGGGTGGTGCTGGCGGCCGGCCAGCCGGTTGCGAACGGCGCCTGGCGGAAGTGGAAGCACGGCTGGACGGAAGAGCGATGGGAACGCGCGGCGCTGCTGCTGGGCGCAGCCGCGATGCTGGCCGGTTTCATGCTCCAGGGCAAAGGATTTCCCTACCATCGCTATCCTTTTTTGGTGCTGCTGCTGGCGCTGATTGGAATCGAGCTGACGCGGGCGCTGCGGCAGCGGGGAGTGTGGCTGCTGCTGGGCGCGGCGGGGCTGGCTTACGGGGCGTTCGTGCTGGCGCCGCAGTCGGTGATGGCGGTGCGGAAGTACGACTGGCGCAACCAGGGCTCGATTGCCATGATGCAGGCTGACCTGACGCGGCTGGGGGGCTCGGCTCTCTCCGGGCGCGTGCAGTGCATCGACACCATCTCCGGGTGCACGGACACGCTCTACCGGATGCGTCTGGAGCCGACGACGGGACTGCTGTCGGACTTCCTCGTCTTCGGGCCAGAACAGGATCCAGCGGTGCACGAAGCGCGGGCGCAGTTCCTGGGGGCTGTCGAAGCACGGCCACCGGAAGTGATCGTTGTCGTGAGTTCTCTGTTCCCCACCGGGCCGGGCGAGTATCGGAAGCTGGCGCGCTGGCCGGAGTTCGCCACCTGGCTGGCGGCACGGTATCGTCTCTGCGCTCAAAGGACACCGCCGCCGGTGCGCTGGTGGGGCCGTGTGGAACAGCCGCCAGGCTACCGGGTCTATGTGCTGGCGCAGTGCTCGAACGGGACATGCGGGGACGCGATCCCGGCGGGTTGCGGAGATCTCTAACCGAGTTTGGAACTGGATCGTGCGTCAGACCCGGCAGCGGGTTCTGCGACCGCCATTTTGCGTCCGGCTTCGAGGTCTGCCTCATGCGCCAGGCGCAGAGCATGGCGCGTCGCCGAATATTGCGCTCCGGCGAGCAGCAGAAGTCCCGTGAGGAAAGCCCAGATCATCAGCGTAACGGAGACCTCGAAGGGGCCGTACACGGAGTGAAAATCGAGGTGCGGCAGCGCCAGGATATAGAGAAGGCGGCCGAAGTCCCACAGCAGGCCGGTGACCACGGCCGTGGGCAGGACGGCGCGGATGGGCAGGCGGCGGTGGGGCAGGATCCAGTAGATGGCGAAGAACATGCTCATGCTGAGGAACGCGACCGTGATCTGCAGGAACAGATGGTGGATGAAGCCGAAGACGGCGTTTTCGGTGTGGCCGAAAAAGACGAAGGTCAGGATGCCGGTCTGTGCCGTGTCGACAAGGACGGCGAACATGGCCAGCAGGCCGATGGCGAATGCCAGGCCGAGCGAGACCATTTGATTCATCACGTAGGAGCGGTTCTTCCGTACGCCCCAGACCTGGTTGAGTGCGACCTCCAGCGGCAGAAAGACGCCCGTGGATGAGATGAGCAGCATGACCACCGACGCCGCCTGTACGCTGCCGCGGGGATGGACGAGCAACGCCATGTTGCGAACGACAAAGTCCTGGTTGGAGGGCAGAAGGTCGTGGAGCATGCCGCTGATGGAGTTGGTCATGGCGGCGGAGTGGAAGACGTCGCGGGCGACCGTGAACATCATCACGATGAAGGGAAACAGGGACAGGATCGAGTTGGCGGCGACGCTGAAGGCGTAGGTGTGGACCTCGGTTTGGCCCAGGTAGCGGGCCAGCGAGACGACGGCCGGCCACACGCCATGCTGCGCCGAACGGACCCTCGGGGGAGCCGGCTGGGGCAGGGGCGGCGGGTTCGGAGACACGGGAGCGTTTGCCTGGCCGGATGGGGCAGGCTGCAGCGCGTCGTTGGTCACCATGTGGGGAGTCCCTGAAGAAATCGTAGCAGACGGGAATCGGAGACCTGAGGCAGGGCAATCCGGAACCGGCCGAGAGGCACCAACGTAGAGGATACTTTCGTAACCAGGCTCATGGCCGATGACTTCTTTGCAAATTTTGCTTGATTTCAAAACCATTTCCTGCCATAACAGGAGGACGTTGCAGAACGAATCGGAAGGCCATTTTTGATGTACCTGCATTATCGTTTCCGTGACTGCCCGCAATCCCACTAAGCTGCCCGAACCGCCACGCCGGCGGGTAATGGCAGCTTTCGGTGTCTCTAAGCCCGGTTACGCGAGTAACGGGCCGGACACAAGGTGGTTACGGCCGCTTACAAGGACAAACAACGGAGGAGTATCCGGTGAAAGAGCATGGCGTAGTGAAGTGGTTTAACGGAGCGAAGGGTTACGGGTTCATCCAGCGGTCGAGCGGCGAAGACGTCTTCGTCCATTTTTCCGCGATTCAGGATTCGGGCTACCGGACTTTGAATGAAGGCGAAGCGGTAGAGTTCGAGTGCCAGCAGGGTCCGAAGGGGCTGAGCGCGGCCAACGTCGTGCGGAACAGCGCCTAGCTTTGACGCGAAGCGCGGCGTCCTGGAGCGCCGGAGCCGGTCCCAGCCAACCTGCGGGTGGGACGGGACGTCCTGCGGCAAACTGACACAGAACGACGAGCATGCTGCAATTGCGCTCCGGTCGTTAACCGGCCGCGCGGTTCGTGTCGCCGTGCTCGAGCTGCTGCGCGGCCCAGCGAGCCGATTCGGCGAGGACCGGGTCGGGATCGCCGGCCCACGCGCGCAGGATGGGCAGGAATTTGTGCTGGCCGCTGTTCCCTATGGCGATGGCCAGATTCCGCCGGAAACCGGAAAACTTTGCGCGGCGAACGGGTGAGCCGTTGAACCAGCGTTCCCAGGTGCGCTCGTCCATGGAAGCGAGCCATTCGAGGTCGGGGTTGACGAGCGCCGCACGGGGCGCCAGTTGCGGATCGGCAGCGACGGGCGCGCGGCGGTTCCAGGGGCAAACGTCCTGGCAGATGTCGCAGCCGAAAATTTGGCGGCCCACCAGCGGGCGCAGGTTTTCGGGGATGGGCCCGCGGTTCTCGATGGTCAGGTAAGAGATGCAGAGGGTTGCGTTCATCTGGCGCGGGCCGGTGAGCGCGTGGGTCGGGCACGCGTCGATGCAGCGCGTGCAGGAACCGCAGCGATCGGGCGCTAAGTTTGGCGCGAGTTCGGCAACGGGCGCGTGAACTTCGAGCGCCGTGACGATGACGCCGAGAAAAAGCCAGGAGCCGAGGCGCTGGTTGAGGATGCAGGTGTTCTTGCCGGTCCAGCCGATGCCTGCATAGCGGGCGTAGACGCGCTCAACGACCGGGCCGGTATCGACGAAGCAGCGGGACTCGAAGGGCCCGATCTGCGCGACAAGCTGGTCGCGCAGGGATGCAAGGCGGCGCAGCAGGACCTTGTGATAGTCGGAGGGACTGGTTTGGTTTGCAGCTTCCGGCTGGTTCGGGTCGCCGGGCCTGGAAGTCCATGCGTAGCGAGCGATCCAGCCGGCATCGGGCGGAGCAGGGTCGGTGGAGCGCGGCTCAGCGGAGTTGTAGTTGGCCGCGCAGACGATGACGGAGCGGGCCCAGGGGAGCGCGACGCGGAGGGATGAACGGACCAGCGATCCGGAGTCGTCACGGCGCTTGAGGTATTCCATTTTTCCGGCGTGGCCGGCATCGATCCAGGACTCAAAGCGGGAACGTTCCTCACGGTCTTCCGGCGACCCGGGCTCGGGAACCGCGGCGATACCGGCGGCGGAGAAACCGACGGCCTGCGCCAGCGATGCGACGAACTGTGCGGAGGGAGCGGGCATGGAGGCACATCGGCCGGCGTAAAGCAACGGCGCGGGCGGATCAGGCCCGGACTGGCGTCTTTCCCTCAGCATCGCTCTCCACGCAGCCGCGGAAGTAGTCGAGACTAAGGCGCAGTCCGGTTTCGAGATCGATCTTAGGCTCCCAGCCGAACAACCGCTTTGCTTTCGAAATGTCGGGCTGGCGGTGGATGGGATCGTCGACCGGCAACGGCGCATAGGCGATGCGGCTGGCGGAGCCGGTCACGCGCAGCACCGCGCGGGCGCAGTCGAGGATGGTCCATTCGACCGGGTTGCCGATGTTGACGGGGTAATGCTCGTCGGTGCGGGCGAGGCCAAGAAAGCCCTCGATCTCATCGGAGATGTAACAGAAGCTGCGCGTCTGGTCGCCGGCGCCGTAGACGGTCAGATCCTCGCCCCTGAGCGCCTGCATCATGAAGTTCGAAATGACCCGGCCGTCGTTCTTTTGTAACCGTGGGCCGTACGTATTGAAGATCCGCGCCAGGCGGGTATCGACGCCGTGGTAGCGCCACCAGGCCATGGTCAAAGCTTCGGAGAAGCGCTTCGATTCGTCGTAGACCGAGCGCGGCCCCACGGGATTCACGTTGCCCCAGTAGTCCTCAGCCTGCGGATGAACGAGTGGATCGCCGTAGCATTCCGAAGTGGAGGCGTGCAGGAACCTGGCGCCGTATTTCTTTGCGATGCCCAGCGCGTTGCAGGTTCCCACGGAGCCGACCAGCAGCGTGGCGACGCCGAGGCGCGAATAATCGACCGGGCTGGCCGGGGACGCGAAGTTGAAGATGTAGTCGACGCGGCCGGGATCGAAGGGCTCGCAGAGATCGTGCTGCAGGAATTCGAAGCGCGGCTCGCGATCGAGATGGCGCAGGTTTTCAAGCGAGCCGGTACAGAGGTTGTCCACGCCGAGAACGGTGTGGCCCTCGGCCAGCAGCGCGTCTGCCAGGTGAGAGCCGAGGAATCCCGCTGCTCCGGTAATGAGAATCCGCATCCGTCGTTCGCCGCCAGTCTGTTCTGAATAAGGGAGGCTGAGCTGTTGCCTGCGATTCTCCCGCTCGTCGTCATCATAGAGGAGCGGCTGCGGTGCCGCAAAAGAGGCGGCGGCCGCGCGATCCAGACCTCCGCCGATGGCGGCCCGCTGCGCATGGAAGGGGTCGAGCGGCTGACCCAGCCGCTGGCCGTCACATGCTGCGGAGAACTGGACGTCGTGGTGACGAACGCGGATACGCAGGCGGGGGCCGTTCATCTGGGTATGCTGCTGTCGGACACCGCCGCGCCCAGCCAGCCGTCGGTGCTGCTCGGTTTCGAGGCGCTGCCCGCCAACAGCACGGGGTTTTTCGCGCCACCCGTGGGAGCGCAGCAAACTGCGCGTTTTCCCATCGCGCCATCGCGGGCGCTGCGGCGCTTCAACCAGATCACGGCGGTCGTGATCCCCTCCGTGGACGCGTGGCGCGGCGCGAAGATCGCGATTCAGGGATTCACGCTGATACCGCGATAACGGCCCGGCGAACAGGGATGGTCGTTTCCGGAACTCCCATCAAAGCGAGCGCATGCGGGCCGGCGTACGGAGTTTCCGTAACAAGCTTTCAACTCTTGACATGCCTAAGTATCTAGGCATACGCTCTGGGATACTCAGATGTCGAGGGGTTGAAGCGGACGATGGCGAAGAACGATCTGCAGGGGACGCTGGATTTGCTGGTGCTGAAGACGCTGGCGCAGATGGGGCGGCTGCACGGGTACGGCATTGTGCAGCACATCCAGCGAGTGAGCGATGAGCTGCTGCGCGTGGAGGAGGGATCGCTCTACCCGGCGCTGCACCGCATGGAGCAGAGCGGGTGGATCGGGTCAGAGTGGGCGCTGACGGAGACCGGGCGCAAGGCGAAGTACTACCGGCTGACGGCAACGGGCCGGAGGCGGCTCGACGAAGCGGAGCGCGACTTCGAGGAGCTGGTGAAGGGCGTGCGCGCCGTGCTGCGCTACGCGTGAGCATTGGCAAGCACCAAGTTGGCGGGCCTAGCCTGTCGCCCACAAGCGGGCGACAAGGATGGGGCATCCGGACGCAGGGGTGACGCGATGGGGCGGTGGGCGAGAATCCGGAACCTGGGGCGGCAGAAAGCTGTCGACGCGGAGATCGACGCCGAGCTGCGCGCGCACCTCTCCATGGCGGTGGACGACATGGTGCGTCAGGGCATGAGCGAGGACGAGGCGCGGCGAGCGGCGCGGCTGAAGTTCGGCAATCCGGTAGCGTTGCGGGAGAAGACGATAAGCGCCGATGCGGCGCTGGGGTTCGACAGCGTGTGGCGCGATGTGAAATTTGCGCTGCGGCAACTGCGGAAGTCGCCGGGGTTTGCGGCGACGTCAGTGGCGGTGCTGGCGCTGGGCATCGGCGCGTGCACGGCGATCTTCAGCGCGGTGAATCCTATTCTGTTCGAGCCGCTGCCGTATCCGCACGCGAACCGGATTCTGACCATCTGGAACACCTGGGAGGGATCGCGCAGCCGGCTGGCATTCGGCAACTGGCACGAGCTCACGGAGCGGAACCACTCGTTCGAAGCGCTGGCCGCGTACGAGCCATGGCAGCCGGTGCTGGTGGACGGAGCGCGGCCGGAGCGGCTGAACGGCCAGAGCGTGAGCGCGAGCTATCTGCGCGTGCTGGGCGTCGAGCCGTGGCTGGGCCGCGATTTTCTGCCGGCGGAGGACCGATATCAGGGGCCGAAGGTGGTGATCCTGAGTTACCGGCTCTGGATGCGGCGGTTCGGCGGCGATCGCGGCCTGGTGGGGCGCGGGGTAACGCTCGACGGCGACCGGTACACGGCGATCGGCGTGATGCCGCGAGGTTTTGAGAACGTGCTGTCGCCGCAGACCGACATCTGGACGCCGCTCGACTACAACACGCAGGCACTGGCGGCGGATTTCGAGGGCAGCGTGTGGGGCAACCACCTGTACATGGTGGGGCGCGTGCGGGCGGGTGTGAGCCGCGAGGCAGCCGCGCACGAGCTGGAAACGATCGCCGCGAATCCCATTCCGCAATACCGGCGCCCGCAGTGGGCGGCGATGCGGCACGGGCTGATTGTGGATGCGCTGCAGTCGGATATTACGCGCGAGGTGCGTCCGGCGCTGCTGGCGGTGGCCGGCGCGGTGATTCTGGTGCTGCTGATGGCCGGGGTGAACGTCACGAATCTGCAGCTGGCGCGCGGCGCGCAGCGGCGGGGCGAGTTTGCCATGCGCGTGACGCTCGGCGCAGGACGGATGCGCGTGGTGCGGCAGCTGATTACCGAGAGTCTGTTGCTGGCCGGGCTGGGGGGCGCGGTGGGCGTGGGCGTGGCCACAGCCGGCGTGCGGGCGCTGGTGGCGCTGAGCCCGGCGGGGCTGCCGCGGCTCGACGCCATCCGTTTCAGCGGCGAGGCGTTCTTCTTCGCGCTGGCGCTGACGACGCTGGTGGGCGTGGCGGCGGGGCTGGCGCCGGCTCTCGATGCGGCGCGCGGTGAGCTGCGCACGAACGCGCAGAAGACCACAGCCCGAGCAACGAGCGGACAAGGCTGGATGCGGCGCACGCTGGTGGTGACGGAGATGGCGCTGGCGCTGGTGCTGCTGGCCGGCGCGGGGCTGCTGCTGCGCAGCATGCAGCGGCTGCTGGCAGTCGATCCGGGATTCGATCCGTCGCGGCTGCTGACCATCCAGATCAACACCAGCGGGCACGAGTTTGACGACACGGCGGCCGCGCCGGATGCGGGCAGCCGGGCGCGGAAGCAGTTCTTCGAGCAGGCGCTGGACGCGGTGCGGCGGGTGCCGGGCGTGCGCGCGGCGGGGCTGACTACGAATCTGCCGCTCACCGACGACGCCGTGATCTACGGAACCTATGGCGCCACTTTCGAGGGCGATCTGCCGCAGGGTGGCACCGACGTATTTCGTTACGTGGTGAGCCCTGGCTACTGCGAGACGATGCGTATTCCGCTGCGCGCCGGGCGCTTCCTCGGCGAGCAGGACCGCGCCGATGCGCCGCCCGCGGTGCTCATCAGCGAGTCGCTGGCGAAGAGCAAGTTCCCCGGCCAGAGCGCGCTCGGAAAGCGGTTGCACGTGGGGCCGACGAATCGGCCGTGGTTCACGGTGGTGGGCGTGGTGGGCGACGTGAAGCAGAATTCGCTCGCGGTCGACGAGCCGAACGCGGTGTATCTGACCGAAGCGCAGTCGTGGTTCGCCGACGACACGATGTCGCTGGTGGTCAGGACGCGCGACGATGCGGCGGCGCTGGTTACGGCGGTGGAGTACGCGGTCTGGTCGGTAAACAAGGATCAGGCGCTGGTGCGGGTGGCCACGATGGACGATCTGCTGGCGGCGGGCGCGGCGACGCGGCGCTTTGTGCTCATCCTGTTTGAGGCATTTGCGCTGGTGGCTCTGCTGCTGGCGGCCACGGGCATTTACGGCGTGCTCTCCGGCAGCGTAGCCGAGCGGACGCGCGAGATCGGCGTGCGCGCGGCGCTGGGTGCATCGCGCGGGAACATTCTCCGCCTGGTGCTGCGCCAGGGCATGGTGCTGGCGCTGGCCGGCGCCGGGCTCGGACTGGGCGGGGCCGTGGCATCGAGCGCTGCGCTCGGGTCGCTGCTGTTCGGGGTCTCGCGTCTCGATCCCGTGACGTATCTGTCTGTGATCGCGCTGCTGCTGTGCGTAGCCGGTGCGGCGTGCGCGATTCCGGCAGCAAGGGCGGTTGCGGTCGATCCGGTGGAGGCGCTGCGGGCGGAATAAGCCGCCACAGCGCAGGGCCCGGGGCGGAAGCGGGGACAAGGCCGCAGGGAATGAAACGGCCGGCCGAAACAAGGCTGGCGAAAGAGTGACGCGATGGGGATGGGTACGAGGCTGAGGAATCTGGGGCGGCGCGAGCGGGTGGATGCCGAGATTGCGGCGGAGCTGGAGGCGCATATCGCCCTGGCTGTGGAGGATGCGGTGCGCAAAGGCATGAGCGAGCAGCAGGCGCGCAGGGTGGCGCGGCTGAAGTTTGGAAATCCGGTCATTGCGAAGGAGACGACGATGGGAGCGGATGCGGTTCTGGGGCTGGATGGGCTGGCGCGCGATGTGAAGTTGGCGCTGCGGCAGCTGAGGAAGTCGCCGGGATTTGCTGCGACGGTGATCGCCACCCTGGCTCTGGGCATCGGCGCCAACACGACGGTCTTCAGCATCGTGGATGCGGTGCTGTTGCGGCCGCTGCCCTACCATCAGCCCCAGCGGCTGGTCGAGGTGCAGTCGAGCGACGTGGGGCAGCAGTATGAGGGCAGCGACGTCTCCTATCCTGACTTCTTCGACTGGCGCGCGCAGAACCGCAGCTTCGAGCAGCTGGTGTCGTATCACGATACTTCTCTCACGCTGACCGGCGTGGAACGCGCGGTGCATCTGGATGGCGAAGTGGTGAGCGCGGATCTGCTGCCGCTCGTGGGCATCGAGCCGCAGCTGGGACGCGGATTTTCCGCCGCCGACGAGAAGCAGGGCACGCGAGTTGCGCTGATCAGCCACGCGCTGTGGGTCTCGCAGTTCGGGGCGGATCCCTCCGTTGTGGGGCGGACGATGCATCTGAGCGGCGATGCGTTCACCGTGATCGGAGTAATGCCGGCGTCGTTCCGGTTTCCGGTGACTGAACCGAACAACAGCTTCTGGACTACGCTGGCGGTCGATAACGACGGGACGCCAAAGACGGCGACCGCCAACCGCGGCGACCATTTCCTGAATGCGATGGGGCGGCTCAAGAGCGGCGTAACCGTGGCGCAGGCCGATGCGGAGATGAAGGCAATCGCCACGCGTCTGGCGAAACAATATCCTGACACGAACACGAAGCACAGCTCGGCACAAGTGGTGAGTGAGCTGACCGCTTTGCTGGGCGACACGCGCACGCTGCTGCTGGTGGTTCTGGGCGCGGTTGCGCTGGTGCTGCTGGTGGCGTGCGGGAACATCGCAAATCTGCTGCTGGCGCGGGTGCGCGAACGGGAGCGGGAGATCGCGGTGCGCGCGGCGCTGGGCGCGGCGCGGGTGCGCATCGTGCGGCAACTGCTGGCTGAGAGCCTGGTGCTGGGCATCGCGGGCGGCCTCGCAGGGTGCCTGCTGGCGCTGGCGGCCACGCCGCTGGTGCTGCGCGTGCTGCCCACCGGCGTTCCGCGCGCCGATGACGCGGGCGTGAATCTGATGGTGCTGGGCTTCGCATTGGGAATTTCTCTGGTGTGCGGGACCGTCTTCGGAACCATCCCGGCGCTGATGGCCTCGCGAACCAATTTGGCGGATACGCTAAAGGAAGGAGGGCGCGCGCAGATTTCCGGCCACGACTGGCTGCGCTCCGCGGTGATTGTGGGCCAGGTGGCGCTGGGCATCGTGCTGACGGCGGGTGCGGGCCTGCTGCTCACCAGCTTTCTGAAGCTGACCCACAACAATGAGGGGTTTAACCCCGACCATCTGCTGACGTATCAGTTCGAGACGCCGGATTCACGGTATAAGGATTCCCGTCCCGAGTTTTACCAGCAGTACTTCGAGAGGCTGCGGGCGCTGCCGGGCGTGACTTCAGCCAGCGGGTCGATGTTCCTGCCGATGGGGAACAACGAAGCAGTTCTCAGCTTTGACAATCCGGAGAAACCGGCAACTCCGGGTCATCGGCCGAGCGCCGAGCTGGACATTATCGCGCCGCGGTTCTTTGAGACCATGCAGATTCCCCTTCTCTCCGGCCGCGATTTCAGCGCTGCGGATACGGAGAAGTCGCAGCAGGTGATGATCGTCAACCAGGCATTTGTGCAGAAGTTTTTTCCGGGAGAGAATCCGCTGGGCAAAAAGCTCAAGCCCGGCGCGAGCAATGGTGGCAGGAATGGGCCGGCGTGGCGGACGATCGTGGGCGTCGTGGGAAACGTGCGGCGGGATGCCACCGACCGCGAAGAAAGCCCCATCCAGTACCTGCCGGCCAGCCAGCTCTCGGCGTGGTGTTGCCTGATCACGGTGGCGCGCACGGCCGTCGATCCGATGAGCCTCGAACCGGAGGTGCGGAACCTGGTGGCGTCGATGGATCGGGATATCCCCGTGACCGATGTGCATACGATGCACGACCTGATTGGAATGCAACTGGCGCAGCCACGCTTTGCCATGGTGCTGCTGGGGGTGTTTGCGGCGCTGGCCCTGGTGCTCACAGTGGTGGGGCTCTACGGGGTGATGGCGTACTCCGTCGCGCGGCGGACGCGGGAGATCGGCGTACGGCTGGCGCTGGGAGCCAGGCGCGGCACGGTGATGCAGATGGTGCTGCGCCAGGCGGCGGTGCTGGTCGGGATCGGGATGGCGATCGGGATTGCGGCGACGCTGGCGTCGGCCTCGGTGCTGCGCTCGATGCTGTACGGAACCGCTGAGCGGAACCCGCTGGTGCTGGCGCTGGTTTGCGCGGTGGTGGCGGTGGCCGGATTTCTGGCGGCGTATCTGCCGGCGCAGCGGGCTTCGAGCATCGAGCCGATGCAGGCGCTGCGCAGCGAGTAAAGGGCTGGCCGTCCAGGCGGAACCGCTGCGCGGATTGCGCGCTGTGCGGTGGGAAGAAAAGAACGGTGGGTGACGATGGGTTTGTGGCAGCGGCTGACCAATCTGCGACGGCGCGAGCGAGTCGACGCCGAAATCGCTGCGGAGCTTGAGGCGCATATCGCCCTGGCCGTCGAGGATGCCATGCGCGCAGGGATGAGCGAGGCAGACGCGCGGCGCTCGGCACGTCTGCGGTTTGGGAATCCCGTGGCGTTGCGGGAGAAGACGATGGGCGCAGATGCGGCGCTGGTTCTGGACGGGGTTTGGCGGGATGTGAAGTTTGCGCTGCGCCAGATGAAGAAGTCGCCGGGCTTCGCGCTGACCGCGGTTATCACGCTGGCACTGGGCATTGGGGCCAATGTGGCTGTCTTCGGCGTGGTCAATGCGGTCCTGCTGAGCCCGCTCGCGGTGCGCGACCCGCAGAGCCTGTATCAGCTTCGCCATAAGGCGTGGGCGAAGGGCAGGCTGCTGACGCACTCCTATCCCGCATTTGAGGATTTTCAGCGGCGTAACACCACCTTCAGCGGGATGACCGCGATCGACGCCTATTCCAACGGGGCGCTGCGCTGGGGCAACGCGGTCACGGAGGTCCATGGCGACGAGGTCACCGGCAATTATTTCGATTTGCTGGGCGTCGAGCCAGGGCTGGGACAGTTCTTTCACGCGGCGGACGAGCATGGCCCGAATTCAGTGCCGTACGTGGTGTTGAGCGATGAGCTGTGGCGCAGCGCGTTTCATGCCGATCGGGGCGTCGTCGGCACGACGGTGGAGCTGAACAGGCATCCGTTCACGGTGGTGGGCGTGGCCTCGCCGCAGTTCCATGGCACGGAGCGGTTTGTGTGGCCGGACTACTGGATCCCCATGCTGAACGAGGAGCAGACAACCGGGGTGGACTACCTGCACGCTCGGGCGTCGATCGCGGTGACGGTGATCGGCCGGCTGAAGCCCGGCGTGACGCCCAGCCAGGCGGCGGAGAACCTGAGCGCGATCTCGGCCGAGCTGAACAAAGAGTATCCGCTCACCGATGACGGGCAGCCGCTGCGGCTGGTCCACCCGGGACTCTGGGGCGACGACGGGGCAGTGATTCGCGGATTTCTCTGGAGCGTGACCGTGCTGGCGCTGCTGGTGCTGGCGGCGGCGTGTGCCAATCTTGCCGGTCTGTTTGCGGCGCGCGCGGCCGATCGCAGCCGGGAACTGGCGCTGCGCGTGGCCCTGGGATCGAGCCGGCGGCGGCTGGTGCGGCAATTGCTCACCGAGGCGGCGCTGCTGGCGGTGCTGGGGGGAGCCGTTGGGCTGGGGAGTGCAGCTTTGCTGCTGGTCGCGCTGAACCGGTGGCATCCGGCCTTTGGCGGTCATGTGGCCGTCAGCGTCGATGCGCGCGTGTACCTGGCAGGTCTGGCCTTTACGCTGGCCAGCGCGCTGCTGTTTGGGATGGTTCCAGCGCGCCAGGCGTGGCAGAACAGTCCGCTGCATGCGATGAAGAGCGGATCGGTGGAATCCCCGCACCTGCGCCGGTTTGCCTTGCGCGACCTGTTGCTGGGCGCTCAAATTGCCATCTGCACGCTGCTGGTAACGGCTTCGCTGGTGGCGGTGCGCGGCATGGAGCGCATGCTGCGCGCCCCGCTTGGCTTTGAGCCGCAGGGCGCGATGCTGGTTGAACTGGATTTGAGCCAGGTGGAACTGGCAGGCCCGCAGGGTGCCGACGGCGCGCTCGTGCAAGAGAAAGCGGCTCTCGAGGCGGTGCGGAGCATCCCCGGTGTGACGGCCGCGGGTACCGTGAGCCGCACTCCCATGACCGGCGGCATGCACGGGGTGCCTGTATTCCGCCCCGGGACGGTCGAGTTTACGCTGGACCATTCTGTGCTGGCGCCCTACGTGTTCACCATGTCGCCGGGATACCTGGAAGCCGCCGGCACGCGGCTGCTGAGCGGGCGCGACGTTGCCTGGACGGACACCGCGCAGACGCCTGCCGTGGCGGTGGTGAACGAATCGTTTGCCAAAAAGATGTGGGGCAGACAGCCCGCTGTGGGGCAGCGATTTATTGTCTCCGGCCGCCTGACGGAAGTGGTGGGCGTGGCCCAGGACGGCAAATATCACGACATGGAAGAGTCGCCGCAGCCCGTCGTGTATGTGCCGCTGCCGCAGGATGAGCAGAGCGAGGCCATTTTCGTGGTGCGCTCGCAGCGCGCAGGGAACGAAATGGCGGTGGCGCTGGAACGCGCTCTGAGCGGCATCGCGCCGAACGTGCCCATTTCGGTTGAGAGCTGGCCGGACACGCTGGCAAGTGAGTTGTTCCCGGCGCGGGCAGCGACCGTGGCGCTGGGGGTGATGGGCCTGCTGGCCGCCATGCTGGCGGTGACGGGCATCTTCGGCATGGCGGCCTACGGTGTCAGCAAGCGGATGAAGGAACTGGGCATCCGCGTGGCTCTGGGAGCGCGGCGCATGCAGGTGCTGGGCTCGGCGGTGGGCCGTCCCATAATGCTGCTGGGCGTGGGATCGATGCTGGGACTGGCCTGCGGCGTCTTTGCCAGCCGCCTTCTGGGCCACATTGTGTACCAGGCAAATCCACGCGATCCGCTGGTGGTGGGCGGAGCCATTGCCACCATGGCGCTGCTGGGCATGGCGGCCACACTGATTCCCGCGCGGCGCGCACTGCGAGTGGACCCCTCGCAGCTGATGCGCGAGGAGTGAGGAAAGACAGCCTGTAGCGTGTACGCGCAGGGAAAGGCAACTCATCGGAAAGTCGGCCGGTAGCTGGCAGCGGTTATAGCAGTTTCGGAATCGGTGTAGACCGAAGGCACACGCTCAAGTGGCTTTTTAATCAAGAAAAAGCCACCCTGTACCAGCCTCAAAAAGTCTACGTGTATTCCGAAACTGCTCTACGTCGAGGCTATGAGGAGCCGACGGTAAACGTGCCGACGGTGGTCACATTCGCGTCGGAGTTGCCGAGATAAACGGTGTACTGGCCGGGTGCGACGAGCCAGGAGTCAGAGGTTGTATCCCAATACGACAGCGGGTGCGAGGAGTCGTTCTCGTCGACTTCGATGGTGACGGACTGCGACGCGCCTGGCTGCAGCGTCACTTTTTGCCATTTAACGAGGCGATGCGGCGGCTCGCCGAGGCCGGCAGGCATGCCGAGGTAGACCTGGCCGACTTCCGCTCCGGCCACGGTTCCGGTATTTGTAAGCGTGAAGGTTACCTGGATATTCGGATTCGTCGCAGACGAGAGGTTGTTGACCAACGCGGCGTTGGTGAACGTGAACGTTGTGTAGGAGAGGCCGAAGCCGAAGGGAAAGAGCGGCGTCAGCCCCTGAGAATCGAACCATTTGTAACCGACGTTGAACCCTTCTGTGTAATTCACGGGGAAAGGCGTGGTGCCGTCGGGCGGCTGCGGGATGTTGGGGCGCGGGAGCTGATCCACGCTGGCCGGGAAGGTGATGGGCAGCTTGCCCGACGGGTTGGTCTTGCCGAAGAGGAGATCGGCGATCGCCGGACCACCGCGCTGGCCGGGGTACCAGGCTTCCAGCACCGCATTCACCTGGCTGAGCCACGGCATGACAATGGCGCCAGCGCTCTCGATGACGACGACGGTGTGGGAATTGGCGGCGGCGACGGCGCTGACGAGCGCATCCTGATCGATGTTGTTGACAGGATCGGTGAGATTGAGGCTGGCGAGATCCATGCCTTCGCTGGTCCACTGATTCACGAAGACAATCGCTGCCTGGGAAGACGCAGCGAGCGAGGCGGCGGAGGCGGCATCAGTGCCTTCGTCGAACTGGACCTTCGCGTTGGGAACCATGGCCTCGATGGCCTGCACGGGCGAGGAGGGATCCCAGATCATCTGGGCCCAGCACGGCGGACAGGGAGTACCGTCAACGAGCGCGGGACCGCCGACCGGCTGCACCTGAGCGGATCCGCCGCCGGAAAGGACTCCGATGTCGGCGTGCGAGCCAATGACGGCGATGGAGGTAACGCCGGGGCTGAGTGGGAGCTGCGCATTTGCGTTTTTCAGAAGCACAGCCCCGTTCTCCTCCACCTGTTGCGCGATGGTGGCATCGGCTGCGGCGGAGATGGGCTGCAATGTCTGCGGGTAATCGAAAAGGCCCGCTGCGAACATGGCGCGGAGCACGCGGTGCGCCATGTTGTCGAGGCGCGACTGCGCGACTTGTCCTCCCTGAATGGCGGCAGGAAGCTGCGAGAGGTAGATCTGGTCGGGTTGCTCCTGGTCGAGGCCGGCGTTAGCGGCGGCGACCGTGCTGTGCGTGGCTTCCCAGTCGGACATGACGAAGCCGGGAAAGTTCCAGCCGGTCTTGAGCACCTGGGTGAGGAGATACGGGTTTTCGCAATTCCACGTGCCGTTGGTGAGGTTGTACGAGCACATCACAGACTGGACGTTCGCATCTTTGACGCCGATCTCGAAGGCGAGCAGGTCGCTTTCGCGGCCGCCACGGTCGTCGATGATGACGTTGGCGGTGGTGCGGCCGGTTTCCTGATCGTTGAAGGAGAAGTGCTTCATTTGCGCAATGACGTGCTCTGCCTGGACGCCTTCAAGATGCGCGGCGGCGATCTTGCCGGCGAGGATGGGGTCTTCCCCTTTGGTTTCGAAGGTGCGCCCATCGCGCGGCTCGCGGCCGATGAGGTTGGTGTTGCCGCCGAGGTTCACGTTCATGCCGTAGTCGGCAAGCTCGGTGCCGATGACCTGGCCGTAGGAGTATGCGGCGGTCGTGTCCCATCCGGCGGCGCTGGCGATGGAGGACGGGAGCGCAGTTGCCGGGCCTACGCCGTTGCCCACGCCCACGCTGCCGTCAGCGATGTAGAGGGCGGGGATGTTAAGCGATGGAATGCCAGCAACGTAGCCCGCTCCGCCGCGGGGGAAGCTGTAGTTGAAGCTGGAATCGTTGGCGACGCCGCCTTCGACCATCTGGAGTTTCTGGGCCTGCGTCATTTGCGCGATCAGGGCGTCGGCACGCTGGTCGGGGGTTTCGGAAGGCGGATTATTCGACGTTGTCGCGGTTGATGACGAGGAGCCGCAGGCGGCCAGAGCGAGAAGCAGCAGGCTGGCGAAACAAGACGAAAAAAGATGGCGGAGAGGCATGCTTACCTCCCAACAGCAACAACGTAGTCTAGTCCGTTTTCGAGGGAGCGGCGCTTGTTTCGGACGCGATTTTGAACCTGTCGCTATTACTGAAGCGTGGCCGTGCGCAGAAAATCGAACATGCCGGAAGGGTTGGGCTGGATGTTGGACAGGCGGCGCGAGTGGACCACGACCGAGTTGAGATACCAGAGATTCATTGACGGCAGATCGTGGGCGAGGATCTGCTGGATGCGGACGTAGTCGGTGCGCTGGCGGCTGCGATCCGTGGTGGAGGCGCCGTCGGCGATGAGGCGGTCGACCTCGGGGTTCGAGTAGAAGCCGCGGTTGCTGCCGCGGGGCGGGAAGCTGCCCGAGTCGAAAGCGTAGCGGTAGATGTCGGGGTTCTCGTTGCCGCCGATCCAGCGCGAAGGCGCAATCTGGAAGGCGCCGCGCACCAGGTCGGAATAAAACGTGGCGAATTCGTAGCTGCGCAGATCGAGCGCGATGCCGGCCAGCGCCAGTTCCTGCTGCATGGCAACGGCGACGAGGCGAACGGTTTCGTCGTTCGAGGTCTTTTCGGAGATGTGGAAGCGGATGCCATCGCGACCGCGCGGGTAGCCGGCCCGATCGAGCAGCGCATTGGCGGCCGCGGGATCGTACGGGTGCTGCTCCACATCAGCGGTGAAGGCCCAGTGCTGCGGCGGGAGCAGGCTCTCGGCGAGCCGCGCCTGGCCGCGGTAAATGGTCTGGATGATGAGCGGGCGATTGATGGCGTCGGCGATGGCGGTGCGCACGCGCACGTCGCGCAGGATGGGGTCGCGCAGGTTGAAGACGAGATAGTAGAGGTTGGTGCCGGGCCCCTGGTCGATGACCAGATGGGGGTCGCGGCCAAGGGAGTCGATCATATCGGGGGAGAGCGCGTTGCTCTCGACGTCGGCGGAGCCTTTCTGCAGCTCGAGGGCGCGCGTAGTGTCGTCGGGCACAACGGCGAAGCGGATGCGCGCGATCTTCGCCGGCGAATCCCAGTAGGAGGGGTTGCGCGCGAGCACGACGTCGCGATCGATCTGCTGGCTGACGAAGGCGAAGGGACCGCTGCCGACAGGGTGACGCCAGAAGTCGCGGCCGCTGCCGTAGGGAACGATGCCGATGGCGCCGTCGCAGAGGTTGAAGAGCAGCGCAGGGTCAGGCTTTTTGAGGTGGAAGACGACGGTGGCGGGGTCGGGCGCGTCAATGTGGTCGAGTGTGGTGAAGGAGCCGGCCTTCACGCTGATCACCGTGCCGTTCAGCAGCGAGTCGATGGTCCACTTGACGTCGCGCGAAGTGAGCGGCCGGCCGTCCTGGAAGCGGACACCTGTACGCAGATGAAAGACCCACGTCAGCGGGTCGGGATTCTCCCAGCTCGTTGCGAGAAACGGCTGGAGGCCGAAGTGCTCGTCGCGGCGGACGAGCGCGTCGAAGATCAGCGCGTCAATGTGCTCGGCCTGGGCGTCGGTGCCGATGCGGGGATCGAGGTTGGCGGGGCTGCTCTCGATGAGCATGACGACCGTGCCTGGGTCGGGGCGGCGCGAACACCCGGTGACAAGGCCGAGCAGGGAGCACAGGGCGCAGAGAAGAGCAAAGGAGCCGGGAGCCGGGAGCCAGGAGCCGGGAGCAGGTGGCTGGGAGCCGGGAGCCGGGAGCCGGTAGCCAGCAGCGAAAGGGCCGGCGGCGGACGACTTAGACATAGGCGATTTGCCCGAGGATAGCCGGGCGAGATGCTCCGGTGGCCGAAGGAACGTTGCCGGGGCGATGATGCCAGGTCTGATATGCAAGCAGGGCGAAGGCGGCGGCTTCTTTGGCGGCGGCGGGCAAGCCGGTGGCATCGCTGCTGGTGAGGGTGCAGTTGTCGTCCTCGAACAGAGTGCGCAGGGCAGAGAGAAGGAAGCTGTTGCGGGCGCCTCCGCCGGAGACGATGCAATCGATCGGGGCTGGCTCCGTCAGCGGGAGCACCCATGCGCGAACCGCCTTCCAGATGGTGAGCGCGGTGAAAATGGTGGCAGTTGCCACGGCGTCTTCGGGTTTGCCGCCGGCGTTGCGGCAGGCGGCGAGGAAGCGCGCGACGTATTCCGCACCGAACTGCTCGCGTCCGGCGGATTTGGGCGGGCCCTGACGAAAGAACTTCTCGCGCAGATAGGACGAGGCAACACGCTCCAGAAATTTCCCTCGCGCGGCAGTTCTGCCATCGCGATCGAAGGGCTTGCCGAAGAGCTGCTGCATGAGCGCGTCAATGACCATGTTGCCGGGCCCGGTATCGAAGGCGATCACTTTGTCCGGTGGCGCTCCGGCGGGAATCGCGGTGAGGTTGCCGATGCCGCCGACGTTCTGCAGAACGCGCGCGCGGGTGGGATGCGCGAAGCAAACATAATCGAAGAGCGGAACCAGCGGCGCTCCCTGGCCGCCGAGCGCCATATCGGCGGGGCGGAAATTGGAAACGACAGGAACGCCGCACTCCGTCGCGATCAGGGCCGGTTCCCCGAGCTGCCAGGTGCAGGCGAAGCGGCGGCCCGCGTAGGGCGCGGGCGCGGCCTGGTGGTAGAGGGTCTGGCCGTGGCAGCCAACGAGGGCGGGTCTCTTCTTCGTTGCAGCGATCGTGTCGCGGAGCGCTTCGGCATAGGCGATGCCGAGACGCCAGTTCAGCCGCGCCAGTTCGGCAGTGGAGATGGACGGCGCATTCATCGCGGCAAGAATGGCCTTGCGCAGCACGCGCGGGAACGGCCAGGCGTGGTGCGCCAGCAACTCCAGTTTCGGATAAGGGCGCCCGGCGCAGGCCGCGATGCGCACCAGCGCGACGTCAATGCCGTCGGCGGAGGTTCCGCTCATGATGCCGGCGACGACGAGGGGTTTGCTTTGCTTCATGCCCCATCAGATTACGACGCCGCGCCTTCCCAGCGTGCGGGATCGAGGGAAACAACCGGCGCTTCGCCGACGGACCTGGCGAACTGGCGAACCTCCTCGCACAGGCGGTTCATGCGGATTTCCGAGAGATTCTGACGGCGCGGTGCATGCAGCCACTGCTTTTTCGAGCGGTAGATCTTGCGCCACGCGCTGGCGACGAGTTCGCGGAACGCAGCAGACCTCTCCGTCTCCTTCAGCAGAGCTTCATAGGCGCGCATCACGAGCGCGGGGTCGCGGCAGATCTCGATCATCTGGATGCCGGCCGCGACGGCCTGGACGACGGCGTCTTCGATGGACATCTGCGAGAGGATGCCGCCCATCTCCATGTCGTCGGAAAGGATGATGCCGCGGAACCGCACCTGGCGGCGCAGGACGTTGGTGACCCAGTAGCGCGAGACGGTGGCCAGTGCGGGGTCGCGTCCGGGCCACGGATACGACGCGTGCGCGACCATGGCAAAGGGGAGACGGTTGCCGACGGCGAGCCAGGGAGCGAGATCGGTGCGCCACATTAGGCGCGTCTGGCGGTGAATGACCGGCGTGGACTGGTGGGAGTCGACCGTGGCTCCGCCGAGGCCGGGAAAGTGTTTGCCGCAGCCGAGCATCTCTTCCATGCTGAGGCCGGAGGCGAAGTAGCGGGCGTAGTCGATGACGCGCCACGGCTCGGCGGCGACGGCGCGGGTGCGCAGGATGGAGGCGGACTCCGGCAGCGCAAGGTCGAGAACTGGAGCGAGCACCACGTTGAAGCCCAGCGCGTGGGCTTCGCGGCCGATGAGCTGGCCGTGCCGGCGGTAGAGGTTGCGCTTGCCGGTGGCGAAGACGGCCGCGGGCGAGGGCATAGGGTGAATGACGTCGCGCAACCGGTCGACGAGGCCGCCTTCAACATCGACGCAGCGGAACAACGGCGTGCTGCCGAGACTATCGGCTTCGTGGAGCAACGCGGCGGTCTGCGCGGCCTCCTCGATGTTGCGCCGAAAGAGGATAATGCCGCCGGGACGGATGCGACCCATCCAGGCCCGCTCTTCGGCGGAGAGCGAGATGGAGGCGAGCCCGGCAATAAGGATCTGGCCGGCTTGTTCGGCGAGCGGTACGTCGCGGCGGCGCGGCATGAAAACGCGTCCCTGGCGCCGCGGGTCGCGCATGCCCGGCGGGGGTTCCGGAGCCTTGCGTCTCGAGCTCATGAGATGGGGCCTCTCATCTGCTGCGATCAACCTACTCAGCCTTTGATTTCCGTCTTCAGTTCTTCCAGAAGATTCAGCGCCTGGAGCGGCGTAAGGGTATCGATGTCGGTCTGCGCCAGACGATCGAGGATGCGCTGCGAAAGAGGAGTAAAGATGGTGAGCTGCAGCGCAGGCTCGGTCTCCACCGCGACGTTATGCCGCTCGGAACGCTCATGCTGCTTCAGCACCTGACGTGCGCGATGGATTACAGCCGGCGGCAGGCCGGCCAGGCGCGCCACGTCGATTCCGTAACTCCGGTTCGCAGGCCCCTGCTCTATCCGATGCAAAAAAACGATGCCCTGGGGGCTTTCGCTGACCGAGACATGCAGGTTTTTGAGGCGGGGAAACTCGTCCGCCAACATGGTGAGCTCGTGATAGTGGGTCGCGAACAGGGAGCGGGCGCCGATGTGGCGCTGCAGGTACTCGAGAGTGGCCCAGGCGAGCGAAAGTCCGTCGAAAGTGGAGGTGCCGCGGCCCATTTCGTCGAGCAGAATGAGGGACTGCGCGGTGGCGGTGTTCAGGATGGTAGCGGTTTCGGTCATCTCGACCATAAACGTGGACCTGCCCCGCGCCAGATTGTCCGAGGCGCCGATGCGCGTGTAGATGCGATCGACGATGCCGTAGGTCATACGGTCTGCGGGCACGAAGCTGCCCGCCTGGGCCAGGATGACGAGCAGGGCCGCCTGGCGCAGGTAGGTGGACTTTCCGCCCATGTTGGGCCCTGTGATTAAAAGCAGGTTGGGATGGGAGGTGTTTTCGCTGGCGTCGAGGAACAAATCGTTCGGAACGAAGCGGGATTCGCCGGCTTCGTCCATCAGGCGCTCGATGACGGGGTGGCGGCCGGAGGCGATTTCGAGGATGGGCGCGGGGTCGACGCGGGGGCGTGTGTAGTTGCGCAGGGCGGCGAGGTGGGCGAAGCAGGCGACGAGGTCGATTTCCGCCACTGCCGTGCTGGCCCGTCGGATGCGCCCGGCGTTTTCGACGATGCGAGCGCGCAAGGCGGCGAAGAGCCGCTTTTCAATTTCGATGGAGCGCTCCTGTGCGCTAAGGACTTTGGTTTCGTAGTCTTTCAGCTCGGGGGTCGTGAAGCGCTCGGCGTTGACCAGGGTCTGCTTGCGTTCGTAGTCGGCCGGGACGCTGGAGAGGTTCGATTTGGTGATTTCGATGTAGTAGCCGAAGACGGAGTTGAAGCGGACTTTCAGCGATCCGATGCCGGTGCGGCGGCGCTCGCGGTCCTCGATGGCGGCGATGGAGGCTCGGCCGCTCGATCCGACGGAGCGCAGGTCGTCCAGCTCTGCATCGATGCCCGGGGCGATCACGCCGCCTTCGGCCAGGGTGAGCGGGGGTTCGGGAACGAGCGTGGCGGAGATTGCTGCGCAGAGGTCGTCGAGGGGGGCGAGCGAGCCAGCGTTCGCCCAGAACGACTGTGCGTCCAGCGAGACGAGTGGTGACCCTGGCTGCGGGGCAAGCGAGGCTGCGGATTTTTTGACTTCAGGCAGATGGCGCAGAGACGCGGCAAGGGCAAGCAGATCGCGGGGTCCGGCGCTGTCCAGCGAGATGCGCGCGAGGAGGCGATCCAGGTCGAGGACCCCGGAAAGAGCGCGGCGCAGTTCCTCGCGCCGGATAAGGTCGGTACGGGCGGCTTCCACGGCGGCGTAGCGGGATTCAATCGCAGCGGCGTCGATCATGGGCCGCAACAGGGTGGACCGCAGCATGCGTTTTCCCATGGGGGTGCAGCAGGCATCCATGGTGCGGAAGAGGGTTGTTTCCGGGCCGGAGTCGGTAAAGAGCGGGTCCACCAGCTCGAGATTGCGGACGGTGACCTGATCGATGTGGAGGTGCTCGGCGCGGCGATAGAAGCGGAGGGTATCGACGTGGCCGGCCTCGGACTGCTGGGTGCTCCGGACGTAATGGATGATGGCGCCGGCGGCAGTGGCCGCAGCGGAATGACCCTGAAGGCCGAAACCTTCGAGGCCACGGCTGCCCAGTTGGCGTTCGAGGAGAGGAATGGCGAAATCGGGCGAGAACACCCAGTCATCGACCGGAGTGCGGGTGCCGACCTGGGCCAGCAGGGGATCGAGGGTCGCGGCGTCGGTTTTGGGGCCGAAAGGGCCGCGCGCCGCGGGGAAAATCAGCTCGCTCGGCGCGAGGCGAAGGAGCTCATCGAGGCACTGTGCGGTGGCGCCAGGGCCGGAGAACTCCGTGGCGCGAAAGTCGGCCGTCGAGAGGTCGAGGTAAGCGAGCCCGGCGGCCTCGCCTGCCAGGTGGACGGCCGCGAGGTAGTTGCTCTGCTCGGCAGCCAGCGCGGGGTCAAGAGCGGTGCCGGGGGTGAGAACACGGGTGACTTCGCGGCGGACGATCTTCTTCGCGAGCTTCGGGTCCTCCATCTGTTCGCAGATGGCGACGCGGTAGCCCTTGCGCAGCAGTCGAGCGATATAGCTTTCGGCGGCGTGATAAGGAACGCCGCACATGGGGACGTTGCGCTCCTTGTCGCGGGCGGTGAGCGTGATCTGCAGCTCGCGGGAGGCGGTTTTAGCGTCGTCGAAAAAGAGCTCGTAGAAGTCGCCGAGGCGAAAAAAGAGCAGCGCGTCGGGATGCTGGCGTTTAGCGGCCAGGTACTGGCGCATGAGAGGAGTTTGGGAGTCGGTCGCGGCCTCAGGCACGGGAAGCGTCAGGATATCGCACCCCTCGGTGCGGAGGTTCTTCGCCATGCCGGGGCCTCGTGGGACCGGTCCGCGTGGGATTTGAGTAGCATAATTATCTTTTTGTAATTACAATGGCCGAGTGGCCAGCATTCTCTTCGAATGGGACGAAGCGAAGAATCGCTCCAATCTGCGGAAGCACGGGGTCAGCTTCGAAGAGGCCAGCCAGGTATTTCTCGATCCGTTCCAGGTTTCTGTCCCGGACCTTGTTCAGGGCGGAGAGCAGCGGTGGAAGACGCTTGGAATGGTGGAACGATTGCTGTTGCTGACCGTCGCGCACACGGTGCGCGAAGAAACCGAAGCGGGCGAAGTGAGCGAAACGATCCGGATCGTCTCGGCTCGACCTGCTACCGCGAAAGAGAGGCGACAGTATGAAGAAGAAAATGGTTAGCCACACCGTCGAAAATTTGCCGGCGTTGACAGACAAACAGCGCGCCCATCTGCGCGCCATGGCGGCACAGCCAAACCGCAGAGTCGACACCAGCGATATTCCCGAAATATCGGATGAGCAGTGGCGGTTTGCCGAGCGCGGAAGGTTCTATCGGCCTGTGAAGCGGCAGATTACAGCGCGCGTGGACGCCGACGTGCTGAGCTGGCTGAAGTCTCAGGGCAAGGGCTATCAGTCCCGCCTCAATGCCATTCTGCGGCGCGAGATGCTGGCGGCCGTTCGGGCTGACGAATCCAAAAAGGCTGGGTAAACCGCAAGGCGCCAGTTCCCGGTGTTACGCTGGCCCTGATGCGAACCGTGCCGGGAATCGTGATCGCGCTGCTGGGGCTGGCGGCGGCCGCGCAGACGCCGGGCGCCTCGCCGGCAACACCCCAGGCGTCAACCGGATCGGCGCAGACTTACACCGACCCTGAGCTGCATCTGACGTTTATCTACCCGGCGAACCTGAAACCGCTGGATGCAAAGGCCGTGGCGGCGCTCGGGCATAGCCAGGCATTCGACAACGATCCCGGGGCCAACACCGGGCAGCTGCAGTCCGAGGGTTGCTCGAGTGTTTTGCTGGCGGTGGGGAGCGAGAGCGCACCGAACCAGTCCGGTCAAAACGGGGTGTGGGGTGGGATTTTGCTGACCGCCATCGCGCCGGCCTGTCTTCCTCCAAAAGCGCTCCGCAGCAAGGGAACGATGGACGGGCTGCTGACCCCGATGGCGAAAGCGGGGACCCAGATTCTGGGCATGATGCCGATGGATAAGCCGGTCACCTATCTTATTGAAGAACATAAGGTTCACATGGCCACCGCGCAGGGGCAGCCGGTGGCGCCGACGGATCTGCAGCCGGCCGAGGGCACGCAGTACATCGCGGTGCTGGCCGTCGCGCTGGAGGAGCACATCGTGCTGTGGAAGATCGAGGCCAACGACCTCGGCTTGTTCAACCGGCTCCTGTCCAGCCGCGCAGATTTTGGCCCCGGTTCACCCCAGCCGCTCTATCCCCTGCGTCTTCAGGGCGAAACACCTCCGTTCCAGTAGCCAGGACCAGTGTCAGACGCGGCGTCGCCCGCTTCCGAGTAGCTGGTTCCTTTCCGGCTGGCCCGTTGCGCATGTGTGACGTTACTCACATCCCATGCCGCGCCCCATTCAGATAATGAGGTCCAGAAGCCTCGATCCGGGAAGTTTATACTTTTCATACCCCCGGTTTTTGACCCCCGGATCGCGGCCCGCCTGAACCCCTTATGTTTCTCCTCTGGCTTCGAATTGCGGCAGGTTTGTACGGGGTCGCCAGCCTTCTGGCGATCCCGGCCGTGCTGGGAAATCGCCCGAAAGGCCACCGTTTTTGCCTGCCGGTGGCGTTGGGGGGGTGGTTCTTTCACCTGGTGGCCACCATTGAGATGCTGGCGGCGGCCCATCATCTGATTCCCGTCATGGCCGATGAGATTGTCTCAACGCTCGCGCTGGCCATTGTCGCCATCTTTTTGCTGATCTTTTTCGTTTACCGGACCATCTCCTTTGGGCTCTTTGCCCTCCCTCTTGCATTTCTGCTGACTGTGGTTCCGGCTATCGGGCCGGAGCGGTATACGTTCGGCTCGCAAGTCGTGCGGAACGGCTGGATTGCATTCCACGTGGTGATGCTGCTGGCCGCTTATGCCGCGCTGCTGTTCAGCATGCTGGCAAGTTTTCTGTATCTCATCCAGGAAAAGCGGCTCAAAAACAAAGAGTGGACGAAGGCGGGCGTGACCGCGCGTCCGAAGACGCGGCCGCGGGGATTTCTGACCTGGCTGCCGCCGCTGGCCACCATGGATCAGATCGCCCAGAGTACCCTGGTGCTGGGTTTTGTTTGCATGACGGCGGGACTTTTTGCCGGATCCGTCATCGCACAGGAGCAGGTGGGCATCGGATACTTTGCCGATCCCAAGGTGCTGCTGTCGTTTGTCATGTGGGGGTTGTACGTCGGGATTCTGTTTATCCGCCGGAGTTCGGGACTGCGCGGCCGCCGCGCCGCCTGGCTCACGTCGGGCGTCGTCGTCGTCGTGCTGGCAGTATGGGCGGCGAATTTGCTGGGCTCGGTGCACAGCGCTTCGCACAGGTTCGGTCTGAAATGAGATTTCTGGTCACAGGTCTGAACCACAAAACGGCTCCAGTGGAGCTGCGCGAGCGGCTGGCCATCGGGCGCGAGGCGCTGCCCGAGGCGACGCGGGCGCTGCTGGGGGCGCCGGGCGTGAAAGAGGCCATGATCCTCTCCACGTGCAATCGCGTGGAGCTGCTGGTGTCGCACAACGGGACCGATCCGCAGCTGCCGGGATTTCTGGCCGAGCATTTTTCGCTCGATCGCGCTGTGCTGGAGCCGCACCTGTACCGCTACCAGGACGAGGAAGCGGTGCGGCACATGTTCCGCGTGGCCGCGAGCCTGGATTCGATGGTGGTCGGCGAGGCGCAGATTCTGGGCCAGGTGAAGCAGTCGTGGTCCGTGGCGCGCGAACTGGGAGCGGTGAAGGGCCCGCTGGACAAGCTGCTGCAGGGCGCGTTTACCGCGGCGAAGCGCGTGCGGTCGGAGACGGAGATCGGTTCGTCGTCGGTTTCGATTGCGTCGGTGGCTGTCGACCTGGCGCGGCGGATCTTCGGGTCGCTGGAAGGCAAAAAGGTTCTGGTGGTGGGCGCGGGCAAGATGAGCGAGCTGGCGGCGCGCCACCTGATGCGGCACGGCGCCGACTCAATCATGGTGACAAACCGCACCCACGAGCGCGCGCTGCGGCTGGCCGAGCAGTTCCTCGGGCAGGCGATCCGCTTCGAGGATCTGCACGCCCGCGCGCACGAGGCCGACATCATCATCACCTCGACGGGCTCGCCGGAGCACATCATTGGCGTGGAACAGGCGCAGCAGATCCTGCACCGGCGGCGCAATACCCCGG
>JASHNW010000133.1 GCA_030041435.1 Acidobacteriaceae bacterium
CTGCGAAACGCGCGCGTACAGATCCCAGCAGTAGTAGTCGATGCGCTCGCCGTCCTCGGCCAGCTCCGACATGATCTCCTCAACGCCGGCCAGGTTCAGGCCTTCCAGATGCACCAGCCCCACCACCACATCCGCGACCTGTACGCCCGTGTTGTCGATGTAGTTCTGCACATCCACCTTCTGCCCCGCCGCGCGCAGCAGGCGGACAAATGTGTCTCCGAGGATCGCGTTGCGCAGGTGGCCCACATGTGCCGCTTTGTTGGGATTGATGCTGGTGTGCTCCACCAGCGCATGCACCGGGTGCAGCGGCGCCGGCTCCTCGCAGCTGATGGCATAAGCCAGTACCGCCGCGCCGCGGTCGAGGCGCGCATTGATGTACCCCGCGCCCGCAACCTCAAACGCAAGAAAACCGGGGACCGCTCCCAGCGCCGCGACCACCTCTTCCGCGATTTTGCGCGGAGCCTTGCGCAGTTTGCGCGCCAGCTCAAACGCCATGGGCGTCGCGTACTCGCCAAAACGCAGATCCGGCGGCTGCTCCAGCGCCACCGTTTCCACTTCGATCTGATACAGGCTGCGGAGCGTGGCGCGGATCCGCGCCACAAGCTGCTTCTGCTGTTCTAAATACACGCGGGAACCACCGGTCGGATTGCGGGAAAAGCTTGATTTTAGCAGGCGCGGCGCCACAGTCACGTGGCCCGCCACGCCACCGGCAGCCATCGGGGCTATCATGAAGCCAGCGCGTACGAGGTAACCCCGTGAGCACGACTGCGATTTCTCTCGACGAATATCTCCACAGCATCTGGGAGCCGGACCGCGAGTACGTGAGCGGCGAGATTGTGGAGCGGTACACGGGAGAAAAAGATCACGCGAAGTGGCAGGCCGCGCTCGTGCGCCTGCTGAGCGGCTGGCGGCGCGATGCGCATCTTCAGGTCATGCCGGAGCTCCGGGTGCAAACCACGCCCGACCGCTGCCGCGTCCCCGACGTCGTTGTCCTCGATGGCAACGCCCCCGACGAGCAGGTCATCGCGCATCCGCCTCTGCTCTGCGTCGAGATCCTCTCCCCGGAAGACCGCATTGTCCGCATCGAGGATAAGATCGACGAATACTTCAGCATGGGCGTCCGCGCCGTCTGGGTCATCGATCCCCGCCGCCAGATCGGTTACCAGTGCCAGGGCCCCAGCCTCCGCGACTGGAAAGCTGTCGACGAACTCGTCATTCCGGGCACGCCCGTCGCTCTTGCCCTCCGCGCCATCGTCGCTGACCTCGACTGAACCGCGCGGCCATCCCCCCTTCATTCCGTTAAGATGAAAATAGCGTCAGCTCGATTGCTGACCGCTTTATCGCTGACCGCTTTTTAGCTCCTCTCTTATGCCCGAAACCTTCTATCTCACCACCCCCATCTACTACGTCAACGCGCGTCCCCACATCGGGCACACCTATACGACCGTCGTCGCCGACGCCATCGCGCGGCGCAAACGCTCGCTTGGCATCGATACCTGGTTTCTCAGCGGCACCGACGAGCACGGGCAGAAGATCGAGCGCTCGGCCCAGCAGGCCAGCTGCAGCCCGCAGGAATTTGCGGACCGCGTTTCCGCTGAATTCCGCGCCCTGTGGGATCGCATGGGCCTCAGCTACGACGACTTCATCCGCACCACCGAGCCGCGCCACATTGAGGCCACGCAAAACTTCTTCGCGCTGCTGCGCGATCGCGGATACATCTACAAGGGCTCCTACACCGGCCAGTACTGCGTCTTCGACGAGCTTTACGTCGAAGCCCCGCCCGGTGCGCCCTGCCCCGACTGCGGACGCCCCACGGAAACCGTCAGCGAGGAGAATTACTTCTTCAAGCTCTCCGCCTTCGAGCGCAAACTGCTCGAATACTACGACCAGCACCCGGAGTTCATCCGCCCCGAAACCCGCCGCAACGAAGTTATCTCCTTCGTCAAAAGCGGCCTGCGCGATCTCTCCGTTACCCGCACCAGCTTCTCCTGGGGCATCCCCGTTCCCGGCGACGAGAAACACGTCATCTACGTCTGGCTCGACGCGCTGGCCAATTACATCTCCGCTCTCGGCTGGAGCAGCAGCGACCCGTCTCTCTACGAGAAGTTCTGGCCAGCCGATCTGCACCTGGTCGGCAAGGAGATTACCCGCTTCCACTGCGTCTACTGGCCCGCGTTCCTGCTCGCCGCCGGCCTCCCGCTGCCCAAATCCATCCACGCGCACGGCTGGCTGCTCTTTGAAGAGAGCAAGATGTCGAAATCGCGCGGCAACATCGTCCGCTCCGAGACCATCCTCGACACCTTCGGCGCCCTCAAGCCCGATCTGCCCAAAGCCGAGCAGGACCGCTTCGGCGCCGACGTCCTCCGCTACTTCCTGCTGCGCGAAATCGTCTTCGGCCAGGACGGCAGCTTCTCCTTCGACGCCCTCGTCCAGCGCTACAACGCCGACCTCGCCAACGGCTACGGCAACCTGGTCAGCCGCACGCTGTCCATGATCGGCCGCTACTTTGGCGGCGTCGTGCCCGATGATCCAAAGCTTGCCTCGCTCGTCTCTCTCAAGGAGCTCGCCAGAGACTTCACGGATGGCGCGGTCCCTCAATTTGCTGAGAGCTTCGACGAACTGAAATTCTCCCTGGCGCTTGAAACGGCGTGGACAATGATCGCGCAACTGGATGGGATCATCACCGACAGCGCCCCGTGGAAGATCGCGGCCAAAGATGATCCAGAGAGTCGGGCCGAACTAGCGGCAATTCTCTACACCGCCGCCGAGTCCATCCGCATCGTCACCGCCCTCGTCTACCCCGTCATCCCTTCCAGCGCCGCCCAGGTCTGGGCGCAGCTCGGCCTAGGCGAAATCGCCAAAGCCGACCTGAAAAACCTGCAATGGGGTGGCCTCGAACCCGGAACCAAAATCGGCGAGCTCTCGCCCCTCTTCCCGCGCGCCGACAAGGAGGTCATCGCCCGCATGCACGAAGCCGAACAGAAAAACGCCCCGGCCGCCGCCCCCGCGCCGGCCGCACCCCAGCCGCCCGCGCCGCCCGCCGAAGCCCGCATCTCCAAACTCCACTCCCTGGTCGACGGCCTCGCCGTCGCCATGGCCGAATCCACCACGGAAACCTCCGCAGTCGTCGGCCTCGAAAAGGCCATCGCGGAAACTGTCCGCGACGCCATCGTCGCCCGCAAACAGCCCGCAAAAGCATCGGTGCCCGTCCTGTCCGCCGCCGGCCCCACGCCCACCGGCCCGGAAGATGCCACAGAGCTCCCCGGCACCCGCACCCTTCCGCCCGCCCCGGCCACCGGCACCATCGTCACGCCCGCCGCCCCGGCCGCATCGCCCGCGCCGCCGGCACAGGCCACCCCCACACCGGCCGGCGAGATCATCACCATTGACGACTTCGCCAAAGTCGAGCTCCGCGTCGCCCAGGTGAAGCTCGCCGAGCGCGTTCCCAAAGCCGACAAGCTGCTCCGCCTCGAAGTCGACCTCGGCTGCGAGACCCGCCAGATCGTCGCCGGCATCGCCGAATCCTACACGCCGGAATCGCTCATCGGGCGCAAGGTAGTCATCGTCGCTAATCTCGCACCGCGCAAGCTCCGCGGCCTTGAGTCCAACGGCATGATCGTCGCCGCCTCCACCGCCGACGGCAAAGCCGTCCTCGCCGGATTTCTCGAAGATGTGGAGATCGGCGCCCGGCTGAAATAACCGCCGATGATCGACTCCCACGCCCATCTCGACAGCCCCCGCTACGACGAGGACCGCACCGCCCTGCTCGAACGCGCCTGGGCGGCCGGTGTGCGCGAGGTCCTGTCCATCGGCATCGGCGAAGGGCCTGACACCATGCATCGCGCCCTCGAAATCAGCCGCGAATATGCCGGCCGCCCCGACACCCCGCGCATTCGCGCCACCGCGGGCATTCATCCCCACGAAGCCCGCCTCGCCGATGCCGCCGCATACGCCAAACTCGACAGCCTGCTCCAGGAGCCCGAAGTGATTGCCTGCGGCGAGATCGGCCTCGACTACTTCTACGACCATTCCCCACGCAACCAGCAGCGGGCGGTTTTCACCCGGCAGATGGAAATCGCGGCCGCCCGCAGGAAGCCAATCGTCATCCACTGCCGCCCTTCCGGCAGCACCACGGATGCCTGGGATGACACGTTGGAGGTCCTGCGGGAACAGTGGTCGCAAACCGGCCTCGGCGGCATCCTGCACTGTTTTACCGGGGAGATCCGGCACGCAACCGCGGCCATGGACCTCGGCTTCCTCATTTCCTTTGCCGGGAACATTACGTTTCCCAAAGCCCAGGCGATACGGGATGCGGCTGCGGCCGTCCCCCTCGACAGCATGCTCATGGAGACGGACGCGCCCTTTCTGGCGCCCCTTCCCAATCGCGGCAAGCGCAACGAACCGGCGTGGGTCAGGGAGGTCGCCGTGAAGATCGGCGAGCTGAAAGGCCTCGAGCCCGAACAGGTCGCCGCCCGGACCACCAGTAACTTCCGTGCCTTGTTTGGAACCGAAATTTAGCCTTTTCTTCGGATTCCGGGCCGGTAGTGGATAATCTAAGAGAGCAGGGACGGCACATGGCAGCGGAAAACTCCTTCGACATCGTCAGCAAAGTGGACCTTCAGGAAGTACGGAACGCCATCGACCAGGCGGCCAAGGAAGTGCGCACGCGCTTCGATCTGAAGGATTCGAAGTCGGAGATCCGGCTGGAGGGCGAAGATGCCATCCAGCTCGCGTCGGCGGACGAGTACAAGCTGGAGGCGGTCACCGAGATTCTGCGCCAGAAACTGGTAAAGCGCGGCGTCTCGCTCAAAGCCCTCACCTTCGGTACAGTAGAACCGGCGGCCGGTTCCTCCGTCCGCCAGAAAATCTCCCTGCAGCAGGGCATTGCCGGAGAAAAAGCCAAAGAGATCGTCAGAATCATCAAAGACTCGAAGAAGAAGGTGCAGGCTTCGATCCAGGGAGACACGGTCAGGGTTTCGGGCAAAGACCGCGACTCCCTCCAGGAAGTAATCGCGCTGCTGCGCGGGCGCGACCTTGGAATCGATATGCAGTTCACGAATTACCGCTCCAGCTGAGCGGGCGGCCCCGCGGTTGAGGACATCTCCAGTGAGCACTGTGGCGACAGCGACGGCGAAAGAAGTCTTCGATCTTCTGCACGAAGATCTCGCGGCAATCGAGCGGGAGTTCGGTCAGGATGCAGTGTCCGCGGTGCCGGCCATCACCGAAATTTCCGACTACCTGCGCGAAGGCGGCGGCAAGCGCATCCGTCCCTCCCTTCTGCTGCTGGCCGCCCGCGCCCTCGGCTACTCCGGCAAAGGCATGATCAAGCTGGGCGCCGTCGTCGAGATGGTGCACACCGCGACCCTGGTTCACGACGACATTATCGATGCCGCCGACACTCGCCGCGGACGCCCTTCCACCAACCGCACCTGGGGCAGCAGCAAGTGTGTGCTGGTGGGCGACTGGCTCTACATGCAGGCCTTCCGCATCGCCCTCTCGGAGCGCAAGTTTCGCGTCCTCGAACTGCTCATCGGCCTCACCCAGCAGATGGTCGAGGGTGAGCTGATGCAGATGGAGAAGCTGGGCAAGCCCATCTCCGAAAGCGAATACAACGATCTCATCTACCGCAAAACCGCGTGCCTCTTCGAGGTTTCCATGCGGCTTGGCGCCTGTCTGTCCGGCGCCGATCGCCCCCTCGAGGACGCGCTGGGCGAATACGGCCGCAGCCTCGGTCTGGCCTTCCAGATCATCGACGACGTTCTCGACCTCACCGCCACCGAGCAGGTGCTGGGCAAGCCGGTGGCCAGCGATCTGCGCGAGGGCAAAGCCACCCTGGCCGTCATCCACGCTCTGGAGAACGGCATTCTGCCCGCCGACCGCACCAGGATCCACACCGTGCTGCGCGACCGCACCTTCGATTACGTCTCCCACGAGGAAATCCTGCGCATTCTGAACTGTAATCAGTCGGTGGCCTACGCCATGAATACCGCCTATGCCTACGCCGCGACCGCGCAGGCGGCGCTTGCGGTTTTGCCTGACTCCGACTACAAACGCGCTCTGCAGTGGATGCCCGAGTTCGTCGTCGCCCGCGACAAGTAAGTTTCTCCAGGCCCGCACCGTTACGCGCAGCGCAGACCAGCCCCGCCCTCCGTGTTCTCTGTGTCCTCCGTGGTGCGCCCGTCGCGCGCCGTCAGGCGCAACGCTGTACCCTGAATTGCAATGAAACTCTCAGAGATCGCGCGTGCCCTGGCGTGCGAGCTGCGCCCGGCCTCCGCTGAGGCCGACATCGCCGGCGTCGCCGGCTCGCAATCTGCTACGCCGCAGACCATCGTCTTTGCAGAAGATGCCCGCTCCCTGGCCGCCGCGCTCGCCTCGCCCGCCGCCGCCATCGTCGTCTTCGCCAGCCTCGCCCCCTCTGGCGCAGCAAAACCGCTCCTCGTCGCGCAGCAGCCGCGTCTCGCCTTCGCGCAGGCGGCGCAGCTACTCAGCCCCGCGGAGCCGGACACCGGCGTGCATCCCACCGCCGTCATCCACCCCACAGCAATCCTGGCGGATCGCGTCTCTGTCGGAGCCTGCGCCGTCATCGGCGCTGCGGCACAGATCGGCGCAGAAACCCGCATCGGCGCGGGATCCGTGGTGGGCGCCGGTGTGACCATAGGCTCCCGCTGCCGCATCTATCCCCGCGTTGTCCTCTATCCCGGAACCAAATTGGGCCACCACGTCGTTGTGCACGCCGGAGCCGTCCTCGGTTCCGACGGCTTCGGCTATGTCCGCGATGCCGCCAGCGGCGAGTATCTGCAGTTCCCCCAGCAGGGCCGCCTCGTCATCGAAGACCACGTTGAAATCGGCGCCAACACCACCATCGACCGCGGCGCTCTGGACGAAACCCGCATCGAGCGCGGCGTCAAAATCGATAACCTCGTTCACCTCGGCCACAACGTACGCGTCGGACGCAATGTCGTCATCGCTGCGCAGACCGGCGTTTCCGGCTCCAGCGTCATCCGTGCCAATGCGGTGGTCGGCGGACAGGTGGGCATCGGCGACCACGCCGACGTCGGCGAACAGGTCATCCTCGGTTCCGGCTCCGGCGTCCTCACCAGCAAAAAAGTCCGCGGCCCCGGCGTCGTTTTCTGGGGACGCCCCGCCCGCCCGCTGCGCCAGTATCTGAAAGAGCTGGCCGCACTCGCCCGCCTCGCTCGCTCATCGAATAAAGACACGGACTAACCAGCCCGGAAGACTCATGCACGAGTACGCCTCGTCTCATCGAATAGATATCGCTCGCGAAGCGGTTTCCTGACGGTGCGACTGATGCTCGCCAAAGTAGCTGTCAGGGCTGGGCACGCGAAGTCTCCGTGCTGCAGGCGCGCCCTGCACGCTAACCGCTATACGCTATACGCTGGAACTTGTGGCCATCGTCGTCGTGGGAGGAAATTCGCGCAACGTCGGCAAGACCTCCGTGGTCGCCGGTCTCATCGCGCGCCTTCCGGAATTCAACTGGACCGCCTTCAAGATCACCCAGCACGGCCACGGCTTCTTGACAGCGGACGGTAGTCCCGATCAGTGTCAGACGCCGGACTCCTGCGTGTCGATCGCTGCGGAGCGCGACGACACCGGCGGATCCGACACCTCCCGTTTCCTGGCCGCCGGCGCCACGCGCTCCCTCTGGGTGCGCACGCGCATCGGCATGCTGGCCGAGGCCATGCCCCGCATCCGGCAGGAAATCGCGGCCTGTGAAAACGCCATCATCGAGTCGAACAGCATCCTCGACCACCTCGATCCCGACCTCTATTTGTCTGTGATCGATCCTTCCGTCGCCGACTTCAAGCCATCCGCCCGAGCGCATCTCCGCCGCGCCGATGCCATTCTCTGGTCCTCCTGCTCCGGCGCTGCGCCGCTCCCGCACGAAGTGCCCGGCCTCGATCTCGACGCCACGCCGCGCTTCGCCGTTCAGCCGCCCGGCTACCTTACCGAGGTCGTTGTTGACTTCGTGCGCTCTCGCCTGGCAGCGATACCTCCCGCACCCTGAGCGCAGCGAACGGGAGCCGAAGGGCCCCGGCGTTCTGTCGTCCGCCCCCGCAGTATCAGGTTTTCCAATCGGAGCCCGCCGATGCCGGTCACTTCCGGCGGGTCACACGGCGTGGCCTTAGTTTTGCGGCTCGGAGGGCGTCTTATGGTGATGGTGGAATATCCTGCCAATGCCCCGGCCTGTCCCCTTTGCGATTTTGCCTGTGCCCTTGGCCGCGCCCACGCCGATGTCCTTACCCGCGGCAGCTCCGCCTTTGCCGACATTGCCGGCGGCTTCGCCCGGGTGCAGTGTGACAAGGTCGCCCGCGCCTTTCCCAACACCCTTGGCCGCCGCTCCAGCGCCCTTGGCGGTTCCTTTGCCGATGTCTCCGGCGCCCCGGCCGACATCGCCACCGGGGCTGCTCTCATGGGGCTGCTGCGCCGTGGAAGCCTGCGATGTGCCGGCAGGTTGCGGCGCGGGTTGGGTCTGGCTGCTCTGGCCGGAGGCGCTCAGGCCGCAGAGACCCAATGCCAGTGCGAGGAGCCCGATGGACGGTATTGAGAATGCTGTTCGCACGGATTGATCCTCCCGCTGGTTTAGATTCGGTGCGGCGGCGGAGGATTCCCTCTCAGGGACAGAGAAATTGGCAATGACCAAATGCTCGAATTGCAACCCCGAACGACGAGGAGATTGGTGAGCTCCGGCCCTGACGTCGGCCACCCGGAACTTTCAACCCGATCCCGGCACTCTGGCCGGTCATTTCCGAGATGCCGGTGATTCGATAACTTCAATGGGCGGAAACTTGTGGCGCCTCGAAGACCCGGCAATCGCACCCTCATATGCGCTTCACCAAACGAGCATGTCAACCATACCCGGTCACCGGTTCATCGCCGCGGTCTCGAGCCCCGGCAATAGGTTTCCCAGGCCCTTCCGGATTTTCCACCTTGAATTCGCTTGCAAATCCCCCCAGAGCAGCCAATACTGCGGCGCCAGAGGGCTCCAGGTCCAGCCCCGCCCCACGGCCTGCTCGCACTCGCCGGAGGTCGATGAAATCTCCACAAGACAGGAGGACACGGTCTATGACATCCCGACCGATCTTCGCTCTCCAGGCTGTCTTTACCCTCGCGCTTTCCACCCTCGCTCTCTCCGGTTGCAATACTGTGAATGAAGCCGTCACCGGGCCCACCGATCCCGGTGTCCGCGGAGGCTCTCCCGGTGCCGGCGGCCCTCTCAATGGCCTCACCTCCGATGAGGCCGCCTTCTTCCAGGACGGTGCCTCCCGCTTCGCTGAGATCGAGGTCGTCGCCGGAGGCAACAACAACGGCCTCGGCCCGCGCTTCAACGCCAACCAATGCCAGCTCTGTCACTCTCAGCCGGCGCCCGGCGGAACCAGCCCGGCTCGGAATCCGCAAATCGCCCTCGCCACTCAGGACGGCGCCAAAAACATCGTCCCCTGGTTCATTATTCCCAACGGCCCCATCCGCGAGGCTCGATTCCAAAAGAACCCTGACGGCACCAACGACGGCGAGGTTCACGACCTCTTTGTCATCGCAGGCCGCGCCGACGCCCCCGGCTGCAACATTGCCCAGCCCGTCTTCACCCCCGCCGGCAATCCGGTTACCGCCCAGGGCGGCAATCCGAACATCGTTTTCCGCATTCCGACCCAGCTCTTCGGTCTCGGGCTCGTCGAAGCCATCCCCGACTCCGCCATCCTCGCCAATTTCCATGCCAACGCTTCGGCTAAGGCCGAGGAAGGCATCCACGGCCATCCGAACGCGATCCTGTCCGGCAACGCCAACATCAGCGGCAATGACGGCACCATCACCCGCTTCGGATGGAAGGCGCAGAACAAATCTCTCCTGATGTTCGCCGCGGAAGCCTACAACGTCGAGATGGGCATCTCGAACCAGATGTTCCCCCAGGAGCGCGATGAAACTCCCTCCTGCAACTTCGTTCCCACTCCCAATGACACGCTGAACTTCACCACCGCGTCCACCGGCGCCGTCAATCCCGCCGTCATCTCCGACATCGAAGCCTTCGCCAACTTCATGCGCATGCTTGCGCCTCCGGTTCCCGCGCCCGGCACACCCTCCACGGCGAACGGACGCGCCGCCTTCATTCGCATCGGCTGCTCCCATTGCCACAACCCCGCGTTCACCACCGGCACGAAGATCGCCAGCGGCTCCTCGACCTCACCCAGCGCCGCCCTTTCCAGCCAGCCCGTCAACCTCTACTCCGATTTGCTCGTCCACCATATGGGCAGGGGCCTCGCTGACGGCATTACTCAGGGCAGTGCGGGCCCCGACGAGTTCCGGACCGCACCCCTTTGGGGCGTCGGCCAGCGTGTCTTCTTTCTGCACGACGGCCGCACTTCCAACATCGTTGAGGCCATCCGGGATCACAAAGGTCCCGGTAGCGAGGCCAACAAAATCATTGATCGATTCAACGCTCTGACGACCCAGCAGCAGCAGGACATCGTCAACTTCCTGCGCTCGCTTTAGCCCGCCCTTATTCTCTTCCCGCCAGCGCCCGCAGGAACTGACGACCGTCCACGTGATGCTTGAATGCTTTGCGGCCATCGATGAAGAGGACCGGCACCTCATCGTTGTACTTCTGCTTCAGCTGCGGGTCAGCATCGATGTCCACCTCGCGCCACCGGAAGTCCGCCGCGCTCTCGAGCTTGGCAAGCGTCTCCTTCACGACGTCGCACAAATGACATCCCTTCCGCGAATACACCACCACATCGTGCATAGAGCGATTCTAGAGGCTGTTATTAGCTTGCGCGCGGCCGGCGTTGCGAGGGAAACCCGGGCCAGACGACCGTCAGGATTCGAGAGGTCGAGCAGGCCCGCAGGGATTCGGACGCGCGACCGCTCGCAGAGAAATGTGGCCGACCGACACGGGGACTGGATCACCGTCCCCTGCTCCCTGCGCCCTGCACCCTGCCCCTACTCCCCGAATGGCGCGCGCTTCATCGCCCCGTCGCGCTGCTTCACCAGCATCTCCACTTTGCCTTCGGCCTCTTCCAGCTGTTTCCGGCATTCGGCTGAGAGCCGCGTGCCTTCCTCGAACAGCCGCACGGAATCTTCAAGCGAAAGTTCGCCGCTCTCCAGCCGCGCCACAATCTCTTC
>JASHNW010000134.1 GCA_030041435.1 Acidobacteriaceae bacterium
GGCCATCACCGCAAACATCGACTCTATATCCTTGGGACTCAAACAACCGCCTCAGAACCTTCTGAACGCCAGGATCGTCTTCAACGACGAGAATTGTCTCCATGATGATATTTGCCCCAGCAGCGGTAGCCTGTCGAGTCAACTGCTTTACTTCGATCACTGACAGATAGCCAGCGGCAGTCCTGGAACGGCTTTCAGTTCAGCATCACGCTATCTTCTAAGTTACACTTCATAGAAAAGAGGTAACCACAACCATGCTGATCGCTGAAGCTCACGTCGCCATCAATGAAAAACTCCGATTACACATGCTGAAACCCATCTTAATTCGATCTTGTCAGCCGCCACATCCAAACTGCCCTCGATCAGTGTTGTGTCGGTGTATCTCCGCCCCGAAACGAAAAGCGATAACTTAGCAGCGCTCGCACATTAAAGAAACCGTCGTTCGTCACCGGCGCGCCCTGACTGCGGCTGACCGCCAGTGGCGCATAGAAAACATCAACGGTGAAGGCGATTTTCGGGTTGAACAGATAACTGGCGCCACCCGCCGTCGAAAACATCCCCCCGCGCGTCCACATCCGCGCCTGCGCCAGACCAAAGGTGGTTGGCGCATGGGACCGGAAAGCAACATCGACAAACGCGCCCGCTACGGAGACATGAGGAACCAGCTTCGGGAGTTGCGGAAGCGGATGCGCCACCTGAAACTGCATTCCTGCGTAGTGCAGCGAAGCGATATCTGCCGACGTTCCCACGCAATCGGTGGGATTGCCGGCTGAGCCGGGCGGAAATGCAAGCACGCTCGACGGGCAGGTGAATGCGCCTTTTACCGAGCCGACCTGACCATATCCCTGCCAATCAAGTGTCCATGGTCCGCGCTCCAGCAAAGGCCGTTCCAAACCGAAGGCTGCGAGGCGAGGCTTTATTCCGAACGTGGAGATCGGGGGCGGCGCAATAACGAACGCTCTGAGCTTCCAGGGGACTTGCACTCCTATAATGGGCCGGATCAGGACGGGCGCCTTGTTCAAATCTTCAGGCACTAACCCGTCAAAGCCAACGCGCTCCTGTGCCGCGTCGAGCATCGGCAGCCAATCCGTTTCAAGTCCGACTGAGGTCGTGCCGACATTCTGTAGCTCCACGGGAACACCCGGCAGCATCGTGCTCGGCAGGGTCGCTGCGTCAAAGCGTTTGAGAGCCCAGGATTCCGGACGGTCAAAACTGATGTGTTCGTTCGGAATACTGCCGGAGGACCCGCCCGTTTGGGCGGCGGCGCTCCCAATTACGAAAGCAATCATCGCAATCAGCAATCTTATGTCCGCCATCTTTCTGACGGTGACGCGGGAAAAAAGTAACATCATGTTGATCCTCTCTAAGCCAGATGTAACTTGCTATAGAGTCCCCCGCAGAACCGGGATCCTCCATTTTGATTGCGGGTCCCCTGAAGAGATGCTCCGCGATTCCCTGCAAAAAGCGCGGCTAACCGTACTTTTTTCCGCGCGCTTCGAAACCCCGCTCGGCAAAGAGATAGATAAGGGCCCCGTCGCTGAAACCCTGCTCCGCGCGATCATTTGTCTACGAACACACCGGTAAAGATTCACACCTCGACTTTTCGCCCTGGCGGAGCATGTTGGTCTCTCACCTCGCTGACCGAACCTCGACTTCCCTTTTGAGCTGCCAGATACTTATACACGCTGTCCCTTACCTTCCTCATTATAAATATGTGGCGAGGTTGAAGTATGTAGACAAATCGTAAAAGGGTTGTCAGCGAATATTGACAGATATTCGGCCATAAGACGCTCCAGATGTATACCGAAGCTGACATTGTGGCTGAAGCCAATAGTTGCCCACCTTCGTGGCATCCTGGGATCTGCTGTCCAGAGCCATCGCCGATGCTGACTTCGATATCGGCCGCAGTCAGGCCCGACCTATAGCGTTACCGGGTTTTAAATGACGTTCAATAGGCAACAAAAATTTCACCTCGAATCAGATTTGCATCCGCAAACGGGTAATGTGCTTTTGAGATTTTGCGGTCTTAACTCTGCGCTAGGCTCCTGCTCTGGCCGGTGTTAACTGCATGCCGGCCTTTTGCTTTGATTTCCCGGACAGAGCGTTTCTGGATGATTTAGGGGCGCTTCACTGGACAAATCATGAGAGCTCCCTTGCCGCACTTTGACGAGATTCGTCCACGGCGAAGATCCGGGCATGAAGTGGAAAAAGGTTTCCGAGTTCTATCCCCGAAAGCTGCACAGCAACGTGGTCTTCGGGTGAGAGGGTGTTCCAGGACGATGTGGATCAGATTCCAGGCAGGGAGCGAGAGGTAGCGCCCTTTGGGAAGGACATGCCGTGACGAATGCCGCGAATGACGGCCTTGCCGTGAGCTCGCCCATCGACCGCATCAGGCCCCTCAGACAGAGACGAAGGGACAGGGCTATCGCACCGGCTGCGGGCGATGGTCCTCATGTTATACATGATTAGACGTACAACCCGCTCCCCGACACTGTATGTTCCCATAAAAAATGACAAACGACTGACAGGTCAACGACGTACCTCGGCCTCCTTGCACTCTTACAATGGGAAACACGAGGGACGACGTAGACGGATACCGGTCACTCGCTTCCGAAATGAGCGCCGCAATCGTCACGGCGGATTCTGTGTCGGGTGGCGTGGTATCTGCGCAGGTGTGCCGGATTTTATCCGTCAGCTCGCCGCTTTAACCGTAACCACCGCAGTTTAGCGAAAGTCCGTTGCGGATCGGCGCGATTACTTTACTGCGGCAGACTTGTCAAACCCGGGAGAAGGCGTTGAGGCTTGGGTGTGAACTCGATCACTGGAGGTAATGAGATTGACTGGAGAAGCTGATGCGATGCGGTCCGTTTTGCGATGGTTTCTGTCGCTCGCCCTGATTTCTTGTGTCAACAGCGCCGCCGGGCAGGCAAGTTCGATAGATACTGCGCATTCAAGACTTTTGGTTCATGTGTACAAGACTGGTATCTTTGCCAGGCTTGCTGACAATCACGAAGTACAAGCACTTATTGATGCGGGGACGTTGGACGTAAAAAACGGACAATTAAGATTGTCTGTCGATTCACGGCAGATGGAAGTCCTCGATCCACAGTTGCCTCCGGACAAACGGCGGCAAGTCTGGGAACGTATGCTGGGACCGGAAGTTCTGGATTCTTTCCGTTATCCGGAGATCAGGTTTGAATCCACCCATGCGGATTTTGGTCAGAATGGAGAGGTTTTCGTCGCCGGGAGGCTCTCGTTACATGGCGTGACCAAACTTATCTCGCTCGTCGCGCATTCAAATAATGGGCGATACACGGGCACGTTCGCGCTTAAGCAGAGTGATTTCAACATCGTTCCGATTAGCGTCGCGGGCGGAACAGTTAAGGTTAAGGACGAGTTGACAATCGATTTCGACATCGCTGCGTTGCCCGGAGAGAGGGAGAATTAAGGCGAGACTGGACCCTGCCGAAGGAGGATGATAAGCGCAATGTCGTCCTGCCCGAAATGGGCGGAGGCCTGGGGGCGCGCATGAACCGGTCCGGATGGCCGATAACCGCGGCGGCGGCATACTGGGTGCAGGGTGTCCACTGTTGCAACCGGTGCGAGCATCTCTTGTCAGCGGCAGGTGATGCGAGCAATCCTGAATCGTTACCTTTCGTTCCGGTTCGGTCTATATCTTCACAATTTCAATCTCACGCAAGTTATCACGCTACGTGTCAATACGGTCTGACGTTTGTTTTACTATCTGTCGACGCACTGCCGGCTCCTTGTGCAATTAGACTTAAAAGTGACAATTCTGAGCACAGGATCAGCCGCACCGTTCAGATGGTCGCCCGATGTCTGTACTGCGATCAGGGAGATGGAATCTCATGTTTTCACTCTTCATCCCCGGGGACCTGCCCTGATCCAAACACAACAATTTCCTGACTGCAGCTTCCGGGGGGAAGGGGTCCGTGAGAATGGTTTGCCTGAGACGGAGTCGAGTCCGCGGATTCGGGAGATGTGACTGGGGCTCTGCGTGCAAGAGATAGCAAAGGTGAACTCGTTTACGTATATGCCGAGAGAGTATGACAGCGCTACCTTTCATTCGGTCCTGGATGAGCCATGACCTCTACGCCGCGTCGTACCTTCCTCAAGCAAGTTGGAGTTACCGCCGCGCTCCCGTTGGTCCCCGCCATATTTACGGGCTGCACATATCCGGCTGCACGGATGCGGTACAACGTGCTGAGCGCACAAGGGCAGGCCATGACCAGGAAGTTCGCGCGCGCTGTCGAGATCATGAAGTCCGCACCCGCCGGCGATCCGCGCAGCTGGATCTTTTGGTGGTACACCCACGCGATCCCTGTGTCGAAAGCGGCAGCGATTGAGCAGGTATTCGGCGGAGTTTCGTCGCCTGCCGAAGATCTTGCCCAGAAGGCATGGTATACCTGCCAGCCCCACCAGAGTGGCGAGAATACGGACAATTTCCTGCCCTGGCACCGCATGTTTATTCTCTTCTTCGAAAAACTGATCGGCGCGATTCTTCGCGACGACAGCTTCACTCTGCCTTATTGGAACTACTCTCCGGGTTTGCCATCCAGCCAGAGCGGCATTATGCCCGAGTCCTTTCGTTCTCCCGGTGACCCGCTCCTCGCTTCCCTCTATTGCGCGGACAGGAACAGCGGTGTCAACAGCGGCTCGCCCATCGATGCGCAGAATCCCGGCTTGCTCAGCACCGCCAGCGCGATGGCCGAAACGACCTATTCGCCCCAAGGCCCGGACCAGGGCTTTTGCAACAATCTCGATTTTGGACTGCACGGCAGCGTTCATCTCCTGGTCGGCACTACAACCAATATGGGGTATATACCAACGTCCGCTCAGGACCCGGTCTTCTGGATGCATCACTGTAATATCGACCGCCTTTGGGCCAGTTGGAACCGAGCTGGCAACCCCAATCCAACCGATCCCGATTTTCTCAGTCAGGTCTTCTGGTTCGCCGGTCCGGATTGCAGGGCCGTGTCCATCAAAGTCGGTGATGTCATGTCAATCGCGCAGCTGAATTACACCTATCAGGAGTTTGAACCTGCGCCGTTCCCGCTCAGAGGTTCCACGCCAAAGCCACGCAATCACGGACCCTGGGCGTCCGTTTTCACAACAACGGTGGCTTCCGCAGGGGCCGTGTCGCTCGGCTCAGGGACAACGAGGATTCAAATCAAGCCCACGCCCGACATCCAGCGTCGCCTGTTCGATCTGTCGGCCGCGGCACCATCTGTCCCGGATTTCAGTGCCTATTACCTCGTTATCCGCGATCTGCGGATCAATGCGCAGCCGGAGGTTATCTATGCCCTCTATCTAGATGTTTCCGAAGGCGCTTCAGATGAGGCTCTGCAGGCCCTCAAGGTAGGCGATCTGAACTTCTTTCAGGTCATGCCGGGCATGGAGATGGATGAGCTTGCCCGGTTTGTGAGCTATGACATCACGGAGCTCGTGAAAGCGTTCGGGCTGTCGGCCTCTGTCTGCGGCGTATCCCTTACCATCATCCCCTCGGGAGAGCCTGCCGCCGGATCGGAACCGGTGATTGGATCCATCACAATTCAGAAGGTGTAGAAAATTCGGCCATACGAATTAGGTAACCGAAGGATTTGCGGAGGGGATGAAGCGAATGATCACCTGGGGGAATGAGCAGCGCGCGATGTCCGCACAGTTACTGGCCACAGGGTAATGCTGAGTTTCATCCGAAGGTCTGGATATAGTCTGTGGAAAGCGGCTTGCCGAGACCCTGGGGGATCGAGCATTGAGATTTATCGGCGCTTTGCGCAATTAGGAGTGGACAGCCCGGCGTTATGACACCCCGTAACATTGCAGTCGGAAGACACTTATGGTGCCGACAGGCTGACTTCTCTTCACGGTTGTCGCTTGCCAATCGTTCGTGAAAGAGAGTTGGACAAGTCGTAATTTGAGTTGACCTGGGCCAGCAAGAACGGGTTTGTGACCGTCATGGTTGAGCTGACTGGGGGGAGTTTGCTGAACGCTTCCATGCCTGCATTGACTGGCGTGCCGCTCTCTGGGTGAACGCCCGCTCCTCGCGGCTACGCTGCTCGTTCCGCTCGCCGCCGCCGCGCAACAAGCTCCGGCCCCCGCCGCATTCGACACGCTGGTCACCCGGGCGGCCGCCGCGCGCGACCAGGACGACCTGCCTCGCGCGGTCGCACTCTTCCGCCAGGCCGTGGCCCTCAATCCGCAGTGGCCCGACGGCTGGTGGGATCTCGGGATGCTGGGATACTCGGCCAGCGACTACGCCGCCGCCGCCGATGCACTGACCCACTTTCTGCAGCTCATGCCCTCCGCGGGTCCCACGTTTGCGCTGCGCGGCCTCTGCGAGTTCGAGTCGGCGGATTACTCCGCTTCGCTCGCCGACATCCAGCGCGCCGTCTCCCTCGGTGCCGCCAACGACGCCCGCAACGCGCAGATCCTCTGGTTCCACGAAGCCCTGCTGCTCGCGCATGCCTCCCGTTTCGAGGAGGCGCTCAGCGTCTACCAGACCCTGGCCCGCACGGCGCCCCCCATCCCGAGCTGCTGACGGCCTTCGGCCTTGTCGGATTGCGCAACTCGACTCTGCCCCGCGTCGTCGCGCATTATTATTCTGCCAGTCAGCTATCCGCTGTCAGCCCTTCGCCTGTACTGGCCAGCTTCGATTCATCCTGAGACAGACGATGCCCACCTGCTTCCCAACCCGCATGCTCGCTGCGCCGGACCCTTATCCCGCCCACGCCGCTCTGCGCTCCCATTCACCTCAGCATGCGCCACGGTACCCCTGCGGCCTGCCCATCGACCGCGCCAGCACCATCGAACAGGCTTTGGCCGGTCATCTTCGTCCCCTTCGCTGTCCGCCCGGCATTCATGCCTTCTACCAGGCCACATTCAATCCCCATACATCCACCGCGTTAGCGGCTTAGCGCAAATCGCCGAATCCACAGTGCTCCGCTCTGCTACTCTGCCGCCACCAGCTCATGCCCGCGGAGCTCTGTCGATACCGCACCAGAGATTGGGCGACTACTGAGAGCCTTCGAAGTATTGCGAACCTATTCCATGCGCAAAGCCTGCAAGGGATCGATGCGCGAAGCGCGCCACGCCGGTGCGAGACAGGCCGCGGGGGCGACGAACAACAGCACCCCGGCGACTGCGGAGAAAATACCGACGTTAAGCGGCTGCGTGTCATAGAGCATTGATGCAATAAGGCGGACGACGGCACTGCTCGCGGCGAGGCCTACGGCCAAACCGAGGATCGCAGGCCAGAGTCCGTCAGTAAGGATCAGCGCGATCAAACGCCGGCGCTGCGCACCCAGGGCGATGCGAATGCCAATCTCGGTGGTGCGCTGGGTGGCGAGATACGCGAGCACTCCATAGAGACCAGCCGCCGCGAGCACCAGAGCGATGGAGGCGAATGCGAGGACGAGTATCGCATTGAACTCGTAGCCGAGATTTGTGCTGTGCAGGGACTCGCGCAGTGTCATGACATCGCTGACCGGCAGATTCGGGTTAAGATCCGCGACGATCTTCTCGACGGGCAGCGCGAAAGAGGTTGCATCGCGGGTGGAGCGGAGCACGATGGTCGAAACGCTGTAGTCGTTGCCGTAGATGGGCCAGTAAAGGGTCGGTTGAGGCGGCGCGGAAGGATACCAGCGCGTATCGCCGACAACCCCAACCACTTCGACCACTTGCCCGCTGAAGTCATCTCTCATATGCCTGCCAATCGGGTCTTCGTGAGGGAAGAACACCCTGGCTGCAGCCTGGCTGATCACGGCAACGTTGGCTCGCTGGAGACGCTCATCGGCTCTGAAGACGCGACCGCTGAGCAGGGGAATGCCGATGGCGCTGAAATATCCGGGGTCCGCGCCGCGCACCATCATGTCGGTGCCCTTCTGATTTGGGGAGCCGTGTTCCAGCGCGCTCATGACGTCGTCGCCGCCCCAACCTTCGCCTGGAGGCGTGCTGACGAGGCCTGCCGCGTTCACGCCGGGCAGGGCGCGGACACGGGCGATCAGGTTTTCAAAGAACTCAACGCACTGTTCAGTCTTGCTGTATTGAACCTCCGGAAGGCTGACGCGCATAGTCAGCACATTGTCTATAGGAACCCCCAGATCAACGCCACACAGGCGCTTATAGCTCCTGAGCAGCAATCCGGGTAGTGTCCTAATTTGAAATCCACGGTCTCACCCTCCCGTTGCGGCAGTCAACGTGCTGCGAATCCACTGCGAAACCGTCTGATCGCTGGCCTTTGCCGCCCGCTCAATCCGCTTCAGGTCTTCAGGAGCGAAGCGTACCGGCACAATCTTGCCTTTGTACTCGGCTTTTGGGAGCTTCGGTCTTCCCGGCTGTCTTTTAGTTGCTTTTGGCACGACTCTTATGCTCCTGTATGATCGCTGCACGGACCGCAGTTTCCGGGGATACTACGGGCGGTATGTGAAGGACAGTCACATACCGCTTCGGATTGCTGGGATCGTCTGTTTCATGCGCCCAAGCATAGATGCGATCCGTCTTCGGATGGCCCGTCAGGTGGAAGACTTCCACGACCCCGTCCCAAACCACCTTGCCCTTGAAAATCTCCCGCACAGTGACGCTTTCGAGGTAACGCGCCTCGGCCTGATGCAAGTCTCGGATAACCCTCTTCAGGTCAGCCAGGTGATTCATGCCGCTGCCTCTAACAGGTCTCCCACGCTCCAGAAATCCCGCGTGACGCCAGCCGCCATTGCCGGAGTGCAGCGCAGGGTGTTGTGACGGCGGACGAAGTTGTAATAGGCGAAATGCAACCCTACCGCTGCCACGAAGTTCTCCCGCTTCTTGCTGAAGGCATGGGTGAGGCGGGTGAGCCTCCGCATGTGCAGTCGCGTGGTAGCGTTCAGCCGCTCAATGTAGCTGGTCGAAATCAGATCCACATTGGGCTTGCCAGTGACGATGATCTTCTCAGCAGAGATGACTTCGGGTGGGCTGTACCGCCGCTGGTCCGCTTCCTCGTGGCCGTAGACCTTCACAATCTGGCCGTAGTCCACATCCGTCCCGAAGGTCTGCTCTATGGCGTCCACATAGGCGCGAAGGCCATCAGTGGAGATTTGCACGCGGTTCCGCATCCGGCTGGCTACATCCTGAACGAAGACCACGGCGGATTTGTGGGAGCGATCCCCGACATGGAAGGACGGAACGAGTTTTGTGTCGCTGTCAATGGCGCACCACGTCCAGACGTTGCCGAATTGCGGATCGTCGCCAGGATGGACGTTCACGTCCTTTTTCCCGATGTAACCCCAGATTTCGTCCAGTTCCAGCCGCTGACAGGGCAGGTCACGCATGGTGGCGTCCAGAACGCGGGTGCAGCCCTGCCCGACGCGAACCCCAAGCCGCATGATCGTATCCCGATGAATGCCCGTCATGCGCTCGATGGAGCGAATCGCGGAACCCTCAGCAAGTGCCGCAATCACCGCGATTTGCTTGTCGGTATTCAGAACGTTCGCCATAAAGCCTCACTGCAATAAATGTAATACAATTACCGTGCAGTGTCAAGGTTTTTGTATTACCGTATTTGTTTCTTCCGGTCAGTCGGGTCGGGCAGCACGAGCCACTCTCCTTCTTCACGTGAAGTCTCCCAAACCGCATCGTTCAAGTAGGAATAGCGAACCCTCAGCCGCTTCTTACCTCCGATATTCGGAGATGGTTCAGCATCTACGTTGTTGTTGGTCACGTAGATGGCAAAGGCATCCCTGGGAAGGCTGAGAAGACGGGGCAGAACCGATACTTCATTGTCGGCTGAATTGCCGTAAAAGGCACCGCGAATTACGAGGCTTGATGGAGGGGGAGACGGCTGAGGCTCAACGGCGGCGGGGGAGACCCTGTTCACTGAGTTGTGAAGGACTAAAACTAGAATCGCAAACAGCGTCATTGCACAGAACATCAAGAGAGCAACAACAACATAAAAACTCAGTGGCAGGGCAACTGAGGCAGCGTGAGCAAGATGCCAAGCCCACGCTGCGGCACCCGTAGCGCCGACAGATATCAGAGCCTCAGCTCCCAAGAATTTCCAGACAAAACTCCAGGCCAGATGCTTCAGCCCTTCTCCGACATGCTCTCGTAATGGTTTCATTTCTGGAATCTTCTCATTCCAGACGGGTTCCAGTACAGATATTTGTGATACATTTTCGCCATAATGCTGAAGAAACTGGCGAGACTGGCTCCATGGCTGGCGTGTGCAGGGATAATGGCCATGAGCTGCTCCCCTCCGATTAGTCCACCGGGCGTTCCAGGAAGTGGTCGCCAGAAGGCGCTGGTGATCTAACCTTGCGCATTCGATCAAAGCCGCCTCGTCCCTCGCAGAATCTTCCACGCTTTGCGAAGGAACGACTCTTCGGACTCGCGGGCTTTGCGCTCCGCCCATTCCCGCCACCGCTGCGCCTCCGCCCATCGAAGTTCTCGGATAGCACCGGCAACGGTGCTTCCGTGGCCTGCGTTACCCTTCGCTGGGGCGTATGTGCCCATCAATCCGTCCTCCGCCCTCGTTCATGTCTCGTCGCGTCCCACTTCGATTCGCTGGCGGTGAAGTCAGCAGGGATCGCATTCGTGCGACTTCCTGCCCTAATAGCTTTGTCGCAGCTTGCATCAGACGCGGATTGCACTCAAGCAATTCCATGACCTTCGGGACGGGAATGAACCCCAACTCGGAATCTTCCACCGCACGCGCGGTGATGCTGTATTCCCCGTTTAACGCCGCCGGTAGGCCGATGATGCTGCCCGCCGTGTGCGTATCCATCGGATGTATGCCATGAGAATCGGACCACACAAAGGCGACCTTTCCGGTGCGAAGCACGTAGACGGCTGAGGCGGGGTCACCACGTCGGAACAGTACCGATCCCTGCGGCAAACTGAGATCGAAGGCGACAGAGTCGAACTCTTTGAACAGGTCCGATGTCACATTTTCGCCGCCTTTCCGCGACCCGGTGTCAGTTGATGGGAGACCGCACAGCACTCCTGAAGCGCGACGCCTCGCCAGCAGAATCAACCCGTGATTGTTCGGACAGTGGCCAATCGTCTGCGGTGATTCGAGCCTGGCTGAGCCTGAGCAGCGATGACCTTTAGCATTGCTCCATCCTCTCCCTAAGCCGTTGATTCTCCTGAAGGGTGGCGATCAGTTTTCGCTCCAGGTGGAGTATACCCTCCTGAGCCTCAATCGCAATTGCCCGGATCGCTACGGGATCGCTCTTGCCCACAGTTCTTTCAATTTCCGACAGTTTGGCTATTATTTCGGCGGCATTCATCCGGAAGCCAACTCCTAACCGCAACCGTTGAGAGTAGGGCCATGGTGCGGGTAAATCCGTTCCCGGGATGTGACAAATGTCACCGATAGAGGGGCCGCCCGGATCGGTGCTCAAAGCGATATAAAAGGCCCGCTGGCGCGTCGCGAGCAGAGGGCAAATAGGAAGCTCCACGTGGCGCGATCATGGCAGGCTGCGCCGCATGCCGCAAGATTACGAACGTCAGAGTACTGGCGGCAGTTTATTGGACAGCAGCGTGGGTGAGTAACGTCCTATCCCTGCTGGTCTTTCTGCAGCAACGTGCCTGGCACACCTCGCCGGATCGTATCTGTAGCCAGCGGTTCTACACCACTTGCCCGAAGAACCGCAGTCTGGACCGGAGCATGTCCAGGGCAGTCTGGAGAAGGGAAATGTCCGCCATGTTCATCCGAACGGTTTCTCGATAGTTGAGAAGCTCTGAGTAAACGCGCAAGCCATCTCTGACAGTGGCAGCCGTGGCTTTCGACCCGTCACGCATCGTGATGTCATCCAGCGCAACCATAGCGCGATTCGCTTCAGTCATCAGCACGGGAAAAGGTCGGTCCCTATCCATCGCGGCACCGCCAGCGGGCACAGTGACACGGAGCGACATTAGTGTTTGCAGGACGCGGCTGACAAGATTACGAAGGTAGCACTACCTTAGTGCGAGAGTGGACTTCGTGGTACTCTCCGCCTTCGCGGGGGCGTCCGCACTGTCTGGGCTGGTACTCGATAGATAGGTTAATCTTCACGAATAGATTCCTCCTTCCCCCCTGCCCCCTGGCGGGCCAGGTGTGCGGCCAGGTGGCAGCGCAGGGTAGCGATGGAATGATGTCCATGCTGCCTGCGCGACTTCTTGTAACACAGTAGTACTGGGAGACTTTGTAACTTGGAAGCACTTTCATAGGGTCCGCGAGTATAGTCCTTGAGTCAGATCCGGGACAGGCAAGCGCCACGGTGGAAAAGGCGAATGGGGTTGCAGCCGCGGAGCAAGCCATCCGACGATTAAGAGGTATTGTGAGTGAGTCGTCGGCAATACTTCCCCTTCAAGGGGCCGGCGCTTCTGAAACTGGACCGGCGGCTGAAATAACCGGATAGCCAGTTAAGGAAGCTCTGAGCAACCGACCGATTTCGGGATGAACGGGGCCGTGGGTGGCGGCGGGGTCGTGAAAGGGCTGTGGTGGGCAGTTTCAGGAGGTCGATTTCATTCAGAACCTGCGTTTTTCCCGGCTTGCGGAGACACTATGCCCTGCTGGGGGCCAGCCGTCTGTGGTGCAGGTACAGATTCGCCAGGGCGAAGTTGACGCACAGCCGCTGGTGATTCCTGGCCAGTCCGCGGTAGCGGGTCTTCTCGAACCCGAAGATGCGCTTCACGATCCGGAAAGGATGCTCCACCTTCGACCGTACTCGGGCCTTCACCCGGTTCTTCGCCCGCTGTAACTCATCCACAGAGTCCTTGTATCGGGTCCGGCGCGAGGTCATATCCTGGGCATGCGGAGCGGCCGCGCGGATCACCTCGCTCTGTCCCTGATACCCTCCGTCACCCCAGACCCTGCGCTCCTCGCCATGCAGCAGGTCCGGCAACATATGCTTGTCGGCCACCGAGGCCGCCGTCGTGCACACCGAATGCACGATGCCCGACTTCGAATCCACCCCGACGTGCGCCTTCATGCCGAAGTACCACTACCTGCCCTTGCGCGTCTGGTGCATCTCCGGGTTGCGCTCACCCCGGGCGTTCTTCGTCGAGGAGGGCGCATGAATGATGGTCGCGTCCAGGATGGTTCCGGTGGCGATGCGGAGGCCGCGGCTCTCCAGATGGCGGTTCACCGCATCCAGCAGCGCTCCGCCCAGATCGTGCGCCTCCAGCAGATGGCGGAAGTTCAGTATCGTCGTCTCGTCCGGCGCCGGCGCCCGCCCCAGATCGATGCCCGCAAATCGCCGCAGCACCGGCGAATCGTACAGGGCCTCTTCGGCGGCAGGATCGCTCAGGTTGAACCACTGCTGCAGAAAGTGAAT
>JASHNW010000016.1 GCA_030041435.1 Acidobacteriaceae bacterium
CTAGTGTAGTGCGTCATGCAGATTGCCGATTATTCTGAGCGGCGCGGGCACGCTTGACCTTCTCCAGTATGTCGGCGGCTTTGGCAGTCCAGATAAAGGGCTTGGGGTTGTCGTTGTGCTGGTCGATGTAGTCGAAGATCGCGGTGATCAGATCCTCGACACTGCGAAAGACTCCCCGGCGCAGGCGGTTTTCGGTCAGATCGCGGAAGAAGCGCTCCACCATGTTCAGCCATGAGCAGCCGGTAGGCGTGAAGTGCATGTGGAAGCGGGGATGCCGGTCGAGCCAGCGCTCCACCCTGGCGTGCTTATGGGTGGAGTAATTGTCGACGATCATGTGGATCTGCCTGTCCGGGGGAACGACGTCATCGATGGCGCGCAGGAACTTCAGCCATTCCTGATGGCGGTGCCGGTCGTCGCACATGGAGATGATCTGACCTTCGAGTGCATCGAGTGCGGCAAACAGCGTAGCCGTTCCGTTGCGCTTGTAATCGTGGGTCATGGTGCCGCAGCGGCCCTTCTTCATCGGCAGGCCGGGCTGAGTGCGATCCAGAGCCTGAATCTGGCTCTTTTCATCGGCACAAAGCACCATGGCGTGCTCAGGAGGATTCAGATACAGGCCGACGATATCCTCCAGCTTCTCCTGAAAACGGGGATCGCGGCTGAGCTTGAAAGTCCGCACCTGATGCGGCTTCAGCCCATGCGCGCGCCAGATGCGGCGCACGCTGGCCTCGCTGATGCCCGCCGCACGCGCCATGGTGCGCGTCGACCAGTGCGTGGCGTTGGCCGGCTTGTCGTGCAGCGTCATATCCACCACCCGCTTGACTCGCCGCTCGGTGATGGTGGGCGTGCGGCCCGGCCGCGGCGCGTCCTTCTCCAGTGCCGCAATGCCGCCCGTCAGAAAGCGGTTTCGCCAGCGCGCCGCCTTCTCCGGCGTCATGTTCATCCGCCGGGCAATCTCCTTGTTCTCCACTCCGTCTGCGGCCAGCAGCACGACCCGGGCCCGCTCCACGACCCGGGCAGGCAGAGAGCGTCCCCGCGCTATCCGCTCCAGGGCTTGTCTCTGCTCCGGGTTCAGCTCAACTGCGGCAGCGATGCGCATACTATGTGGTCCGCCATAGTATGGACGCATGGTAGATATAATCGTTACTACTTACGACGCACTACACTAGGCGCAGCCACACATGAAAGAAGTCCGCCAGCTCGGAGTAGTGCAGCAATCCGCCAAACGGTGGATCGGTAATAACCAAGTCGACATCGGAGTCAGTAAGTTGCACGAGATCCGTGGACGAACCGCAGAAAACGTCGGCGCCACTGATTGCATCACCAGGGTATACTTTTTCACTCTTTCCGCTGATCTCTTCAGCGAGCAGAGGATCTCGACGTCTGATGTTTTCAACGCTAACCGCTTCCCAAGGCGACTTCGACCATTCTCCGCCTCTAAGAATCACTTCGAGCGTAGATGACCATGGGCCATAACCCATCGGCGGGAAAACGCCTACTTCTACTACGTTGCTCTTGGGGTGAAAATTGCTGTTCGACATAGCTGGCGCAAGCTTGTCGTAAGTCATGTGCCAGAAGGAAAACATGTTTTGGTTTCTTAGATAATTCTGGAACGCGCCAAGAACATAGTCACGAACCGAAGAATCGTAGCCGCCAACTTCATAAATCGCCTTAAGTAGGAGTGCATGACCCAACAGCTGGCGAGGGTTGAACATCGTCCACCAGTGGGTATATCCATGGTTTGGGATGCCGCCGTTGTTCATGTGAGTCATGAATCCGAATGGGAGTTCTGACGTCGGCCAATAGCCTTTGAGGTCATTCTCCTTACGCTGTTCCCATTCTTGGAGTGCAGCGTCGTACTGTCTTGCATGTATTTCGCCGAAGGCAGAGAAGAAGCGACCGCCATAAGGCTGACCAGCCGCATCACGTTTCGGCGAATAACACTGTACGGCATAGGCGGCCATAGGCCCAGTTTTCCCCGTCGCCTTGATGGTCGTCAGCACATCTTGGACCGTGCCGCATCGGCCACATGCATAATGCGACTTCTTCGGCACCGTTCCGAGTTCCGGGTTGAAGGTCTTGCCTGTCTCCGGATCTGTAACGCTTTCTGGCAAGGCCCCACGCACTTCCAGAAGGCGAATTTCTTGTGCCCGGGCCTGATCCCAGGAAGCAGTTGAGGAAGCATCATCTTGCGCCGAGCCACCGTACGGTTGTCCGATGGCACTCTGCTTCGGCCCTCCTACGAGCCACTGGGGATGTACAAGCAGGCTGAGTTGAACTTTCTTGCTCTTCGCTTTGCCAAGGTTTACAAGGGCAGCGAATCCGCAATTCGGACAAACAACCCCTCTCTTTCGGTCGAGTACCGAGTAAGAATGTTCACCGGGCGCGACGTAGAGCGGCACATCCGGGGCCATTCGAGCTGCCTCTTCCTCCACATGGAAGTGCTCTCCACATTGGCTACAATGACGCTCCCAATACTTGACGCTCAACGTCTTTATAGCCATCACGGGGCTGGTCATTATCGGGGTGCGTTGGCCACATCCAGTGACTTGGCACGGACCGTGCTTTGCCCAGAAGGTGTAGATGATTTCAGGACCCTCGTACCAGTAGTCCTTGCGCTGTTCGCGCGGAATGGAAAGCGGCTCGAAGTCAGCTGGCATCACTTTCTGCGTCGGAAGATGTGTCCAGGTTCCTCTTTCGCCATTTGGGCCGTCGCAGTAGTAATAGGGCGTAATCTGGGGTTTGACTACGGCTTCGATGTCAGCGAGCAGACGCCTCACTTCGTCGAGATCCACGTTGGCCAGTTCTTGCTTGACGACGAACCAGGCAACAGGATTGAGATCGTTGCCTTTCATCTGCATGCCGAGGCGAGAGCCCTCAACCAAGGTCGTTCCACCACCCATGAAGATGTCGGCAACTTTGAGGTGCTTAAATGCGCCCTTTTTCTGGTGATTGGCGTAGTAATTGTCCCAAACGAGGCGGGCCGCATGCGACGTGTCAGCGGGAGCCTTGGTCGCAGCAGCTATCAACATGGAGCGGAACACGCTGGAGCGACGCCGAGCCCACCACTTCGACATTTGATAAATGGGCTTCCCGGCGTTGCCTTCAATGATTGCCACCTGATTAACGGCGAGAATCGGAAAATCCACTTCCAGGCAAGTTTTGGGTCGGTTCGGGTCGCTAAAGTCGACGGTCTCCATCGAGACGGGTTTCCCGGTGCCGACTGCCTTCGCGACTGACTGTGCGAGCACTTCTTTTGTTCCCATTCAACTTTCCTTATCTCGTCAACTCAACAAAGGGACAGAGCACTTCGAGCAGAGATAGGCCGCCATGTGTCAATGTCGGATAGCCTCCCTGGTTCTTCCATTTCCAGCGGCCGAGCGCGAGGAGGTGTGCCCCGTGCGGACCATTCACCTGCAGAGCGACAGGCGGGACAAAAGGACCTGAATCTTGCGCACCGGTTGTGTTGCGACCACTGGAGAAAGATTTCTTAAGAAACTGAGCCAATTCGCCCTCCGCATCAGGGAAGTAACCAGTCGCGGCATAACCGTGATCAGACGTAATCACCAACCGCCGACCGGTGGCCAGGCGCTTCACAAAATCCCAGAATTCTTCGCTATTAAGCTGCGTCGCAGCGTCCCTAGCCAGAATTTCGAGGCCCTGGCCCGCGCCTGCGCCATCGTGCACTTTGCTGTCAGGCCAGTGGTGCCAGAAGAGCTGGTTTGGAGTGCTCCCAATCAACGCCTCGCAATCTTTCCAGGGCAGGTCAACGCTTTCCGTGCGCGCGGGCTGCAACTTATGCGCGGAGCCGCCGCCGTTGTTCTGGAGTTGGCTACGGCTACCGAACCCCAGCGCTTGCGCGAACTCATCCGTTTCACCGGGCAATTCTGAAGAGTTGGCGTTTACTTCGTGCACCGAGAATCCATGATCTTGGGCCCCCTGCAAAAGCCACGGTAATTCCCGGAGAGACAAACCGTCGAGGATCAGCACCGCCTTTGCGCTGAAGGGCTGCGCCCACCAATCGAGAAGCTTGGCTGAATTGCGCTTTACAGTTTCGGAGAAGGCTTGCCACAGATCCCAGCTGCTCGATGACAGTAGCAGATCGAGATCGCCAATTTCGCGATCGCGTTTGACCACCTCGTGGGGTACGTTGCCAAGACTCAACGGCCGTGATGAGATTTCGAGGGCCCTATTGATCGTGGCCGACCATGCGTCGGCACTTGACCCCTTGGTGACAACATCCACCAGGCCGGAATCGAGCGGCATCAGTTCTCCTCCTTTGCGAGACTCAACTCGAAGGTGAGGCCATCCGGCAGTTTTTTCAGCAACTCCTTCAACTGTGCTCCTGAAAGCTGAGCGCCGCTGGTTGCGGACACTTTGATCGATACGTCGGATACGTGCGTGGCTGGGCCAATTCCCCAGCTTTCGAGCTTGCCAACGAGGTTAAGCGGCGAGGTAGACGGTGCGCTGAGTGGAATGCGCACGACCGGCGCCGGAGCAGGTGCCCCTCCTCCGTAAATACCCCCGGTCGGAGGCGTAGAAGGTCCAGCCGGCGGAGTTCCTTCTGGAGGCGCGGGAGGCATAGCTCCTCCGGAAAAGAGCCCGCCATTCGCGCCGCCAGACGGATTAGGAGCGGGCGGGAACGTCCCGCCGGTGGCCGGTACGGCCGATGGCAACATCAGGAAGACTTCGTCTAGCTGGCGTCCTGTGAAGGACAGCTTGGGACGCATCCGTCGCCAAGCTGTGTCTTCATCCTCACCAGGGTGCGTTTGTAAGTTCTCCATTCCGCGCAGATTGATGGCGATCTGACCCCTCGCACATGTGCGCAGAATGCGCTCCTTCATCGCGGTTTCACCCAGCCATGGAATGCAGTCCTGTCCAGCAGGTCGCGGTTCCTGCAACTCGCGGAGCAACTTACCGAGGGACGAATTTGCCGTTGCGGCGGCGAGCACGAGCGACTCAAAGTCTTCCGGAACGAAAAGATCATTGACCAGAGACTCTTCGATGCTTTCCGGGATCTGCGCCCCTTGCTTCTTGAGAGTCTCAATACTGAAAACAGATTGGTTGGGATCAGCGAAATCCCAACGGTGGAGCACGGCAAAGCGATCGAAGCGCTTTTTGAGGTTCTCGCGCAGCGTCCCCTCGAACTCCTTGTGAAGCCTCCTGTACTCTGGGTTTTGGCTGCTCCACTCCTGCGCCTTCAACTCCGCGCGAGCTAGGATCAGCAACTCGCGATCAAGAAATGCGTTCGTCGATCCCGATCGTGGCAAGAGGAAACGGATGGTGTTTCGGCGCTTTTGAAGATGGTCCTTCAACCAAAGGCCGAGGCGCTGACTGACGTTCTCTGGCTCCTCCGGCAGTACCAAGATTGGTAGACGATCATCCCAGTGATCTGGCTGCTCAGCTTCATCGAGTGACGACCAGGGATCATTGAGCCATGACTTCGGCAACGCAATCACGCGGAACGCTTTAGCGACCTCTTCTGCGCCGCCTATTACATAGCGAATCTGCTTGGCGAGTTGGCTTACATCGGAACCATCTGGGAATAGTTTGTCGTTCCGAGCATACGACATTAGTTTAGCCCGCGGGTTCTCCTCTTCCCGGAACACGAGTCGGGAGCCATCCTCATGGATGTTGAAGCTGTTCTCCTCAATCGTGGCCAATTCAACCTGAAATGCGTTGTCATCGACGGGCTTGTCACGAGTGATGTCAACCTGCAACATCACGGGCTCTGCTCCGGCCAGATTGCCCACTGCAATGGAACGCAACCACAGTGCGCCAACAATTTCCTGTAAGTGGGGAGCAACGCTGGCGTGATCGGTTACTGCTTCTTCGACCGAGATAACATTCTGCTGGGCTTTTGCGCGTAACGTCCGATGATGTTCATTAGATACTGAATCCAGTAGAGCACCTATACCTGACGCATCATCGTCCAGGCGAAAGTCCGCCGCAGTGAGTACTGGGACCGAGTTGCCATGACTCTTATATAGATTGGCAAGAATTCGGATTAGATCGCGTGTTTCTTGCGCATCCGTTGCTATCAATACCTGCTCTTCCAACAGACGCAGAAGATGGGGTGCAAAGGGCCAGCACTCGATGAATTCATTACTTTTTCGGCTTTGCTCGATGGATGGAACCGCTAAAAGCCGGAAGCACTCTGAAACATGAGTATTGATCAGCGCTTCGATCTTCTCGTTCGCAATTTGCAGGCGGTTGTCGAACAATCGGTGAAGCAGCATTCGACGGCGGTCTCGCTGAATTCGCTCAGGATTGCCCCCACCCTTGAAATCGATGGCGACGGGGTTAACGCGATGCACTTGCTGGTATGCGTCGCTTTCGCCATTACGAACTGAGACTACAAGGACCAGCAGCTCCGGCCTTTCACTGGCAATCTCTGAGAGAATCTGGATAAAATTGAACGCCCATTGCTTCCACGGATACTGCTTGGTGTTTGTTAGTCCGTCGTACCAGGTCTGGAACTCGTCCAGCAACAACATTGTCGGTTCTTTTTGAAACAGCTCGATCATGAGCTTGTCCGAAGGCACGTCTGTCTTAGCTGGACCCATCCCTTCCCACTTGCCCTTGATGTAGCTGCCATATGGGTGGCGTTCGAACAGTAAATCCCAAAGGAACTTATATCGCTGACGATGGAGGCTCTCGCCGATGACCAACATGCCCTCACGTAGAGCAATTTCACCGATCAGCGGTTCATTGAGCGTGGTCGCCCAAGATTTTAGCCAGGCCCTAGTTGCGGGAGGATCGCTTAAGGCGTGGTGGAGTGCAGCCAGGAGGTGCGATTTACCAATACCCCGCTCGCCGATTACTGCGACTGGCCGACCGCGGTTCGGCCCCACGGCTTCAATTGCGCTTAGCAGGTCATGCGTTGGGTAGGTGATTTCGAGAAACTTCTCGGCTGTAATCTGAGTCGCGCCCGTTTTCGAATCGTTCGAGAGCTCGATTGCTGTCCCTTTGAGGCGTCTGCCACGAAATTCTTCCCGAAGAGTCAAGTCAAGCATTACGGTCGCGCTCCGTCATCGGAATGTTTGCCAAGGATGAATTCGCAGGTCCCAAAGGGCCGGTTTTCCACCACGGCAGCCAAAAGTGCCCATCTGTCAAAGGAAACTGTTGTCGGACACCATGGTAGAACAATCGGGACGCAATTCCCAAAGGCTAAGAACTAGGATTACCGCAACCCGCCCTCACCTAGTTTGGCTGGTTCCCGCAGTCTCTCGCTTTGAACTTGCGGCGCATCATGAAGCGCTTCGCCTCGCATCTTCACGGGGATTCCGAACACCGTTTGTTGTTGGGCCTCCAGACGTCGGCATGACTGCAGAATAGGAGGATTTCAAAAATGATCCAATTTTCTCTATTCGGTCTAAACGCTGAACTCGGCGATCGCGCCCTACTTAGCCTTGCGAAGGGAATCGATCTGGAGACCCTGGCTCCGGTGGGCATGGCTAGCCGCGGGAGGATTCCTTATCGAGGGGACAGGAGGCCGGGATCATTCACTGCACGTTCAATTCGTCCGGTCAATGCGAAGAATATTTCGCTACGCACGAAAAACTTCGTATAATGGAATCGGAGGTGAGAATGCAGACCGCAACTCATTCCGAAGGACTCGTCGTCTGGACCGAACCCAAGGCGCTGGACGAGGCGAAGTCGCTCTTCGCACCCTACGCACCCCGGTTTCAGACCGTTCCCTGTCACCTGAAGTCCGCACTGGGCAAGGCCCAGGTCAGCGTTCTTTACCTGTCCAGGCCCGAAGAGGATGCCGCAGTGGAGAGCACCTTGGCTACGCTCCGGAATTGCAAGGTCTCAACGCTCCTGGTCTATACGCCCCACCACTCGGCCGATTTCGCTTTTCGAGTGGGAACGATTGTCGGGCGGCAGAAGTTCGCCGAGGCTGAATGGGCCTTCAACTGGCCACACCTCCGGCAACTCCTGAAAGCGCGGAACATCCGTGCCCACGCTCGACCCAAAGGGGACGAGAAATCGACCTTCGAACTGGGAAGTGCCCGGCAGCGGCTTGGACTGAGCCAGGAACAGCTGGCGAACGCCCTGAATGTGACCGCTCGCACCGTGCAGAACTGGGAAGCGGGCAAAGGAACCAGCCAGATGCATAAGAAGACCCGCGATCTCCGCGAACTGCTGTCTCGCATGGATGACTATGTCGTGGCTCCCAAAGAGAAGGAGTGGCTCTCGTCGCCACTTGAGGCGTTCGCAGGACGAACTCCCCAGGAATTGATCGCCGATGGACGTATCCGCGATCTCGTCGTAGAGTTCGACAGGTTGCGGGAGGGACAGCCAGTGTGACGTTCAGTGCCAAACAGCAGAGGGCAATCAAACGTTGGATTAGCTGTGCGGCGCCCATGAAGGCGCTTTTCTTCCGCAGCGTCGAATACCGCTACATGGATCCGGTGGATGTCCTGAGCGGGGCTGGAGCTCGGGCCTGCGGAGGGAGATTTGCTCCCATCGGCACCCAGGCGGTTTACCTGTCAGCGACCGATGCAGGAGCGAGCAAGGAAGTGACGGCACGCAAGTCGAGGCTTGGTGGCGTCGGCCAGATCAGCGTCGAAAAATACCCTCGGGTTGTGTACGCGGTCACCGTCGATTTGAAGAAATCGCTCAACCTTTCCACTCTTGGATCGTCGCAGGTTGCCGAAGCGATCAGGGCTGCCTGTCTGGATAAGGATGACTTGACCACTTCGATGGCTTTGGCCCGCGAACTCATCTCCGCCGGAATCCAGGGCCTTGTGTTCCCGAGCACTGTTGGCGGTGACGACAATCTGGTGGTCTACCGCGCGAACTGCGGCCGCAAGGCGCTCTGTCTTCAGAACGAACGGGAAGTGATCGATCAGGTCCGGCGAATTGCGGGCAGGCACAAATCGCCTATGCCGGAGATCGTAAAGCAACTCGTCGGCATTATCGGCCGCAAGCTTACCGCCTACGCCGGCGGTGTCCGGGATGTACGCGCGGTCGATCGATGGATGAAGAGAGGCGAGTTCTCTGGTGATGCCGAACAGCGTCTGAGGTTCGCCTTCCAGCTCGTCCGGATGCTCGCCGAAAGAGAAGACCCTGCCGTGATCCAATCCTGGCTAACCGGCGTGAACCCGGAACTCGGCGACCGCGTCCCGCTTCGGCTCATGAGGGAAAACGATCTGGAAACAGTTGCGCCGGAGATCATGGGCGCAGCGCGAGCTTTCCTCGCCGGCGGTTAGAAGCGAATCGAATGGTTCTCGAATCGAAGCGGTCCCAAGGCCGCTTTTCCGTCTCAGCCGAGACGCCGCATGGGCGATTCCTGAATGCGCTTTCGTCAAGGAAGACCGAGCCTTCAGTCTTCGGAGATTCAACGATCCCATGGGTGTCAATTTCAATCGATCTCAACCAAGGGAGTCGCCTCAGGCGACTGTGCCCATTTTTGTGCCCACCCACCTTCAAAATCGGTCATAATTGGGGCGGTATAGATAGCAATCGCGACCGAGGAGGTAGAGGCTAAAGTGCACAAAGGATAGGACTTTATAGCAACCCGTAGCAGCAGGTTGGGGGACAGCGCCCACGGCTGTTAACCGAAGGGTTGTAGGTTCGAGTCCTACCTGAGGAGCCAGATTTCTTCAGCAAGTCTTTTCCCTTCAGATGTTTCCTGTCCGCTGAATCGCCCGATACCAGCGCCATTACCAGCAAAAATCAGACATTGGGGCACTTTGCCGCACTTTTGAACGGCGAAGCACTGGGCACAGGCAGAGCCTTGCTCGCTCGCCGAACTACGTGCGCGAGCCGTAGCGGCCAAGCTGCGGAGCGGCGCGGACGGTAGCGCACCGATACCGGAGTAGGGTCCCCTTTGAGAATCTGGGAACGGGTGCCGGGGGAGCCTCGGGGGTACCCACTCTCAGCGGTCCCATGTCAGACGAATCGGCGGTGAGCGCCACGTCGCTCCCAGTCAGCTTAAACGTCCTGCCCGATGCCGCTACTCCTGACCTTGATCCGGGGTCATCTCGCCTTGCGGGTTTGGCGGTGCAGGTATACCTGGGACGTTCGGGAAGACGGGCGGTTGGCCTGGAATGTTCGGCCTCATGGGAATTGGAGGAATGCCGGGAAATGGAAAAGGCATCGGACCAGCTTGCAACTGCACGCCAACGATGAAGGACATGGAGTTCTGGTTTTCGATGATCTTTACAGCCGGAGTCTGCGTCAGCGTATTGACGCAAGCGTGATGAACAGTCAGGACGGCGTCTTGTAGCTTGGAATCCTCCTCCAGCGAAACGACCTTGACGCCCAGTTCCTTTAATTTGTCGCGGTGTATGTGCCTGGCATGAGTCTTTGTCTGTTCATGGCTGCTAAGTTCGTCCACAATCGTGGCCGCTTTCTCCGCAGCCTTCTCGTCGCCTTCAAACATTCCCGTCCTGAGCCATTCGGCAACCATGCTGGATGACCAGTTGATCGCATTCTGACACTCGCCGATCAGGGCCGGTGTGTACTTTGCAATCAAAGGTTGCCAGATGGCGATCTTCGCGGTTCGCTCTTGCTCCGTCGCGGCTTCCTGTATGTCCTTCTGCGCTCGCTCAAACTCGTCAATAATGCCGTGCGCGGGGGTTCCGTTGAATTGGGGGTCGA